>CAVOQR010000003.1:0-468182 GCA_963698425.1 uncultured Gammaproteobacteria bacterium | reverse complement strand
AAGCGGCCCCTCATTTAGCTTCCCGGCGAGCGTCTCAGAGCAAGCAATAGCAGACGGTCAGGGCTAATCAATTGAAGCCCCGTAGTTCTCCGTTGAATAGTCGCTTAAAAACGCAGGTTGCAGCTTGAGTGCCTTGGAGAATACTTCACGCGCCATTCCAATATCGCCGGCCCGGAAATGGGCGTAAGCAAGACTGTCGTACGCCTGGGGCGCTTCCGGGAACAACTCAACAAGTGCTCCGAAGATATTAAAGGCGTCGGTCCACTCCGAATCGTTCACCAGCGACATGCCAAGATCATTGAGAGTGCGCCCGATAAACTGGCTATAGCCAGCCGATTCATAACTCGCCTGAAACTCCGACTTGAAGGCCTTCGGACCGATGTCTCGATATTTGTTCCAGGCAAATACAATAGGCGGAAGCTTGATCGGGTCGTAACTTCCGGTCTGGATGTAGGAATAGATTCTGCCCGAAATCTCTTCAGCTACTAGCCCGTCCGTGTTGGCCAGAACAACGATCTGGTAATCGTTCTTCAGGTCGAGTTCAACTGCTGCACTGACCCCCGCTCCGCCGCCAAACGCAACCCAATTTTCACCGTCAACGGAAAAATATTCGTCGATTGTGCTTTCTTGGTGTGAGAGCAAGTCATCTCCATAGAACAGGGCTCGATAGAAGGTCAGGACGTCCGCGACGGTCGATTCAATGCCCCCGTCCGGACTATGATGCTCCGTGACTCCGACGAAAGTCTGCTCTCCGGCATAATTGAACGTATAGCGAAGCGACTGGTTGGACGAGTCTTCGCGATAGGGATAGACCGAGTCCTCGAGCTTCAGCCTATCGAAAATATTCTCCTGCAGGAGAGAGGCGAAGCTTTGTCCGGTGGCTTTTTGCAGGATGGCCCCGAGGACAACGTACCCGTAATTCGAGTAACGGCGCTCCGTCCCAGGCTCGAAAAGCAAAGGAGCGTCTTGCAGAAGCGCGAGCTTGTCGGCAATCGTCCTGAAAGACAGCGGGCTCTCCCGGTATGCTGATGTGAAGACATCCGGAAGTCCCGAGCGGTGGTTAAGCAGTTGGCGCACCGTGATTTTGCTCGCCGTGTCGTCAGGAAAACCAAGCTCATAGGAATCCAGGTTGTCATCCAGTCCGATCACACCACGCTCGACTTGCTGAAGAACCAGTACGGCCGTGAAGTTCTTCATTATCGAGCCAAGATTGTACCTGGTGTCGTGGGTGTTCGGCTTCGCAAGTTCCCGGTTCGCCAGGCCGACGGAGGCTTGATAAATAGGCTGGCCGCTTTTAGCTAACAGCACGGACCCTGAAAACCAGCCCATGTCGCGATAGGAATTGATTATTGTGCGAGCTTCGGCCGCTATCGCCTCCGTGCCTTGGAGGGATGAACCGGCATACACCGTGACTGGTGACATTACGCAGAGACTGAAAGCAACTGCCATCGCAAAGTGGTGGATTTTGATCATGTATCGTGAGTCCTCCGGCAGCTCGACCCGTTGACCATGTCATAAAATTGGGGCAAGAAATTCGCACGGCTAAATTGACAGCTGTGGGTCAGTGGCGGAAATTATACCTCGAATCACTCGACCGGCAGCTTCTGCGCGCATACCGGACCCTCGGTATTCATCCTGGCGAACTTCGGCAGTCGGCTGCGGTTTCAACCGGTGAACGCAACACCTAATCTCTGATTATAGAGAGGAGGATGTTGCAGATGAAGTATCGAAAGAGGATTTACTACACCGAAGCGGACAAATCTCTAATGTGGGATCGCTGGCAAAAGGGTGATTCATTGCATGAGATTGCCCGCCTGTTTGACCGTCATCATGGCTCGGTTCGGGGTATTCTGGAACGCACGGGTGGCATTCGTCCACCGACTCGAAGGCGCTCGAGTCGATCGCTAACACTGCGCGAACGCGAAGAGATTTCCCGTGGTATTGTCGCGGGTCGTTCGTTGCGCTCGATCGCCTCGCAACTGGGTCGAGCACCCTCGACGGTCAGTCGTGAGATTAATCGTAACGGTGGTCGGGATCAGTATCGTGCGAACCAGGCCGATGAAGCCGCCTGGGAACGAGCGCACCGTCCAAAGACCTGTAAACTGGCGGAGAACCCTGCGCTGGCACGCATCGTGGCCGAGAAGCTGCAGCTCGAGTGGTCTCCGCGGCAGATCGCAGGGTGGCTGAAGTACCACTACCCGGACGATGAGACGTACCAGGTGTCACACGAGACGATTTATCTGACGCTGTTCATCCAGGCCCGCGGGGCCTTGAAGAAAGAGCTGTTGGAGTACCTGCGCAGGCCACGAGCCATGCGCCGTTCGCGCCACAATAGCCTCAAAGGTAAAGGCCTGGGGAAGATCACCAACACGGTATCGATCAGCGAACGACCTGCTGAGGTCGAAGACCGTGCTGTGCCAGGACACTGGGAAGGTGATCTCCTGTGCGGCAGCAACAACAGCCAGATCGCGACACTGGTGGAGCGGCACACTCGCCTGGTCATGCTGGTCAGGGTGCCGACCAAGGACACCAAGACGGTGGTCAATGCATTGATCAAGACAGGCACACAAGTTACCGCGGGAACTCTACAAGTCGCTGACCTGGGATCGTGGCGCCGAGATGGCCGACCACCAGAAGTTCTCACTGGCGACCGACATCAAGGTGTACTTCTGCGATCCACAGCATCCCTGGCAACGTGGCTCGAACGAGAACACTAACGGCTTGCTGCGACAGTACTTCCCGAAGGGAATGGATCTATCGAACGTTCATCAGAACCGATTGAATGCGGTTGCAAGAAGACTCAACGAACGGCCACGAGAAACGCTACAATTTAGAACGCCGGCCGAGAAATTTAATGAATGTGTTGCGTCGACCGGTTGAAGTCGCAGCCACAGCAGCCATTCAATGACTCTGATTTCTACCCATCTATTTTGCAAAACATCCACAAGATACTTTTATGTCGCCGTCCTCTCGTCCTATGAGCGCGAACCCGAACGATTTCGCGCGTACTGGGGGCTCCAAACCGGGAATCGCTAACGCCACGGAAAAAGTCCCTCGGTCCGTTGCCGATGACCAGTACTCGGACCATTCTGCGTTCTCAACCGCGAGCTCATATTTGCGCGCCTCAACGTTGGAACAGTATCCGAGCAGATCCGCATATGATGTATCGCTCGGTATTTGCGTCAGTGCGAGAGGAACTACCAAAGCTGACTCTTCCTGGTCCGCGTTCAACTTCAACCAAGGATCTTGCGTAGCAGAAAACTGTGACGAGCCGACAATCAGATTAAGTTCGTCGGGGCGAAAAGAATAAAACGGCTGCCCCTCTGCATAGACACAGGTGTCTCCGAGCGACTGATATACGCAACCTGAAATGCCGCCAACGACAAACAAAATAATGGCAATGCAGGCTTTCATAACATACCTCGCGTATTTCTAACTGGCCTCGCACGGCTCCTCGGCAAACGCATGCACTGGGTCAGTGGCTGAAATTATACCTCGAATCACTCGACCGGCGGCTTCTGCACGCATACCGGCCCCTCGGTATTCATCCTGACGAACTTCGGCAGTCGGCCAAAATCGGTCATTGGGCCGCGATTATCGAATGTCTGCTTTCAGGCAATGAAATGCATCATCAGTTTGGGACGTTGATGATCTGGTAATGAACCAGATACACCGTTCAGAAATTCCATGTGACCGATGCCCTCAATGTACGAGGCTCCATCGGGTGGAAGTGAATATCCTCGACACCTTCGGCCGGTTCTCCAGCAAGACGGGAAGCATAGGAGTACGCGATGTCCTGGTCCTCTGCGTTCAGCAGATTCAAGGCCTCTAACCTGAAATCCATCGAATCTCGTCGATAACCCAGCAATAAACTGAGGACAGTGGATGATTCAGAATTCACGGTACCGTCCTCGGTTAGTGGCCGGTCACCGAAGTGCCTTGCGCGGAGACTACCGTAAACCCCGTTGGGATATTGCATTGCGACACCCGCAGCAATCACTCGCTCTATCGATCCCGGTATTTCGGCGCCGACAGGATCGTCATCAACATAGCGGCTCTTCGTCCAAGCCAACTCGAGATCGAGTACCCAGTGCCCGAGGCGATAATAGATCGGCAGTTCGATACCGTAGCGACGACTAGGCCGGCTCGGTTCTGTGATTCCGGCATCGCCGATAAACAAAAGCTCCGAATCCAACTCCAGGTACCACAGGGATGCCGAGAGGTTCAGCTTCTCGTTACGAAACGTACGGAAGCCTACCTCGGCGCCCGTCGAAGCGACGAGTGGATCGACGCGCTCGACGGGCGCCCCGCTGTTTGGATCGACCCGAATGGTCGTTCCTCGCGCATCATTGCTGTGAAACCCGCGACCCGTGCTCAGATACACCTCTGTTTCGGCACCCAGTGCATAGATAACGCTGAGCTTTGGCGCGAGAATGGCATCGTTCGTATCGCCCGAGTTGGCCCGCAGATTACTGTCCACCGAAAAGTCGTAGAAATCTGTTCGCAGGCCCAACTGTGTGCGCCAGCGATCGCTCCACTTGGTTTCCGCCTGCGCGTAGACGCCAAGTGCAGATTCAATGATCGTGTCGGACCGGATCGTGGCCAGCCGAGTCTTTTCCTTGGTGCGAAACAGGGCAACTTCACCAATGTCGTCGCGCCGCAACGACATGCCAAGGGTGTAAGTCGTTTCGTATCGTTGCGAGCCGGACCAGCGATAATTGATGTCCCAGCCCATTACCGTCCGTCGATCGACCTGTTCGAATTGGTCGCCATTGACGGGATCATCCAGCAGATAGGTGAAATTGGAAAACAGATCCAGATCGTAGTCGATCACATAAGCGTGGGCATGCAGCTGGCGATCGTTGCCCAACGGGTGAAACACTGATCCCGACAAACTATAGCGCGATGTCTCCCCGCCGATGGTTGCGTCCAGCGAACCCAGTCGATCGATCAAACCGCTATCGATGGCGCGTTGGGCGATCTGGTCCGGCGAATTCCAGCTGGCGTCGTAGCCCATCAATGTGAGGTCCCACTCTGTGCCACGGTTACCTTGCTGTGAATAGCGAAGCACTCCGTTCAGGCGCTGCAAGTCCTCGTCGATATCCACCCATGGTCCATCGTAGACATGGCCCTGCGCAGCATAGAGCAGTCTGCCCGACCCGGTGTCGAGGTTGTCAGCAACAAGGACCTGCCGGTGACCATCCTGGCCGATACCGATCTTGAGCATCGATTCCGGTAACTCCCTGAACGTTGAGAGGTGCGCCGACCCAGTTGACGAGAAGTCCCCGACAGTGGCGTGATAAGGGCCTTTCCTGAATTCCACGCTCTCGATGAGCTCCGGTATCAGAAAATTGAGGTCGGTATAGCCCTGCCCGTGGCCGTGGCTCGGCATGTTGATGGGCATGCCGTCGATCGAGGTACTGAAATCGGTGCCGTGGTCGAGGTTGAAGCCGCGCAGGAACATCTGGTTCGACTTTCCGGTGCCGCTATGCTGCGTAACGATCAGGCCAGGGACGACTTCCAGGACCTCGCCGGTGCGCAAACGTGGCCGAATATCAAGCTCCTCCTGCCCAACGATTCCCTCGGATGCTGAAATGGCAGTGCCGGCCAAATCAGTCCAGCGACCAATCACGACGATTTCCTCGATATCCTGCTCCGGCCCATCGTGGGCTGCCACTTCAATTGCGGTACATGACAATATCAAGAAGAGCAGCCAGACCGCCGGCCTATGTCGAGCAAGTTCTAATGGTCGCGGAACAGAATCGAATGACATTATTTGTGCTTTGTTCTTGGCTAACCCCGGCTGACTTGGCCAGTGTTCGAGTCTTGGTGAAACCTAGCCTCATATTACCGAACGGTCCACCTGTCTTACAATGCGGCTAATACGGAAGCTGAGGTAGTAACAATTTGCCAAAAAGCAGACGGTCAACCGGTTGGCACTGAACGTCGCCTTTTATATGGACTCCTCCAGTCTAGCAAACAGATTTCGTAAACAGAATTCAGACGCGTTTGTATATTCGGCCTTTAGTCGGAGACGCTATCTCCTGGCCCGCTATGTATTCGCTCTCCGGTTCCTCTAAGGGTCAGTGGGCTCTAGGGCCTCAAAGCGGTGCAGGTTTGACCGGAGCAGATATCTTTATCTGTTACGTGGTTTCTGTAGGCAGGACTTTCTAAGCAGCCATCTCCAGTTGCTCTCGACGTTGATACTCGGTTCCCTGGGTAACAAGCGCCCAGGCCGTTCGTACATTCTTGTTGGCGAGTGCCACGGCAGCACGCCGCGGTCCCGCTCGCTCAATGAGGTCCAGAAGCCAGCGATCCTTGCTCGTTCGCGGCTCCTTCATGCGGTAAACGTAGGCCAGCGCACCCTGGATCAGGATCGATCGCAACCTGCGGTTGCCGATCTTCTTGCTCAAGCCCACGATGTTGGTCTTGCCACCGCTGCTGTGCTGCCTCGGTGTCAGGCCGAGGTAGGCTGCGAACTCGCGGCCCTTGGTAAAGGCCGTCCCCGAGCCGAGCGCTGCATACAACGACAGCGCGCCGATCGGGCCGACGCCTTCCAGCGCTGTCAGCTTGCTGCACACCGGGTGCTGCTTCACGAGGTTGTCGATCTCTTTGGTCATGGCTTCAATATCGCTGCGCAGCTCGAGCATGCGGCCGTAAAGTCGATGCAATGTCGGCCGGTACAAGTCGGGCAGATCGTTGTCACCGTCTTCCAGCACCTCCGGAAGTGTGCGTAACAACGAGGCAAAGCCTTGCGGGATCGTCACACCGAACTCAAGCAGTATGCCGCGCATGTGGTTCGACAGGGCAATGCATTCCTGGATCAGCAGATACCGCGACCGCTGGATCGACTGCAGACCTTGCTGCTCAACGGTCTTCATCGGTGCGTCCTTAATGTTCGGTCGCCGAGCCGCTTCTGCAACCGCTAACGCGTCATTGCTGTCGGTCTTCTGACCTTGGCGAAACGGGGCAACGGCCTTGGCCGGAATAATCCGAACTTCATGCCCATGCCGCTTCGCGGCGCGCGCCCAGTAATGCGCGCTCGCGCAGGCTTCGAACGCAATGAGCGACGGGCTTTGCGTGCCAAGAAACTCAGCAAACTTCTTGCGGGTGAGAGATCGGTTGCAAAGCTCTTTGCCTCGGTCGGATACGACCGAAATCTGAATAACATTTTTTGCCAAGTCGACCCCGACTGTTGTTGAATAGCTCATGTATGGACTCCCTTTGGGTTTTGGTCGACTTCCAACCTAAGAAATTAGGTTGGAGGAGTCCATACATAGGGTCAGTAGCGGAACTCAATGATACCCCGAAAGCAGCCCTTCGAGCGGCTGGTATCGAGGGTATAGCGGAACTCGCCGTTCACATTTTTTTGTTCATCTACCGGCTTGCTCGCAGCGCAAGGCGATATCACTGCGTGGAATACCCGTCAAACAAAGCGGTATTTCCTTCCGTGATTGCATGCATGGATGCCAGAATCGAGACAGGCCGGTTGAATGAGGTTGGAAGCTAGCCCAGCTGTGGCCGTGGCCCCGACCTTATCGCAAGGACCCGCAGGCGCCTGAACACCTGCGGCCCCTCTTATACAGGGCGAAGTCCTATCGTCTGCCGCCCTTGCCACCGCTGCGGCTGCCCGTGGCAGGTGCGCCGCGGTTTGAACGCGACCCATTGTTAGCCTCGGGCTCTACTCGTTTGCGAGACTCAACCTTGCTTTGTTCCTTGGTACTGGTCTTGGTCTCGACCTGCTTCTGATTTTCAGCCTTGGTCTGGACCTGGACCTGATTCGCGGTCTTGGTCTCGACCTGGTTCTGATTCGCGGGCTTGGTCTCGCCCTGGTTCATAGCGGCCTTGTCCTCGACTCTGACCTGGTTCTGAGCCTTGGTCTGAACCTGAGTTTGGGTCGCGACTTTGGTCTCCTCCTTGGTCTGGGTTTGAGTTTTAGCCTTTGCCTGCGTTTCCGTTTTGGTCTGGGTCTGCTCCTGGCCGGCCACACTGACGCCGGAGGCGACCAGTAGCCCGGTTGCGATTGCGAATACCATGAGTTTTCTGTTCATCTCGCTCTCCTGATTGTTTGCTGTTCACTATGTAAACGCGTCAGGTCGCGCGGCGATGACCGGTCGGGCATACGTATATTACGCAGCCGATTGAATGCTAGCGGATCTAGGCGCCCAGGAATCCGAGGTCTTTCACTGCAAAGTTGGCGAGGCTCGGGGCAACTGCGCCGAGATCAGCCTCTTCGACACCAAACCAGCGAGCGAGCGTAGCGGCATATTGATCTGCTGATGTCGACGGAACGTAACGGCCGCCGCCCACATCCTCAAGCCCACCAATCTCCGGCACGGGGTAATTGCCATAGATAGCGTTACCCGCGACGCTGCCACCGAGTATCAGCTGGTGGCCGCCCCAGGCGTGGTCGCTGCCGTCGCCATTCGACGTTAGCGTGCGACCGAAATCTGACGAGGTAAACGTCGTAACGTCCTGCTCAACACTGAGAGACGCCAGCGCCGTCTGAAACGCAGTCAGAGATGCCGACACATCGCCCAGCAACCCAGGCTGCAGTATCTCCTGATCATCGTGGGTATCGAAACCACCCATAGCCACGAAGAAGATCTGCCGCTCCATCTGCAGCTCGTCTCGCACGGCGATCAGCTGTGCAACGGTTCGTAATTGTGTGGCCAGCTGCGAAGTTGGGAACAGGCCATCGAAGGTTGGCGTGGACGGATTGCGCAGAGCACCAAGCACCGTGTCGGCTGAGCTGATAGCGCGTTGCTGCACTGCGCCAAATGACCGTTCGTACACGCTGCCGTGATTCGCGGCGGCAATCGCCTCGAATGCCAGGCGCTGCTGCCCTTGCAGCGTGTCGGGATCGTTGGAAAACCCGTAGAACTCGAACGGGCCGTTGGGGCCCATCACATAGGCAATCGTTTCTTCCGCCGACTGCAACATATTGGTGCCGAACAGGGACGCGTTGGTCGCCATCTGCTGGCCGACCACGTTGTCGCGAATCAGGTCGGCGATGCGACCAGCCCAGCCTGTCTTGCTGGTTGCCGCACCCTTCAACGACAGCCACTGATCCTGCTGATCGTTGTGCGAGAACAGCTGCGGCGGCAACGGCACCGACTTGTTGAACACATCGTCACGTGTCGTCGGCACAATCAATGGCCCAACGTTGGCAAGGAACGCGGCCCTGCCGTCATCGACAAGCGACTTCAGTCCGCCCATTGACGGATGCATACCAAAATCAAAATTCTCGGCGCCGAGCACCGGGTTAATGGGCAGCAAGTCTTCCTTCGCGATCGCGAGCTGATTGCGTGACGCAGCATAGGCGTTGTATTCCGCCGTGCTCGTTGGCACCAGCATGTTGAATGAGTCGTTGCCACCGAAAAGGAACACGCAAACGAGTGCTTTGTAGTCGCCAAACGGTGCGGCACTGCCAAACATCTGTGAGTACGCAAGGCCTGGTGTCGCAGCCATGACAGCGGCGGCAGTGCCGGTGCGGAGGAACTGGCGTCTGTTAAGTTTTTTCATAATTCTTCTCCCGCTCCACCTACCGTTGGTAGGCAAACTCCGGCGATGACACTGTCAGGAAAATCGCATCAGCAGCCCGGAACAGCGGCTGGTCTGCGGGGATGATTTCAACCACGCGCTTGATTTCCGTACGCATGTCGTCGGACATCTCGCCACCCAGGAGTTTTCCGGCAACCATGTCGATGAGCGCGTCAACATCAGCCGCAACGTCCATCTCTTCCTGGAAGTTGATGAGAATCGTATCGTCGTTGTAGTCCGGGCTGGTCTTGTCAATCATCCAGTTCTGGAAAAACGTCTGCGCAAAGAAGTAGTTCGTGATCAGCGTGTTCTGGTATTCGGTCGCAATCTCGAGCTCAGGCGCGACAAGGCTGTTGTCGCGCAGCTCGCCTGGCGGCGAATAGAACGGACTGAAGAAGTTGAATACAGAGGGCGACTGCAACGGTCCCTGGCCGAAGAAGATATACGACGCCAGCAGCGGGTACCTGCCACTGTCAGACTCGGCATTGTAGGCGCGATACAGCTGCGTCACCCTGAGCAACGGCTCTTTCAACTTGCCGTCGATTTCCATCGGCAACTCGGGTCGCGCCTCATCGTCCAGCAGGATCGCCTTGACCACCGCGCCCAGGTCACCGCGAACGCCAGAACCGTTGTCGTTAAATACGCTGGCGACGCGCTGCACATAGCCGGGCGACGGATTGCTTGTCACGAGTCGCTGGATCAGGCGAATGGCGATGAACGGCCCAACGTTGGGGTGATTAAAGATGTTGTCGAGCGCAGCTTCCAGGTCCTGCACACCGCCCTGCCCTGCGGGCAAGACGGTGCCACCCAGCAGCACCTTCTCGCCATCGTCATGGAATGCCGGATACAGCTTCATCGGCAGAACCTGGTTCGTCGCCGTCTGATACGCGTTTTCGAAGTTCACAAAGCCCGTGTAGTTCCAACCCGTAAACACATGAGCGAACGCCTCGATGGTCGCCTGGTCATAGGTCGGAATCGGGTTGCCCATGCCGTCGAGTTTTTCGCTGCCATCGAGATTCAATTCGACGAGCCCGATCGAAAACAGCTGCATCAACTCGCGAGCGTAATTTTCATCCGGCCGGATATTCAACGCGGGATTCGGCTTTTCGTTACCGAGCATGCTCAGGTAAACGCCCATCGACGGGTGCAAAGTGACTTCTTCAATCAGCTCGCGATAGTTGCCGAAAGCGTTTCGCGCCAGAACATCGTAGTAGTCACCGAGGGAGTAGGTTGAGTCGACCAATGCGCCGAGTTGCGATACGACCATGATCTCCGACAGGGCAAAAGCAACGCGTTGGCGCAGCTGGTCGTCAGCATGCAGCGCATTACGGAACCAGATGTCCACCCTGTCTGCCTGCAACTCGAAGAGAAAAACAGGCCGCGGCAATGCCAACAGGTGCGGCAACTGCAGCGACGGCGCTTTCGTCATCTGGTCGTCGATCCAGGCCTCGTAGCGCATGTTGATAACTTGCTGCGCTTCAGCTTCCGTGGCGCCAAAGGTCGCCTGGTTGAGGAACTGGAATGCTTCCGCCTTGGTAATGGGTGTTGGCGGTGGCGGCGGAGGTGGCTGAGACGAGCCGCCGCCTCCACCCCCACAACCTGCAAGGGTGATCAGCAGCGACAGCGTCAGCGATAGCAGTCTGGTCGATTTCATCTAGTTTCCCTGAATGCCCTCAAGATAGGCTACCTGCTCCTCGCTCAGCAGGTTTTTTAACTTAATCAGCATGGCAACCTGTTCTTTCTTGACCTGGTTCTCAGCCAGAAGTGCCTCATTGACATGCTGCAGTGCCTTTTTCTGGTCAATTGGCGCATTTTCGAGTTCCTGCATGAGCTTCTGGTAGGCCTCGCGCAAGTCCCACTCATGCTCGGCGACATTCGCCTGCACCTCGACAACAGCGGCCTTGATTGCCGTAAACTGATCCTTGCTCAACTGCAGTTGATCCTGGTTCTCGAGAATGATCTTGGGCGCGAACAGCTTGCCCTTGAACACATCGTCCTCAGCATGCGCAGCCATGCCTATGCCAGACAGGCCGATAGCAGTGACCAGCAATAAAATTCCCTTTTTCATAGTAACGCTCCTCCATAGTCCTCGGTTGACTCCATCAACCTCGGCACATCCTCATAAATATCGATACGACTCTTCGGCAACAGCACATCACTGGGTGCGGACCAGCTCGTCGAGCTCATGAAAGCGTTCATTTCGATGAACGATGTGTCATCGACGGGCGGCTGCGTCACGTTCAACACGACGACCGCAGCCAACACTGCAATGGCAGCTGCCGCCGCCACGCGCGGCCAGCGACGCTTGCCGGCTCGCCGCTCTGCCGCCTGCATGATCGTGTCGAAATCGGGTACGCGACCGGCCTCGGGCCGGGCGGCCTTCATGGCGCTACTGAGGGTTTGATTTACATCAGTCATGCAGGTCTTCCATATCCAGTTTTGCAGCAAGTGCTTTCTTGGCACGCGCGTAGTGTTGCCGGCCCGTGCCAACCGTGACGCCCATAACCGCGGCGGCCTCCTCAATCGTCAGATCGCGGCAGAACATGAGTTCAACGATGTCCCGTTGCCGGTCGGGCAGCTCGCCGACCACGCGCCAAACATTGCCGGCTTGCTCTTCGTGCTCGTGGATTGCGGCGGTCGGTTCTTCCGGGTTGCCAAACGTCTGCAGCAACCTGAGGCGTGAGCTGATGCGCCGAAAGCGACTGCGCGCGAGATTCTGCACAACGCCGAACACAAACGTCTGCAATGACGACTTGTCATCGAAGAGCGCTTTGCCGGTCAGCAGTTCTACGTAAGCCTGTTGCACAAGATCCTCTGCGGTTGCGTGGTCGTAGTTACAGCGGGAAAGGGCCCAGCCGAATACCTGGCTATGGATGGCTTCCAATGCCGAACGTGATACCAGCGGATTGTTCTGCAGAGCATCATCGTCTCTCATGGCCCCTCCCGTTTAGTCAGTGGCATGAGATTGATGCTTGTATGACAAGGATCAGATGTGGCTTATGTTAACTCGCCAGGAGCGAATGCCGTGCTGGCGACGCGACAGCCGGCCGGCGTCTGATGCAGCGTCAGCAACAGACGCTTGCGACTGTACTTGGGACGAAAGCCCAGCATGATGGTTACGCCGTGGCGCGACTCATCTTCCTGGCGCGCCACACCAGCGTCGCATTGCACCGTGAAGTCATCACTTTCGAACGCACCGTGTTCAAACAGTTGGCCCAGGTAGCTCCTGACCTGGTGCGTTATCCGTCGCGACATGCGCTCGCTGTGCGGCTCGAATACAGACCAGCGCGTCGCGCGATCAACCGATGAAACGATGCGCAGGCACAAACGTTGTACCGGCAGAGAGGTAAACAGGTGGTGTGACTCGCTGCCGCGGCCAAGCGTTACGCTGCCCTTTATCCTCGCCTTGCCTGCCTCGCCCGGCACCACAGCATTTATGCCCTGGCGCGCAAGCATCAACATGTCTTCGTCATCAACCTCGACTGCAGGCGCGAGTTTTCGGCTCAGGCCCAGCCCCTGCAAGTCCAGCTTCTGCCAGGGACCATAGTTGCGATCGAGTTTGCACATCAGACCGGCGATAGCGCCGCCGGCGACGCGCGCCGGTGCATCTTCATCGAATCGCGATCGTATTCTCGGGAAGTACGCAAACATGTTGGGGCTCGCATAACCCTTGTCACGCACACCGCGAACAGCGTCCTTTGCCGACAACCAGTCGCACGCCGGATCGACGATCAGCATTGCGCCACGGCGGCGACAGAACTGTTCAGCCGCGAGCAACGCCGCGGGCCCCAGGTCACGCTCTTTGCCTGCTGGCGGAAGATACAGGAGATCGAAGCTGTCCACGCCCTGCAAGGCAAACAGGCCGCTGCGCTCTTTGGCGGAACCGACCAGATCGTAGTCGGACAGCTCCGTGCCATCTGTGCCTGCCTGAGCAGCACCGATGTACGCTGTGTCGTACTGATTGCCGCTGGATCTCGTCGGTTCCGGCCGGTGCGTTGGTGTCGGCTGATCCATGCGCACGAGGGACGAGGTCAGTAACGCATCGCCGACGTAGGTCTCGGCTTCCGGCAGGTAGCTGACGCGCTTGTAGATTTCCTGATCGATGACGAGATGTGTATCCGGATTGACGCGCTGCAGCGTCAGGTTGAACAACTCGTCGTTGTCCTTATCGATGCCATCGTAGTCAATCGCTGCACGGACATTCTCGGTTGAGCCTGGCTGAGTGGCACGCAGTACCAGCGCCGCACCACTCGCCGGCAAACAGAGCATTGCGCCGCGCGCGTGGTTCGCGACCCGCACGATGTAGAGGTTTTTGCCACCATGCTCGAAGAACTCCTCGACAGCAGGACCGAGACTCGAGCGTGTCCAGATGCCGCCGAACTGGCGTTTGAATTCACCGAAGCTCGTGACCAGGACAGGAGTATTCAGGGGGCCGCGAAGCGCACGGCCAACAAAGGCTGCCGTGGTTTCAGGGGTCGCATCGATGGGCTGGCCCAGCGCTGCGAATTCGGTGACCGTGTAACTGCGGTCAACTGCATCTGACAAACTGTTCTCCGCGAGGGTCAGATAACGTGCGCGTATTCTAAACATTCGCTAACCTGTCGTCGATGACCGATTATCCTGGCAACACAATTCCCGCGCTTGGCGATCGACTGCAAAGAACACGATTTGCCAACCTGCCGACACCCGTAAGCAGCGAAACACTGCACATAGCGGGTATCGTGCAAACTGTCTGGATCAAGCACGACGATGTCAGCGGCACTTTGTACGGTGGCAACAAAGTTCGAAAACTGGAATACATCCTGCAACGCGCTGCATTACGTAAAGCGACGCGCATCGCGACCTTCGGTGCGGTGGCATCGAACCATGCTTTGGCAACCTCTCTATACGCTCGCAGCCTCGGCCTGAACTGCACCTGTTTCCTGTCACACCAACAGGCAGACGAAAAATGCGCCCGCACCCTGGACGCCCACATCGCCAACAACACCGAGCTGGTCTATTACGGCGGCAGCTATAAAGCGCGCGTGGCAACCTTGCGCGAACACGCACAGGGCAGGAATTGCTGGGTCATCCCGGTTGGTGGATCTTCCTGGCTCGGCAGCGTCGGCTTTGTGAATGCAGCCTTTGAGCTGGCCGAACAGATCGCTGCAGACCAGCTACCCTGCCCCGACAAGATCTATGTCGCGACCGGCACCATGGGAACCACCGCCGGACTGGCACTGGGACTCGCGCTCGCGGGGCTGCCCACCCGGGTCCAGGCTGTGCGTGTCACGGACGAGAGATTTGCCAACAAGAGCGGCCTGCTGCGACTCATCAACAAGATCGCAACGATGCTGCGGCTTTGTGGTGCAGACATACCGGACGACATCGGCCAGCGTGTGCGAATCGACTTTCGCGATGAGTTCTTTGGCGACGGTTACGCGAAGTCGAATCCCGAGACTGACGAGGCTGTCGCTATCGCTGCGGAACATCTGGATTTGCAGCTGGAGAGCACCTACACCGGCAAAGCCATGCGCGGTTTGTTACAGGACGTGCAGCAGCAGCGCAACAGTGGTGAGACGCTACTGTTCTGGAATACGTTCAACTCGCGCCCGTGGCCGGTCGCAACGGTAACAGCGGCAGATCGCGAGCGGCTACCCGAACCGTTCAAACGCTACGTTCAGGGCGCGTTATAGGCGGCCGGTTGCGCTTCGCGGTTAGCTTCGTCGATCATCTCCCGGACCTCATCCAGCGTTGGTGCGTCGGGATCGACTTCAATCGTATTGCGAACCACGCGAGCGCGGACCAGCGCCTCGTCAATGTCGAATCGCGCCACTCTTACCGGCACACCGGCGGCGGCACTCGCGATCGCGCGGACGTGCATTTGCTCGTCTTCGCCCAGGATCAGGCCGGTCGACCCGAGTAGCTCGTCCAGCCTTTCTTCGGGCGTCAAGGTGTCATCCTCGAGAGGCTCATGCCCCTCGAAGTACGCTTCGCCTCTGAGAATGCCGACCAGGTACGGCTCGTTGACGATCATGACCTGCTCGCCGATGTCGACCAGTGAATACAGCAGCTCGATATTCTCGGGGTAAAGGCGCACGCAACCATGACTGACGCGCATGCCCACGCCATATGGCTGGTTGGTGCCATGAATCAGGTATCCGGGCATATCAAGCTTGAGCACGTGTGCGCCGAGCGGGTTTTCGGGTCCCGGCGGCACGACCGATGGCAATGGATTGCCCATCTCGGCATGTTCTTTGCGTACCGACGCCGGCACATACCAGTGTGGATCGGTGGCCTTCGCAATGACTTTCGCATCACCCAGCGGCGTCTCCCAGCCGACCCGGCCTATGCCGATAGGATAGGTCTTGACCACTTGCGGCTCGCCCTCGGCGACCTCCGGAAAGTAGAACAGTCGTTTGCTCGCAATGTTGAGCACGACGCCCTGCCGCGGCACATCCGGGATCACGTATTGCGTGGGCAGCAGGACCGGCGTGTTGTCGCCTGGCAGCCACGGGTCGATACCCGGGTTGGCAGCCAGCAACTCGTCGAAACCGAGACCGTATTCCCGCGCGAGATCGGAAAATGTGTCCTGTTCACGCGTGAAGACAACCTGCGGAGCCCCAACGACCGACTGCGCTGGAGATTCCAGCATAAAGTCATTGGCATGCAGGGGTTCTTCGACCGGCCGTTCTGCGAGCGGCACCAGTTTCTGCTTTGGTTCGCTGCGCCAGGATTCCTTGAAGCCTTCGAACGTCGAACAGGCACCAAGGAGTGAGACGCACGCCAGCAGCAGCCAGTGCTTTGTATTGTGAGCGGACATGGCCGCTATTCTGGCAGATTTGCCCGAGCGGGGCGAAATCAGCTCTCGACGCGCGGTGGCGGCGTGCAATCTGCGCGCCTGCCCTCAGCGACGGCCTCGTTGTAGTACGGCAATACCTTGGGCCACTCGGAAATCAGCTGCTCGGTACGTGTCTCGTTCGAGGGGTGAGTCGACATGAATTCCGCAGGCTCTTTCTCCTGCTGGGCACCCATGTTCTTCCACAGCGGCACTGCCTGGCGCGGATCAAAACCCGCACGCGCCATGTACTCGAGCCCTACGATATCGGCCTCACTTTCCTGGCCGCGGTTGAACGGCAACATGATGCCCAGCGCCGCACCGTGATTCAGCGCCTCGTAGGCGGTGTAGGTTGCGCCACTGTGACCGCCGCCGAGGATCACAGCTGCTACCTGGATACCGACGTCAGTAATCGAGCCGCGCGACGCGCGCTCGTTAACATGGCGTGAGGTTACGTGAGCGATTTCATGACCAATGACCGCGGCCAGCTGATCCTGGTTCTGCGCAGCACTCAGGATGCCGTCGAAGATACCGATCTTGCCGCCCGGCATCGCGAATGCGTTGATGGCCTCGTTGTCGAAAATGCGCATTTCCCACTCGATCTCGCTGTACGGCGGATCGAGCACCATCACAACCGCGTTGGCTACGCAGGCAATGTAGTCGATGGTCGCGCGATCGGTAACCAGCGGCATCGATGCGGTCATTTCCGCGAACTGCTTGGCGCTTTCCACGGCGAGTTCAGCGTCTGACTTCCAGATCATCTGGCTGCGGCCAGTCGGCGACGTCGAACAGGCGGCGACCGTCAGCGCTGCAACACTCAGGAATACTGCAATTTGGCGAGACTTGATCATCATTTTCCCTCGGATATTGCTATTTCGACCGCCTCTGGCCAATACGGTTCCCGCTTTAGCGCGGCAGTCGTGACTCGAAGTGGCGGCGCCATGCGGCGATATCGACTTTCTCCAGCACCGCATCGATACCGGAGATCAGGCGTTTCTGCAACGGTTGCTTGACCTCATAGCTGACGCGATACAGGTCGCGATCTTTGGCAAGCTCTGCCAGCAGCTCATCGCTGGTCTTGAGTTCGTCTGCCAGATCCAGTTCCAGCGCCTGCGCGCCGTACCAGTGCTCGCCGGTTGCAACGGTTTCCAGGTCGAGCTGCGGTCGGAACCTGTGTACGGCTGCCTTGAACAGGGTGTGTACGTCTTCCAGTTCCTGCTTCAGCTTGGCGCGGTCCTCATCGGTATTCTGGCCGAACATCGTAACCGTGCGCTTGTATTTGCCGGCCGTCACCTGCTCGAACTCAACGCCGTGCGAATCCAGCATGCGATGGAAATTTGGAATCTGCGCGAGCACGCCGATCGAGCCCAGAATGGCGAACGGCGCCGCGTAAATCCTGCTCGCAACGCAGGCCATCAGGTAACCGCCACTGGCCGCAACCTTGTCGACACACACTGTCAGCGGGATGTCACGGTCCCGAATGCGCGCCAGCTGCGACGCGGCCAGACCGTGCTCGTGCACCACACCACCGTGATTTTCAAGGCGCACGATAACGTCGTCGTCCTTGCCGGCAACCTCGAGCACCGAGCTCACCTCTTCGCGCAGGGAGACCACTGCCGTTGCTTTGAGGTCGCCCTTGAAGTCGATAACGAAACTGCGCGGCCGCGTCGACGGTTGCTTGGAGGCGGCCTTGTCCTTCTTCTTCTCGTCCTTGGCAAGCTGCTTCTGTTCGCTCTTCGACAAAACGCCCTTCTGCAAGGTGCTCGCCAGCGAACGAAAACGCTTGTTAAGGTTTTCGACTTCAAGATGGTCCTGGTTGCCTTTGCGACCGGTGGACGCGGCGACGCCAATAACCACCACGATGGCAACGACGATGGTTAGCGCCTTGAGCAGAAAGAGTCCGTACTCAGCAAAAAACTGGGCCATTAATATTCTCGATTGGTTTCTACAGAGTGCCGGCTAGATTGCGATGCCGACGTTGTTCTTTTGCAGCGCCTGTTCGGCGCGGTAGCTGGAGCGCACCATGGGTCCGGATACGACTTCGAGGAAGCCCTTGTCGAGTCCTTCCTGGCGGTAGGCCGCAAATTCTTCCGGGGTCACATAGCGTTCGATCGGCAGGTGATTCGGCGTCGGCCGCAGGTACTGTCCGAATGTCAGAATGTCGACGCCGGCATCGCGCAGGTCGTCCATCGCCGTCAGAATCTCGTTGTCGCGTTCGCCCAGTCCCAGCATGATGCTGGTCTTGGTGAGCACGTCTGGCCGGTGTCGCTTGGCATGACGCAGCACCTCGATGGTCTGTTCGTAGCTGGCACGCGGGTCGCGCACCGGGTGTGTCAGTCGCTTCACGGTTTCAACATTCTGTGCGAACACATCGAGACCTGAATCCACGACGAGCTCAACGTGCTCTTCGACACCGTTAAAGTCGGGAGTCAGCGCCTCCACGGCGGTTTCCGGGTTGAGGCGTTTGATCGCGCGCACGCACTCGGCGTAATGCGCAGCTCCGCCATCGTCGAGATCATCGCGATCTACCGACGTAATGACCACGTACTTCAAACCCATGAGCTTGACGGCGCGGCCGGTGTTCATGGGCTCCTCGGCATCAAGCCAGCCCTTCGGATTGCCGGTGTCGACCGCGCAAAAGCGGCAGGCGCGCGTGCATACAGATCCGAGCACCATGATCGTGCCGGTGCCGGCATTCCAGCACTCGCCAATGTTCGGACACATCGATTCCTCGCACACCGTGCTGAGGCGGTTTTCCTTGACGATGCGCCGCGTGTTGGAAAAGCCCGCGCCCGACGGCATTTTGGCGCGCAACCAGGCCGGTTTCTGTCCGTGTACCATCGGTTCCGCGTCCTGGCGCTGCTTCATGCCATTCTTGATCGCGGAAAAGCCGGCCTCCGTCTGGTATTTACTACCGCTTTGGACGACCGGGATGCCTTTGAATTTGTTGTCTGTAGCGCTCATTCAGATGTCTGATGTTGTCTCGCGAAGGACCGGCATTGTCGCACAAAAAAAATCCCGGCCGAAGCCGGGAGAGTCAGGGGGAATAAAAAAAGGCGCCAGAAGTTGAGTGCCAGTGTTCCTTTAGTGCAACCTCGACCAGCTCAGCAGCTTCACCGCATTGCTCTTGAGATCAAAGTTGTCGGCCAGTATGGCCTCGATGTCGTGTCGGTCCGGGTCGTCCTCCATCGGCTGACTCAGCTCGATAACACCGCAAAATTCGTTCCTGCCCCGATACTCGGTATCGGTCAAAATGAACTGCGTGTAGTACTTCGTACTCATGCCTAAAGACTACCTTCGGCAATCCATGGCGACTGTGAGCCAGAGCACAATCTGGCGCGGACGGTCGCCAGATTACGTAAAATCAGAGCTCGGTCACATTTTCGCGTGAGAATCGCGCAAATAGGTGACCTGTAATGCCTCCACGCCGTCTAATTCGTTTAGAATCCTCGGCTTTATAGCTGCTTAACAGATGGAGACCTGTTTCATGGTCCTTAAATCAAGCTACCTGCGCGCGATCTTCGCTGCCGCTGTTCTGCTCCTCGCCGCGCCTTTTTCCGCGGCTGACGAGCTCCGCGACACATTCTTCAAGGAGGCAGACGCTGCCAAGGCCGCCGCTGAGGCCAGCAACGCCGAATTGCTCTCACCGCGCAACTTCGAACGTGGCATGAAGGAATACACAGATGCGGAGCTGGCGCTCGAGCGCGGCCGCAACATCGAAACCGTGCGCTCCAACGCCGCTGATGCCGTAGAGCACTTCACTGCCGCCACGCGCGCTGCTGAACTGGCCTCGACCGCGCTCGCGCAGGTCATGAAGAGCCGCCAGGATGCCGCCAATGCCGGCGCACCGAAGCAGGTCGATGCCGTGGAAATCTGGAACCGTGCGCAACGCGAATTTGGCGATGCCATCCGCTTGCTGGAACGCGGCGACCTGAAGAATGCCAAGAAGCGCGACATTGAGGCCACCAGCCTGTATCGCGATGCCGAGCTGGTTGCCATCAAGGCGCAGTACCTGACTGAAACGCGCAACCTGCTGGCCGACGCCGACCGCGCGCGCGTCAGCCGTTACGCACCGATTACGCTTGCCAACGCCAAGCAGTTACTGGCAAATGCCGAGCGCGAGCTGAATGAAAATCGTTACGACACTGACCTGCCGCGCAGTCTCGCAAGGCAGGCAAACTACGAAGCAAAGCACGCCATCTACCTCTCAGAGGTCGTACGCAATGTGCGCGACAAGAAACTGACACCTGAACAACTGGTACTGCAATGGGAACAGCAGATGCGTGCCGTTGCAGGTGCTGCCGATGTCGTGCCGGACATGGAGAACGGGCCGGAAAGGCTGGCCGCTGAATTGGTCGCCTACATTGATGCGATACGCGACGACAAACAACGCCTGGAGCAAGAGGCTGGCGAAAATGAAATTCGCATTGCCGACATGGAAGCGGAACTCAACGCACTCGACGAGCGCCTCGGCGGCGCCACCGCCGAACGTGCAGCGCTGGTGAAGCGCCTGGAGGCACAGGCCCGCGTCAAGGAACAGTTTGAGAAGGTCGACAAGATGTTCACGTCAGAAGAAGCCAACGTCTTCCGCCAGCGTGACACGATTATCCTGCGCCTCGCCGGGCTGAGCTTCGACAGCGGTGCGTCGCAGATCAAACCGAAGGACTTCGAACTGCTCGCCAAGGTAGAGAAGGCGATCGACGTGTTTCCGCGCAGTGAGCTGACCATAGAGGGTCACACCGACTCGCATGGTGGCGACGAACTCAACCAGACCCTGTCGCAGGCGCGTGCCGAATCGGTCAAGCAGTACATGGTTAATGCGATGCGCATACCAACCTATCGGCTGATTGCCACCGGCTACGGCGAGACGCGGCCCGTTGCCAGCAACGAGACCGAGGCAGGACGTGCCCGCAATCGTCGTATCGACATTGTCATCAAGCCCAACATGGAAGCCGTTAACTAAGCGAGCGCCACCAGTCACACACAATCCGGGCGGTTGCCTCGTGCGCGAGGTAACCGTACTCGGAGTGCACGTTCAGCACGCCGTCCAGGCGAAACCACGTGAAGATGCGCTCATCTTCAAGGCTCTGCAGCAAACCATGCTGTCGCATCTCACCGAAGTCATTGACGAGATGCGGGTCAATCGCAGTCAGGTCGCCAACCGCGGCGAGGTTCTTCCAGCGCTGTACGTTTAACGGGAAGCGCGCCGCGCCGTGATGGTCCGCGCCTTTGATGCGCTTCTGAATGTAGTTCTGGCCCAGCGGGCTGCCCATCGTCAGTAACAGGTCAACCGTGGCGGTATCGTTATCGCGGTGCGTCATCTGCCAGAGTGCGTCCCAGGCGATCACCGATCCCATGCTGTGGCCAATCAACAGGACTGGGCGACCGGCTGCAGCCGCCAGCCTGAGCGGCGTCTTCAGTTTGTAGCGGATACGTTCCGCGATGCCGCGTTCGTTGTTGACGTAGCGCAGCAGGTCGCGCAGATGCACCTCCATGCGCTCACTTGCGAGATGCGGAATCAGGAATGGCAGCAAATCACCCAGCTTGTAGATCCACAGGTTGAGACGGCGCTTCCAGGACGACGCGATGGCGACGTCAGCATCCGACGCCACCTGCTGCATCAGGAGCTCATCGATTGCCGCCGCGTCCAGCTGCAGATCGCGGTGCCTCCCGTAGAAGTCGAACGTCCACGGCACGATGCGGAAATTGTCTTCGCTGGCGGCGATCTGCTCGGCAATATCACAGTCAAAGCGTCGCACGGACGCAAGCAGGCAGCGCGACAGCGCGTCGCGATGCTGGTCAGGCCGCGGCTTGGGCAACAAACCCGGTACGTAGATGATGAGCGGTGTCGTCAATTTGCCAGATGCCGATTATTGACCGATGATTGTCGCATGAAATATTTACACACAATGGTCCGGGTAACGGACGTCGATGAGTCTTTGGACTTCTACTGCAACAAGCTGGGCCTCACGCAGCTGCATCGCAAAGACAGCGAACAAGGCCGCTTTTCACTGTTTTTCCTCGCGGCGCCGGGCGACGAGGACGCTCAGATTGAGCTGACCTGGAACTGGGACCCGCAAGATTACGGCGAGGGTCGCAACTTCGGTCACCTGGCGTACCGGGTCGACGACATTTACGAGACCTGTCAGCGGCTCATGGACGGCGGCGTAGTCATCAACCGGCCGCCGCGAGATGGCCACATGGCATTCGTTCGTTCACCGGACAACATCTCGATCGAACTCCTGCAGAAAGGCGACGCATTGCCGCCTGCTGAACCCTGGGCCTCGATGCCGAATACCGGTCAGTGGTAGTCAGCTGACGCCGGGCATTAGCGGCGGCAGCGAGTCCTGTTGCTGCGTCTGTTCGGCGGCATCGATTACGGCGAAGCTGCGCAAGGCTTTTGCAAGCGCCTCTCCATCCCAGGATTGTTGCGCCGCACCATAGGTTGCGCCGGAGAGTTTCTGCAACTCACCGGCAAGCGGATCCGACACACGGCCTGCAAGCACGCCGACACTGCGCGGCGCATCATCGGGCCACTGCAATTTGCCCCACGCAATCAGCGCCGCTTTGAGTTCTGCGTCGTCACCGGCAAGCGCGGCTTTGCGCGCCAGCTTCAACTGCTTCGCCTGTTGCTTGTGGATCGGCACCGGCGCCGGCTCGCGCGGTTCGCGCTGCTTCGGTCGACTCGACCACCACCAGGCGAATACCGTCAGCAACCACACTGCCGCAAGCAGCTCGGCGGCGAGGCGCCAGAAACCTCTTTCTGCCGGCGCCGCAGCGGTTACCGTGGCGGGCGACGATGCATTCTCGGCAGGCACCGCTTCCTGTTCCTGCGGTGGCGGTGGGGGCGGCGCCTCGCCGGAGGAGAGCACGCTGATCGTGCGCTCGGGCAGGCTCGCAATGCGCCACTCGCCGCGTTCGATATCCCACCAGGGTACTTTGAGCTCCGGCAGCTCAATTGTCCCGGCACCCGTCGCGATCATCGCGTACTGATCCTCGCGTGTGCCGCGAATGCCGCCGGACTCTACTACGCGACTCAATTCAGGCTTGTCGGGGTAGACGTTCAGGCCATCCACGGGGGGTGTCTCGACAACCGGAATTTGCGTTTCCAGCTGACCCAGCGCCGACACTTTGATACGACGCGTCAGTGGCTGGCCCGCTTTGATGCTGTCGGGTTCGCTCGACCACTCTTCCGTTATCTGCACATCGCGCGCCGGCAGCCAGGTCGCATTCGGAAACTCTGCCGGGGCTGCGGGCATCGGCAGCACCGTGACCTTGTGTGCCTTGGATGCAAACACCTTGCGCCCCGTGATGCGACCGTCGCGCAAAACACGCGCCTCGAATCGCGCCGGCGAGATCTCGATCTCACCGCTCTCCTGCGGATAGATTGCGATGACCCGCTCCACCACGTTGTATTCCTTGCCGTCCAGAACGGCCGCATAGCTGCGTTCATCACCGGCGATTTCGGCAAGCACTTCTGCACCGCTGATTTGCGGCTCTCTGAGTGATGGCTGGCGCGTTGGCACCGCCCGGTAGATCTTTATCGTGTACAGGATCTGTGCCTGCACGTAGGTCTCGTCGAAATCGACCTCTGAGGATACGAAGACATCCGCCTCGCCAGGTGGCGCGTAGCTCGGCTCGCGAATCACGATAGATACCGCGTTGCTCTCCTCATTGCCCACGCGAATCGGCGGAATGCGAACCTCACCAGTACGCTTCGCCATGAGCATGTAGGTCCAGGTGCGGCTGCGATTGATCTGTCCGTTAATGATTGACGTGTTGCTGAGCTGGCTGCTCTGGCCTATGTAGAAATCGGCTTCCAGCGCCGCAATCTCAGGTTCCATGTCGCTGTTGCCGTCGACGATGATCTCGAGCGTGAAGGACTCATTGAGGTCTACCGCCGGGCGATCGACACGCGCAGTCACTGCCGCAGTCGCTTGTGCCGCGAACAGCAGTCCCGCCATCAGGCCCAGAATTATTTTGCTTCGCACTTCATCTACTCCTGCAACTTACCAGGGCTGCACATTGTCATCAGGCCACAGCGGGTTGCCGTCCTGGTCTACTTCACTACGCTGGTACTGGTAGCGGAACTTGCGCCGCAGCAGGCCACCTGGATCGTTGGGGATACGACGTAACCACTGCTCCATCGCCTGCTCCTGTTCCTGCATCTCGCGCAGCTCCTGCAACTGCTCTTCGCTGAGCTGTTCCGACTTTTCGCCCTGCTGCGCTTCTTCGGCTGCTTTTCTGAGCTCCTCTTGCAGCGCGTCAAGATCCTCCTGCTCACCGTCTTCCGCCTCGCGATCACCGGACTCGGATTCTTGCGCCTCGCCGTCGGACTGTTCGCCGCCGTCCTGCTGTTCGGAGTCACTGTCGCTCTCGCCCTGCTCACCTTCGCCCTGCTGCTGCTCGGACTCCTGCTGCTCACTTTCCTGCTGTTGCTGTTCCTGCATCTGCTTCACCAGCTCGAGGTTGTAGGCGGCATCCTCGTCGGTGGGGTCCATTTCGAGCACCTGCTCGTAAGCGTCAATGGCCGACTCGAACTCGCCCTGCAGTGCCAGGGCATTGCCAAGGTTGTAGAGATTGCGCGTGTCACCATGTTCTGCAAACTGTGCCGCGCTGCCGGCATAGTCGCCCGCGCGGTAGCGGGACACGGCCTGCCAGTCCGGATCTTCAAACGTCTCGGCAGCAGCCGCTGCATCGCCGGCCTGCAGTTGTCGCTTCGCTTGCTGGTCCTTGTTGAGCCAGAGGTCATCCCAGACCGACGCCTCGACAGGCTGTGACAGCGACAGTGGCAGCACGAACACTATCGCAACCAGCACCCAGCCACGGCGGAAAGCGAGCGCCGCGATTGGCAACAGCAACAACAATAGCCAGGGCCCTTCCTCGCGCCACTGGTCGGTTGCCAATGACTCGTCAGAGGACTGCGAACCGCCCGCAACTTCACCGGACAGCAGCGCATCGATATCGCGCGAGTCCGCCGCGATGCGCGCGTATCGCCCGCCACCGGCTGCGGCGAGTTTTTTCAACCCGGTTTCTTCCAGGCGCGGCACCGCAATCCTGCCTGCCTGGTCAGTGACGAAACCACCCGTCTGGCGAGGAATCGGCGCACCCTCCAGAGTGCCAACACCAAGCACAGACAGTGTGTAACCGCTGCCACGCAAATCGCGCGCAACACGTTCGGCTGCCGGCGACGCGCCGCCATCGGTAATGAGCAGTATCTCGCCGAAGCCGATGCCCGCCTGCTCGAGCAGGCTGCGACCCTTGTTGATGGCCACTACCGGGTAGCTGCCGCGGCTCGGCATGATGTCGGTACTGAGGCTGTTAACCAGTGCTGCGATGGTGTCGTTGTCGGTCGTCAGCGGTGTCACCGTAAATGCATTCGCGGAATAAACGACCAGTGCTGTCTGGCCGCTGCCACGACGTTCCAGGATGTCGAGAATCTTCAGGCGCGCACGCTGCAGGCGGCTGGGTGCAATGTCGGGCGCATCCATCGAGCGCGACAGATCCACGGCCACAACCAGCGCCTGCTCGGAGCGAAACACGGGCTGTTCGATGCGGTCCCAGGCAGGGCCCGCCAGTGCCAGTGCGCCAAGCACGCCCGCCAGTGCGAGTATCCACCAGCGATAATCAGCGCCGCGCGCTGCCGATCGTGACAGCACATAAGGCGCCAGTGCCGGCGCAATAATATGCTCCCAGCTTCCCGGCCCCAGTTGCCGGCGCGCAAAGTAAATAGCGGCCAGGATGACCGCAGGTATCGCCCACAGCCATTCGGGTCGCAACCACAGAAACTCAGCCGGCATCGGTCTGCGCCTCCATGCGTCGGTTCATGACTACGTTCTGCAGCATGGCTGTCAGGCACAACAGCGCAGCCAGCAGGAACGCGCCGCCCAGCGGCCAGAAATACAACGACTTGACCGGCCGGAATCCCGTCTCGGGTTCTTCGACCGGTTCGAGTTCATCGACCAGCGCGTAGATCTCCTGCAGGCTGGCTGTATCCGTGGCGCGGAAATAGCGTCCGCCAGTCAGGTTCGCGATGTTGGTCAGCGTCTCCTCGTCGAGGTCGGCCGACGGATTGATGTTCCTGCGTCCGCCAAGTAACGATGACACCTCGAGTTGTTCCGCACCGATACCGATGGTGTAGATTCGCAGCCCAACCTGCTGTGCCAGTTGCGCGGCCTTGATCGGCTCGATCTCGCCGGCGGTGTTGGCGCCGTCCGTCAGCAGCACCAGCACCTGGTCACCGGCAGCTTCGCCCTGCTCATGGATACGCTTCACGGCCAGCGTGATCGCATCGCCGATTGCCGTCTTCTCACCGGCGAGGCCAATGAAGGCCTCGAGCAGCAGCGTCTTGACGGTTTCGCGATCCAGCGTCAGCGGTACCTGCAGGTAGGCACGTTCACCAAACAGAATCAGGCCGATGCGATCGCCTTCGCGCCGGCCGATAAAGTCGCTCGCCACTGCTTTGGTTGCGGTCAGACGATCCACCCTGCGATTGCCGAGCTCAAAGTCCTTCTGGTCCATGCTGCCGGACAGGTCGACTGCGAGCATCAGGTTGCGTCCCGAGACCGGCACTTCCAGTTCGTCGCCGATGCGCTCCGGGCGCGCTGCTGAAACCACCAGCAGCAGCCATGCCAGTACGGCAACCCAGAAGCGCCAATTCAACAGGTGCTCGGTCTGCGATCGATCGGATAGCATGGAGAAGCCGTCGAGCGTCGGCACCTTCAGACCGGCTGCTGCCAGGCTGCGTGCTTCGGGCAGCAGTGCGCGCGCGATGAGCGGCAACGGCAGCGCCAGTAGCGCCCAGGGCCAGGCAAGCGACCACATCAGCGCTCACCTCGCACGGGAGTACCAATTCGCATTTTCGCCGCATTCAGCAAGTGCCCGACTTCGTTCTCGGACACGCGCGTATCCGGGTCGCGATACGGCAACTCCAGCAACAGCCTGCCCGTTGTCGTCTCGAACATCGGCAGGCCAAGGCCGTCGTCGAGCCATTCCAGCCAGGCTTCACCGGTCAAACCGGCGACCTCGTCACGCGGGGCATAGGCAAGCATCGCGCGGCGCAGCAACGCCGATAGTTGCTTCGCAAAACCGACCGCATCGCCAGTGCTCTGGTATTGCTCGTGGATTTCGCCGAGGCGGCGCATCGCGAGCCGCCGCGCGGCATTGTGGCGGTGCGTCCGCCACGCCTTGCGACCTCCCCACAACAGCAATAGCGACAGGACCACAATGACGATCCACCAGCCGGGCGCCAACGGCCACAGGCCGATGTCCTCCGGCAGATGCAGGTCGCGCAGTGGGATTTGTGCCTGCGCCATGGTCAGTGTGTCCTTCGCCCCAGTGCCGTTTGCAGTGCAGAGACCGGGTCATCGGTGGTTGCCATGTGCATGAGATGAATGCCATAGCGTTGGCAGAAATCTCCGAATTCGTGGCTGCGTTGTTCGTAGGCGGCGGTGTAGTCGCGACGCGCCGCGGTGGCAACCGTGTCAATGGCGAGCTCGTCGTCCTTTGCGACGACGCGGTAACGGCCTGGCGGCGGCAACTCCTTTTCGAACGGGTCGAACAGCTGCACTGCCAGCATTTCGTTGTGCCGGGCGACGCTCGACAGGTACGACTGCGCCTTGCGCGTCATGCCCAGAAAGTCGCTCAGGATGACGACCAGGCTGCCCGGCCGGGCAACACGCCGCAACGCAGACATGGCCTGCTCCAGCTGTTCCTCGCCGGTCTCGCCTGCCGCGCGCTGCCGATGCTGCCAGTCGGCGTGCTCTGCCAGCTGGTGCACGAACTGCAGTGCGGCGCGGCGCCCGAGGCGCGGCTTCAGTTCACGATGCGTGGTGTCCCCGAAAATCAGTCCGCCGAGACGATCGCCGCGGTGATGTGCCGACCACGCCAGCAATGCAGCGGCGCGACTTGCGTTGACCGATTTGAAACAACCCTGGGTCGCGAAGTGCATCGTCGCACGCAGGTCGACGACCACAAGTACCGGGCGTTCGCGCTCTTCGCGGAACAACTTGGTGTATGCGGTGGTACTGCGCGCCGTCACGCGCCAGTCGATTGAGCGCGGGTCGTCACCGGGCTGGTATGGCCGGGACTCGTCAAACTCCATGCCGCGACCTTTGAAATGCGACACGTACGCTCCGGTTTGCAGGGAGCGGACACGCAACACGTCCAGCGCAATGGCGCGTGCCGGGCCGTTCAGTCTGATCAGCCCTTCCTGGCTGACGCTGACCGGCGATGCATCCTCCGGAACGTGATCCAGTCTGACCACTAGGGCACTCCGACTCCGTCGAGAATGCCTTCAATGACCGTGTTGGCGCTGATGCCGTCAGCCTCAGCCTCAAAGCTCAGCACCAGGCGATGGCGCAGCACATCGGGCGCCACAGCCTGGATGTCCTCCGGTCCAACGTAGTCGCGTCCGGACAACCAGGCATGTGCGCGCGCGGCGCGATCGATGCCCATGCTGGCGCGCGGGCTGGCACCGTACATGACCTGCCCGGCGAGCGCGTCGTCAACTTTCTCCGGGTTACGAGTCGCAACCACGACGTTGACGATGTACTCCTCAAGCTCAGGCGCGAGGTGCAGGCGCAGGATTTCCTGGCGCGCCTGCATGATGGATTCAATCGACAGCTTTTCGGGGGGCTGGAACGCGTCTCTTTGGCCGCTCTTTGCCTCGTCACGATTCAGCACCAGGATGCGGCGCTCGTCTTCGATGCTCGGGTAGCCAACCTCGACGTGCAACAGGAAGCGATCCAGTTGCGCCTCGGGCAGCGGATAGGTGCCCTCCTGCTCGATCGGGTTCTGCGTCGCCATGACCATGAACAGGTCATCGAGCGGATAGCTCTTGTCGCCCACCGAAATCTGCCGCTCCTCCATCGCCTCGAGCAACGCTGACTGCACTTTGGCAGGCGCGCGGTTGATCTCGTCGGCGAGGATCAGGTTATGGAACAACGGCCCCTTGCGGAACTCGAAGGTGCCTTCCTGCGGCCGGTAGATATCGGTTCCGGTCAGGTCGGCAGGCAACAGGTCAGGTGTGAACTGCAGTCGATGGAAGTTTCCCTCTATGCTCTCGGCCAGCACCTTGATCGCGCGGGTCTTCGCCAGTCCAGGGGCGCCTTCCACCAGCAGGTGACCATCACACAACAGCGCAATCAGCATACGATTGATGAGGTGCGCCTGTCCGATGATCAGGCTGCTCGCATGGGCTTCGAGCTTTTGGACTTGTTCAACGACGCTCATTAAGGGCTCCAGCTATAAAAAAGGCGTGCCATTCTAAGAAGGATGCTGCGACATGCCAACACGTCGCGCGGTTTTTTACTCACAGCGACACTAATTCAGTAATAATGTGCTCGATTTGACCGCAAGCGACGCCAGACATTGCAAAAAACTAACGTAACCCGGAATCGCTGGATCCCGCTCCCCCTGTTGTTCGCAGGCTGTTTGTGCGCCTGCAGTGAGGACAACACGACGGTCGCAGAAGCGCCTCCAGCTGCCGCGACGATTGAATACACCTGCGGCAGGGGCGGGTCACTGAAAACCACCATGTTCGGTGCAATCTCCGCAGAAATCGACTGGAATGCGACTGAAGTAGCCTGCGAGGGCATGCCGCGGCCGCGCGGTGAAGGCGCGCGTCTGCGCTTTGCGGGCACACTGGTCGAGGCGGATCAGGATATCGCTATCATCATCGGACTGCCTGACCTCGAACCCGGCGCAACCGGGAAAGAGCTCGTGACCAATGCCACGCTGATACTGGAAGGCAATGGCCGTTTTTTCAGTACCGCCGTCGAAGCAGCCTGCTGGACCGACGTTACGCGTCAGGAACCATTGAATGAGAATCGTTACGCGATCAGCGGCAACATGTACTGCATCGCACCATTGGCAGAGGTCAACGGCGACAGCAGTGTGATCATCGAGGAGCTGAGCTTCTCCGGCCTGCTGGACTGGGACAGCAAGTGAGACTTATTGCGAAAATGTGGCTGGTCGTACTGCTGTCGGGATGCATGTCGCTGGCCGCTGACGAGCTTGACGATGCTTTCGATCGGGATGTACTGGTCATCGTCGGCAGCAGCCATACCTGTTACCTGTTCGACATCTACCTCGCAGTCACTGCGGCGCAAACCCGGCGCGGCCTGATGCATGTCCGCGAGATGCCGGAAACAACCGGCATGCTGTTTGTTTATGAGGAAGACGCTTACCACTCGATGTGGATGAAGAACACTCTGATCCCGCTCGACATACTGTACGTGCGCGCGGACGGCACGATCGCGACCATTCACGCCAACACCGAACCACACTCACTGGAATCGCGAGGTCCCGTTGAGCCCGTGCGCTACGTGCTGGAACTGAACGGCGGTGTGACCGAAAAGTACCGCATCGACCTGAATAGCCGCGTGCTGTGGCGCGGTATGCGTTAACAAACGGCGGCGATGGACTCCGCCAGATAAGTTACGTTCGACTCGGTGATGCCAGCCACGTTGATGCGGCTGTTGCTGGTCATATAGATACCAAACTCTCGCTTCAGTCTCTCTACCTGCTCGGCGGTGACGCCAAGAAAGCAGAACATTCCGGTGGCATTCCCCAGGTGTGAGAAATTGTGCTGCGGCGCACGGTCGCGCAACTCGCTGGCCAACAGCTCACGCATGTCGTGCATGCGATCGCGCATGGCGGCAACCTCGGTCAGCCAGGTCTTGTGCAGGCCCGCATCGCGCAGCACGTGACTCACGATTGCAGCACCGTGATCCGGTGGCACAGAATAGACCGTACGAACAATGTTGCTGAGCTGACTCTTGACGATGTCACGACTCGCTGAGTCTTCACACAACACGCTAAGGCTGCCGACGCGATCGCGATACAAACCGAAGTTTTTTGAGCATGAGTTGGCGACAATCATCTCCGGCACCTTGTCCGCCATGTAGCGCACGGAGTAGGCGTCTGCCTCCAGGTCCCTGGCAAAGCCCTGGTACGCCATGTCGATGAACGGCACGAGCTCACGTTCGACCACGATCTCCGATATCTTGCGCCACAGTTCCTCCGAGGGATCCAGCCCGGACGGATTGTGGCAACAGGCATGTAACAACACGACGTCACCCTGCGGCGCTTTGCGCAAGGTCTCGAGCATGGCGTCCTCACGCAGCACATGCTTCTCAGTGTCGTAGTAAGGGTATGGCTTCAGATCGAGGCCGACACCGCCCAGCAGCGGTATGTGATTCGCCCAGGTCGGGTCACTCACCCACACTGTCGCGCCGGGACGTGCGCGCATCAGCAAGCCTGCTGCAACACGCAAACAACCGGAGCCACCGGGGCCCTGCAGCGTCGTCATGCGATCCCCGTCAGCCGTGTCGCCGAAGGTCATCGTCTGCATGGCGTTGCAGAACGCGATATCACCAAAAGTGCCGATGTAAGTTTTGGTTTCCTGTGTTTCCAGCAAGAATCGCTCGGCGATCTTCACGACGTCCAGTACCGGCGTCATGCCCTCGGGCGTCATGTAGACACCGACACCGAGATCGATCTTGTCGGCGCGAGGGTCTTGTTTGTACTCCGCGATCAAACCGAGAATGGCGTCGGCTGGCATCGCCTCAAGTGACTGGAACACGTTTTTCTCCGCTTTACGTTTGGGCGCTGGAATAATAATGAAAAACGCCGGCAGATGCCGGCGTTTTGTGTTGCATGACTTTTGTCAGGCTCAGGCTTTTGGTGCCCATACCTGGCACCAGCCCTTGGCATTCACGGCCTTGCCCGGGAAGATCTGGCAAGGACGCCAGGCGTCGCCGTCAGCGCCCTGGATAAGCGCGCAGTTTGCACAGTTCTGTTCCGGGGCCGGGTTAGCGCGCGTCGATGCATCAACGCTGCTCGCGTCGTGCGTGTAACGCATGGCTTTGGCCATCGGGTCATCTGGCGACAACTGCGGCATGTCGGCTGCCATTGCCTTGCGGCCTGGCTGAACGAGTACGCCAGCAGCGGCTGCGGCTGACAACTGAATGAATTTGCGGCGGGCAATCTTGCTCAACGGAATTCTCCTTGGGATTAACTTGGTAATAGTTGGACTGGCGTAAATTCTACGCGCCGAACCTGAACGAAACCACAACGAAGCTGAACAAAATACGTTTAGTTACAATGGCTTATGAGAACGATTCTCATTAGCAACTAGACCTTGAGGCCTTGAGATATACTGGCTGGCCGCTAACAGACTGATTCTAAACGATGACTATGCGCAGTCTTTCCATGGAGGTCGCCAAGGTTGCAGCCGGAAAGCAGCGACAGGTCGCCGACATGGTCGCCGTGGAAGAGCCCCTGGAAGTCCGTCTGGCCTGGTCGACTCCCAAAGGGCGCGCAACTCGCAGCATCTCGATCACCATGCGGACGCCTGGCAACGACTATGAGCTGGCTGCAGGATTTCTCTACACCGAGGGCATTATCGGCGCCAGCAGTGATATTGAGAGCATCGAGACCTGTGGGCCGCCAGCGCCGGACTCCGGCCTGCACAACGTCGTGCGAGTCGAGCTGCAGCCGCATGTCAGCGTCGACCTTGGTCGCCTGCAGCGACACTTCTATACAACCTCCAGCTGCGGCGTTTGCGGCAAGACGTCGCTCGACGCCCTGCGCGTCGCCGGACATGAGTCGTTAGCGACGGCCACCACCTTCAGCGCATCTGCCCTCACCTCGATTCCTGACCAGCTACGTGCCGCCCAGGATACGTTCGACGCCACCGGTGGGCTGCACGCTGCGGCCGTGTTCAGCAAGGATGGCCAGCTGGGTGCTGTCATGGAGGACGTCGGCAGGCATAACGCCGTGGACAAGGTGATTGGCCGACTGCTGCTCGATGACGTGCTGCCTGCCAGCAACAGCGGCATGATGGTTTCGGGCCGCGCCAGCTTCGAACTCGTACAAAAAACTCTGGTCGCCGGCATCCCGCTGCTCGCAGCGGTCAGCGCACCATCCAGCCTCGCGGTCAGTCTTGCTCGCGAGTTCAACATGACGCTGGTGGGTTTCCTGCGCGGCAGCACATACAATGTTTACTCTGCACCCGAACGGCTTGTGTCATGAGTGAAAAGAGCTTCGATCCCGACGTCGTCAGCCAGATCGTTACGCAACATGACGGTCGCGCGGAGCTGCTGGTGCAGATACTGCACGGCGTCATGGAGGCGATCGGCTGGATCCCGGACGATGTTATCCGCCAGCTCGCCAGCGAACTGAATGTGTCGCGTGCCGATGTACACGGAGTGGTCAGTTACTACGACGACTTCCGTACCACAGCACCGGGCAAACGCGTCATCAAGGTGTGCCAGGCCGAAGCCTGCCAGGCCATGGGCGCGCGCGAACTCGGCGCACACATCGAGCGATCGCTTGGCGTCGCGATGCACGAATCCACGACAGAGGTCACGCTGCAGCCGGTTTATTGCCTCGGCAACTGCGCCTGTTCACCAGCCGTCATGATCGATAACAAGACCTACGGCCGAGTGACCTCGCAACGCTTCGACGAACTGGTCGAAAGCCTGGCGGGAGAGCGCTGATGGCAAGCACGCGCATCTACGTCCCAAGGGAAACCGCCGCGGTCTCAGTAGGCGCCGATGAGGTCGCGCTGGAAATCGCGCGCGTAGCAAAGTCCAGCGGTCAGAGCGTCTCTCTGCTGCGCAATGGCTCCTGGGGCGCGAGCTGGCTCGAGCCAATGGTGGAAGTCGACGTTGACGGACAGCGCATTGCGTATGGCAACGTCGCTGCACACGATATTGCCGAACTCTTTGCTGCCGGCCTCCTGGAAGGCGCTGCGCACCCGAAGCGGCTGGGTCCGACCAACGAGATCCCTTACCTCATCAAGCAGGATCGCTGGACACTGTTTCGTTGCGGCCTGATTGAACCTTTGTCGGTTGCGAGTTTTCGCGAGACCGGTGGTTTCGCAGGACTGCAGGCCGCACTCGAGATGGGATCGGACGCGGTCATCGACGCCGTTACCAAATCCGGACTGCGCGGACGCGGTGGCGCCGGCTTCCCGACCGGTATCAAGTGGCGCACCGCGGCCGATGCCAGCGCAGACCAGAAATACATTGCCTGCAATGCCGACGAAGGCGACAGCGGCACATTTTCTGACCGCCTGCTGATGGAAGGCGACCCCATGTGCCTGTTCGAGGGCATGGCGATCGCCGGCTACGCGGTCGGCGCGAGCAAGGGCTACATCTACCTGCGCTCGGAGTATCCGTTAACGCGCCGCATTCTCGAGCGTGCACTGGATGCCGCTCGTGACGCAGGCTGGCTGGGCGATAACATCCAGGGCAGCGGCTTCAGTTTCGACATCGATCTGCATATCGGTGCCGGTTCCTACGTTTGCGGCGAAGAGACCGCGATGCTGGAGAGCCTCGAAGGCAAACGCGGCATCGTGCGTTCGAAGCCACCGCTACCGGCAATATCCGGCCTGTTCGGCAAACCCACCATCATTAACAACGTCATCACGCTCGCCTCGGTTCCCAACATTGTGCGACTGGGTGCAGAGCGTTACGCGTCCTATGGCAACGATCGCTCAAAGGGCACGCTGCCGTTTCAACTGGCCGGCAACATCAAGCGCGGTGGCGTCGTTGAGAAAGCCTTCGGTGTCACCCTGCGCGAACTGATCGAAGACTGGGGCGGCGGCACTGCCAGCGGCCGACCCGTCAAAGCCGTGCAGGTGGGCGGACCACTCGGCGCCTATATTCCTGCCAGCGATTTCGACACCCCGCTGGAGTACGAAGCCTTCGCGGCGGTCGGTGGCATGCTCGGACACGGTGGCATCGTGGTCTTTGATGACGCGACCAACATGGCACAGCAGGCACGCTTCGCGATGGAGTTCTGCGCCATCGAGTCCTGCGGCAAGTGCACCCCCTGTCGCATCGGCTCGACACGCGGCGTCGAGGTGATTGACCGCATCGTCGCGGGTGAACAGCGGCAGGCCAACGAAGCTTTGTTGCACGAACTCTGCGACACCATGGAACACGCATCGCTGTGCGCGATGGGCGGCATGACGCCGTATCCCGTGCGCAGCATACTTAAGCACTTCCCGGAGGATTTCTCCCGATGAGCAAGACCGATGCAACGATTGACGTAGAGATTGACGGACTGCCAATGACCGTGCCGGCAGGCGGCAATATTCTGCGCACTGCTCGCGAATCTGGCATCACCATCCCCAAGCTTTGTGCAAACTCGAGCGTCAAACCATTCGGCTCCTGCCGCATGTGCCTGGTCGAGATCGAAGGTCGTAAGGGCTACGCAGCCTCCTGCACGACACCCATCGAAGCCGGCATGAAGATCCGCACACAGACGGCGGCGCTTGCAAAACTGCGCCGCAATGTCATGGAGCTGTACATCTCCGATCACCCGCTCGACTGCCTGACGTGCTCCGCCAACGGCGACTGCGAGCTGCAGGACGTTGCAGGCAAGGTCGGCCTGCGCGATGTCCGCTACGGCTTCGATGGCGAGAATCACCTGGATGCCGTAGCCGACACCAGCAATCCGTATTTCCAGTTTGACCCGAGCAAGTGCATCGTGTGCTCACGGTGCGTGCGCGCCTGCGACGAGGTGCAGGGTACGTTCGCACTCACCATCGAAGGGCGTGGCTTCAAGTCGAAGGTGTCTGCCGGCATCGGCGAGAGCTTCTTCGATTCCGAATGCGTGTCTTGCGGCGCGTGTGTGCAGGCCTGCCCGACAGCAACGCTGATGGAAAAGAGCGTCATCGACAATGGCCTGCCTGATCGCAGCGTCGTGACGACCTGCGCCTACTGCGGTGTCGGCTGCTCGTTCAAGGCCGAACTCAAGGGCGACCAGGTCGTGCGTATGACACCGCACGAGGATGGCCAGGCCAACCATGGCCACAGCTGCGTTAAAGGCCGCTTCGCGTGGGGTTACGCATCACATCAGGACCGTGTGCTGGAGCCAATGATTCGCGACAACACGTCTGCGCCCTGGCAGAAGGTGAGCTGGGATGAAGCCATCGCTTACGCTGCGCGACGCTTCAAGGAAATCCAGCAAAAATACGGCCGCAAGTCGATCGGGGGTATCACCTCGTCACGCTGCACCAACGAAGAAGTGTTTGCCGTGCAAAAACTCGTACGCACAGCGATGGGCAACAACAACGTCGACACCTGCGCGCGCGTCTGCCATTCACCAACAGGATTCGGCCTCAACAAGACACTGGGAACCTCAGCCGGGACGCAGCCGTTCGACAGCGTCATGGACTGCGACGTCATGATGGTCATAGGCTCAAATCCCACCGAAGCGCATCCGGTGTTCGGTTCGCAGATGAAAAAGCGTTTGCGTGAAGGTGCCAAACTGATTGTTGTCGACCCGCGCGAGATCGGCCTGGTCAAGTCCGCACGAATCAAAGCGGAACATCACCTGCCACTGCTGCCCGGCACCAATGTCCCCATCATCAACGCGCTCGCTCACGTCGTTGTCAGCGAAGGGCTCGTGGATGAAGACTATGTGCGTGAACGTTGCGACATGGATTCCTTCGCGGCCTGGAAGGACATGATCATGAAGCCTGAAAATTCGCCGCAAGCTGTTGCGAAAATATCCGGCGTCGACGCGGACACTATTCGTGCGGCCGCACGCCTGTATGCGAACGCGGATCGTGCAGCCATTTATTACGGCCTCGGCGTCACCGAACACAGCCAGGGCTCCACCATGGTCATGGGCATGGCGAATCTCGCCATGGCAACCGGCAACATTGGCTTCTCCGGCTGTGGCGTCAACCCGATGCGCGGCCAGAACAACGTACAGGGCTCATGCGACATGGGCTCGTTCCCGCATGAACTGCCAGGCTACCGTCCGGTACAGGACGATGCGGTTCGCGGCATCTTCGAGAAACACTGGGGTGTGCTACTGGACGCCGAGCCCGGCCACCGCATCCCCAATATGTTCGATGCCGCCTGCGCCGGCGACTTCAAGGGAATGTATATCCAGGGTGAGGATCTTGCCCAGTCCGATCCCGATACGCTGCATGTGGAAGCAGCGCTCAGCAGCATGGAGTGCATCGTGGTTCAGGACCTGTTCCTGAATGAGACCTCGAAGTTCGCGCACGTATTCCTGCCGGGCACATCGTTCCTCGAAAAAGATGGCACCTTCATCAACGCCGAGCGGCGCATCAATCGCGTGCGGCCCGTCATGAAGCCGCAGCAGGGCAAGGACGAATGGCTGATTACCCAGGAGTTGTCGCAGGCCATGGGCTACGACATGAACTTTGCCAGCTCCGCCGAGATCATGGATGAAATCGCGGCGCTGACACCAACCTTCAGCAATGTCAGTTTTGACTTCCTCGACAAGGTCGGCAGCGTGCAATGGCCATGCAACGACGACGCCCCGATGGGAACACCAATCATGCACATCGAGCAGTTCGTGCGTGGCAAGGGCCTGTTTGTCGAGACTGACTACGTGCCGACGGAAGAACGAACCAATCGCAAGTTCCCGCTGTTGTTAACGACCGGACGCATCCTGTCGCAATACAACGTCGGCGCGCAGACGCGCCGCACCGAGAATAATGTCTGGCACGACCGTGACGAACTTGAAATACATCCCAGCGACGCTGAATTGCGCGGCATAAAGGAAGGCCAGCTGGTATCGCTGGCCAGCCGCAAGGGCGATATCACGCTGACGGCGACGATCACTGAAAAGGTAAAACCTGGCGTGGTTTACACCACGTTCCACAACCCGGAGACCGGTGCCAACGTCGTGACCACCGAGTACAGCGACTGGGCCACGAGCTGCCCGGAGTACAAGGTCACCGCGGTGCAGGTTGCGCCGGCAACGCGGCGTTCCAAGTGGCAGGATGAGTTTGAGAAGCGCGCCAGGGAGGCAACGCAGATCGCCGAGGCCTGAGCAGGCCCCGGCGAGGAAATACGCCGCTACTTGTCGAGCTTGCTGAACTTGGAGCCTTCGAGCGTGAGGTTGTACATCAGACCCTTGGCGCCGTAGATAAAGCCTACGACGGGGTCTTTAATGTTGGTCGAATCAATCGTCTTACCTGCACCCAGGTCGATCAGCGCAACCGAACCATCAACACCCACTTTCCAACCTTCTGAATTGCGGAACTTGTTAAGCGATTCCTCCGTCATGAATACAATGACAATCGACTTGGCCTGCGCACCCAGCTGAAAACCGATGGAGCCGCTCGTGGTTCTGTAATAGGCCACCGTCTTGCCGTTGATGCGCAAGGCACCTTCGCCGGTTTCGGCGCCAACACCAACACCAACTTTGATGACGCGCGGAAATACGAGGTAGCCCGCTGCCTGGCTGAGGAACACGTCCCCACCCTTGACCTCACTATGGAACGCTGTAATGGCTTCGTCAGCCTTTACGTCTATTTCTTCGCCGGACGCGGCGAGTGCCGAGTTGCTGAACATTAGCGCGACAATTGCGCCGCACGTTGCAAAAATTTTGCTGAAATTCTTCATTTTCTGACCTTTTCCTGATTTTCGTTGCGGACATGATAGCCCAAAGCGAGCTCCGCAGAGTAGCGTTCGCTAGCTGTACCCGGCCTGAACCGAAAACGCGCGCAACATATCTGCAAGCGTGTCCTGCAATCTGGCCGCGGCCGTTGTATCAAACTCGCGACTATCCTCATTCATATAGCCGCGCTGTGCTATCTCCAGCTGCAGGGCGTGCACGCCCGCGCCCGGCGCGCCGTAGTGCCGGGTGATGTAGCCCCCTTTGAAGCGGCCATTCAGAACGCTGCTATAGCCGCTGTCACGTGCGCTTGCGAAAACCGCCTGTTCGCGCTCTGCGGCACAACTTCGGCCGTCCCAGGTGCCGATATTCAGCACCGGCAGCTCGCCGTCGAACAAACCCGGGACCTCGCTGGGGATTGAATGCGCGTCCCACAGCAGTGCGTGGCCGTGGCGTTTTTGCAGGGACTCAAGCGTAGTCCTGAGCTTGTCGTGGTATGGGTTCCAGTACCGCGTCACCCTGCGCTGCCGCTCGGCCGCATCGATGTCACGGCCATCGACATAGATGTCATCGCCCGCAAATGTCCTGCCCGGACACAAACCTGTAACCAGCTGCCCGGGATACAGCACCTCGTCGTCCGCCGAACGGTTCAGGTCCACAACGTAACGTGAGTAATTGGCGACCAGCAGCGACGCGCCAGCGTCACGGGCAAACTCATACAGCCTGGCAACATGCCAGTCAGTGTCCGGTAGCGACTGGCCAACAGGCGTCATGTCGGCCGCGATATCCTCCGGCAATCGTCGCCCGTCGTGCGGCACGCTGATCAGCAGCGGCGTACTGCCGTCATGAAACGAGAACCCGTCCGCCATCATCCGTGACTGGGCAACACGGATTCGGCGTGGCGGCAAAAATCGCCGCGATCGATCATGCGCGAGACGCGCCTGATGTCGGCAGATAAAGAGCGATCCTCGTCGTAGTTCGGTGACACCATGCGAATGTCGGCGATCACCTGTTCGAGTGCCTGCGAACTCTTGCACGGGTGATGAAAATCAACGCCCTGCGCGGCAGCCAGCAATTCGATAGCAACAATGTCATTCACGTTGTCGATCATTTCATGCAGGCGCCTGGCGGCGAAAGTCGCCATGCTGACATGATCTTCCTGATTCGCAGAGGTAGGCAGGCTGTCAACGCTGGCGGGATGTGCGAGCGACTTGTTCTCGGACGCCAGCGCGGCTGCCGTTACCTGCGCCATCATGAAACCGCTGTTCAGACCACCCTCTTTCACGAGGAAGGCCGGCAAGCCACTGAGGTTCTCGTCAATGAGCATGGCGATGCGGCGCTCCGACAAAGCGCCGATCTCTGCAATTGCCAGCGCCAGGTAGTCGGCGGCCAGGGCCACAGGCTCGGCGTGAAAATTGCCGCCCGAGAGAACGGCTCTGGAGTCGGCGAACACGAGCGGGTTATCCGTTACGGCATTGGCTTCCGTTTCCAGCACGCCGCAAACGTGGCGGAGAACATCGAGACAGGCGCCGATGACCTGTGGCTGGCAGCGGATCGAATACGGATCCTGTACACGATCGCAACTGCGGTGCGAAGCGCGAATCTCGCTGCCGCGCATGAGGTCTCGCAGCACGCCGGCCACTGCGATCTGGCCACCGTGCCCGCGCACGCTCTGGATGCGCTTGTCGAACGGCGTATCACTGCCCTTCACCGCGTCCGAGGTCATCGCACCGGCGGTCAGAGATGCCGCAAGCAGATTCTCACAACGAAACACCGCGGCGAGCGCAAGTGCCGTCGACACCTGTGTACCGTTCAGCAGCGCAAGGCCCTCTTTCGGCGCAAGTTGCAGCGGCTCGAGTCCGGCCTCCTGCAGCGCAATCTGTGCGGGCACCAGGTCGCCGTTAACGCGCGCTTCTCCCATGCCCAGCAAGACACCGGCCATGTGCGCGAGCGGCGCAAGATCGCCTGATGCGCCGACCGAGCCCTTGGCCGGAATGCGTGGATGGATATCCTTGTTGATCAGCCCGCAGAGCGCGTCCACCAGCGCGACTCGCACGCCGGAAAAACCCTCGGCAAGCGCTATCACTTTCATCAGCATGACCAGGCGCACGACATTGTCGTCAAGATCCGGTCCAACGCCGACAGAATGCGAGCGCACGAGGTTTTCCTGCAGGTGAGCAAGTTCGTCCTCGCTGATACGCACGTTCGCAAACTGACCGAAGCCCGTGTTGACGCCGTACACATCGTCACCGCCGCTGACCACCTCGTTGATGAATTCGTTCGATTCGGCAATGCGACGCCGCGCGTCCATGCCCAACTCTACATTGACCGGTCCCTGCCATGCCCTGCGCAGCTCGGCCAACGTGACCAGTTCGTTATCGAGGATCATCTTCATGTTGCTGCCCCCTTGCCGAGCATCGGCAGATTCAGGCCGCGCTCGTTAGCGCAGTCAATGGCGATTTGATAGCCCGCATCCGCGTGCCGCATGACACCGGTCGCGGGGTCGTTCCAGAGCACCCGCTCGATGCGCCGGTCAGCGTCCTCGCTACCGTCGCAGACGATGACAACGCCGGCATGCTGCGAATAGCCCATGCCGACACCACCGCCATGATGGATCGATACCCAGGTTGCACCGCTGGCGGTATTCAACAGGGCGTTGAGGAGCGGCCAGTCGGACACGGCGTCACTGCCATCCTGCATCGCTTCGGTCTCACGGTTGGGACTCGCGACCGAACCACTGTCGAGATGATCGCGACCAATAACCACTGGCGCACTCAGCTCACCGCTGCGCACCATTTCGTTGAACGCAAGCCCGAGGCGATGCCGTTCGCCCAGGCCGACCCAGCAGATGCGCGCCGGCAGCCCCTGGAACTGAATGCGTTCACGCGCCGCATCCAGCCACGCATGCAGGTGAGTATCGTCCGGCAACAGCTCTTTGACCTTTTGGTCTGTCTTGTAAATATCTTCCGGATCTCCGGACAGCGCGACCCAGCGGAACGGGCCGACGCCACGACAAAACAGCGGGCGAACGTACGCCGGCACGAAGCCGGGAAACGCAAAGGCATCTTCGACACCCTGATCGAGTGCGACCTGGCGAATGTTGTTGCCGTAGTCGAACGTCGGGATTCCCAGCGCCTTGAATTCCAGCATCGCGCGGACATGTTGCGCCATCGAGATGACCGCAGCAGCCGCAACGGCATCCGGGTCCTCGGCACGCATCGCCTGCCACTTCTCCACCGTCCAGCCGGACGGCAGGTAGCCATTGGCCGGGTCGTGTGCCGATGTCTGGTCGGTGACCGCATCGGGCCGCACGCCGAGACGCACAAGTTCCGGCAGAATGTCGGCAGCATTGCCGCGCAAGCCGACCGACAACGGTTTGCGTTCCCTGACCGAGCGTTCAATCAGTTCCAGTGCCTCCGGCAACGACTCAGCGCAGACATCGAGGTAGCCGGTCTGCAGGCGTTTGTCGATGCGATCCTGCTGGCACTCGATCGCCAGCATCGATGCACCGGCCATGGTTGCCGCCAGCGGCTGCGCGCCGCCCATACCGCCCAATCCGGCCGTCAGTATCCAGCGTCCGCCGAGGTCGCCGTCGTAATGTTGCCGACCCATTTCAACGAACGTCTCGTAGGTACCCTGAACGATGCCCTGGCTGCCGATGTAGATCCACGAGCCCGCCGTCATCTGGCCGTACATCATCAGGCCCTGTCGATCGAGTTCGCGAAAGTGCTCCCAGTTTGCCCAGGCCGGCACGAGGTTGGAGTTGGCAATCAATACACGTGGCGCATCCGCATGAGTGCGAAACACACCGACCGGCTTGCCGGACTGCACCAGTAGCGTTTCATCATCTCCGAGCGCGCAAAGCGCATCCACGATCGCGTGATAGCAATCCCAGTTGCGGGCGGCCTTGCCGATGCCGCCGTACACAACCAGGTCCTCCGGCCGTTCCGCGACGTCGGGGTCGAGGTTGTTCATTAACATGCGCAACGGCGCTTCAGTCAGCCAACTCCTGGCTTGCAGCGTTGTGCCCGTTGCCGCCCTGATCGGATAGGTCTTCTTCATTGGCTTAAGTGCTCCAGATTGACGACATCTGCTGATGCCGATCTTTGCGTTCCCGGGGGCGTGTAGTCGCCGGCCAGTTCGTAGCGGCCGCCCGGATGACTAAGGCGCGCGAAAGTCACCGGCCGGCCGCGCGACCAGGTGCGGCGAATGACGACGAGACAAGGCTCATCGGCCGCCATCTGCAGTCGCTTGCGCGCCGCCGCGTTCGGGTTTTGTGCCCGGACGCGCTGCTCGGCCGCCTGCAGCGGTGCTATTGATGTGAGGTACGCGCTCGGCGTGATGCGGCTGAAGTCCTGTTGCAGGCACTTCGGTGCGAAGTCGGCGACGATGTGACGATCTTCAATCTGCACCGGCGTGCCGTTTTCGAAATGCAGCAGCTCGAGATGAAAAACATCTGTGCCCTGCGCCACGTGCAGCGCCTTGGCAATCTCGCCACGAGCGCGTTGCCGCGACTGCCGCAATACTTCGCTGCTGTGTTCATGTCCGCGGGCGGCAATCTCCTCGGCAATGTTCTGCACCTCCAGTACGTGTGACTGGGAGCGGAAATCGGCAACAAATGTGCCGCGACCGGCGACACGATCAACATAGCCCTCGTCAGTCAGCTCGCGCAGGGCGCGGTTGGCCGTCATGCGTGACACCTTCATGGCGTCGACGAGTTCGTTCTCCGATGGCACACGATCGCTGGGACGCAGCTCTCCGGTCGAGATGCGCTCGATGATCAGATCTTTCAGCTGCTGGTACATGGGTTTCGCTGCGTTGCTCACGACGCCGCCCCTATCTCGCCGAGCGCGGCCTTGTACGCTGCTCTTGCCGGCTCACGCGAACGATGCATGCCGTCTTCGACGCACCATGTGCCATTCACCATGACCCGCTCGATGGGCAGCCGGTATCCCGAAAACACCAGTGCATCGAGAATGGACGCATCGCTGTGACCCAACAGCATGGGGTCTTCCGCATACAGCGCGACAAGATCCGCGGGAGCGCCCGCCTGCAGGCCAGCTTTGTTGCGACTGCCGGCCTGCAGCCCGCCGTGCAACGACCTCACGAACAGCTCGCTGCCCACATGCGCATCCTGCAAGGACGCTACATTGCGTGACTGCGTCGCCAGCCGCTGGCCATACTCCAGCCAGCGCAGTTCTTCGAAAGGGTTTATGGAGATGTGGCTGTCGGAGCCGATGGCAATATTGCCGCCGTGCGCCAGGAATCGACGCAGTCGAAACAGGCCATCGCCGAGATTGGCCTCTGTGCTTGGACACAGGCAGGCTACGGCCTCTGTCTGCGCGAGCGCCTCAGCCTCTTCTTCATCCATGTGAGTTGCATGCACCAGGCACCAGTTACGATTGACCTCGTAGTTCTCCAGCAGCCAGCGCACCGGCCGCCGGCTGTTCGCCGCCATGCACTGGTCCACCTCGCGCTGTTGCTCTGCAATGTGCAAATGCAGTGGCACGTCGTCCTTGCTGGCAACGCCGGCGATGGCCTTTAGCGACGCATCACTGACCGCGCGCAGGCTGTGCGCGCCGATGCCAATATTGAGGATGGCGCCGCTGTATGTCTGTACACGCTCGTAGTGCTGCAGGAACTGCTCCAGGGTGAGCGCGAACAGGCGCTGGCTGCCCTCAGGCTGTGGCTGGTCGAAGCCGGCGCGTTCGTACAGCACCGGCACATAGGTCAGCCTGATGCCGGAGTCGTCTGCCGCACGCCGCAGCGCATCGAACATCGCATCGTCGAGCTCGTCCGAGCCAGGCTCGCGATGCAGGTAATGGAATTCGGCGACGGCGGTATAGCCCGCCTCCAGCATCTCCGAATAGGCCTGCCGGGCGAGCGCATACAGGATCGGGGCGTCAACCACCGCCGCCAGCGCATACATCCGTTCTCTCCAGGTCCAGAAGCTGTCGCGTCCGGCCGGCGAACGTTCTTCGGTATGACCTGCCAGCGCGCGCTGGAACGCATGGCTGTGTGCATTGGTGAGCCCGGGAATCGCGAAGCCCACGACCGTGTCCGCGTCCCGTTCTGCCTGGCCGGCTGCGACGGACTGCAGGCAGCCATCCTCGATGTCGAGCATGACCGCGTCAGACCAGCCATCCGGCAGCAGCGCTTTGTGGGCAAACACCTTTTGCATGAGCAATATCCGCAGGTTGTATATACAAGCTGTAGCATGATACGGTCGAATGCCTGTAAGGAGCAAGTGAATGGCGGACTGGGACCTGCTGCTGACCGACGCACAGATCGCGTCGATGACCGATGGCGATACGCCTTATGGCGTGATTTCGGATGCTGCGCTGGCGATAAAGGACGGCACCATCGCGTGGCTCGGCGCGCAGCACAAGCTGCCCGATTGCGAGGCAGCAACGACTCGCAGTGTTGCCGGGCAATGGCTGACGCCGGCGCTTATTGATTGCCACACGCACCTGATTTTCGGCGGCGATCGCGCAGACGAATTCGAGCTGCGCCTGCTCGGCACGAGCTACGAGGAGATCGCGAAACAGGGCGGCGGCATCATGTCGACGCTGCGCGCCACCCGCGCCGCGAGTGCCGAGGAATTGTTCCAGTCCGGAATGCAGCGAGTTCGCGCACTGGCCGCGGAAGGTGTCGCGACCATCGAAATCAAGTCCGGTTACGGCCTGGATGTCGAGAACGAAATCAAGATGCTCGAGGTCGCACGACGACTGGGCAGCGAGTCCGGCCTGAGCGTGCGCACGACGCTGCTTGCCGCGCATGCAGTGCCGCCCGAGTATCAGGACGACGCTGACGGCTACATTGATGTGATTTGCAACGAGCTGTTGCCGTACGTTGCCGAGCATAACCTCGCGGACGCTGTTGACGCGTATTGCGAGAGCATTGCGTTTCGCGCGCCACAGGTTGCGCGCGTTTTTGCCGCCGCAAGGGAACTGGACCTGCCGGTCAAACTGCATGCAGACCAGCTGAGCGACGGTGGCGGCGGTGAGCTTGCCGCTCACTTTGAGGCCATGTCAGCCGACCACCTCGAGTACACCAGTCACAGCGGCATCAAGGCAATGGCCCGCGCCGAAACAACGGCCGTGCTGCTGCCCGGCGCGTTCCTGAGCCTCGGCGAGACGCAATTGCCACCCATCGATACAATGCGCGAACTCGGCGTCGCGATGGCGCTCGCATCGGATTTCAATCCCGGCACATCGCCGGTCTGTTCACTGCGCCACGCTATGCTGCTCGGCGCGCGGCTCTTCAAACTATCTCCGCAGGAATGCCTGGCGGGCGTCACCCGCAACGCCGCGAAAGCATTGCAGCTTGATCACGATCGCGGCACTCTCGAAGTCGGCAACCGTGCCGACATCGCCGTCTGGGACATCCGCCACCCACGCGACCTGTGCTACTGGCTGGGCGTACCACAACTTGGCTTCTTGCTGGCGGCCGGAAAAATCGTATAACCATGAAATCCGCGCTGACGCATAAGCGCAGCTTTGTCATTACGCTGGGCCTGATGACGGCTGTCGCCGCTCTTACGGTCGACGTAAGCCTGCCGGCGATCCCCGCTATGGTCGAAGCGCTGCGCACGGATCTCTCAAGTGGCCAGAAGATCATTGGTGTGTTCATGCTCGGCATGGCCTGCGGTCAGATACCCGCCGGGCTGTTTTCGGACCGACTGGGCAGGGTGCCGGTCTTGTATGCAGGACTGCTCGTATTCACAGTCGGCGGCATCGTTGCGGCTGCAGCCAATAGTATCGAGCTCATGCTGGGCGCGCGCTTCGTGCAGGGCATTGGCGCCGCCTCCGCCATCGTGCTGTCGCGCGCCATTGTTCGCGACGTCGCACATGGCAAGGATGCGGCTCGGCTGATGTCACTGATGACGATGATCTTTACCGCTGCGCCCGTCATTGCACCGAGCATCGGTGCCCTGCTGGTCTCGCAATGGGGCTGGCGTGCACCGTTCATTCTTATTGTTGCTGCGGGCATTGCCATGATCTTCAGCATCCGCGCCAATATCGGCGAGACGCATACGCCGAACGCGCAGGGCCATCCGGTCCGGCAGCTGCTGAACAGCTGCCGCGAGTTCTTTTCTCACCGGCAGAGCATCTGGGGATTGTTGCTGCTCATATTGCCGCCGGCAGGTTTCATGTCAGTGATATCAATTTCGGCTGCGCTCGCAGTCGAAATCTACGGCTATTCGCTGCAGCTGTATGGATTGCTGTTCGCCCTGGCGGGAATCTCGATCCTCGCGGGCTCAGTGATTAATCGCTTCCTTGTGCTGCGCTTCGATCAACTGACGCTGATCAGTCTCGGCGTCGCGCTGATGGCTTTCTCCTCCGTGCAGCTACTCCTGATTGCGTGGCTCGATAGCGCACCGTTCTGGTGGCTATGGGGTTGCGTCTGCCTGTTCATGTTTACGATTGCGATACTGATGGCCAACTCGATGGTCCTTGCACTTGACCCATTACCCAAGGTCGCCGGCGTTGCATCGTCCATCATTGGCACGCTGCAGAACCTGATAGGAGCGGCTGGTGCGCTGGGTGCAGCGTTCATTTACGACGGCAGCATTCACAACTCGGTCATCATCATGGCCGGCGTCGGCGTAACGGTGACGCTGGTCTTTCTGCTGAAGCCCGTGATTGCACCGGGCCCGTTCATGCACAACCCCCAAGAGCTGGCTCGCGACTAGGGCAGCTCGGTCAATACCGCATCGAGCGGCGTGCGCTGCTGTTGCGGCGTTATCTTCGCATGGCCATACCAGATCAACCCGACCACGAAATCTGTCGCCTCATCAATGCCGATAATGTCGAAGAAACGCGAGTCGCGTGTGATCGGTCCGCTGCCCCATTTTGTGCCAACATCGGCCTTCCACAGGTACAGCATCAGGTTCTGTACTGCAGCACAGCATGCGCCATAGTCCTCTTGCTGCCGCAGGTCATCTGCCGAACGTTTGCAGGTGACAACGAGCCAGCCCGGCTTCTTCGACCACTGTTCCGCTTTGAACTCCGCGACATCTGCATCCTTCTTTTCCGTGGTGATGTCGCGCACCAGCTCGACACAGCGAGAGATGGTTTCCGGCCCCAGCAGATAGAACTGCCAGGGTTCGGTGACGTGGTGATTGGGCGCCCAGGTCGCAACCTCGATCGCTTCGCGCAGCAGATCGTCGGGCACGGCGAGCTCAAGGTAGAGGTTTATCGTGCGCCGCCCGGTCAGTACCTCGGCGAATTCGCGAAGCTCCTGCGTCTCGTAGCTGGGCGCCTTGCTCTTCGCCATTCAGCTTTTGACGCCGACCGTCATGCGACGCAGCACGTCGTTCTTAACGATGAAGTGGTTGTATAGCGCTCCAAGCACATGAACGATCAGCAAGGCGGCAATGGCGATCCAGACTGTCTCATGGATCTCCTCCCAAAAATGGTGTCCATCTTCGCTTTGCGCGACCGGCAACGGTAGCGAAAACAGGCCGAAAAATGGCAGGCCGTTCCCTGTTGTCGCAACCGTCATGGCACCTGCGAAAAGCTGCACGAAGACGCTCAGGTACAGACCCCAGTGCACGACCGCGCTGGACAGTCGTTGCCAACCGGGCATGCCTGGCGGGTATGCCGGCGCACTGTCCGTCAAACGCAACAGCAGGCGCGCAGACATGAGCACAAACACAAGCAAGGCGATGGAACCGTGCAGAGCCCGAATTTCGGTCTTCTCCGGACCACGCTCCATGCCCGATTGCTGCAAGCCTAACCAGATCAATGCGAATATGCCTGCCGCAACCAGCCAGTGCAGCGCTTTCGCCATCGAGCCCCATTCAGTTGTTGTGTTACGCAGCCCCATTGTCTATTTCGCCTCTGTTGTTCCGTGTGCGGATTCTCTTGAGTAGATCTTACCGAGGTGTACGCCGACAAGCGCCCACAGTCCTGCTATCACCGCGCCCACCGCCGCTATGCCGACCAGCCCCAAGCCAACCGTAGTCGTCAATGCCGTATAGAACCACGCTGTGACCACGTCCCCACCACGATAGACAACCGTATCAATAACCGGTTTTGCCTTGTAGCGCGTCTCGGAATCGACCAGCGTAAACAACATCTCCCGCGCGGGCCGCGTGATAGCGTAGTTACCAGCACGACGAATGACCTGCACAAAGAAAATGGTCAGCGCGGCAGGATTGGCGGCAACGACTGTCCACGCTACAACCATCAAGGCCGGCACGAAGGCCAGCGTTTTCGACATGCCAAACCTGGTCGTCAGCCGACTCGTGGCGAACAGCGCCGTAGCCGCCGCCAAGACATTGACCGCCAGGTCGATATTGGCCCAGATCTGTGAGCGGCGAACCTGTCCCAGATCACCGAGAGGCTTACGGATCTCGTAGTAAAGGAACGTACTCATGCAGACATACAGCAGGATGAAGAGGCCGATCCACAGCAGGTAGGGATTGCGGACAAACTGCGTAAAGCCCGAGAACGGGTTTACGCCGAGGCGGTTGTCGCGCAACAGGTCACCGCTCATGTCCGGGTTCCCCAGCGCCGAGGTACGCAACCGGGTCAGCGCCGCCATGATGGGAAGCGGCGTCAGCAACAGCACGGCGCTCACGATCAGCATGTTAAGCGAGCCAATGTTGTCTGCAAACGCGCTCACAAATGCGGGTCCGGCGATTGCTCCGGTGGTTGCGCCAACGGCGATTACGCCGAACAGGCGCTCGGCCTGTTTCTTGTTGTACAGCCCGGACATGAAGGTCCAGAACACGGATAAGTGAAACAGCCCGAAGACACTCGTCCACACGTAATAAATGCGATTGACGATGTCATTGCCGGAGAGTGTCGCCCCGGCGATGTAGAAACCGACGAAAGACAACGCGAAGAACAGGTACACGCCTGGCACGATGCGATTGAAGCGCACGCGTGAAATGACGGCACCATAAATACTGACGGCGATCGCGCTGAAGAAGAACGTTGAGGTCCACAACCAGCTCAGTTGCTCGTCGGTCCAGTCTGACGACAAGGCGTCTCGCACGGGTCGCAGGATGTACCAGGCGGCCATGACAAAGAACACCCAGAGGAATGAAAGCGCCGTCGCCTTCAGTTCGTTCGGTTCGACCTTGGTTGCTGCCTGTATGGCCCGCAGTAGCGAGTTTCCCTGGCGATCACTGCTCACGTGCTTCACTCCGTGTCCGCAAATGCAAGACAGGAAGCCTATCACTCACGGCGGCTAATCTGCAGCAGCAATCACTCCGGTCGCGGCGCAACAGCAAGCGCACCCGGGCACAGACCGATCCGCGACTGCCTAAATGGCCTTTTCGAGCAGGTCTGTGGGTCGGATTGAGACCACGTTCCTGCATCGGGCCTTGGCCCGATACATTGCCTCATCAGCTTCGCGCAGCAGGCCCGTGAGGGTACTCGCATGCTCGGGATACAGTGCAAGACCGATGCTCGCCGCACAATCCAGAACATGTGGGCCAATCGCATACGGTTTTTCAAGCGCCACCGTCAGGCGCTCAGCCAGTTTGTCCGCCGTATCTGACTCCACATCGGGAACCAAAGCGACAAACTCATCGCCGCCCGGCCGACCAACAATGTCGCAGGATCGCAAGCTCGACGTCAGTCGATTGGCGGCGACCTTGAGCAGCTGATCGCCGATCTCATGACCGAATTTGTCATTGATCTGCTTGAATCCGTTGAGGTCGATAAACAACAACGCACCGGTAGCGTCATCCGCGCTGGCAGACAACTTGCTGCTGGCATCTCTTTCAAAACCGCGCCTGTTGAGTACACCAGTCAACGGATCCGACCAGGCTATTGACTCCATCTGGCGTTCTTTCTTTTTTTCGGCAGTGATATCGACAATCGTTGCCGCGATGTCATCACCTACCGGTTCACAGACCAGTCGCAGCCAGCGCTTGCTGATGCCGCGAATCTGTTGCAGCTCAATTTCGTGGCGCCTGCCGGCCTCGATCGCCTTTGTCACATCGCGAAGTATCTGTTTGCCCTCGTCCTCATCCATGTCGCTGGTCGCGAGCTTGAGGATATCCGCACCATTCTTGGCAACGATCGCATCCGGGTCGACATCCAGGAAGCGACCAGCCGCAGCGTTGGCGAATATGCACAACAACGATTTGCCCGCGCCGTCTTCATTGTCACTCCAGCGCAGGCGCACGATACCGTTGGCAGAGTGGTCAATAAGCGTGCGCAGCAGTTTCTCACTGGCACGAACCTCACTCTGCGCTTTCTCTACGTCACTCACATCGCGGAACATCAGCACCCGACCACCGCGTGCGGATGCACCGTGCGTTGAAATATGCGACGACTGGACATGCAGGAATCGTCCAGTTGTGGTCATCATTTTTTGTGGCTCGCCGGTATTCAATGCTGCAAAAACTTCCGGACAGTCGTCGCCAAATAACTGGTCGAGTGGCGCGCGTAGCGCCTGGGTCTCGTTGACATTCAACATGGCCTCGGCGCCATGATTGAGACCGATGATGCGGTATTGCTCGTCAATTACGACGACAGGGTCCTGCATATTCTGAAACACCGTCTCATAGGCCACTGGCGAGAATTCGACAATCTGTTCGCCAACAATCAACCAGGCGTATATCGGCAGCATGGCACTAAAGAGGAACGGCACGAAGGAGATGGTGCTGGAGCCAAAGCCGAGGTCATAAGCCAGCGTCGTCGTTAGCGGCGCAATACAAGCTGCAACCAGCAGAAACAGCCCGCGACGATGCGCCGGGGCTACGGCCGAGCTGTGGACTATCAAGGTCAACATTGCCGCGCCGATGACCGCGTAACTGTACGGCGCATGCACAAACAGGAACCAGGGGCCCCAGCGCTCGGGTCGGGTCAGAAACTGGCCGGCGTCATTCGCAATTGGCAGGTACCACATGGCCTCGTGGGCGGCGTTGCTGGCCGCCAGTGCGATGGAGATGGTGGGTACGACCATAAGCAGCAGCAGGTGCAACGGCGCTGTCTTTCTGCCTGTGTATTCGCGAAAGGCTACCAGGGCCGTTATCGGCAGTAACGCGGTGCCGAAAAAGTGGCATGTCCGTCCGATTGTGAACAGCAGAAAGTCGTTCGACAGCAGCTCGATCGCGCCGCCGATAACCCAGACACTGATGACCACAAACAGCGTGCCTATCGGCATGGTGCCGGTATCGCGGCGCGCCATAAGCAGCCGCATGCCGAGCAGAACATAGCAGACCGCTGACAGTATCAGCACTGCGGACAATATGATGTCCAGGCTCATTCGTCTTCTTCGTGGTTGCCAGACAGGCCTTACATATTACGGACGACCCGCAGCAGAATCCGGACCGAATTCTCAGCTTTTCACTTCCGCAAACTCAACGATGGTCAAAAAATCACAGATAGTCAGCGATGTCGCGGGTTCTGGCTGGAATTATCGACCTATCTTATTGTTTTATAAACTATTTTTTAGGATTTCGAGAAATTCAGCGGCACCAAGGCTATCGAGCGCCTGCAGGAACTCGTCGGCGTCGCCCTCGGTAGCCAGGGAAAACTGCAGATAATCGTCGTCTTCCGCGTAGCATGCCGCACGCCAGTGGCACATGGTCACGGTGGTTGCGACACGGGTACGAATGAGCAGGTGCAACAGCCGCAGCTCCTCGTCCGAGAGCGGCACGCACGCGTGATACGCCGCGACGAACGGCGCGATCAGCGACATTGGCTCAGGTGTGCGCAGGTAGGACGCCGCAACCGCAACGTCGACCAGCAACGGTGCTTGCAGCATATCGCCGAAATCAATAATGCCCGTGACACTGTGCCCGGCTGCATCCACCATGACATTGTCGGGATTGCCGTCGTTGTGGATGACCTGGCGACGCAGCGTTGCAAACAGCGGCAATGCCACTGCCGCAAACTCCTCGAACACCGCGGCGACCCGTGCGCGGGTGCCGGCATCCGCAATGCAGGTGAGCTTGTTCTGCATGGCAAGCGCCTGTTGCATATCCCACAGCAAGGGCGGCTGCTTGCCCGGGTGATCGAAGCCCCGCAGCGCCTGGCCCAGCTCGGCCAGCACCCCTCCAAACGATGCCGCCAGCTGTGGCGTAATGTGCGTCGCCGACATCGGTGCGCCGCTCACATAGCTGACCACACGGAAAATGTGCTGCCTGCCCTGGTGCTCGATACTGGTCAGCAATTCGCCTGCCGAGGTCCTGATCACGACAGGCGCCTCGGCAATAAAGCCCTGCCCCTCGATATGTGCGAGTGCCGCCGCCTGCATGCCGGCACTCAGCTTCGTCTCTTCAGCGCCGGCTATCTTGACGATGTAGCGCCTCCCGTCGGACGCATCCAGGCGCAGGTTGTGGTCTCGCTCACTGACCAGAGGCCGGAGTTCTCCCGCCAGCCCATATTGCTCCAGAAGCACGTGCCGGATGGCCAAATCACCGATTTGCAATGCCTTCATGGCGCCTACTGTACGGACCTGCGAGCCCTGGCGAAAGCTCGCTGAATGCCCGCCGAAAGCCAATTTCCATGCCAGAAATGCCAACTGGTTCCGTCGCTGTTGAACATAATCGTTCAAACTCACAGGGCTAATGAACCATCTGACTAAAATCGCCCGAGCTGCGACTCCCGGAACGGGAGTTCAATGCCGTCCACATGCCTATGGCAAGGACGGCACCGGCGATTTCCTGCGTGACGTGATGGCAATGGCGAATGCCTCGGTTGAGGGTCCCCGCTACATCGTGGTCGGCGCCGGCTTTGACAGCAACGGACGACGCGCCCTGCGCAATGTCGATCGAGAGGATTTTTCGGGCAAGCCTTCTTACCAGGCGCTTGCGAACGAATATATAGAACCGCCGATACGCCTGCGCTACCAGCCGGTCCAGGTTGATGGTAAGCGGCTTGGCGTTTTCGAGATCGGCGACTGCCAGGATCGCCCCTACATGATGCGCGCCGACTTCTCCGAACAGCTACGCCGCGGCGATGCCTATGCGCGTGTGAAGACCTCCGTCATCAAGCTCGGTCGACGGCAACTGCAATCGCTGTTCGAAAAGAAGTTCAGGGACTCTGTCTCCAGCTCCGACATCGAAATCGGTTTCCCGGGCGACATCATCCACAAGGAATGCACGGTGAGCAGCTGTGACCTGTCGAATCTTCCTTCGGCGCTGGCGAGCAACAAGCTGCAGCAAATGATGGACATCCGGCAGAAGTCGCAGCGCAGTGGCAGCACAACAGTATTGGCGCGCCTCACGCACGCGAGGCTGTTCGGCTCCGATGATCCGTACACCGAACGAACGCCTGAGCAGCTAATGGAAGAAATGCAGCAGCTGCGCCTCAAGTACCGACACCAGGACGAGAATTATCTGTTCGGGGAAAAGCACGAAGAGCTGCAGCTGGTTATCTATAACCAGGGCGACGAACCGATTGTCGATGCGTCACTGGCGATCGTGCTACCAAACCACAATGCGTTCTACGTGGCAGATCGACTGCCGAAGCTGCTGCGCAATGGCAAGTTCGTCGAGCGCACACCTGAAGAAATGGGTCGCTACCCGTCTGTCACCTTGAGCGACGATACGGTGCACCTTGCCGCCAATATTGGCGACATCCCGGTCGGAGAACCGGTCACCGTGTTCACCACGCCCGTGCGCATCTGTGTCGGCAGAGATCTCGCCGGACGCAAATTCGGTATGCATTACACGCTGTTTGGGCAGAATCTTCGTTCCCCGGCCAAGGGCAAACTCCGGCTGCGCTTCCGCTAGCGGATCCACTTCTCCACTCGCGGTACCTGGTAGCGTTCGAACTGCCCCAGCAGTCCCCCGGGATCCGTGTCGCTCAGCAGCATCTGCCGGTTCTGCGCCTTGAGAAAGCCCTGTTCGACCGCGTGGTCCAGGTAATCCAGCAGGCCATCGAAGTAGCCCGCGACGTTCAGCAAGCCGCAGGGTTTTTCGTGGAAGCCGAGCTGTGCCCAGGTCAGCATCTCGATGATCTCTTCGAGCGTGCCAAAGCCACCGGGCATCGCGATGAAACCATCCGACAAGGCCGCCATCATCGACTTGCGATCGTGCATCGATTTGACGACATGCAGCTTTGTCAGTCCCTGGTGTGCGATTTCCTTCTCGAACAGCATCTTCGGGATGACACCGTGAACCTTGCCGCCGAGCGCAAGGACGCCGTCCGCAATTGCTCCCATGATGCCCACCTCCGCGCCGCCGTAGACGAGCTCGATTTTATTGTCCACCAGTGCTTTGGCGAGGACCGCGGCAGCGCCGACATAGTCCGGCTTGATGCCGGGACTGGAGCCGCAATAGACGCAAATTCTCTGCATCCCGTAGCTCTCAGGCAGTCAGTGCCCGCGACTTGGCGCTTTCCACGATGGCCGCAATCTGCGGGCGGTGCTGGCGCAGCTCGTCCGGAGTCAGTGCATCAAGCTCATGCGGAAATACCAGCCATTCGTCGGTCTCGCGCAAGAAGTAGTCAGGCACCAGGTCGGTCTGGTTACGGCTCGGCTTGTACCAGGGAACGGCGATCCGAATGTCTTCCGCCGTATTGCCGCGCGCGCGCCGCGACAGCTCTTCAATGACGGCCTTGATGGTATTGCCGGTATCGAACACGTCATCAACGATCAGGACACGATCGTCGTGGCATATCTTCTTGATGATGTAATTCAGGCCGTGCACCGCGACCGCACCACGTTCGTCCACGCCGACATAGGACGAGGTCCGAATGGCGATGTGGTCGGCGCCGATACCGCAATAGGAGAAGATCTCCTGAACCGCCATACCGACTGGCGTGCCACCGCGCCATATCGCAATAATCATCGTCGGCTCAAAGCCGGATTCGAGCACCTGGACGCCCAGCTCGAAAGAATCGAGCAAAAGGTCCTGTGCGGAAAGAACTGTCTTCTCCATCGGGCTATAATGCCACAATGAACGAACGATTCATTAGCGCAAACGCGCTGCTCAGGGACTCTTTTCAACTGGCCGCAAACATCCACCAGGCTGGCTATCAGCCGGACTTCCTGGTGGGTCTTTGGCGCGGCGGCAGTGCCGTCGGCATTGCCGTGCAGGAGGGCCTCGAACATTTCGGCGTCAAAACCGATCATATTGCGATCCGCACCTCGTATTCCGGGGCGCGCAATTACTCGCAGATGGTCAGCAAGGCTGATGCAATTCGCGTACATGGCATGCAGTACCTGCTCGAGACCCTGTGCGCGCATCACTCGCTGCTGATCGTGGACGATGTCTACAGCACCGGCTCCAGTATCAAGGCGGTCATCAACCAGCTGCGCACGCGAACGCGCCGCAATCTGCCACACGACATTCGCATCGCGACCGTGTGGTACCGGCCTTCGGAGAAAACCATCCAGAAGCCCGACTATTTCGTGCACGAAACCAGCGACTGGCTGGTGCTGCCCTACGAGTTAAGCGGTTTCTCGCTGGATGAGTTACGCGACAACAAGCCCGAGATCGCGCCACTGCTCGAGCGCCTCAAGCCGTTCGTAAAACCGGACAATGAGCCCGCCTGATCGCCGCTGCCGTGCTAGTCGGCGTTGACCACGAATTCGACGCTGCTGCTTAGCTCACACTCGGCGAGCATCGAGTTCGAAATCAGGCAGTGCTTCTTGGCTTTCGCCAGCAGCTTGCGCGCTTTTTCTTCGTCCACGCCGCGCTCAACCTCGAGTTGTGCGCTGATGACGAAACGCGTGAAGCGCGTGACCTTCTCAACCCGCTCAAGGACGCCTTCTACGTCAACCGTGAGACTTGCCCAGTCCAGTCGCGCCGCCCTGGCGATGGCCCGGAATGAGAGAATGAAGCAGTTGGCGACGGCGCCGACCAGCATGGTCTCCGGCGACCAGAGATCGCCGGGACCGCCGAATTCCGCTGGTCCTGCCGTCTCCAGTGCCTCAAGACCCTTGCTGGTAACCTCGACATTGCTCCGGGTGAACGCGGTTGCTGAAGCCTGGTAATGGTGTGGTAGATCTTGCATCAGATGAATATACGACCAGTGGACGTCTAAACAAGTAAGAGATTACCGAGGTGTTATCCTGCAGCATCGCTCGCAAGCAAAACGGCACCCCGCATCGGGATTGAATAGCGCATGGCATTGGATATCGACCGACACTTCCGACGCGCCGACCTGAAGCGCTATGCGCTGCAGTGCGGGCTCGCAGGCTTCGTGGTCCTGGTGTTGCTGCTGGTGCTTGATGCCGTTACCCAAACGGTGCTGATCGCCGCACTCGGTGCCAGCGCTTTCATCGCATTTGCGGTACCGCGCTCATGGCACTCTGGCCCACGCAACATGATCGGCGGCTACATCGTCGGTGTATTGGCGGGCGTCCTGATGTCGACATTGAAGACGATGTTTGCGTTGTCGGCGACGGCTGACCATGCGTTGATGATCGTCTTTGGTGCCATTGCCATATCGCTCGCCATGTTCACGATGGTCGTGACACGCACCGAGCATCCGCCCGCCGCGGCACTCGCACTCGGCCTGGTACTGAATGAGTGGAACCTGCTCACGCTGGGCGTCGTGCTCGCGGGCGTCGTGGCACTGAGCCTGATCAAACAACTCATCCTGCCGTCCCTCCTCGACCTGATCTGACCCGACCTGAGCTGACCTGATCTGACTCTGACCTGATCTGACCTGAAATGATGTAAGATATTTATTCCAAAATGCAATATATAGTTGACTTTTAGACGGGTATTTATTACATTTCATCCATGGCCCAAGAAAGCACCTTTAATCGACTCAAGCTCGCCAGGGTGGCCGTAGACCTGACCCAGGCGGAACTCGCAAGACAGGTGGGGGTAACCCGCCAGACGATCGGCCTGATCGAGGCTGGCGGCTATAACCCGACACTAAATCTTTGCCTGCGACTGGCAAATGCGACCAACAAGACGCTGGACGAGCTGTTCTGGACGCAAGGAGAAGGATGATGTTTTTCCAACCCGCCGTTCTCGACGAACGCACCCGCTCCAACAGCCACTTCGCGGCCGCCATCTGGCTTGGCGTAACGCAGCTGTTGCTCGCTGGGGTCGTATTCTACCGGCTCTATATTGTCGGCCAACCCGATGCAGAGATCCGCGACTTCCAGGCAGTACTGGGGATTTCCCTGTTCGGTTACATGGCCCTGCAGCTGTTCCTCGGTGGCGTGATGCCTGCCCTGACCTGGAAAGGAGCCATCGCTGCCTACCTTGTGCTGGCCGGCAGCATTGTCACCGTCTGCCTGATTATGTACTCATGGCCTGACCCTGCAGACTGGGCCAATACCTGGCTGCCATCACTGCTTGGTCCGGCAATACTGGTCGGCGGCTACGCGCTGGTCGCCCGACTCGGCCAGCGGCGCATTGACCGACAGATAGAACAACTGCGCGACTAGCAGTTTCAGGCTTCTGCCAGCAATGGTGCGACGCCCGAAGGGGCTGTCCGACGAAGGCGCGCTGCGTTACTGCGCTGGCTCGCCTTGCAGGTAGCTTGTCGCGACATTCCTGTCGTCACCGAGAACGATAAGCGCGAACAGCAGCTCTTCAATCGTCTCTGCTGCACGGCATCGTCTTTCCGTCATGCTCGAACCCGCCGGGTCGAGCACGACAAAATCGGCCTCCTTGCCAGCTGCAAAATTGCCGATGCGATCTTGCAAATACAATGCCTCGGCCGCACCGAGGGTTGCCAGGTACAAGGCTCGCATCGGCGGCAGCGGCTGTTTTTGTAAATGCAGCGCTTTGTAGGCATTGCTCATCGTGCGCAGCATTGACAAGCTGGTGCCACCACCCACGTCGGTTGCCAACCCGGTGCGAATCCCGGCATCCCGCAGTGCTCGCAAATCCAGCATGCCGCTACCGAGAAAGAAATTAGACGACGGACAGAAAGCAGCAGCGGCACCTTGCGACGCCATGCATTGTCGATCGTGGTCGCCGAGGTACAGGCAATGCGCAAACACCGAGCGCTCCCGCACCAGGCCGTAGTGATCGTAGACATCGAGATAGCTGTCGCTCCAGGGAAACTGGGCAGCGATGGCCTCGACTTCGCTCTTGTTCTCCGCGAGGTGCGTATGCACCCATACGTCGGGGTATTCCTGTGCCAGCTTGCCGGCCAGCTCAAGCTGCTGTTCGCTGGAGGTCAACGCAAAGCGCGGCGTAATGGCGTAGCCCAGGCGGCCCTTGCCATGCCAGCGCTCGATCAGGTCCCTGCTGTCGCGGTCTCCACTGGCCGCGCTATCGCGCAGCGACTCGGGGCAGTTGCTGTCCATCAGCACCTTGCCGGCGATCAGGCGCATGTTGCGCTTCTGGGCAGCAGCGAAGATGGCGTCCGCCGAATGCGCATGCACTGTGCCGAAAACCAGCGCCGTGGTTGTGCCATGATTCAGCAATTCACGCACGAAGACTTCAGCAACCTCGTGAGCCAGCTGCTCGTCAGCGAAGCGTTGCTCTTGCGGGTAGGCGTATCGATTCAGCCAGTCGAGCAGCTCCTCACCGTATGACGCGATAATATCGAGCTGCGGAAAATGCACATGGCAGTCGATGAAGCCCGGCACGAGCACCTTGCCGCTGAGGTCCTGGATGTCTGCCGTGCCCGCGAGCATCGGCATCAGCGTCGCGGCATCGCCAACTTCAAGGACCTTGCCATTCTCGACCAGCAACACGCCGTCATCAAAGCACTGCCATGCGGCATCATCATTGTGTTCACCGGGGTCGGCGAGGCAGTGCACAATGGTCGAGCGGAAGGCGCGCCTCATGGCGTCAAAACTCGTTCAGCAAGACTGGCTCAGCAAGGTCATGCATATCGCAATTGGGTTCTCCCATGGCGCGATCGATAATAAGAAACTCGTTGCCCGCATCAAACGCAATCAGGGGCATGTGCCAGGTGCCGCGGTGATAGTTGATGCCTTGCCTGCCATTGGAAACAAACGCGCGCAACTCTGATGCCTCGACGGATTCTCCGGGTGGCGCCACCAACAGCAACATGCGGCAACGTTGCAGCGGCACAAATGCCTGACTGCCCAGCGGGTGGCGCTCGACCATGTCGACCCGGTACGGCATCGACGTGGCGACCCGGCAACGCGCAATGCTGATCGCAATGCGGCCATCGCCGACATCCAGTCCGCAGAGATCATCGAACCGTTCAAAACGGGCCTCGTTCATCGCGGCGGTCTGCATCGGTGCAGCCTCAATCACATCGCCGTAGGGCGCAAAGCGCTCACTTGTCAAAGGCTGTGGGTCCAGCTTGATCATGATTCCTTCTCCGCGTGACCGAACAGACGAATGCGGCTGATGCCACCGTCGGGATAGATGCACATGCGCACATGGCTAACCGCACCCAGCGCCTGCAGATCTTCAAACGCATGCTGTGAATCGGCATACAACTTCGCCTCTGGCAACAACACCTGCCAACGCGCGTCGTCATATGTCACTGGCTCGTCCGCCGCGAACGACGCCGCCGCCAGACTGATGCGATCGGGGTAGTTACCCTTGAAATGCGCGGTGTCGACCTCGACCGACTCGATCGCGCCACGTTGTCCAAGCTTGAGGATTGCCCAGTCGTGCCCGGGGCCGCGCCGCCGCGCTGTTTCCCAGCCGTCGCCCATGTTGACGCCACGACCGCTGACATTGAGGTTATGCATGCTGCCGTAGTGTTCATCGCTGCAGTCGATTGCGCGCCCGCCGTTCTCAAGTGCGAACAGGTCGATAAGCCCATCGGCTGCGCTCGCGCGCAGTTCGCCATAGACCCGCAGCCGTGCAATGCCACCGTCCGGAAAAATGTTCAGCCGCAGATGCGACCAGACTTTGTCACTTTCTATGGGCAGCAAGTGATGCGCATCGCCCTGCAGGTCGGTCAGCGGCAGGATCTCCTGCCAGCCGGCGCTGGGCACATCGTGATCGCTGACACAGGCCTCAAGCGATGCCTGTGGCGGGTAATTGCCGGTGAAGAAACTCGTATCGATGTCGACGCCGTGAATAACGCCCGGCACACCCAGGCGAATAACACAGTAGTCGTGTCCGGGCGCGCGCCGCCGGCGTGTTTCCCAGCCATCCATCCACTTGCCGTGGTCGTCATACTTGTCCGGCACAAAAACCGGCGCTTCAGTCGAGATGATGCGTTCCTTGGCCGCAAAGAACTCATCGTTGGCAAAGGTCACGCGGGTGCCGAGACGCAATTGCTCAAGCTGCAGCCACTGTCGAAACGGGTGTGAGGAAGTCACTCGGACTCCGCCATTGCGGCCAGCCTGAGGCGCGCGATCTTGTGAATTTCCTGCAAGGCTGTTTCGAACTCCAGGTCATGATCGTTGTGCAGGCGCGCCTCGAATACCTCGAGAATGTCGGCGCGGCTGCTGTTGCGTACCGCCATCACGAACGGAAAGCCAAAGCGTTCCCAGTAGGCGGCGTTGAGCGCCTGGAAGCGAGACCACTCCTCTTCGGAACACTGGTCCAGACCCGCACTCGACTGTTCGGACGCCGACTCTGCCGTTAACTCGGCAGCGACTTGCGCACGCCCCGCAAGGTCGGGGTGAGCCCGAATCAACGCTAACTGCTTCTCGCTCGATGCGTTGTCGACACAGTCCGACATAACCGTGGCGAGGCGCTCAAGGTCGACGTCTTCGCCGAGCAAAGACTCGGCCTCTGCAGCGACCCAGGGCGAGTGCTCATAGATGCCGCCAAAGCGCTCGACGAAATCAGTCATGACTGCTGCTCTCTGCCGGATGGTGCTGGCGCCAATGGTTGGCGATGTCGATGCGCCGGGTCACCCAGACATCATCGAAACCCTGCACATAGTCGAGGAATCGGGCAACGGCTGCCGCCCTGCCTGGCCGTCCGGCGAGCCGGCAGTGCAACCCCACCGACATCATCCTGCCACCTTCTGCACGCAACACGTCGAAGCTGTCCTTGAGATAGTCATAGAATTGCTGGCCCGAATTGAATCCCTGTGGCGTGGCGAAACGCATATCGTTGGCATCGAGGGTGTAGGGCACCATCAGCTGCGGCACGTCTGCGGTCGAATCCCAGTATGGCAGGTCGTCAGCGTAAGAGTCCGCGCTGTAGACGAAGCCGCCGTTCTCGACCACCAGGCGATGACTGTTCGGGCTGCAGCGGCCGAGATACCAGCCCAGCGGACGTTCCCCGGTTACCAGCGTGTGCACTTCAATGGCTTCCGCAAGATGCTTGCGCTCGGTTTCCTCGTCCACGAACTGGTAATCGATCCAGCGAAAACCGTGACTGGCGATCTCCCAGTTCGCTTCCTTCATTGCGGTCACGACATCAAGATTGCGCGCCAGCGCCATGGCAACGCCGAACACGGTCACCGGCAATTCGCGCTCGGTAAACATGCGATGCAGTCGCCAGAAGCCGACTCGCGAGCCATACTCGTAGATCGACTCCATGTTCATGTGGCGCTGATTTTCGTAAGCCTGTGCGCCAACGATCTCGGACAGGAATGCCTCCGAACTGGTATCGCCATGCAGCGTGCAGTTCTCGGCGCCTTCCTCGTAGTTGATGACAAACTGCAGCGCAAGCCTTGCGCCATCCGGCCAGGCCGGGTCGGGCGGCGACTCGCCATAGCCGCGCAAGTCCCTCGGGTACTTTGATTCGCTCACTCTGCCCCCTTTTGAGCACCGGCCTGGTACCAGCTGTTGATGATGCCGCGCTCTTCCTCGCTGATACCCGTCAGGTTGCCGATCGGCATCACCCGGGTCACGACCGTCTGTTGGTAAATGCGCTGCGCCTCGGCAACGATCTGTGCGTCGCTCTCAAGCAATACGCCTGCAGGTGCTGCCGGAAACCCGGGGTAACTTGGCTGCGCCGCATGACAGGTCGTGCATCGATGCTGGATAACGACGCGAACATCGGAAAACTCCGCGGCGTCGGCACTGCGTCCCACTGCGTCTCGAGGCGCAATTGCGGCGGCCACTGCCACCAGGATGATGGCCGCCAGCAGCAGTGGCAGCGGCGACGCCCTGCCCTTGTGACGTGCGACAAACCAGATTCGTATCAATGCGCCCGCCACCGATATCGCAACCAGTATCAGCCAGTTCCACTCATGCGCATAGGTCATCGCGAAGTGGTTGCTGGTCATGACAAACAGCACCGGCAAAGTGAAATAGGTGTTGTGAACCGAGCGTTGTTTGCCGCGAATACCGGGCGCCGGGTCGGGCGTTTCGCCGCGCTCTGCCGCCGCGACCATTTGTTTTTGCCCCGGGATAATGACGAAGAACACATTCGCGACCATGATCGTGCCCAGCACCGCACCGAAGTGTATGTAGGCACCGCGACCGCCGAACAGCTGGCAAAGGCCCCAGGCGAGCAAGGCAACCAGCAGCAGGAGCAGCAGTGCCAGTACATTGTCGTTGTTAGCCAGCGGTGATCTGCACAACAGGTCGTAGACCAGCCAGCCAGCCACGATGAATGCTGCGGCAATCGCGATGGCCGTGCCGGGAGCCAGCTCGGCAACTGACGGGTCGATCAGGTAAATCTCGGCGCCGTACCAGTACACCAGGATGAGCAGGAACATGCCTGACAGCCAGGTCGTATAGGCCTCCCACTTGAACCAGTGCAGCGTGCCGGGCAGCTCCGCTGGTGCGCCACGATACTTCTGCGCATGATAAAAACCACCGCCATGCACGGACCACAACTCACCGCCAACGCCACGTTTATCGTCAGCCGGACTCGCCGGTGCCGTGAGGTGATTGTCGAGCCAGATGAAGTAAAAAGACGAGCCGATCCATGCAACGCCGGTAACGAAATGCGCCCAGCGCGCGAGAATATTCAGCCAGTCGAGTAGGTAAGCTTCCATCTAGTGCTTCAGTGTGTGCACGTTGTGAGGATACTTGATCTCTGCACCGGCTGATGCGGCTTCGTATACCTGCAGGATTTCAGCTGCTGCGGCCACGGCGATCTCGGCGGGCTTTTTGCCGCTGATGCCGTCGACACCGATTGGACATACCAGCCGCTCGAGCTGCGTCTGCGGCATGCCTGCGGCGCTGTAACGTTTCTCGAAACGGCGCTTCTTGCTGCGCGAGCCGATCAAGCCACAGTAGCGTGCATCGCCGCGACGCAGAACCCGATCAACGATGTCGTAGTCGAGTGCATGGCTGTGGGTCATGATGAGGTAATAGCTGTGCGGCGGCATCGCGGCCACTTCGAGTGCCGGCGCGTCACTCTCGACCGCCCGCACGTTGCGTGGGATGTGGCGAAAGATATTGCGGCGACTGTCGATCCAGCGAATGTTGCAGTCGAGTGTCGATAACGATGCAACCACGGCACTGCCAACGTGCCCCGCGCCGAACACCGCAATGTTCAGGTCGGAGGCGACAATCGGCTCGTAGAAACAGTCATCAACGCGCCGCGGCTGCCGACCATCTTCGAGGAAGCGTGCGGCGGCGTCCCCAGCCAGCACCTGTTTGTCTGCAGCGGCATTCGAACCGATGCCCGTGACCATTACTGCCGGCAGGCGCTGCCCATGCATGCCACGCAGTTCACCGAGCCAGCCTGGCAAGCGACTGGATATCGGTTCAAACAGGATATCAACGACGCCGCCACAACATTGCCCCATCGCGCTGCCAAGCGGGAATGACTGCAGCTGCCGTTGCTCGGCGCCGTCAAGCATGCCCACGGCGATACGAGTGCACTGGTGTTCAAGCTGACCGCCACCAATAGTGCCGACGGTTTCGCTGCGCGTCACGATCATCTTGGCGCCCGGCTCCCGCGGCGCGGAGCCGCGAATAGACGCGACCGTCACCAGCACGACCCGCTCGCCGGCCGCTGACAGGTCTGAAAGCGAGTCGATCCATTCATTCATGCGCGCTTCCCGCCAATGCGTTCAGCACCGCCTCCGGGGTTGCCGGGGCGCGTAAGTCGGCACCGGGCAATGCGTCGCGGAGCGCATGATAGACCGACAAGGCCAGCATGAGCGGTGGCTCACCAACAGCCTTCGATCGAAAAATCGTGTCTTCCTTGTTGTGTGCGTTTTGCAGCAGCTTGACGCGAAAATCGATGGCGAGATCGGAGCTGACCGGGATCTTGTAGGTCGACGGTGCGTGCGTCGTGAGCTGACCTGCGTCGTTCCAGCACAGCTCCTCGGTGGTCAGCCATCCGGCGCCCTGCACAAAACCACCTTCGACCTGGCCGATATCGATGGCGGGATTCAGGGAGTCGCCGCAGTCGTGCAGGATGTCGACACGAAGAATGCGGTGCTCGCCGGTCAGTGTATCGACGATCACCTCGCTGACCGCGGCGCCATAGGCAAAATAGAAGAACGGCCGGCCGCTCAGCGTATCCCGATCGTAATTTATTTTTGGCGTCTTGTAGAAACCGGTCGCCGACAGCGACACGCGATCCAGCCATGCAAGCTGCGCCAGTGTTGCGAAACTGATGCGCTCGCTTCCCGCGGAAACTTCGCCCGCCGCGAAATCCACTTCGGATTCATTGACGCCATAGTGCCGCGCCGCAAACTCAATAAGCCGCGCCTTGATCTTTCTGGCCGCCGCACGGGCAGCCATGCCATTCATATCAGATCCGCTCGATGCGGCCGTTGCCGAGGCGTTCGGAACTTTGCTGGTATCGGCAGCCGTGATGCGAATCGCATCAACAGCAATACCGAACTCATCCGCGACAACCTGCGCAACCTTGATGTACAGGCCCTGCCCCATCTCGGTGCCACCGTGATTCAACTGCACGCTGCCATCTTTGTAGACGTGTACAAGCGCGCCGGCCTGGTTAAGGTGTGTGGACGTGAACGAGATGCCGAACTTCACCGGCGTCAGCGCAATGCCTCGCTTCAATACCGCGCTGTTGGCGTTGAAGTCGCGGATTTCGTCGCGACGTGTCGCATAATCAGCACTTAGTGCCAGCTCGTCGACAATGTCGTGAATGACGTTGTCTTCGATGACCTGCTGGTAGTGCGTTACGTTGCGCTCATCAGTGCCATAGAAGTTGCTGCGGCGAACTGCGAGCGGATCGATGCCCAGGTGTCGGGCAATCTCGTCCATGACATGCTCGATCGCAAACATGCCCTGTGGTCCACCAAATCCGCGAAAGGCAGTATTGGAGACCGTGTTGGTTTTACATCGGTGCGATGTGATGCGCACGTGCTCGAGGAAATACGTGTTGTCGCAGTGGAACATGGCGCGGTCGTTGACCGGCCCGGAAAGATCCGCCGACATGCCACAGCGTGAGGCAAGCGTGAAGTCGATTCCGAGTATGCGCCCGGCATCATCGAAGCCAACGTCGTAGTCAATCTCGAAGTCGTGGCGCTTGCCGGTCATGACCATGTCGTCATCACGATCCAGTCGCAGCTTGCAGGGCATCTTCGTCTTGTCACTCATCAATGCCGCGATGCAGGCGATCAACGCCGCCTGGCTTTCCTTGCCACCGAACGCGCCGCCCATGCGTCGACAGATCACGACCACATCCTTGGCACTGCGCCCGGTAACATCGGCCGCCAGTTGCTGCACCTCGTCGGGGTGCTGGGTGGAACTGTAAATCAACAGGCCGCCATCTTCCTGTGGCAACGCCATGGCGATATGCCCCTCCAGGTAGAACTGATCCTGACCACCGACGCTCGCGTGCCGCTGCAGCCTGTGCGGTGCCGAAGCGAGCGCGTTGTCTGGCTCACCGCGATTCAGTACCTGGCTCGGCAACACAAATGACTTTTTGCTTACGGCGCAGAGCGGGTCGAGAATCGGCTCGAGTTCCTCGTAGTCCACGGCTGCCAGGCGCGCCGCCTTGCGAGCGGCATCCACCGTGGTCGCGGCAACGGCAAACAGCGGCTGACCAACATACTGTGCAAGTTCATCGGCGAAGATGGGGTCGTCATGAATGATCGGGCCGTAGTTGTTTTCACCCGGAATCTCGGCCGCGACAAAACACGCGCGCACGCCGGCATGATCCAGCACGGCGCTGAGGTCGATGTTCTTTATGCGCGCATGCGCCTTGCTACTCATGCCTACCGCGACATGCAGCAGATCGCGCGGCTCCGGCAGAGTCATCGGTATAGGCAGCCTGCCCGGTGACGTGCAGGTGGGCGCTGTCGTGCGCCAGTGCTTTGCCGCTAGCGCCCATAGGTGTACACCGATTCAGTCTCTGCACCCGAGACTTCGAGGAAGAAGCGCTGCAACAGGTTGCCGCAGACAGTCGTACGCGCCTCAGCCGAGGAGCGCATGTCGGATATTGGCGTGAAGTCGCGCTGCAGTGCAGCGATGCCCTGGTCGATTGTCTGCTGCGTCCAGGGCTGTCCGGTGATCGCTGCTTCGCAATACTGCGCACGCTTGATCACCGCGGCCATGCCGCCGCAGGCGATTCGCAGCGACGCCACCTTGCCGTCCTGCAGCTGCAGTCGATACGCCGTACACACTGCCGAGATGTCCTGGTCGAAACGCTTGGACCACTTGTAGCTTCTGACAATGACGTCGGGCTCGGGCAGCGGTATGCAGATGGTTTCGATGAACTCTCCAACCGCCAAGTCGTTGACCTGGTAGTCGTGGTAGAAATCCTGCAGCGACACCTGCCGCTGTCCTGACGCGCTTGTGAGTATGAGGCTGGTATCGAGCGCCATCAGCGCCGGCATCGAGTCACCAATGGGCGAGCCATTGGCGATATTGCCGCCGAGCGTTGCCGCGTTGCGAACAGGCGGTGATGCGAAACGTGCGAACAGCTCCGAGAGCCCCGGGTACTGCTGCGTAATAAGCGGCGCCGCATCTGTGAGTGATACGGCAGCACCGATCTCGAGATGCGTCGCCGTCGTTGTGATCTTGCACAGCTCTGCAACCCGACCGGTGTAGACAACCGTATCGAACTCGCGGTGCTGCTTGGTGACCCAGAGGCCGACATCGGTGCCGCCGGCCAACACCGTCGCCTCGGGGTGCTGCTGCAACAGCGCCGCAAACTGCGCTGAGGTGACCGGCGAATAGAATGCCCTGTCGCCCTGGCGCAACTCGTATGCGTCATCCCGGCGCACATCGTCGAGCAATTCAGGGTGCACGATCTGCGCCCCGTTCTGCGGCTGGCTGTACATGCTCCTGGCCGCGGCAATGATCGGCCGATACCCGGTGCAGCGGCACAGGTTGCCGGCAAGCGCATCGTCGATATCACGGCGGCTCGGGGACTTGTTGGATTCGTACAGAGCGTACAGCGACATCACGAAGCCCGGCGTACAAAAGCCGCACTGCGAGCCGTGCTCTTGCAGCATCGCACGTTGCACCGGGTGCAATTCGCCAGCACTGCCTTGCAGGCTCTCTACCGTAATCAATTCCTTGCCATGCAGCGTCGCAAGAAACTGAATACAGGAATTCACACTGCGCAGCTGCACGCCGTCGTCATGCAGTTCGGCGAGTACGACGGTGCAGGCACCGCAGTCGCCTTCTGCACACCCTTCCTTGCTACCTGTTCGGCGCAGGTCCTCACGCAGGAACTGCAGCACCGTGCGGGTTGGGTCGACGTCGCGTAACTCGATGACTTCGCCATCGAGCACAAACCGGATGCTGTCCGCAGGCACCCGGTCAGCTCCCCCTGTACGTCGAATAGCTCCAGGGTGAGGCGAGTAAGGGAACGTGGTAGTGCTCGCCTGCCTGCAGGGAACATCGAATCACAACCGTATCGAGAAACGGCGGCGTGCCCAGCGCGGCGTCCTGTGCCGCAAAGTACCGGCCGATATCGAACTCAAGTTCGTAGCTACCCGTTTCGAACTCAGCGCCTTCGAGTAGCGGCGCGTCGGTTCTGCCATCGTCATTGCTTGTCGTTGCGGTCAGCAACGAGCGCTCAGCCGACATCCTATACAGACGCACGGGCACGCCAGCGGCGGGACGGCCGTGAGCTGTATCCAGGATGTGCGTGGTCAATCGAGACATGCGCTTGAGTATAACTCCGACAGCTGACTAGTTGGCAGACTGCAATAGTTGTTGCCGCCGCTCATCCAGTGCGCGCAGGCGCTTTTTATCGAGAACATCACCAAGCTCTGCCTCCAGCCTGGCAAGGTCGAGAGCCTGCAATGCCGCCTGCCAACCTGAAGTAACGACTATCGGCGCATTATTAAGGTGACGCGGTCGCCCCTTGCGGGCTGCGAATGCGTTCTGGTGTTCCGAGAGAATCAACTGACCAAGGTCGGTTGAGTACAGCATGCGTTTCGGCGTGCGGCCCTCGTTGTAGATAAGTACGTCGAACAGGTACATGGCTGGCCACTGGTCGGCCAGCGGACACCACGCCGAGCCACCCCAGCCACTGTCGGCGCGGTCATCCTCATCCATCACCTTCTCAGGCAGAAATTGCAGGGAGCCTTCCTCACCGTCGACGTTTCTTTGTACCGTGACAGGCACCATTCCCAGACCCAGCATCTTATCCAGGCGGTAGGCGGCAACATTCGGATAGAAACCCTTGCCCTTGCGCTTCACAAACACCGCATTGACGACACTGTCACCGTTGCTGACGCTGTAGGTCACTCTCTGCAGCTGGCGCTCATTGCGCTCGTTGCTGACTTGCCCCTCCCGCAACAGAGCCTCAAGCTGCTCCGCCGTCATCGCGTTCGGACGAGCGCCGACGCGTCGCGGATGTGGCATTGGATCTTCGAGGCGAGCGCCGCTCTCCGCGACGACATACATGTCGTCACCTTCTATCACCAGGGCATTACCACTGCCGCGGTAGTAGGCCCGCAACATGCCGGTATCGACTTCGACGATCCGGCCATTAAAGCGCTGCAGAATTTGCCGGCTCGACGTCGGCGTGTGGCCGATGACCAGCCTGCTGGCACCAATCTTCTCCAGCCCCTCCTGCAACCGCTGCTCTTCTATGACCTGGCCGCAGGCTACGTTGCCGCGATACCAGAGCGGTCCGTAGGTCTCGAATAGCGGAGACTCTGCCAGTCGCCTGACGTCGGCAATTGCCTGCAACAGCGACTTTTCCAAGTAGGGCGGCGGCAGGTATTTCTGCAACAGTGACGCATGCCTGTTGGAGTTGTCGCTCGGCATCAGCACACCCGCATCGATCAACACGGTCACTTGCTCGACGTAGAGCTTCAGGTCGCTGACCAGATCGCCGTTGACGCCCTGCAGCCCGATCTCGGCGATCTTGGGGGACAGGCCACCATGCACGTAGGCGCTGCCATTGATAACTACGATGACGGGTTTGCCGAGCAGCCAGCTGCCGTACTTGCCGTCAGCGCGAAACGCACGACGATGCGCGAAAAAGCCCGGCGGGAACTCATCATCGAACTCGGCCTGGCTCAGTGGATTGTTTTTCGGCCGCTTTTCCGCATAAGCATCGAACCAGCGCTGCCGCTGTTCCGCCGTTTCCTCTGCAGCGAAGGCAGCGTACTCCTCGCGCGCGACGTAACGCAGATCGCCAGTGAGGTTCATCGCCTCGTGATTGCCAATAAGCACGTGAACCTTGCCGCCGGCGGCCTCTGCTGCGCTTTCCAGCTGCATCAAGAGGTCCATTACCGGGCGAGAATCGGGACCGCGGTCCAGCAAGTCGCCCACGATGACCAGGTGTGCGTCATTACCCGCCCAGCGAAGATCTTCGTCAATGACGGCGGCATTCCTGAGCGTCGTCACCATCGCGTCGTATGCGCCGTGCACGTCGCTGATCGCCACAACCCGGCTGACGTCCTCGTATTGCCACTCACCCGCGCATGACAGGCCTGCCGCGAGTAATGCGGTTACGACCAGCACGGTCTGTCTAAGCTGCTCTTTCAATGCTTTGCGATTCCTTACCTGTGAATACATGCAGTGTAGTGACTAAGCCAGTCAGCAGCAATTTACGACGCAGCAGCCGCTACTCTGTGTGCTAGTATTTCCGCGATGCTGCGAAGAACTCTGACACTGGCCGCCTCTGCAATGTTCCTGCTCGGCAGCGCGCACGCCCAACAAGAGGTCGGCGCGCCCGATCCATTCTTTGCGGCCGACGACGTCATCGACGTTACGTTGAGCGGCCCTCTTGAGACACTGCTGTCGGAACGACCGATAGAAGAGGAGCTGCCTGCAACGTTTCAAATCGGCGAGAAGACCTATGAAGTCGCTGTACGGACACGCGGTCGCTTTCGGCGCCGCCCTGATATTTGCGAGTTTCCGCCAATCCGCTTGAATTTCAAGAAGTCCGAGACCAAGGGCACCGAAATGCACGGTGTTGACAAGGTCAAGATCGTCACCCACTGCAACGATGCTTCCGCCCGCTACGACCAGACGGTCGTCAAGGAATACGTCGCTTACCGCATCATGAACATTCTCAGCGACGTGAGTTTTCGCGCACGACTCATTCGCCTGCGCTACGTCGACAGCGATGGCACACAACCGGACCGCCTGAATCACGCGATTGTCATCGAACATCGCGACCGACTGGCCAAGAGGCTGGACAGGCCAGTCGTTGAAGAGAGCAGCGTCAACATCGGCCAGCTGGACCCCGAATACACCAACCTGGTATCTGTATTTCACTACATGATCGGCAACACGGACTTCTCCCCGGTCAAGGGAGCCGAAGGTGAACGCTGTTGCCACAATCACATATTGTTCGGCAGCGACGGGCAGCGCTACTACTCGGTGCCTTACGATTTCGACCAGGCCGGACTCGTCAACGCACCGCATGCTGGACCGAATCCGCGCTTCAACCTCAGAAACGTGCAGGAACGACTCTATCGGGGACGCTGCCTCAACAACCCGCTGCTACCGGATACGATGCAACACGTGCGTGACAAGCAGGAGGAGATCCTGCAACTGATCGCAACGATCGAAGGAGTCTCGGAGTCGACGCGCAAGGTGATGAGCACCTACGTCAAGCGCTTCTACAGCACTTTGAAGTCGGACAAGCTGGTTACACGCAACCTCGAAAAGAAGTGCATTTAGACCGGCGGCTCGCTGCACAACCAGTCCCTCACAATCTTCGCAACACGCGGGTGAATGTAATACCCCATTGAGCTGTGCGGATTCGAACGGCCGTAGCGAACGGCCAGATTGTAGATCTGGTGATCGTGTACTGCGCTGACAACACGGTGCGACAGCATCTTTTTGAAATCATCCGCCAGCGTATTGTCGTGACACGTGTAATCATCTTCGGCGGACACGTTGTGCCAGGTGATGACGTTGTTCGGGAAACGAGCCGCCTGTTTTTCTTTGGCGCCGCGCAGACGTTTGCGTATGTTGGCATCGCCCAGCGGGGAGCCCAGCGTCACCCACATGGCCACCTTCCTGCCTTCGAACTCCTGTTTGAACTCGCGCTCGTGCGATAGTTGCCACAATACGTCGTAGGCTATTGCCGCGCCGGTACCGTGCGTCATCAACATGACCTCCGAGTCTCCGGCGAGCATCTCGCAGAGTTTGTCTCGCACACGCGCCCGGATCTTCTGACCATAATCGGAGTCATCACGCAGATAGGCGGCGAAATCCTTCGAGACGCGACCAATTAGCGGCATGGTCATGCCAATGGCACCCAGCACCGGGGCGGCTAACCCGACGAAGAACTCGGGTAATGCTGACTTGCCCGGCAGACAGTCGTACAGGCGAATGCTGAACTTCTTGCGCACTGCGATATCAGCTAACGCCAGCAAACCATTGCGTCGATCACCGACGTCGAGTTGCTCATCGTATTCCTTGCCGAGCTCGAGCAACAATTCGTTACTCAGGTCGCCGTACCAGGCATCGTGAACGTCGATCGAGTCGAACAAGCCGACATCATCCGGATAATCGCGCTCAATGCCTTTGCGCAGTGCGGCGAGCGATAACTCGAGCCAGGTATCCCGCTGTGGCTTGAAATCCCGCCCGTGGATCAGTAACAGGCTGCGTTTCACAGCACTAGTCATAGTCGTCCTCACCTGCATCCCTGCGGGTCAGCATCGTCAGGAACGGTCCGGCAAGTGTCTTGCCATACTCGAGCTTCCAGATAATAAGTGTTGCAAATACGAATGCGCTCGACGTGACCGCGGCGACCGCAACCGCACCAATACCGCAACCGAGACCAATGCCAATGGCGACGAAGATGTACATGGCATCTGACGGCTGCGCCAGCGAAAAGCGAAAACGCACGGCAGCGACGATTCCGGCGAGGCTGAAAGCGAGCGCCAGGCTGTTCAGTACGATCATCGAAATGCCGGTCACGACGATTGGCAGAATCATGATGGTCTGCAGGAAAGACTGGTCAATGCGGCGCGCGCGACTGGTAATAAAATACACCCAGGAAACCGGTACCGTGAGAATGATTGCACCAATAGTGCCGATCGCAAGCCGCACCGGCCCATGCGGCGCGAGCACGTTGCGCTGGACACTCGTGTACACCGGCTCAAAGGTGCCGTCATTGGATGCCGCCAGTTCATCGACGCCGCCGATCGGAAAGTACTCGGCGAGACCCGGAAAGGTCCTTAACAGGAACGATATGAACACGATCCAGAGCGCGTAGTACATTGCGATCAGCGTCAGCGGAATCAGCAAGCTTGCGGATTTTCTCACGTTAATCTCCCCCGTCCAGCAGCAGTTTGGCAGCGCACACAATATTCCCCACGACCGGTTGCTGCAACATGTTAGGCTATGCGCCGCTTTTTTGGCCATGCAGCAATAGCAATGACAGACAAGGTTCAGCTACTCGGTATCAGCAATGCGATCGTCGACATCTTGACGCATGTCGAGCCGCAATTCCTCGATAAGATCGGCGCGGCCCCCGGGTCGATGACGCTGATTGATCGCGAACGCGCCCATGAAGTGTACTCGATGATGGGCCCGGGCACCGAAATGTCCGGCGGTTCGGTGGCGAACACAGTCGCGGGATTCGCCAACCTCGGCGGCAGCGCCGCCTATATCGGCAAGGTCAGGGCTGACCAGTTTGGTGACGTGTTCAACCATGACATGCGCTCCCTGGGCATCGACGTGCGTCTGCAGCCGCAGGAAGGCGGCGCCCCGACAGCGCGTTGTCACGTGCTCATCAGCGACGACGGCCAGCGCACAATGCAGACCTATCTCGGCGCCTGCACTGAACTTGCGGTCAGTGACATTACCCACGCGACTGTCGGCGAACCCACGGTCATCCTCATCGAAGGCTATGTCTGGGATATCCCGGAGGGACCGGCGCTGGCACAAAAAGCGATTGATATCGCGGCACAAACCGGTGCAACCGTCGCGTTGTCGCTTTCGGACGCACTGTGCGTTGAGCGTCACCGCGACTCCTTCAGTCATGCTGTGCAGAACGGCGTGGGTATCATCGTGGCCGATGAAGAGGAAGTGGCAGCCCTGCTGCAAGTCGACGCCTTTGATGATATTGAGGAGGCGCTGGACGGATACGACAACCTGTTTGCCGTGACCCGTTCAGAAAAGGGGTCGGTGATATTTCACGGTGAGCACACGGTTGTGCAGGCCGCTACCCCGGTCAGGGAAGTTGTCGACACGACCGGTGCTGGCGACGCTTACACCGCCGGCTTCCTGTTTGGCTGGGCGAATAGCAGGCCGCTCGACGAATGTGCGCGAATCGGCACCTACTGTGCGACCCGCGTCATACAACAGGTGGGTGGTCGCATAGAGCCCGGCCTGCTTGACGACTACTCGGGCGGCTGAAGGTAGTCGTAGCGCGCGCGCAGCTCTGCTACCCAGGGAAGCTCCCTGCCGGCGCGCTTGCCGCTCCTGCAATAGACCAGGAACTGATGGAAGGTCTGGAACGCTTCAATTGAACCAACGTTGGGATCGTCGATCACTCTGTGACAGTCGCCGCTGACGAGGATCTTCCTGCCCATCGTATCAGTTTCTACGTTGTCCCAGATTTCCTTCTTCTGCGGTGCCCGCGACGGCGCATAGCGGGTTGCCGCTTCGCGCCGCAGCGCATCAAAAGCCGGCGTCATGGAGGGTGGCGGTGCATTCAGCGAAGGACCGTCTTTCGCGGCCGTCTCGATCAGATCGAGCCAGTCCGTCGGCACGGTCGGCGCTTCCTCAGGCTGTGTGTTGTTGCTGCTTTGCGCTGCGTTTTGTTCAGCAATTTCGGGAAACGCGTCCTCGGGAAACGCCTCATCCGGCTTGGACACATCACGCTGCTGCACGTCGGGCGGCGGTTCCGGCAGCAAAATTCGTACTGCAATCTCGCCGATAACGTCGCGTGTGCCGCTTAGCGGCAATTGCAACACGCTCAGAAAAGCGCTGACCAGCACAGTTGCCAATGCCAGGCTGAGATACAGCCTCTGCTCGCGCTTGCCGCTCCAGCTCGGCTCGCCGAGGTAGAAATCTGCATCGAGGTACATAGACACGAGATGCAGCAGCCGTTGATATCGTCGCCGAGTCAGCTACCGATCGGGTGCCAGGTGGTTTTCACTTCCTGGGTATCGCGAATCAGGTATGGGTTCTGCTGCTCTGTCTTGGTCCAATCGTTGCGGTCTCTCGCAACCACGCGTTTGATATTGTCCGCGGCGGCCTCCTGAATTGTTCGAGCTGCGCTCCGTCCGCCACCACAATAAACGACGGCATTGACGTCCATGTGCGAGGCAAACTGACCGCGCAGCTCATCGTGCAGGCCAGTCAGCAGGTTGACGACGCCGGCGGGTACATCAGAGGCATGCAGGACTTCGGCAAAGCTGACCGCAGTCAGAGGCAGGCTTTCCGATGCCAGCACAACACAGGTGTTGCCGCCCGCGATGACCGGCGCAATATTCGACACCAGGCCAAGCAAGCCACTCTCCTGCGGGGCCAGTATCGACACGACGCCCATCGGCTCGAGCACCGAGAAATTGAAATGCGATGAAGCCACCGGGTTTACCGCACTGAATATCTGCTGGTACTTGTCGGCCCAGCCCGCGTAGTAGATCAGACGATCAATCGCTGCGTCCGTCTCCTTGCCGGCTGCGCTGCCGCTGACGCCCTGCAACTGCAGTTCAGCAATGAACTGCTCGCGGCGCCCTTCCAGCATTTCCGCAATCCGGTACAGAATCTGACCGCGCAGATAGGCGCTCGCCGCCGCCCAGCCGGGTTGTGCTTTGCGCGCCGCGACGACGGCATTGCGATAGTCCTTGCGGCTGCCGCGACACACGTTGGCGATGACGTCACCTTTCTTGCCGCGCAACGCCGTGTAACGCCCCGACTCCGTGCGCGGGAACTTGCCACCGATGTAAATCTTGTAGGTCTTGGCAACCGCCACTCTGGAATTCGCCATTACACCGCCCCCAGTTTCACGTAGGCATCCAGCCCGTGCAGACCGCCCTCGCGACCGACACCACTTTCCTTGTAGCCGCCAAACGGTGAGGTCGGGTCAAACTTGTTGAAGGTGTTCGCCCATACTACGCCTGCGCGCATCGCCTGCGTCATCTTGAAGATCTTCGCGCCTTTGTCCGTCCACACGCCGCCAGAGAGGCCATACGGTGTGTTGTTAGCCTTGGCGACTGCCTCGTCGAAAGTGCGGAACGTCTGAATCGCGAGTACCGGCCCGAAAATCTCTTCCTGCACCACACGACTCGACTGCGACACACCGCTGAAAATTGTTGGCCGACACCAGTAGCCTTTCTTTGGCACACGACCATTGCTCTGGAACATTTCGCCGCCTTCCTGCTTGCCGATCTTCAGGTAGGACTGAATCTTGTCCAGCTGCATTTTGGAATTGATCGCACCGATGTCCGTGTTCTTGTCCAGCGGGTTGCCAACACGCAAGGTGCGCATCCGATCCTTGAGACGCTCGATAACCTGCTCGGCCACAGACTCCTGCACCAGCAATCGCGAGCCGGCGCAGCAGACGTGCCCCTGATTGAAGAAGATACCGTTGACGATACCTTCGACGGCCTGGTCGATGGCGGCATCGGCAAATACGATGTTGGCCGCTTTGCCACCAAGTTCCAGCGTGTATTTCTTGCGGCTGCCGGCGAGCTTTTTCTGAATCATGCGGCCCACTGCCGTCGATCCCGTGAATGCGACCTTGTCGACCCCCGCATGCTCGACCAGGGCGGCGCCCGTCTTGCCGGCGCCGGTAATGATATTCACGACACCGGGCGGCAATCCGGCGTCGGCGATGACCTCGGCGAGCTTCATCGCAGTCAGCGGAGTTGTTTCCGCAGGCTTGAGGACGACCGTGTTGCCACACGCCAGCGCAGGCGCCAGCTTCCAGGCTGCCATGAGCAGCGGAAAATTCCACGGGATGATCTGACCGGCGACGCCAAGTGCTCCTGCCTTGCGGCCCGGGAACGCATATTCCAGCTTGTCTGCCCAACCGGCGTAGTAAAAGAAGTGCGCGGCAGCGAGCGGCACATCAATGTCGCGCGACTCACGAATCGGCTTGCCACCATCGAGTGATTCGATCACTGCAAATTCGCGTGCCCGTTCCTGCATGATCCTGGCAATGCGAAAAATGTACTTGCCACGCTCGGCCGGCTTCATGCGCGACCAGACTTTGTAGCCTTCGCGCGCAGCCTTTACCGCTCTATCGACATCCGCCTCGTTCGCATCAGCAACACGTGCGAGTTTTTCCTCTGTCGCGGGGTTGATGGAATCGAAGTACCGACCGCTCTGCGGCTTGACGAACTCGCCACCGATAAACAGCTGGTAACGTGCCGCAATGTCGATGTGGTCGGTGCTTTCCGGCGCCGGCGAGTAGTCCCAGCCGCCGTCGAAAGCCAGTGTGTTGTCAGACCTGCTCATCGTTCTCCGCCTTCAATCTTTCGAGAAGTAGTCAGCCGACTGGTACACACCGGTCGACTGTTTCATTAGCTGCATCAGTACATCGTTCGCCAGCGAGCTGGCGCCGAAACGAAACCACTCAGGCGTCATCCAGGCGTTGCCGAGAGTCTCGTGCAGCATGACGAGATAGTGAATAGCCAGTTTCGAACTCGAGATGCCGCCAGCCGGTTTCATGCCGATCATGCGGCCCGTTTCGAAATAGAAGTCGCGAATAGCCTGCAACATGACCAGGGTGACCTGCATGGTCGCAGCTGGCTGAATCTTGCCCGTCGAGGTCTTGATGAAGTCAGCACCTGCGTGCATGGCCAGTACGCTTGCGCGGCGCACTCGATCGAGCGTGCCCAGCTCGCCAGTCTCGAGGATCACCTTCAGGTGCGCATTACCGCAGGCCTCTTTTACAGCCGCGATTTCATCTGCGACGAACGCATAGTCGCCTGCGAGGAACGCGCCACGCGAAATCACCATGTCGATTTCGTCGGCTCCCGCCTCGACTGCCATGCGCGTATCGTCGAGCTTGACCTCTCTTGCCGACATACCGCTCGGAAAGGCGGTGGCAACAGACGCAACATTGATACTGGTGCCTGCCAGCGCCTGCTTCGCAACTCCGACCATTGTCGGGTAAACACAAACCGCCGCAACATGCGGCAGACCCGGCATGGCGTCGTGCAGATGAATCGCCTTCTGGCAAAGCTGCTGCACCTTGCCAGGCGTGTCCTGCCCCTCAAGGGTTGTGAGGTCGATCATGCTGAGCGTCAGTTTCAGCGCATCTATTTTCGACGCGGTCTTGATACTGCGACTCTGAAAGCGCGCAACCCGCTCGTTGACGCCGACCTCGTCTACCGCCGCAACCCTGTTGAGATCCGGCATCATGGCGCGACGGCGGTCTCTAGCGCGACCAGGATCATCTCGTCAAAAGTCGTCGCACGCTCGTCAGAACTGAGCGCAGCGCCGCTGGGAATGTCGTCGCTCACCGTACAGATAGCCAGCGCCTCGACGCCATGTTGCGCAGCAATCGGAAAGATGCCCGCGGCCTCCATCTCGATACCGTAGATGTTGTACTTCGCCATGGTCTCGAACATGTCGGGATCCGGCGTATAGAAAAGATCCGCAGAGAAAACGTTGCCGACGTGATAACGAACGCCTGCGGCCGCCGCCGCGTCAACGGCCTTGCGCACCAGCTCGAAACTCGCCAGCGCGGCAAGATCGTAGCCACCGAAGCGCATGCGATTAACGTTGGAGTCGGTCGACGCACCCTGCGCAATGACGATGTCCCGGAGTTTCACATCCGGATGCGAGGTGCCGCAGCTGCCCACACGCATCACACGTTTGACGCCATAGGATTCGATCAGCTCCGAGGTGTAGATGGAGGCGGACGGAATGCCCATGCCATGCGCCATCACCGAAATCGGCTGACCTTTGTAGCTACCGGTAAAGCCCCACATGTTGCGCACGTCGGTGACGCGTCGCGCATCATCAAAGTAGGTATCCGCAATGTATTGCGCGCGCAGCGGGTCGCCGGGCATCAGCACGGTTTCTGCAAAATCGCCCGGAGCGGCGTTCATGTGTTTGGTCGCCATAAATTTTTACCACTTGCTCTGTGCCGACATACCGCCATCGACAACAAGGTTTGCACCGCTGATCCAGCGGGCGGCGGGACTAAGCAGAAACAATACCGCGTCCGCGACATCATTGGGAGAGCCAATGCGCCCGAGCGGCACGCGATCATGCCAGCGCATAACGCCGTCCGGCCAGTCGCGCGCCAGCCCCTCGCGATCAATAAGCCCGGGCGACACGGCGTTCACGCGCACGCCGGCGGAACCAAACTCGAGCGCTGCTGCGCGTGTGAACATGAGCACGGCGGCCTTGCTGGTCGCGTAGTGGCCGTGGCCGGCGGCGGGATCGAGCCCCTCAATCGAGGCGATGTTGACGATCGCACCGGCCGTCCCGGCTGCCTGCCAGGCGAGTGCCGCACGCTGCGTCACGAGGAAGGCGCTGTCGAGGTTGCTTTGCTGCACCAGGCGCCAGTCAGCAATAGACATGTCGCCAAGCGCCTGCACTGGCTGCAGCGCCGCGTTATTCACTACAAGGTCGGGACTGGCTGTTGCGAACAGCGCATCAACGTCACTCGCAACCGTGAGATCAGCCTGCACGATGATGGCATCTGTGAGTGTCGCTGCCAGCGACTCCGCTGCATCGGCATCGCTGCGATAGTGGACGATCACGCGGGCACCTGCCTCCGAGAGCCGCGCTGCAATGCCCCGTCCGATATTGCCACTGGCGCCAGTGACCAGCACTGACTGCCCGGCCAGATTCAAGAGCTCAGCAACAGCCGGTGAGCCGCTTTGCGTCATTGTTGTCCCCTTTCGCGAATTGCCGGTATTGTCACCCGATGAACCGCAAAGCTCCAATCGAGGTCTGGACCCGCGAACGCTGCTTCATTACAGAATTGCTGAACAGTGCCGAATTCCCTGAAGTCTCGGTGGCGCGCTGCCGCGTCGAGCCCGGTGTCACCACCGAAGCACATCAGCTGGCGGTCACCGAGTGCTACGTCATTCTCGAGGGCAGCGGGCTCATGCGGCGTGCTGACGAGGCGCCGTTCGCGGTCGCAGCAGGGACCACCGTTGTTATTCCACAACAAATGACGCAGTGCATCACCAATACCGGGCCTGATGATCTGATTTTCCTGTGTATCTGTACTTCAAGATTCACACCCGACTGCTATACTCCGGTCCTCAATCAGGAGGAATTCAACGATGTGTGGTCAGAATCCAACAAACAATAAGTCAATTGCATCGCGACTGTTGCCCAGCATCGCCGTTGCTCTCGGCGTCGCCTTTTCAGGCACGGCAGCAGCGCAGCAAATCGAGGGTATTCTCGAAGAGATTACGGTAACCGCGCAGCGCCGCGAAGAGTCGCTGCAGGAAGTACCGATCTCGGTGGCAACCCTGTCCGGCGATCGCTACAACGCCCTGTTTAGTGGCAGCGAGGACATTCTCGCGCTCTCAGGACGTGTGCCAGGCCTGTACGCCGAGTCATCCAATGGCCGTGCAGCACCGCGCTTTTACCTGCGCGGTCTGGGCAACATCGACTTCGACCTGGCCGCATCGCAGCCAGTCTCGATCGTCATGGACGAGGTGGTCATGGAGAACACGGTGCTGAAGAGCTTCCCGTTGTTCGATATGGATAACGTCGAGGTCATCCGCGGACCGCAGGGCACACTGTTTGGTCGCAACACCATCGCCGGCATCATCAAGTTCAATACGCAACGCCCATCGCATGAAACGAACGGTTACCTGAAGGGCTCGTATGCATCCAACGCAACGCAAAACTACGAGGGCGCCGTGGGCGGCAGCCTCATCGACGACACGTTGGCCGTACGCGTATCGGGGCTGGCTCGCAGCCGCGATAACTGGATCACCAATGGCGTGACCGGCCAGGAGTCGCTGGGAGAGTACGAAGAGTACGCCGGCCGCGTCCAGCTGAGCTGGACGCCGAGTGATACCTTCAGCGCACTGCTGTCGTACCAGATTCGCAACCTCGAAGGTACTTCGTCAATATTCCGCGCCAACGTATTTGATACCGGCAGCAACGAGCTCAATGGTAACTACGACCGCGAGCTTGTCTACTACGACGGTGGCGACAATAACCCCCAGGGTTACCAGGGCGGCGGCACCACGCTGAACCTGCAGTGGGACTTTGACAAGGCCGTTCTGAGCTCGATTACATCATGGCAGCAAGCCGACGGCTCCAGCCGCGGTGATATCGATGGTGGCGTCGTCAACATCGGCTCTGCGCCAACTCCACCGGCTGGCGTTACCTTCGCCGACATCCTGGTATTCGGCATCCCTTCCCGCACGTGGCCTGGCCCGATTTACACGCCGTCAGTGACCGAGGACGGCGCGGATGTTGAGCAGTTCACGCAGGAGTTCAGGCTCTCCAGCCTCAATGACGGATCCTTCAACTGGCAGATCGGCGCCTACTTCTTCGATTCTTCACTGAGTGTCACGACCGACTCATTCGCGTCGTTCGGCTTTGTTGATGTGCAGGACACAATCATCGAACAGAAGAACAAGGCATGGGCCATCTTCGGCCAGGGCTCACTGGACCTTACCGACCAGCTGACGCTGACCGCCGGCGTGCGCTACACCGATGACGAAAAGGACTTCCAGGTGCTGCAGTACGGCCAGCTTTGGCTCGATCTGGGCATTCCGGGTGTTGACCCGATTAACGCACAGGACGGCCAGGCCAGTGGCGAGATTGCACTGAACTGGGCGGTTACTGACAGCTCAAGCCTGTATGCCCGCTATGCGAACGGCTTCCGCGCACAGACCATCCAGGGTCGCGACGTTGCGTTCCTTGAATTCCCGTCCGTTGCAGATCCCGAGACGATCGATTCCCTCGAAGCCGGCTACAAAGCCGACTTGTGGGATAGCCGTGCACGAATCAACGTCGGCGTATTCGCCTACGAAGTAAAGGACATGCAGTTCTCGGTTATTGGCGGTGCGAGCAATACCAACCAGGTCATCAATGCTGAAAAGGGCGAGGCCATGGGCTTTGAGGTTGACGCTGACTTATTGCTTACCGATAACCTGCTGATCTCTGGCGGCTTTGCCTTCAACGACACCGAGATCAAGGACGCCAATCTCGCGACGGCACCTTGTGGTTCCGGGCTCTGCACACCATTGAACCCGCGCCAGGATCCAAACGACCCCGGCAACCCGAAAGTCCTCGTTAACGGCAACCCGTTCCCGCGCGCGCCGGAAACTACCGCCAACCTGTCACTTCGCTACAGTATTCCGACCGGCAACAACGGCGAGTTCTACCTGTTCACGGACTGGACACTGTACGGCCGGATCAACATGCCGCTCTACAAGGCGGTTGAGTTCGAGACCAACAACCAGTTCGAAGGCGGACTTCGTGTTGGTTACAGGAACTTCGATTCCGGTTGGGAGCTGGCAGCATTTGGTCGCAACATCACGGATGAAGACAACGTGCTCGGTTTTGTCGACTTCAGCAACAACACCGGTTTCGTCAACGAGCCGCGTGTCTGGGGCGTTGAGGTCAACTACGAGTTCGGCGAATGATATAAAGGCACTTGCCTGAACAAAGCCCGGCCTGTTTCAGGCCGGGCTTTTTTTTGACTGGAGGAAAGATGCAGCGGTGGATACTGGTAGCAATCGTTGTTGCGGGCTGTAGCGGCTCAGCGACCTCGGTGGTGTCACAGGTCGGGCAACTTGAGAACAAGAACCTCAATGAGGCCAGCGGCCTGGCGCGCTCGCAGCGCAGCGCGGACGCATTGTGGTCAATGAACGACGATGGCAAAGCGCTGCTGTACGCGTTCGACCTGCAGGGCAGGCATCTCGGCAAAGTCGAGATTGACGGTGCAAAGAACAAGGACTGGGAAGACCTGGCCTCGTTCACGCTCGATGGCACCCCCTATCTGCTGGTCGCGGATAGCGGCGACAACCAAGCCAAACGCAAGACACGGCGACTGTATATCGTCGTGGAGCCAAAGCCAGGCGACAAGAGTGCCGACGTCGCCTGGGAGGTCACCTATCGCTATCCAGGAGGTCCCCGCGACATCGAATCCGTCGCTGTAGATACGGACAGCGAAACCGTGTTGCTGCTCAGCAAACGCGAAATTCCCGCAGTTCTCTATTCACTGCCGCTCAGGCCCGAGAGTAACGAGACACTTGTCGCCGAGCGCCTCGGCACGGTCACCAGCCTGCCGCAGCCCAGCGCGGCGGACGTGCAGCTGGCACCGAAGACCGACAACTGGTACTGGCAGCCAACGGGCATGGATATTGCGGCGGACAATCGCTCGGCGCTCGTGCTCACGTATGCCGGTGTCTACTACTATCACCGCGACCCGGGGCAAAGCTGGATAGAGGTATTCGCCCAGCCACCGCTGGGCGTTGGTCTCAACAACGTGAAGAAAGCCGAGGCGATCTGCTTCAATGCCAGTGGCAACGCCGCCTATGTTACGGTCGAGCAGAAGCACGCACCGCTGCTTCGCATCGACCTGTCGGGAGTACAAACGCAATGAAACAGCACCTTTTTGGCAGGCTCTTACTACCCGCATTGCTCGCGACCGCGTTGCTGCCAGCCTGCTCGAAGCAGGAGCAGGCAGCAGCACCAAGCGCTGCCGATGAGACATACGCCGTCACCATCATGTCTTTCAATGTCGAGAACCTGTTCGACAATGTTGATGACCCTGGTAAAGACGACAAGGCCTACCTGCCGATAGAGGCGAAACAATCACAGCAACACATCGAGGCGTGCGAGCAAATTGAAGTCGACCGATGGCGCGCTGAATGCCTGCACCTCGACTGGAGCGAGCAAGCAATCGCCTACAAGATCGGCGTGCTCGCGGACACCATCGAGCAGGTCGGCGGCGGCCGTGGCCCCGACATCATCGCCCTGCAGGAAATCGAGAACATCCGAATTCTCGAGCGCCTGCGCGCCGCATTGCCGAAGTCAGGCTACCTGCCACCGGTGTTGATCGAAGGTGAGGACAAGCGCGGCATCGATGTCGCATTCCTCACCCGTCTGCCGCTGGCCGAGCCGGCACGTTTGCGGGCCGCGGATTTCGGCGATTTCCCGGATCGCGTCGGTGATACACGGGCGGTGCTGGAGGCAACGTTTGAACTTCCGGACGGCTCGCTGTTAACCGGATATTCAGTGCATTTTCCGGCGCCATTCCACCCCGCTGAAATGCGCATCGTCGCTTACCAGCACCTGAACGCGCTGCGAGCCCAACTGCCAGCCGAACGAGCGGCGTTCGCGGCCGGTGACTTCAATACGACGAGTACCGAGAACGAACAGAATGGCCTGCTGGAACGCCTCGTACGGCCGCACTGGAAAATTGTCCATGAAGATTGCAGCGACTGTGTGGGCACGCACTACTACGCTCGTGACGACAACTGGTCGTTCCTCGACATGATCCTTTTCTCACCTGCCCGTGGCGCAAATACAACATGGCAGATTCGCGCTGATTCAGCCCGGGTTGCAAACCGGACGGAGGCCCAGGTGACCCGCGATGGCACGCCACGACGGTTCAACATCGACGACCTGAGCGGCGTTTCGGATCACTGGCCGGTCGTCGTGACGATCGAATCAAACTAGAAAACAAGGGCTTGTAACCCTCTCGTAATCCAGCTTCTAGTTATTCTCAAAGTGTCTCCGAATTGACCTGAGAGTCCGCAGCAATGTCGCGCCCAAACCCTTATTGCGCAAGCATTTTCGCTGCGTTAGATTAGTCGCTCGAGGAACACGTATTGCCGGCGAAATCGATCCTCGCCGGCCGCTTTTCAGCACACAAAGTGCGAAATCAAATTGTCACATTCGTGGCTTAAGATGACGCCGTCAATTTGTATGAACCTTGGGGATATCAATGAACAAAAAACAGCGGAGCTCTGAATCGGGCGTTTGGTCTTTCATGCGCGGTGGTACCGCCACTCTCGTGGCAATACTGCTGTTCGCAATACCTGTTGCAGGAAACGCACAGCAAACCACGTCGGAAATTCGCGGCACCATTCTGGCACCCGGCGGCGAGCCGGCCGCCAGTGTTGCGGTGAACGTGACTGATATGCGTACGGGACGCGTAAAGAGTGCGTCGACCAGCGGTTCAGGCCGGTTCACGCTGAGCGGACTGCCTGTCGGCGGACCATATACGGTTTCGACGATGTCGGATCGCTATGCGGAACAGACCATCACCGATGTGTTCCTGACACTTGGTGAAAACTTTGAGTTCACGGTCACGCTGGGTGAAGAAACCATTGACGAGATCACCGTGACAGCGTCTGCCGTACAAAGCGCTCCGGTGGCAATCGGACCGTCGTCATCGTTTAATTTCGACGATCTGCAGAACCTGCCATCCATCAATCGCGACATCCGCGACGTCGTGCGGGTCGATCCGCGCGTCTACATTGACGAGGGCTTCGTCGGCGCCGTGCAGTGCGTTGGCGCAAACCCGCGCTTCAACAGCCTGACCGTCGATGGCGTAAAACTGAACGACAACTTCGGCCTCAACAGCAACGGCTTCCCGACCCAGCGTCAGCCGTTCCCGTACGATGCCATCCAGAACGTCTCGCTTGAGCTGTCCCCGTACGACGTCGAATATGGCGGCTTTACGGCCTGCAACATCAACGCCGTTACCCGCTCCGGAGGCAACGAGTTTTCCGGCCGCGTGTGGATGGACTACACAGACGACAGCTTCCAGGGCGACTCGCTCGAAGGCGATTCGATTCCGGTTGGCAGCTACGATGAAACCCGCTATGGCGTTTCCTTCAGTGGCCCGATCATCAAGGACAAGCTGTTTTTCTTTGCCGCCTATGAAAAAGCCGATGGCGCCGACACATTCGATCGCTGTGCCGGTGACGAAAGCTGTGCCTCACCCGTGCTCGGCGTGTCCAGGGCGCAACTCGACAGAATCGCCGACATCGCACGCAACCAGTACGGTTACGAGCCTGGCGACACTGTCCTCAACGCGCCAAACGAAGACGAGAAATACCTTGTTCGTGTGGACTGGAACATTAACGATGCACACAACGCGGCGCTGACGTATGCCTATAACGACGGCTTCAATATCACGCAATCGGACAGTGACTCAGACGAGTTTGAGTATTCGAATCACTTCTACGAGCGTGGCGCCGAACTGAATTCCTACTCCGCGCAGCTGTTCTCGGACTGGACCAGCAATTTCAGCACCGAGGTGCGGGTCGCCTACTCCGAACTCGACAACCGTCAGGTTTCGCAAAACAACCAGGGCTTCGGTGAAGTCCAGATCGAAACCTATTTCGACGGCGACGGCGACGGCGACATGGACCAGGCGCTCGTCTATCTGGGTGGCGACGACTCTAGGCAGTCGAACAAGCTCAAGTACGATACGACCAACCTGAAGTTCGTCGGCACCTACACAGCGGGTGACCACGCCATTTCTGCCGGCTACGAGCGTGAAGAGCTCGACATCTTCAACCTGTTCCTGCAGCACACGATTGGTGAATATCGATTCGACGAATCGAACACGGACATCAACGGCAATCCGGTTGGCTGTAACTCGTCACGACCGGATGGCTGTATCGACCAGTTCGCAGCGTTCAGCCCGGACGACATCTACTACGGCAACGCTGCACCGTCCCTGAACCCCAACGATGCGGCGGCCGAGTTCGGCTACGCGGTCAATACGCTGTACTTGCAGGATGAGTTCACCGTTTCCCATCTGGACCTCACCATCGTCGCCGGTCTGCGTTATGACTGGTACGAGAGTGATGACCTGCCACGCGAGAATGCCAATTTCATCGCCCGCTCCGGTTTCACCAACAGGAAGAACTTCGACGGCGAATCGTTGCTGCAGCCGCGTCTTGGCTTCACATTTAACGCGAACGAAGACCTGACGATTCGTGGTGGCGTAGGGCTCTACAGCGGCGGTAACCCGAATGTCTGGCTCGGCAACAACTACCAGAACGACGGCTTCACGCAGGTGCAGGCGCGCGAATTCAACGGTGGCGTGGCCGGCCTCAACATTGATCCGAATGCGGGTTTGGACACGGTCCCGCTGGGACTCGACGGCAACGGCCGGCCAATCTTTGACGCGCCGCAGGGCATCGTCGACTTCGTGGCCAACGGAACGGCGGATACAGGTGTTAACGCAATAGCACCAAACTTCAAGGTACCGTCAAACTGGAAGTACTCGCTGGGTGCGACCTGGATGTTCGATGCCGGCCCAATGGGTGAGGGCTACGTCCTGTCCGGCGACGTCGTTTTCTCGAAAGCGGTTAACTCGGCCATCATCGTCGACGACACCAACGTCCAGATCGGCACAGCACCGGACGGGCGTCCGATCTATTTCCAGACTGACAAGTCGATTGCAAGCTGTGCGGCAGACCCACTGTCTGACCCGGGTGGCTGTGACAGACAAGGCAACGGTGATTACATCCTGACCAATGTCGCGGGATCCGACGCCGAGTCTACAAGCCTCTCGTTCACGCTGAGCAATGCTTACGACTGGGGTCTGGACTGGACCTTCGGCTACGCCTATACGGAAGCCGATGACGTCAACCCGATGACCAGTTCGGTCGCGTTCTCGAACTACTCCAGCGTAGCGGTATCTGACACGGAGAACCCGGGGCTTTCTCGCTCCAACTACGAGATCCCCAATCGCTTCATTCTGCGAATGAGCTACAGCAAAGAGTTTTTCGGCGACAACGCGACACGCATAACAATGTTTGCCAGCCGCAACGAGGGCCGGCCGTTCAGCTACACCTTCAACGATCAGGAGATGTTTGCGATCGGACCGTTCTTCAACTTCTCGGACGACCGCAGCCTGCTCTACATGCCGACCGGACCCAATGATCCGAACGTCGTGTTTGACCCGGGCTTCGACCAGGATGCGTTCTTTGCGTTTGCTGACTCTGTTGGCATCAGCGGCTACGGTGGCGGCATCGTGCCCCGTAACGTCGATTTCAGTAACTGGTTTACTAAAGTCGACCTGCGTGTCAGCCAGGAAATTCCGGGCTTTTCTCCTGAGCAGAAGGGAACCCTTTACTTCGTCATCGAGAATCTCGGCAACCTGCTGAACGACGACTGGGGCGTATTCCGCGAGCAGAGCTTCCCGCGCACCGCCGCAATCGTCGATGCCAGCCTTAATGGCAGCAACCAGTACGTCTTTGAGAACTTTCGTACGCCAACTCAAAGCCGCGTTGGTAGCGCATCGCTCTGGTCAATGCGCCTCGGCTTCAACTACGGCTTCAACTAGCGGTAACCCAGCCGAGCCTATCGGCGAAAGCAAAGGGCGGCCCTCGGGCCGCCCTTTTTTTGTTTGCATGACGGAGTATTGCTGCTAAGGCCAACATGCCGTGCGCAACGCGGTCAGCGCGACGACGCGCGGATTATCGGGGTCGACAGGCTCGCCGACCGTCTTGCCTTCGCCTTGCGCGCGCAGGATGGCATCCAGCACCAGGTACTTGAGTTCGGAGCCAGGCCGTGACGCTTCACGATGCTGCGGCAACCTGTAGCCGTCGCCGCCGCCATACAGAAAGTCCGGCACGACCAGCTCGTAGATGGCGTCGTCGTCAATTTCCTGCCAGCCGCCATTTGTCGGTACCTGCAGGCTGACGATGCGCTCGAACTCCGGCCTGCTTATGTCAGCGCAGATGCGGAATCCGGACACCTGTGGAAAGTAACCCTGTCCGGTACCGTCGCCGCGAAAACCGGCCTCCATCACGTCGCGGAACTCGGCGCCGGAAATCGGCATGTGGCGCAGATAGGAACTGAAGCCGAAGGTTCGCCCGATGTCTTCAAACAGGATGTCGCCCTGGATGAAGTCATCGATGCGAATCGTGCCGCTATTGATGAACGCCAAGTCAGATGGCTCGCGGCCGAACGCCACTCGCATCTGGTCGGCAATAAAGTTGCCCCAGCTGGTCTCCTCGCTGCGGATAACGGTCTCGCGCGCATCCATCGGCAATGTTGCTTCACCGACGCGCGCCTCAAGAAACGGATACAGGTCCAGCACCTGCTTGCGCCAACCGGCTGCAAACTCAACGTAGTCGGCCGCTTCCGCAACGGTGTTGTCCAGCGGAATCAGCTGCGTCTCAATACTCGCGGCGCCCTCGGCATCAAACTCGACATCAATTTGCCAGATTGCGCGCGCATTCGATGCGCCCTTCATGACCTCGGCACTCGCGTCGCTCAGCTCGCTATGCTGTGGCTCATGCTCATGGCCGCCCACGATGAACATGAGCCCGGGATGCTCGGCACGCAGCTTCGCAATCTCGCGGTCGGTCGCCAGAAGGACATGCGTCAGGCCAATGATCATGTCGACGCCCTGCGCTTCGAACGCCTCAATGGAGCGTTTCGCGATACCGAGGTAGTCGCTGTCGGTTGGCACATAGTCGCGCAGGTTGCCGCCGTCGTCCGGATGCAGCAGCAGGCTGAAAATGCCAATGGTTTTGTCCTGGTACTGAATCGTAAACCCGGAGTTCAGCCGCGCGTCGGCTTCGGCATCGCCGGTCACAAAGCGGTAGTTGTCGCCGATCCAGTCAAAACGCGACGACTTCAGCGCATTGATGATTGCGTCTGGCGTTCGTTTGTCAGTCTCGTGGTTGCCGGGAACGAGATACAGCGGCGCATTGTCATCGAGGTAATTGAGCGCCTCGACCATCTGCGCGCCATCCCAGAGCTGGCTCTCCAGCGACGGAAACAGGAAATCACCCGCATGCAGCAGGCGCACATCGCGGCCCTGCGATTGCAGCTCCCTGACTATCGTCAACACCCTGGCAAAGCCACCTTTGCTGCCATCCTCAACAGCACCGATGCGGTAAGTGTCGTTGAGGTGGATGAAGGTGAGCCCGGGATTCTGGGTCGCGGCTGGCTGTAGTGGTTGGCTGCTGCAGGCGGTGAGACCGAGCAACAGGATCATCAGGAGTTTTTTCATGGTTCCAATTCTGCCCTATGGTCGCCTGTAATTGCCACGTGCTACTCTCGGCCGATGCACATGATCAGAACTACCGCCCTCATTGCTGTCGCGTTTGTCCTCGGCGCATGCAGCCATGCGCCAGCCGAGCCCGAGCCCGGCAGCGACCTTGCAATATTCTGGGTGAAACACGCCGCGGAGTTCCGCGCGCTGTCACTGCAGGCCTACGGATCCGCAGAGCGTCACCTCGATGAATTCATCGCTGACACATCGTGGAGCGCATTGCCGGGGCAGGACGACGCCGCGCACCTGCCGCCTGCCGTCATACTCGATGTCGACGAGACCGTGGTCAGCAACGTCGATTTCCAGAAGGTACTGGTGCCGCCATTTGCGCCCAGCAAGCTGGACGCCTGGTACCGTGAGAATGAGGCCTTCGAAATCCCCGGCGTGTCGTCATTTGTTGCCAAAGCGCAGGCGGCCGGCGTTGAAGTCTTCTTCGTTACCAACAGACCCTGCGAACCGGACGGGCAATCACCGTGTACGCAGCGACAAACGACGCTCAAGAGCCTGGCAGAGATTGGTATCGAGACGGATGCCGAACACGTTCTGCTGGCCAGGGAACGCGGCTGGAATCGCGAGAAGGTGTCAAGACGACAACACGTCGCGGAAAACTACCGCGTCATCATGTTGTTCGGCGACGACCTCGGCGACTTCATCCCGTGCGTACGCAAAAAGCCGTACGCGCCCTGCACAGAGCCGGCCACGCGCGAATCGCGCAAGGCCGCAACGGAAGCGCACAAGGCGTATTGGGGCCACGGCTGGTATATCCTGCCCAACCCGATGCACGGCTCATTCACAGCCTGGGACTAGACAATGTCAATTAGTGGCGAACAACTCGTTGAACTGGCACTTACGGCGCGCGACAACGCCTATGCCCGTTATTCCGACTACGCTGTCGGCGCCGCACTGATCGATGAGCAGGGTCACGTCCATACCGGCTGCAACGTCGAAAATGCGTCCTACCCGCTAGGCAATTGCGCGGAAACGGCAGCCATTGCGGCCATGGTCAACGCAGGCGGACGACGTATTGTCGCCATTGCTGTCGTCGGCGGCAAAGGTGATGTCGGCGCTTGCACGCCTTGCGGTGGCTGTCGGCAACGCATCCAGGAGTTTGCTGACGACGACACGACGATTATCGTGCACGACGACAGCGAGGGCTGGAAGACCTACACAATCGCAGAGTTGCTACCCGCGTCGTTCCACCTGATCTAGAAGGTCAACAGCAGACCAGCAAGCGCGGCGCTCATCAGATTTGAGAGCGATCCCGCGGCAACCGCACGCAGGCCAAATCGCGCAATCAGGTCGCGTTTCTCCGGAACCAGCACACCAAGGCCGCCGAGCAGGATCGCGATAGAGCTCAGGTTGGCAAAACCACACAGCGAAAACGTGACGATGGCGCGAGTGCGTTCGCTCATACCGGCGAGATAGTCGTTGATATGCGAGAACGCGACGAACTCATTGAGTATCAGCTTTTCGCCGAACAGGGCGCCCGCAGCTTGTGCCTCCTCCCAGGGAACGCTCAGCAAATACATTAGCGGCGCAAACAATCCCCCCAGAATCTTCTGCAACGATAACTCTGCACCGAACCAGGAGCCGATGCCGCCGACGATGCCGTTAATAAGCGCGATCAACGCTACAAAGGCAATCAGCATTGCGCCAATATTCACCGCAAGTCGAAGCCCATCACTGGCGCCGTTGGCAGCGGCAAGGATCGGATTCACGGGCCCGCTGTCTTCCATCGCGAGCTGTTCCCTGCCGCGAACCACCGCGTTAGGGTCGTCGGGCATGATCAGCTTGGCCATCAGCAGCCCGCCTGGCGCTGCCATGAAACTCGCGGCGAGCAGGTATTTCAGTTCCGCGCCCATCAGCACATAGGCCGCCAGCACGGTACCGGCAACCGATGCCAGCCCTGACACCATAACCGCAAACAGCTGCGGCTCCGTCAGGTTCTTCAGATAGGGCTTCACCACCAGAGGCGCTTCGGTCTGCCCGACAAAGACGTTGGCCGCTGCGTTCATGGATTCGACGGCGCCGGTGCCAATGATGCGGTGCAGTGCGCCGCCAAATAGTTTCACAACCCACTGCATGATGTGCAGGTTGTACAGCACTGACATCAGCGCCGAGAAGAAGATGATTATGGGCAACACGTGCACCGCGAAGCTCATGCCGATATTTTCGGTGTCAGCCAGCGGCCCGAACACCATGTTGATGCCGTCTCGTGAATAGCCAATGATCAGCATGACCCAGCCACTCAGCGCATCGATGGCGGCACGCCCCGCGTCGACGTACAAAACCAGCAACGCGATGACGACCTGCAGCGCAAACGCGGCACCGACAACACGCAGGTTAATCGCACGACGGTTGGTCGACAGCGCAATCGCGATGCTGATGATGACCACAATGCCCAGGAGGCCGATCAGGTTTGCCGGCATAGTGAACCCCTTTTTGCTGTTTTTGTTATAGGTGTTGCAGGATAACAGGTCTTGTGTCCGGTGCCTGCTCTGCAAAGTCGCAGGCCGCGAGCAGATTCTTTTCGGCGCGCAGTGCATCGTCCTCGTTCGCGGCGTGGATCACCGCAAGTGGCTTGTGTGCGTCGAGCCTTGAGCCAACGACTGCCAATTCAGCGAAGCCGACAGACAGGTCGAGTGCTTCACCCACCTTGCGACGCCCGCCGCCAAGTTCGATGATCGCATTGCCGACAGCGCGAGCGTCAACAGCGCACAGATAGCCGCTGCCATGCACCGTGCGCTGCACGTTCGCTGCGGCCAGGTGCGACTTGTAGTTCTCCGTAAAGCCGTCAGGGCCGCCGAGACCTGCAACCATGCGGTCGAAAATTTCGGCTGCGCGACCACTGCTAACTGCCTGTTCACACTTCGCCGTTGCTGCATCACGATCGTCTGCCAGACCGCCCACGAGCAGCATTTCAGCGGCCAGCGACAACACGACCTCGTCAAGACGCGCTTCGCGTTGCTCATTGCGCAGGTAGCGCACGGACTCCGCGATCTCGAGCGCGTTGCCGGCGGTCGTGCCGAGCACCTCGTTCATGTCGGTGATCAGTGCGCGCGTCCTGAGGTCGGCTTTCGCCGCAGTGCGGATAATGCTGTCGGCAAGTTGCTGTGCCTGATCGAGGCTTTGCATGAAGGCGCCGGTACCCACTTTCACATCCATCACCAGGCCTTCGAGGCCGGCCGCAATCTTCTTGGAGAGAATGGATGCAGTGATCAGCGGCACGGACTCGACGGTGCCCGTGATATCGCGAATTGCGTAGAAGCGCCGGTCTGCAGGCGCCAGGTCCGCCGTCTGGCCGATGATGGCGCAACCAACGTCCTTCACCACTTTGCGAAACGTCGCAAAGTCAGGCGTCGCGTTGTAACCCGGGATGCTTTCCGCCTTGTCGGTAGTGCCGCCCGTATGACCCAGCCCGCGTCCCGAAATCATCGGCACGTAACAGCCACAGGCAGCGGCTATTGGTGCCAGCAGGAAACTGACCTTGTCGCCCACACCGCCGGTCGAATGCTTGTCGACGACCGGCCCGCCAAGGTCTTCAGGCTTCCAGTCCAGGACGACGCCGGAGCCGGCCATCGCCAGCGTCAGCTTGGCGGCCTCGTCAAAATTCATGGAGTTCAGGAAAATCGCCATTGCCAGCGCCGACACCTGCTCGGCAGGAATACTGCTGTCGGCGAGTCCGGCAACCAGGAAACGGATCTGTTCGTCGTTTAGTTCACCGCCGTCGCGTTTGCAACGAATGATGTCGGTAAAGAGCATAGCCTAGTCTCGTTCAAAGCCGCGCAGAGGCAGATGCGCGTTGCGCTGCAACCAGTTGCTGGCGGGATAGTGACAATTCCGATCGATGACATGCAGTGTATAAGCGTGGCGCGACTTGTCCGATGTGTTCGCGGCGCTCAGATGCGGCGTCTTTCCTGTGAACATGACCAGCGTTCCGGCGGGGACCTCTGCGGCGACCCGCTTGTCCTCAGGCCACGGCGTATCGTCCAGGATCTCCTCGCTGAGGCGGCCGTCCGCTTTGCGAAAATTGCGCGCCCGCAACGGCGAACGATGTTCGCCGGGAATAAACTGCATGCAACCGTTTTCCAGCGTCGCGTCTTCAAGCGCAAACCAGAAGCCGATGCAGGAATCCGGCTCCGTGTAGATATAGGTTGAGTCCTGGTGGCAGACAACTTCGCCACCGATACGCGGCGGCTTGAAGATGTACATCGATTGTATGATCGCCGGATCAACAAAGCCGATTCGTTGCGCAACCTCAGCGAGTTGCGGGCGCCGCGAAAATTCGTCGAACACCGGATCGAGGTCATGCATTGCATGCCCCATCTTGTTGAGACTGTGTTCCTTCGACTGGCGCAACTTGCCGTGCTCATCAAACGCGTCGCTTTCCAGGAAGAAACGAATCTTGTCGCCCGACTCGATGAAGTAGCTGTCGTCGTACTGGGAGTTGGAGGTTGTCGAAAACACTGTCGCAACCTCAGCAGGATCGAAGCGCTTGACCAGCTTCAGAGCATGCTCCCGCAAGCGCTCGCATTCGGCGAGCGAGACAAAATCGTGCAACACCAGAACACCGGCCGCATCGAAAGCTGCCAGCATGTCATCGTCCAGTTCGCCGCCAGGTGGAGCCGTGTAAGTTGGGATCTCATCCATTGCGCTACTTTAGGGACAAACCGGGCAGAGTGCTACAATCACGGGTGGGGGTCACAAATGACACGAATAACTAATTGTTTGCTATACCTTTTTTGTGCGATGGCAGTAACCGGCTGTGGCACACCCGAGGCGCCGGATGATTCGATCGACCTGATTATCAAGGGCTCGACGATTGTCACGATGGACGCCGCTGGCACGACCATCGAGGACGGTGCCGTCGCCATTGACGAGGGCATCATCATCGCCATTGGCAACGCCAGCGAGATACAAGCGACTTATAGAGCTGACGAGACTCTTGGCGGAGAAAATCGCATTGTCATGCCGGGCCTCATTAACGGTCACTCGCATGCGGCGATGACACTGCTGCGCGGTGTTGCCGACGACCTCTCCCTCATGGACTGGCTCAACAACTACATCTTTCCCGCCGAAGTCGAATTCGTCGATTCGGAGTTCGTGCGCATCGGTACGGAACTGGCGTGCTGGGAGATGATCCGCGGCGGCACAACGACGTTTGTCGACATGTACTACTACCCCGACACGATCGCCGAGGTCGTCGAGCAATGCGGCATGCGTGCACTAATCTCCGCAACAGTCATCGACCAGCGCAGCCCGGACGCAGAAAATGCCAGCGACTCCATTCGCAAAGGCGGCGGCTTTATTGAGCGTTGGCAGGGCCGGCACCCGCGCATTACGCCGATCTTTGGACCGCACGCCAACTACACGCTGAATGCCGAACAGCTGGCGGAAACCCGCAAGGTTGCCATGCAATATGGCGTACCGATCAGCATTCACCTGTCGGAGTCTCCTTTCGAGGTGCAGTACTCGAAAGACACCTACGGTATGACCAGCATCGAGATGTTCGAATCCATTGGCTTCTTCGAGGGGCCAACGATCGCCGCGCATGTCGTGTGGCCAACCGAGAGCGAAATACCGATTCTTGCCAGGCGCAAGGTAGGCGTCATCCACAACCCGACATCGAACATGAAGATTGCTTCAGGCATCGCGCCGATCACGGAGATGTTGCGCGCTGGCGTCCGCGTCGGCATCGGTACCGACGGTGCCGCCAGCAATAACGACCTCGACCTGTGGGAAGAGATGCGCCTCGCAGCCTTCCTGCAAAAAGTCGAACAGATGAACCCGGAAGTCCTGTCTGCCACTGAAGTGCTGACAATGGCTACACGCGGTGGTGCCGAGGCCATCGGTCTCGATCACCTGACCGGCTCGCTGGAAGTTGGTAAGCGAGCGGACCTGATCCAGGTTGCTTTTGACGACGTACATCACGTGCCGACCTACGACGTGATCTCACACCTCGTCTATGTCACCGATGAGCAGGACGTCGCCGCGGTAGTCGTGGACGGCAAGGTACTGATGCGTGATGGCGAAATGCTGACTATCGATACCGCACGGGTGCGCAGCGAAGCAAGGCAACTCGCGACGAGAATTCAAACCGCGCTGTCCACACGGAACAGCGTCCAATAAGCACAACAAGTAGGGGAAAATTATGGATCTCACGAGTCTTATCGTATTTCTGGCCATTGGTGCCGTCGCCGGCTGGCTTGCCGGCAACCTGATGAAAGGCGGCGGTTTCGGCCTGCTCGGCAACATCGTCGTCGGCATTATTGGCGCCTTTATCGGTGGCTTCCTGTTCGGCGTGCTGGGCATTAGCGCGGGTGGCATTATCGGCTCGATCGTCATGGCGACCGTCGGTGCGGCGGTGCTGCTGTTTATCGTTGGACTGGTAAAGAAATAACAGTAATGGCCGCCATACAGGACAAGATATCGAACAATCACTGCTACGGTTGCGGCACTGAAAATCCGCTTGGCATGCAGATCAAGAGCCATTGGGACGGCGACCTCTCGAAGTGCACTTATGTGCCCAGACCTGAGCAATGTGCCGGACCTACGCAGTACCTGTATGGCGGCACTATTGCCAGCCTGATCGATTGCCACAGTGTTGGCACCGCGATGTCCGCGTTCTACAAGCGCGAGGGTCGCGAGGTTGGCGAGGGCGCCGAAATCTGGTGTGTCACGGCCAGGCTGTGCGTCGACTATCTGCAACCGGTACCGATCGATACGCCTGTCGAGTTGCATGCTACGATCGAGGAAATGACGGAGAAGAAAGCCGTCATCAAGAGCACGATGTATTCAAACGGTATTGCCGTTGCCAAAGGCGACGTCATTGCCGTGCGCGTTCCCGACTCCTGGCGTGAGAAATAGACCGACGTGAGCTTCATTAAAGAATTAAGGCGCAGGAATGTATTCCGCGTCGCCATCGCATACGTCATAACAGCCTGGCTGCTGCTGCAGGTCGTCGACATACTGTTGCCGATGCTGACGCTGCCGGAATGGGTTGGCCGATTTGTCCTGTTGCTGCTGCTCATCGGCTTCCCGGTTGCCATGCTGTTCGCCTGGGCTTACGAGCTGACGCCCGACGGCATCAAGAAAGAATCCGAGGTCGATCGCAGTGAGTCGGTCACCTCCTCAACCGGGCAGAAACTGAATGTCGGGATCATGGTGGCCATGGCCATCGCGCTCGTGTGGTTTGCTTTCGACAAGTTCGTTGTCGAGTCCGACGATGGCGCGCCGGTCGCTGCGACTCCGGTGGAGCAGGCAACTGCGCCGCCCGAGCCTGCTGCTGCAGAGCCCGCCGAGAAGTCCATTGCCGTGCTGCCATTCGTCGCCATGAGCAACGGTCCCGACGACGAGTACTTCGCCGATGGCCTGACCGAGGAGATCCTGAATTCACTGGCGCAGCTGCCGGAGCTGCTGGTCACCGCGCGCACCTCGGCATTCTCGTTCAAAGGGCAGGATGTCCCGATCCAGTCCATCGCCGAAACCCTGGGTGTCAGGCACATTGTCGAAGGTTCGGTGCGACGCTCAGGCGAGCGACTGCGCGTAACCGCACAGCTGATACGCGCCAGTGACGGATTCCACCTGTGGTCAGAGAATTACGATAGCGAGGCGACAGACGCCATTGCCGTACAGGAAAACATCGCTGAGAAAATCGCTGCAGCGATGGATGTCGTCCTCGACGAAGACAGCCGCGCAGCGATGCGCCAGTCCGGTCTCAGGGACGTCGAAGCCTTCATCGCCTACCAGAAGGGTAACGACTACTATGACCGTGCGCACGGGCAGATGAACCAGCTGGAAGGCCTGCGACTGGCGAATGAGTACTATGACGAAGTGATCGAGAGAGTGCCCGAATACCCACCCGCGTATATCCGGCATTCCGACTATTTTGTCCATTTACTGAATGACAGTGTTCACGGCGACACACTGGATGAGCGTGGCGAGGAAGAGATTGCAGAGATCCTCGCGGCGGCTCAGGCTAACTGGGAGGCCGCATTGCGGCACGCCAGGACGGCGGACGAGCGCCGCATTATCGAGCTGAATCTGCAGTTTGTTCGCGGCAACTGGCGAGGACTGGGCAGTCTCCTCGCGGACGCGCTTGGCCAGACGCATTGTGGCCGGGAGGGCGTCTGGCTGTCCAACGTCGCACTGATGTTTGGCGATACAGAGGCATACCGGCAATACGCTGACTCGGAGCTCGCCTGCGACCGCGCCAGCAACATCGCCTGGTTCGACGCCTCCCGGGCGGCATTCTGGAACGGCGATTTCGAAGACGGCGCGCGCCTGGCGCGTGAAGGTGCCGACCTGACAGAAGGCCGCTGGGTATACACAGAACTCATCAGAAACCTGCTGGCACAGGGTGACGTTGACGCGGCCCGGCAGGTAATACGAAACAGTTCCGCCGGTCGCGATGAAGCTTTTGTCTACGAAACGATGATTGCGGCAAGTCAGGGCAACCAGGAAGTGTTGGATACGCTGCTGGCTGACCCACCGGAGACTTTGCAGAGATCCGTATGGTACCAGCCGATATTTGCGTGGCAGGGGGACCTCGAAACTGCCAACCGGATCGCAGCGCGCATGGACCAGCACCCGTTTGGCCCGATGACCATGCTGGTAATGGCCTCCTGGTGTGGCTGCGGCGCACCGTGGACGCTCGATGCAACGCCTAACTTCGCCGCGCTGATCAAACAGGGCAACCTGCCGTGGCCGCCGCCCGAGCCCATGAAGTACCCGCTGAAAGACTGGTAAGCGTGGCCTTGCGGCGGCTCTTAAAGGAAGCTGCTGCCGTAATCCATCGGTTCAAGTTTGAAGAACGTCGCGAGGCTCTGGCCGATGTCAGCAAACGTCTCGCGCTTGCCCAGTGAGCCCGCTTTGACGCCATTGCCGTAAACAATCACGGGAATATGCTCGCGGGTGTGATCGGAACCTGGCCAGGTCGGGTCGCAGCCGTGATCTGCGGTCAGCAGCAACACATCATCCTCGTGCATGAGCTCCATAATCTCCGGCAGGCGCGCATCGAAATACTCCAGTGCAGCCGCGTAGCCCGGCACGTCGCGACGATGACCAAAAAGCATGTCGAAATCAACGAAGTTGGTGAAAACGATGGATCGTCTGGCGCGCTGCGCACAGCGTCCAGCGTTGCCTCGAACAGGGCCGCATTGCCGGATGCCTTAACCGTCTGTGTGATGCCCTGGTGTGCATAGATGTCTGAAATCTTGCCAATGCTGATCACCTCCCCACCGGCCGCTTTGAGCTTGTCGAGCACCGTTGGCGCATGCGGTGGCGTGGTCAGGTCACGGCGATTGCCGGTGCGCGCATACGTGTCAGGGCCATCGCCGACAAACGGCCGCGCAATGACGCGACCGATGTTGTAGTCATCAACCAGTTCACGTGCGATATCGCAGAGGTCGTAGAGCCGCTGCAGGCCGAATGACTCTTCATGACACGCGATCTGGAAGACGCTGTCGGCCGAGGTGTAGACGATGGGTTTGCCGCTGGCGCGATGCTCATCGCCGAGCTCCGCAATGATCGTCGTACCGGATGAATGACAATTGCCAAGCACACCGGGCAATTCGGCGCGCTCAATGAGTGTCTGTAGCAGCTCGGGCGGAAACGTGTTGGTCCTGTCGCTGAAGTAGCCCCAGTCGAACAACACCGGTACGCCGGCGATTTCCCAGTGGCCACTCGGTGTGTCTTTGCCACTCGAGAGCTCGGCGGCATAGCCATAGGCGCCGATAATATCGACGTTCGTGTCAACTCCGGCTGCGAACGCGCCACTGCTTTCCTTGCCGGCGTGAAACAGCCCGAGGCGCGCAAGGTTAGGCAGCTGTAACGGGCCCTGCTCCGACTCCGCGCGCACGCGCGCGATACTGCCAAACGTGTTCGCGCCGACATCGCCGAAACGATCAGCATCGTCGGTAGCACCGATGCCAAAAGAGTCCATAACAAGAATGATTGCGCGTCCCATAAACTGCCGTCACATAGCCTGCAAAGTGAAGAAGAACCCCGCCAGCGCAGCGTTCATCAGATTGACCAGTGTACCGCCAATGACGGCCCTGAGTCCCAGCTCCGCGATTTCGTGGCGACGCTTCGGAATGACCGAGCCAAGCCCGCCCAGCAATATCGCGATAGAACCAAAATTTGCGAAACCACAAAGTGCGAAGGTCACTACAAGCTGCGTGTACTCTGACAAGCCGTCCTGTACCTGCATGTAAGACGCATAAGCATAAAATTCGTTCAGTACCAGCTTCTGGCCAATCAGGCTTCCCGCGACGGTGGCCTCTTCCCATGGCACTCCCAACAGGAACGCGATGGGTGCGAACAGCAGGCCAAGCACCCATTGCAGCGTCAGGTCCTCGAATCCAAACCAGCCACCGATTCCCGAGAGGATGCCGTTCAGCAGGAAAATGATCGCAACGAACGAGATCAGCATGGCCGCGACACTGACCGCAATCTGCAGCCCGGTCATGGCGCCGTTACCGATGGCTTCGAACACGTTCACTGCTGCGTCAGGATCATCTTCGACCGCAAGCTCCGCGGCGTCGGAGCGCGGCTCTGTCTCCGGCATCATGATCTTTGCGATCAGCAGGCCACCGGGCGCGGCCATGAAGCTCGCTGTCAGCAGATACTTCAGCTCTACGCCCATCGTTGCGTAAGCCATCATCACGCCACCGGCGATCGTGGCACAACCACCGGTCATGACAGCGAACAATTCCGAGCGGCTCATGCCATCGAGGTATGGCTTGACGACCAGTGGCGCATCCGTATGACCGACGAAAATATTGGATGCAGCAGACACGGACTCCGCGCGGCTGGTTTGCAACAGCTTGTGCAGCCAGCCGCCGACCACGCCAACGAACAGCTGCATGATGCCGAGGTAATACAACAGCGACATGAGCGAGGCGAAGAAGATGATGACCGGCAGCACACTGAACGCGATCGTGATGCCGAGGGTCGGCTTGAGCTCTGCCCCAAACACGAACTCGATGCCGTCATTCGCGTAATTGATGACATGCTGCACGCCGCGCACCACGGTGTCGAGCATCAGCGTGCCCCACGGCACATACAGGATGAAGCCGGCAATGCTCGCCTGCAGCAGGAACGCAATGAGGATAGTGCGTTTATTGATTGAGCTGCGGCTCGAAGACAACAGATAAGCCAGCGCCAGGACTGTGAAAATCCCGACGAGGCTCATGACAATTCGCATGGGCAGTCTACCGGTTTGCTTGCTTGTTACCGGTCGAGATTACCTGAGCGCCCTCCGCGGTGCTACAGACCGACGTCCTCGCGCACCTTTTGCTCCGCTTTCTTCAGGTCTGACTGCAGTGCCTGCAGCTCCTCGGACAAAGGGTTGGTGAGAACCGCTGTCTCAGCCTTCAGGTCGAACACCGGCACGGTGTACGAGGTGTCCTGCTCGACCGCAGCAACGGCCGCAGGCTCCGCCACCTCGGGCTGGCGCATATTGACGATAGCGATTACCGCGATCGCCGCGGCGGCCCCGGTCAGGCTGCTTGCCAACCAGAATGACCAGGAACGCGGCCGGGGCGAGGCTTCCTTAACGGGGGTTACTGCACGCAATGACGCGTTGATCCTCGCGTCGAGCTCAGGTGAAATACTGGCGTCGATGCGCGCGGCATCATCGCGGAGTTGTCTGGTGAGTTTATCCATATGCTTCACTTCCTTCCTGGCCCAGCTCTGCATCAAGCGCCTTTCGGCCTCGCAGCAGGTTGACCTTTGTCCACGACACGCTGCGATCCAGCGCCGCAGCAATGTCCTTGATCGACATATCTTCTACGTAACGCAGCCACATCGCCGTATACACTTCTTCGTTCAGTGCGCGGCGTGCGCTGCTCCAGAGATTGTCGTGATTCGAGGCAGCAATGACATGATCGAGAGGATCATTCTCTTCGCTGCTGACGTCGCCCAGTTCGACCACGTTGGCGCTGCGGTTGTTCATCGCATTGCGGATGGCAATGCGATACAGCCAGGTACTAAAGCGCCACTGCGGGTTGTAGGAGTTGATATAGCGGTATGCGTTAATCAACGTATCCTGCAACGCATCTTCAGCGTCAGCATGGTTATTGCAGCGAGTCAGCAGGAAACGAAACAGCCCTTCGCGGTACGCTTCAACGAGACCGGTAAACGCTGTTACCGATCCCGCTTTTGCGTCCGCGATGAGCCGACTCTCGCTGCTCACGAGCTATCCTAATCCTCGAGCATCGACACAAACACGTTAGCGTCCACCGCCATGCTCAGTCTTAGCCAGCTGTCTTTAACGTCGATTTTCACGCCGCGCAGCATGGCTGCAACTTCAGGCTCGACCTCGTCGCTGAAAGACGCGAGACTGACCAGTCCGCGGGCGATACTGGCCAGCGAATCAGCCATCTCCGGCTCGGTTGCTTCAAGCTGTGCATCCAGCGCGATCATGCCGCCGGAATCGGCGATCAGCAGCGCCAGCTGCTTGGTGTTCTGCAGCATATTGGAGTCCCAATCGCCGTTCTCGCCCAATGCCTTGGCATTTGCGCCAGCCTGCACCAGCGAGCTCTTGGCGGTCATCACGAACAGCGCGTCGCCGGCCGCTTTGCTGCCTGCAACTCGGCCATTGCTGCCAAGCAGCTCCTCCATCTGTCCGGCCGATGACGTCAGTACGATGCGGTCTTTGAGCGCGAAGCTGAAATGCAGCTGGTCTTCAAAAGCGTCGAAGTTCACGTCGTGCTTGCCGGCCTTGTCGTCAAGATCGCCAATCGAGTAATACAGCTTGCCGTGAGCCTTGGTTTGGTCAAAGTCGCCCTCTGCAGCAGCCGCCGCGGCGGCCAGCAACTTGTCCTTGGTGTCCTGGCTGATCGGCCCGTAGAGCAGGATCGCTGGCGCCGAGCCCTCGGCCGCGTAGGCCGTGATCTGGTCAAGCTCCTGGTCAAAATCGACGCCGATTTCATCACGAATCTCTTCGAACACCTCGGAGTCGAGCCACGCGTAGATCGCGGCACCCGATTCAGTCTTGCGCATCTCCTTGAAATCGACATGGAAATACCAGGTTGAGGCCGCCGGCAGGTCGTCGGCGCTGAATTCTGCTTGCACGAGATTTGGTAGTGCCAGCAATGTTGCCAGCAGGATTACGGTCAGTTTTCGCATGGGAGTGCCCTTTGCAATTGCGTTGTTGTATGGGCTTATAGCTCGCGGCGGCGAAAAAGGTTACACGCGCTGCGTCATCCGGCTGACCACGACGGTCAGGATGAGGCCCGCCGCGAAGCCGGGAATGGCCTCATACAGGCCGAGTGCGTGCTCCTTGATGAACAGGACCCAGATGACACTGACGAGAAAGCCGCCCAGCATGCCGGCAATCACACCCTCGCGCGTGGTCTTTTTATCGTACAGCAGGCAGATGGTGACCGGGCCGAATGCGGCACCAAGGCCGGACCAGGAAAACAGCACGAACCAGAAGATCAGCGGGGCTTCTATCAACGCAAAAACGATACCGACGCCACCGATCAGTACGGTGACAATTTTGCCGTAATTCGACAGCTGCGCATCGGTTTTCTTGCTGCCCATGATCTTTTGCACGGTGTCGCGCACCACCGCCGACGACGCCAACAACAGCAGCGAGTCGACCGTGGACATGATTGCCGACAACACGACCACCAGCAGGATGCCGGCGACCAGCGGCGAGAACAGCTGATTCGACAGGATCGGGAAAATCGTCTCCGGGTCTTCAAGCCCGGGAACCAGCGCGCGACCGGCGATGCCAGTCGTCACAGCACCGAAGGTAAACACCAGCAGCACGCCGACCGAGATGCGCCGGGCCTTGATCAACTCGCCGTCGTCTCGCGCCGACATGAATCTTACGAGCAATTGCGGCACACCCAGCAGCGGCAGTCCGATGCCGACAAAGCCAATGACCGCCGCCCAGCCAAGTGCACCTTCAGTAGTAAATCCGAACATGTCGACGAGTAGCGGATCCTGCGCACCGACATTGCTGATGACTTCGCCCCAGCCACCAACCGCATGGATCGCCGCGACAGGCATCACGATGAGGCCACCAAGCATGAGCACGGCTTGCAGCACATCGGTGTAGGAGACGGCCTTGTAGCCGCCGACAAACGTGTAGCCGATGATGATGACCGCGCCGACGATAACGGCCGTGTTGTATTCCATGCCGATGAAGCCGTTGAGCGCTTTGCCCGATGCAACCATCTGCGCAGTCACATAGGTCGTTACCATAACGAGGATAATCGCGACGGCGATGCCGCGAATCAGGTGCCAGCGATCCTCGAACTGGGACGCCAGCACATCGGGCACCGTGATCGAGTCGTGCTCGTCGCTGAGCCGCTTGAGGCGCCTTGAGATCAGCCAGTACGAGGCCGCGATACCGATAACCTCACCGACCACCACCCAGTACGCCTTCATGCCGACGGCATAACCCATGCCGGTCAGGCCCAGCAGCAACCAGCCACTTTCGCCGGTTGCGTTGGTGCTGAACGCCACCACCCAGCCCGGCAGCTTCTTGCCTGCCAGGAAGTAACCGCTGAGCGTGTGCGTTTCCTTGCGACTCCAGATGCCGAATCCGGCCAGCATCGCCAGGTACACAAGCATGACGGTCAGGGTTGTTGCACTGGCCGTCATGTCAGTCCTGATGCCGGGTAATGCGGCCTGCGACGATGCCTGCGATCATCGTGAAGGTGCCCATGAGCAGCAGGTATTCAGGCCAGCTGCGGGTGATGCCGCAGTAGTAGATGAGCGAAATATTCACAACCTGGAACGCGTTGATCAGGTTGCTTTCGCGGCGGGTCGCTTTCGGGAAGCGCAGGCGCGACACCATCAGGATGGCGAACACAAACATGATGACCGGCAGGTACAGGTGCAGCGGCAGCACTTCCGCTTCGGATTGATGCCGCACCATGACGATCACGAGCGACGACACCATGCCGCCGCCAACCGCGGTGATGGGTACACCCACAAACCAGCCGTGCGTCGGCGTTTCGTTGGTGAGGTTAAAGCGTGCCAGGCGCATCGCGCCACAGAGCGCAAAAATGCCGCACGCGGACGCAAGTACCCAGAATTGCCCGCTGCCAAGCTGGATATCAGCGATCACCAGGCCGGCATTCAACATGAGGATGGCCGGCGCGACGCCGAAGGACACCAGGTCGGCCATTGAATCGAACTCGGCACCGAAGCTGGAGGTCGCATTCAGCAGTCTGGCCGCAAGCCCGTCAAGAACATCCAGCAGCCCGCACCAGACGATAAGCCAGCCGGCCAGTTCCAATTCGCCAAACTGGGTCGCCACGATCGATGAGACGCCGAGCAACAGGCTGAACGCCGTAAAACTGTTTGGCACCGTATAACGGAGATAGCTCAAACGCGAAACCCCTGACGCAGAATGCGGTCATACTGCCATACAAATACATAATAGGGGACACACAAATGCGCAATATACTGTTGCCCGCACTCGCCGGGCTGAGCCTGCTGGCCGTTCACGGTGCCGCTGCAGAAGATGCAGCGAGCGAGAATCCTGCTGCAACCTGGGACCTCACAGCGCTGTATGCCACGGTTGACGACTGGGACACGGCCCGCCAGGACGTGCTCGCGGAGCTTGGCGCCCTCGAGAGCCATCGCGGCAAGCTCGGTGACAGCGCGGACGCTTTGTATGAGGCCTATAAGGACGTCTACACGACCTATCGCAAGGCCGTCCGGGTTGCGATCTACGCATCCCTGAACGCCGACGAAGACCTGCGCTCAACGGTTGAACAGGAGCGTGACGAACTGGCCGGCATCATGTTCTCACGTTTCGGCGAAGCGACCGCATGGATGCAGCCCGAGCTCATCGAGGTTGGCCGCGAGGTCATTGAGTCCTTCATCAACGAAGACGAGCGTCTTGCGCCGTACGCATTCCAGCTCGACAACGCGCTGCGCAATGCGCCACATACGCTGAGTGCGGAAACGGAGCAGACGCTGTCCTATTTCTCGCAGTCCTTCGGCGCACCCAACAGCATCTACAGCATGATCGCCAACTCCGATATTCCGTGGCCGACGATCACCTTGTCCGACGGCACGGAGGTCACGGTCGATTCTCAGGGCTACGGCCGGGCCCGCGGCAGCGAGAACCGTGACGATCGCAAACAGGTCTTTGACACCTTCTGGAGTAAATGGAAGGAGTACCGCAATTCCGTCGGCCTGGTGATGAACTCGCACCTGCAAACACAGGTAGCCCTGGCCAAGGCGCGCAACTACGACAGCGTGCTGGATCGTGAATTGTTTTCTGACAACCTGCCGCCTGCCGTTTACCACACGCTGGTGAGCGAAGTGAACAAGGCGCTGCCGACCCTGCACCGCTACTTCAAGTTGCGCGGCAGGATGCTCGGTGTCGAGCAAATGCACTACTACGATATCTACCCGCCGCTGGTGTCACTCGACAAGACCTTTGATCTCGACACCAGCAAGAAGATCACGCTGGAAGCCATGTCGGTGCTCGGCGAGGACTGGGTCAGCATGCAGGAAGCGGCAATGAACGAGCGCTGGATGCACGTCTATCCGCAGCGTGGCAAACGCTCGGGCGCCTACATGTCCGGCGGCGCCTACGATGTGCACCCCTACCTGCTTCTCAATCACAACGATGATTACAGTTCGCTGTCCACATTCGCCCATGAATGGGGACACGCCATGCACACCTTGTACGCGAAGCAGGAACAGCCGTTCGAGACAGCCGGCTACTCGACCTTCATTGCAGAGATTCCGTCGACATCGCTGGAGCTGATTCTGCAGGACTATATGTCAAAGAACGCCGCGACGATTGACGAGCAGTTGTTCTACCTGGGACATGCACTGGAAGGCATGCGCGGCACGTTCTTCCGCCAGACCATGTTTGCCGAGTTTGAGTTATCGCTGTACGAAGCGGCCGAACGTGGCGAGGCGCTGTCGGGTGAGCGCATTTCGGAGATGTACGGCGAGATAGTGCGTCGCTACCACGGCCACGACCAGGGCGTTGTGATTGTCGACGACCTGTATACCAATGAGTGGATGTTTATCCCGCATTTTTACTACAACATGTACGTTTTCCAGTACGCGACCTCGAAGACAGCAGGCACCGCGCTGTATGAAAAGATCGTCAACGAGGGTGAAGCAGGGGTTGAGAACTACAAGAATCTGCTGCGTGCCGGCGGCTCAGACTATCCGTACAAGCTGCTGGTCAATGCCGGCGTCGACCTGGCGAAGCCCGCACCGTACGAGTCGATGGTTCGCAAGATGAACGCCATCATGGATGAGATGGAGCGCCTGCTGGAAGAGCGCGACAAGTAGCAAGCGGCCAGCAGGCCGCTGCTACTCGACGGGCTAGTCGACAATACGCGCCGCAACGACTTCGACAGGACAGTCGCCGCCGCTGTACGGGCCCATGCCGGTATTGACGGCGGCGACCTCGCCTGGCGGCAGCTGCCCTTGTACGCTTTTCAGGACTCGCTGCGGGCGGCCCGCGCTGTCGGTGAAACTGATGGCAAACTGTATGCCCTCAACGGTGACACGCGTGTTGTTCTTGACCGACACCACAAGCTTGCCTGCCGCATCGGCATCACAGCGCCGCAGCACGTAAGCTGACGGATTGTCAGGCAGATCGATTTTCACCATCGCGGCGGTCGCCGCCTCGCCATAGGCGCCACCGGCTTCGGCAACCACGCGGTAGTGCTGCATTGCGGTCTTGATGTCGCCGCGCTTTCTGGCAATGTTGCCCAGCGTATAGTGCGCCGGCGCCGTTGGCAGGTACTCCAGGCTGCGCTGCAGGTCTGCTTCAGCCGCATCAATCTCGCCGAGTTTCTCCCGCGCCAGTCCGCGCTGCAGGTAGTAGTAGAAAAAGTCGTCACGGCGGTCGATGGCGCGCGTGTAATTGGTGACCGCCCACTCCAGATTCTTTTGCTTCAGCCGCACATCGCCGCGCAACGCGTGAAAGTTGGCCTCTCCCGAATACAGGTCCAGCGCCTTGTTGGAGAGTGCTATGGCCTCGTCAATCTGGTTCTCGGACAGCGCTTTGCGACCCTCATCGTAAGCCTCGTAGGCCGGCTTGAGCTCGCGTGTCTTTTTCAGTGCGGCAGCGTATTCGGCGTCTCCGGTCCTGCCGCCTGGCGGCAACGTGGCCGCCGTAGCTCTGTTCGCGTCAACCCGCTGTTGCGACGGCGGGTGGCTCGCGAACAGGCCGCTGATCCAGTCCTGCTGGCGGCCCTCGCTGAGCCTCACGAAGGTCTGCTGCAGCTCGACAGCGCCCTGCGGGTTGTAGCCGGCTTTCGACATGTATTTCATGCCGTACTCGTCCGATTCAAGCTCGGCCTCGCGCCCGTATCGCGACAGCAGCAGCTGCGACCCGACGCTCGCGCCGCCAATGGCCATGTTGCCGTAGTCGCTGTCGCTGCTCGCGACTGCTGCGGCGACAACCAACACCTGCGACAGCATGCCGCGCGTTTGCTGTTGCGCCGAATGCCTGGCGGCAGCATGCACGACCTCGTGCCCAAGCACCGCGGCGAGCTCAGCCTCTGAATTCAGTTCGGTCAACAGGCCACGATTAATCGCGATCTTGCCGCCCGGCAAAGCCCAGGCATTCGGAACGGAATTGTTGAGGACCACAAACTCGTAGGGGAGCTGGCGATCGCTGACCGCCGCAACGCGGCCACCCACGTCCTGCACATAGCGGGTGAGCGCTGGGTCAATATCGTACTCACCGCCTTGCGATTGCTGCGACGGCAGGTACGCCTGCGCTCCCATCTGCAGCTCCTGCGCCTCACTGACGAACACCAGTTCGCGATCGCCGGTGACCGGATTAATTGAGCAGCCAGCCATTATTGCCAGCAACGGAATTAGCAAAGTCCAGATTCTTGACATTTTCCTGCCCTGAGCGTGTGTACGAAGCCACGCTAGTATACCGTGTGCTATGTTGGACGTGGCCTGTGACCTTTTGGTCACGTGCGCCGTCTTTTTGCACGAGCACCGGGAGCACCGGTCCTATTTGAAGAGTAAGGGAGAAACTAATGGGATTGTTCGACTTTGTTAAAGATGTTGGTCGACAGATTTTTGATACCGACGCAGAAGCAGCGGATAACATCAAAGAACTAATTGAAGTCAGGACCACAGGCGTAAAGAACCTGGATGTTAAATTTGACGATGGCGTTGCGACCATCTGCGGCGACTGCGAAAGCGAAGCGCGACGTGAGAGTGTCATCCTGATGGTCGGCAACGTAGCTGGCGTTGAAAAAGTCGTCGCAGACGACCTGAAGGCACCGCCGCCGAAGCCGGAAGAACCGCAGGAAAAGGCCGAGTACTACGAAATCGTCAGTGGCGACACGCTGGGTGCCATCGCCAAGCGCTATTACGGCAATGCGTCCCAGTATGTGCGCATTTTCGAAGCGAACCGCGACATCATTTCTGACCCGAACAAGATTTACCCGGGCCAGAAAATCAAGATTCCTCTCGACCAGGAAAAATAATGGATCTACTCGACCTTTTAAAAAGCGCGGGCGGCAACGACGGAATCAGCGCTATCGCTGATGAAGTCGGCCTTGGCTCTGCGGATACCTCGAAACTCGTTGCGGCCCTGGCGCCATCATTGTTGCGTGGCATACAGAAGAATGCAGCCAGCGGCGACGGCGTCGACAGCCTGCGTCGTGCACTTGAATCCGGCGGGCACCAGCGCTACATCGAGAACCCCAGCCTGCTGCGCGAGCAGACGGCACGGGCCGACGGCAACGGCATTCTCGGCCATATCTTTGGCAGCAAGGATGTCAGCCGCAATGTCGCCGCGCATGCGTCACAGGAAACCGGCATCAGTGCAGACCTGATCAAGAAAGCACTGCCATTGATAGCCGGACTCGCCATGGGTGCCATGAGCAAGAAAACCTCTGGCGGCCGCGACCTGGGAAGCAAGGCATCATCCGGTGGACTCGGTCCGTTGGGTGACCTGATCGGCGCAGTTTCCGGCTCCAGCAGCGGTAAAGACGGCGTCGGGCTTGACGACATTCTCGGCATGGCCCGCAAGTTCTTCTAGGAACCTGCCAACGCAACAGGAAAAAGCCCCGCACTGCGGGGCTTTTTTTTGCACATTCGGGCTCTCAGAAGACCACACGCGTTTTACAAGCGCTTTACGCTTCTGTTGCGGTATTGTTACGGGCCAGAGCCTCTACGGGATATTCCCGATAGCATTCGGCGACAAAAGTGAGCACCATTAACGCCATGAATACCGAGCTATCGACGTTAATGACCGAGCTGCGCGAGGATCACCGCAACATGGCAGAACGTGCTGGACCTGCTCGAGCGCGTCATCGACGACATCCGCAATGAAAACGACGATGTGCTGGAATTGCTCGGCGAGATCATGCACTACATGACGGTGTACCCGGATGCCGTGCATCACCCCAAAGAAGACCTTGTCTACGGCCAGCTGCAGCAACACCGCCCAGACCTTTCCAGCGGCATCGAGAACGTCGCAGGTGACCACAGCGAGATCGCGGCACTTGGCGTGCAGTTGCGCAATGACATTGATGCGATCGAATCGGGCACCGCGGTCAGGCGAGAGCAGCTTATCGATGACGCAGCCAGCTACGTAGAGCGGCTGCGCAAGCATATGCAATGGGAAGAGGCAGACCTTTTTCCGCGCATCGACCGAATGCTTGAGTCGACCGCGCATCCGCTGGATCTCAGCGAGTTTCGTGACATGCAGGACCCGGTATTTGGCACCTCGTCGCAGGCAGGCTTCCGCCGCCTGCTGGAAAGCCTCAAGGCCTGATCAGAAATACCACGCGATCTGCGCAAACAGCCCGGCGCCGGTCGAGAGATAGCGGCCCGGGATCCCCGAGTCGAGCCCGCCAAACTCGGTGCCATTGCCACCGACGGGCAGATTCACACTGCCAAGGAATGTCGCATTGTCTGACAGGCTGTAGCCCGTCTGGATTTGCAGCAACGCGCTGGGGTCTTCAACGTTACACAACAGTGTCGGCGTCAGCGTCCAGAGCGGTGTCATCTCGAGCATGATGCTGCCCGCAAGGTAGTGCCTCCCGAGGCCGAAGAACTGACCGCGAGCTATTTGCTCGATGTCGTTCGAGTTGCCGTTGTAGTAGTACTCGAGCGCGCCGCTCATGTTCCTGTCCCAGGCCATCCAGGAATAACTCAGGTTGGCGACCAGCTGCAGGTATTGATCATCATCGGCATCGGTAAACACCAGATCGGCACCCCACGCGGCGCCGCCCAGGCTGCCGGCCATGCCGGCCCCTATTACCAGATCGCCGTAGGACTCGGCCACCAGCAGGTCGTACTCATGCTCACCGCTGAAGCCGTGATATTTGACCGCCACAGTACCCTGGTCCGATTCGACATCGCCACTGAGAAGATCACGGCGGAACACGACCGCACCCTGAATGTCGTTGCCGTTGTCCTGCAAATACTGGCCGTAGAGCATGTCATCGCCGCTCTTGTACTCGGTATCGATCGTTGCCGGGTCGAACGGATTCACGAGATCCATGGGCGCATAGAACATGCCATTGCCCCATGACAGGGCCTGCCGGCCGAACAGGACGACCGTCTTTTCGCTGGCGTAGCTGATGAACAGCCTGTCGAGCCGATGCACAGCAGCGTTCTTGCCGCTCTCGCTGATAACGTCCGTCAAATCGAACAAGCGGCGATCATCGTTGGGCGGCCGTTGCAGCAGCTCATCACCGTGCAGGAGCAACAACTGGTAGCCGGCGTCCACGCTCCAGCGACCCGTGTTCCACTCGAGGTTGAGGCGCAACTCGCCGCCCGCTGCCGCTGCTTCGTTGCCGAGCAAGTCCTTGAACAGGCTGTCATCCGGAAAGGTCTGCAACGTGCCGCGCAGCTTGGTGTGCCCGGTTATGTCGAGGTCGCTGTCCGCCAGCGCGGCGCAACAGCCAAGCAACAGGAGTGCCGCAATCTCAAGCCGCATGCTGCGCAATGTCTTCGACGATACGGCCATCCAGCATACGCACGAGGCGCCGGGCGTATTGCATGACGCGCTGATCGTGCGTGGCAATGACGAAGGTTGAACCGTGTTTCGAGTTCAGTTCTGTAAACAGCTCCATGAGCTCGTCCGCCGTCTTCGAATCGAGATTGGCGGTCGGCTCATCGGCCAGCACCAGCGCCGGCTTCGAGACAATCGCGCGCGCAACTGCAACACGCTGTTGCTGGCCGCCGGACATCTCGGCGGGGCGGCGGTCACTCAGGCCGGCCAGCCCCACTTCCTCGAGTATCTCAAGCGCACGCGGCCGGCGGTCCTTGCTCGCAACGCCCTGCACCTGCATGACGAACTCGATGTTCTCGCGCGCGGTCAGCACCGGAATAAGATTGTAAGCCTGGAACACAAAGCCAATGTTGTGCAGGCGCAGCTCTGCAAGCTCGCCTTTGCTCAAGTTATCGATTCGCCGGTCAGCGATGTACACCTCACCGCTGTCCGGTCGGTCGAGTCCACCAATCGCATTCAGCAGCGTCGTCTTGCCGCCGCCGGACGGCGAGGACAGGCAGACGAAGCCGCCGGTCTCGATATCGATACTCAGGTGGTCGAGCGCGTGAATATCCTCACCGCCCTGGTGATAGGTCTTGCAGAGATCTTTGCAACGTACAGCAGCCATTCCTATACCTTTGTAATCGCTTCAACCGGCTCATAGCGCGATGCGCGCCACGCCGGTGACAGGCTCGCAAAAAATCCGAGCACCAGTACTACAACATTGGTCAGAACAATATCCGCCAACATCAACTTGGGATACAGGGTGCTCGACACACCCATCATCTGCATGCCTTCGGCGACTGCCGACACATCGATTCCGCCCGCAAGCGCCTGTATCGTCGCCCATGCCAGTACATTGCCAATGCACAGGCCAATGGCCAGCAGCAACAACGACTCGAGAATGATCTGGCCGAGAATGCTCGACGGCTTCATTCCCAGCGCCAGCATCAGGCCAATCTCACGAATGCGTTCAAACACGGCCATCACCAGCGTGTTGACCAGGCCGAACGACAGCGCAAGAAATATGACGACGATCCAGACCAGCACAAAGCCATCCATCATGTCGAGCATCGCGCCGAGATAGGTATCGACCTGCTGCCAGGGCTGCACCAGGATATCGCTGTCCTGCAGCACCGACATTTGTGCCAGCAGCGCGTCCACATCGCGGTAGTCATCGCCAAGCGCGAACACCTCTGTCACTCGGTCGGGAACGTCGAGCAAGGTCTGCGCGGTCTGTTTGCCAATGAAAACGAAGCCTTCCTCGATGGCGTCCATGTTGGCGTCGAACAGACCAACAACGCGAAAGCCGCGGTCGGCGATCTCGTTGTCCGGGTTCTGGCTCATGATCACGATGCGTTTGCCGAGGCCGGTCTCGAGCGTGTCCGCGAGCTTCCGGCCAATCACGATGCCGCTATCGTCGACGCCGTCGAGAAAACGCCCTTCGACCTTATCCATGTCGACGAATGTGAGGCCACGCTCGCGTGCGGGATCGATACCGAGCAGGGTCACGCCGCGGGATTCGCGCTCACTGGTGACCACGGCCGGGACTTTGACACGACTGGCCCATACCGCCACGCCAGCCTGCTCAAGCGTCGCCGTCAGTTCAGTATCGCTGAGTGCAATCAGGTTGGAAATGCTGGGATCGTCAAGGTAATCGGGATGATGCGCCTGGACATGCCCCGGAAGCGTCTCGATGCCGTCGCGCAACATATCCTCGACCATGCCACGCATCATCGCGATCATGATGATCATCGCCCAGACGCCGAGTGTGATCGCCGCGAGCATGATGATGGTGCGCCGATGATTCCGCCACAGATTGCGGTAGGCGAGCATGCCCAGGACTGAAAGCGTACGCATCATGCTGCCCTCATCGCTGCCACCGGGTGCAGCCAGTGCAGGCGCAATGCCGGGTACAGTGCAGACAACAGCGAGAAGATGAACACCACCAGAGGGCCGGCAAATATGGTCAGCAGGCTGGGCTTTGGATAAATGCGCGACGGCAGGTTGAACTGCGCCGCCATCTCGTCCATGCCCGGATAGGCAAAGCCGCTGACGCTGAGCCACATCACCACGAGAAGACCGAGCAACGCACCAATCACGAGGCCGAGCAGGCCCATGATGGCGGTCTCCAGAATGACCAGCCGCCCGAGCCGCCCGGGCTTCAGGCCCAGCGACATCGTGATGCCAAACTCGCGCGTCCTTTCCAGCACGGACATCAGCTGTGTATTAAGCACGCTGAACGCGACCAGGATGACCAGCAGCGCGTACATGAAGAAAGCGCTGCTAAGGTCCGCCTGGATCGCCTGCTTCAAACCGGGCTGCAACACATCCCAGTCGTGCACGACGACGCCTGGCTTATCGGCCAGCAACGACTGCACTTCGGCCTGCACAACGGGCACCTGGTCAATCGCCGCCGTCACGATCACCACCTGGTGACCGGCGCCCTCCATGAAGAACACGTCGTCGAACAGGCCCAGCGGGATCTCTGCGATACTGCGGTCGATGTCTTTCACGCCACTCCTGAAGATTCCCACGACAGTGACCACCGCCGCCGCAAAGGAACCATCGCGACCGCTGCCAAGCAGCGTCAACTCGGCTCCCAGCGACACCTTGAGGTTTTTCGCCAGCGTTTCACCAATGACGATGTCCGTCGCGTTGTTATCTGACAGGTAGCGGCCCTCTTGCAGGAGACCAGGGATATTGGAAACGCCAGGCTCAAAGGCGGGCTCAACGCCGTAGATTGCAATACCAATACTGCGCGCGTCGCTGGAGGCAAGCGCAAACGTCGTGGCGCGTGCCGCGATCGTGTCGCTGTGCAATTCCCGGCGCAGCTCGTCTGCCGTCGACACAACATCGTCGACGATCAGCCGCATCTTCTGCTCATCCTTGTATCCGGGCGCCTGCACCTGCAGGTGGCCGGTAAACATCTGCAGCGTGTTGTCGATCATGAGCCCGTAGGTCCCAAGCTGCAGCGACATCATGAACACCAGCAACACATTGGAAAACACCATGGCGCCGATTGTCAGCCAGGTACGCCGCGGTTGGCGCCACAGGTTTCGCCAGGCAAGACGGAGGATAAGTGGCATTCCTCAGTTCCTGGGGTTGCGCAGATTCGACTGCGTAAACAGGCTGTCATTGAGCTCGACATCGTAGTCGACGCTCTGCACCTCAATCTCGGTCCATTCCTCGGGCTCGTCTGCTTTCACCATGCGCTGACGAATGGCAACAACACGACCGCCCATCTCGCCAATCTCGAGGGACTCGAGCTTTTTCACCAGCGCGCCATCCTGATCAAAGAAGGCATGTTGCAGCACGACGTGGTCCTCGCGAATAGACAGCACCTCGCGACCCCAGACGACTGCCGCATCCTCGTGCGGGATCGCCTCAATCTCGTACACCGTGACGCCGTCCTGCTCGCTGCTGCCGAGCAGCGTATGGTCGTACTGATCGACGATATCGTCAACGCGCGATACATCCTTGTTTGAAAAATCCGAACCCATCCAGCTCTGCCCCATCATCGATGAGGGAATCTTGATGACACGATTAATCTTCGGCGAATACGACCACATGTTGTCGCCGTCGGTAAGAGTGCCGTTACCGCGATCCTTGGCCGGCTCGATCACGCGCATCAGCGACCTGTCCTGATCCTTGGTCCACGCACGCATGGTCATGCTGCGCTCCCAGTCAGGCCGATGGATCGTCATGGTCATGACCGTTTCCGACGCCAGCCCACGCCAGTGATCGATCGCAGCGCGCACGATGTCCTGCGCGGATGGTGTTTCAGCCGCCAGGCCCGGCATGGCCAGCAGCAAGATTAATGTGGCTTTGAATCTCATTTTTTCCGGACCTGCCACGCCGGAGAACCAAAGAAAGGCCCTGATGCGCAATCCTCTCCACGATTTCAGACGTCGCAACACGGCAAATTTCACTCTGCTCTACCTTATCGCACATTGGCTGACTGTGCAGGTCGCGAACGCGATATTCACGCCGCGGAATCGGCGTGCAAGGTTGCCTCTTGCGGCGCCCCGGAACATAGCCAGCAGCATTCTGTAATAGGTGTTTTTCGCAGTGAATTCGCCGACGCTAAGAGCTAGACTGATCTGGAGAAGCAAGATAACGGGAAGAAGGAAGCGGCCATGTTCACCATTGACGCCATCATGAGCACTGACCTGATCACGATCGCGGCTGACGCCTCACTGGCGGATGCGCGCTCGATCATGCACGACAACCACATTCATCACTTGCCGGTCGTTAATGACGCTAACGAGGTCATTGGCCTGGTGACACTGACGAATGTACTCGCCGCGACAGACTCCTTCCTGCGCGATGACGACAGCCGTATTCACGCGACAGAGATCCTGATCCGCAACGTGATGGTGACGGATGTTGCTACGGTTGATCGTCACGCCAGCCTGCGCAGCGCTGCGTTGTTTCTCGAGAAGCACCGCATCGGCTGCCTGCCGGTCGTTGATAACGACAAACTGTGCGGCATCATCACCGACACCGACTTTGTCGCCGTTGCGATCAACCTGCTGGAACAAATGGAAGCATCTGAGCCGGACCTCGACGACTTTGACGACGAGGAAGCAGACGACGAAGACGTCGACTGACTAGTCTGTTGTTTCTGCCTCGACGAGCGTGTGCTGCGCGTCTCGTTCGGAGCCGAGGAACACCGCAATCCAGCGCGTATCCTCATCGCTTTCCAGCGCCAGCTTGAGCGTCATCGTCAGCGGCACCGACAACAGCATGCCGACCGGGCCGAACACCCAGCCCCAGAAGAACAGACCCACGAATACGATCAGCGGCGAGATGCCGACGCCGTAGCCCATGAGGCGTGGTTCGATGAAGTTTCCGAAAGCGATATTGATCAGAACAAAACCCGTAAGGATTACCGACGCTTCGGGAACACCGAGCTGCAGCACAGCCAGCAGCACCGCAGGCACGGCCGCAAGAATCGAGCCGATGGTCGGGACGTAATTCAGCAGGAATGCGAGCATTCCCCATAGCAATGGAAAATCCAGCCCCATCCACCAGGTCATCAGGCCCGCCAGCAGGCCGGTGGCGAGACTGACGATGGTCTTGATGCCGAGGTAGCGCCCGAGGTTGGTAATGAATTCGCGCGGTCTTTGCAGGGATTCGGTGCCGTGTCCAAACGCGGCCTGCACCTTGGTACTGACGCTCGAGGCCTCAAGCAGGATGAAGATCATCGTAAAGAAGATCAGAAAGACGCGTGTCAGCACGCTCTTCAGAGCATTCAGCAGCGTTGCCACCTGGCCCATGGCCCAGCCCGGGTCAATCATCTCACCAAGACCGGAAATGTCCTTTTCGGTGTTCAGGTGCTGGGCGAGGAACGCAACAACGCCGTCAGCCAGAATATCAAGGCGTTCCTGGTAGACCGGCAGGCGTGCGGTGAACTCCGCAATCGAGCGTCCGACGATCGTGCCGACCACGGCAAGGATCAGCATGATCACGATGACGATAACTAATGCGGCGACGATGGCCGGCACACGCTTCGACTGCATCCAGAGCATGGGCCGCACGGTGATCAGCGCCAGGAAGCCTGCAATCAGGAACGGCACCAGCAGGTCCTTGGCAAGTTGCATTCCATAGATGATGACAACAACGGCGGCAAGGCCGAGGACGACACTACCCTTGCTGCCAAGCGCCTTCGTCAAAGCTGGCCGCGCCGTGGCGTGTACTGCTGCGCCTCTTCTTCGGTCAGTTGCTCAATCTTCAGTCGCCAGCGCGCCAGTGTCGAGCTGATACGTAACTGGTAGTTGCCTGCCGAATAGAACAGCTTTACGCCGTCACCCTGCCTCTTGGTGTGCAGGACCCGGCCGACCGTAAAACCCGTATCAGCATTTACCAGCTGAATATCGAGCGCGAGCAGCTGCTGATAGTCGCCATTCACATACCAGTCGAGAATCCACGGAGAATCGACCGTGAATTTGGCGGTGGTTGTGTTGGTTGTGCCGCTGAATTCGCGCACGAGCTCGCCGGCACTTACGTTGCTTGCCGTCAGAACGAGAAATACCAATATCAGGATCTTGCGTGTCATAGGCGCCTAAGTTAGCAAACACCACGCAGTGATGCGATCATCGTGCGTTGAAATTCGGGGTACAGATGACTACTCGGACCAGTTTTTTCGCAATTGTATCCGCGCTCGCGTGCGTGTTTCTGGTCGTGCTGCTGTATCGCGATCACACGGCGGCTGCGGCTGCGGCCAAATTCATCGCATCATCGGCCTTTATGGCGGCGGCACTGTCAGCAGGCGCATGGTCCAGTCGCTACGGCAAAATCATTCTGCTGGGGCTGGCCTTATCCTGGTGCGGCGACATGTTCCTGGTCGGCGAGAGTCGGCCCATGTTCCTTGCGGGACTTACCGCCTTCCTGCTGGCGCATCTCACCTACGTCTCTGCGTTCCTGGTGCACGGCATCAGTCGTCGCTGGCTGTATATTGCGTTGCTGCCGGTCGCCGTTGTCGCTGCACTGGTGTTCAGCTGGCTGTCGCCACATGTACCCACTGATCTCGCGCTCCCGGTGCGCGCCTACACGGTCGTCATCAGCGCCATGGTGGTGCTGGCAATCGCCACGCGCGGCGCGCAAGGGTCGCTGCTCATCGTTGTCGGCGCGCTGCTGTTCTATTTTTCCGACTTGTCGGTGGCCGCGCAGCGACTGCTGCAGACGGATATGGCGACGTATGTCTGGGGCCTGCCATTCTACTATGGCGGACAATTGTGCCTCGCGCTCAGCTGCGGCAAGACCCGCCCCAACACAGCAGGTAGTATCAACGCATGATCAGGGCAGCGTTAATCACATTACTGGCACTAACGGCCTGCAGCAGTGCCTCGGGCCAGGCAACGATTGCTGACATCCAGGGCAGTGGCGCATCGAGCCCGGTGCGCGATCAGCACGTCAGCATAACGGGCATTGTCAGTGGCGATTTCCAGAATGCCGATGACGATCAAAGCAACAACCTTGGCGGATTCTTCCTGCAGGACGAGACGCCTGACGGCGATCCGCAGACCTCCGATGGCATTTTCGTATTCGATGGTCCGTCCCCACGGGTGGATGTGCGGCCCGGAGACAAAGTGCGTGTCGACGGCAAGGTTCAGGAACACTACGGCGAGACGCAGATTGCGGCGTCCAGGGTCAGCATCGTCGGCAAAGGCACTGTTACCCCTGCGGATGTGTCATTGCCAGCCAGTAACACGGTCAGCAACGACGATGGCGATGACATCGCCGACCTGGAACGCTACGAAGGTATGCTGCTGCGCTTCCCGCAGGATCTCTACGTGACGGCACTGCACGACCTGGAGCGCTATGGCAACGTGCAGCTTGCGGCCGGCGCGCGGCTGCAGCAGTTCACCAACATGCATACGCCCAACCGCAAGGCCTATGAGCAACATCGGCGTGACGTTGCCGCGCGCAGCATTCTGCTCGATGACGGCAGGCGTGATCGCGACCCATCGCCGTTGCGCTTGCTGGATGCCGGCAAAGAACCCGCATACAGCCTGCGTGCGGGCGACGCCGTTGCCGGTGTGACAGGTAATCTGCGTTACTCGCGCGGCAGCGGCGGCTCCGGCTTTTCCGGCTGGCGCCTGATGCCGACAGAAGAGCCACAGTTTGAAAGCAGGAATCCGAGGCCGCCAGCGCCGGACCTTGAAGGCGAGTTGCAGGTAGCCAGCTTTAACCTGCTCAACTTCTTCACGACGCTGGACAACAACGGCAACAAGTGCGGCCCGAAGCAGGCCGACAGCTGCCGCGGCGCAGATAATCGCGATGAGTTTGAGCGGCAGCTGCGAAAGAGCGTCACAACGCTCAAGATGATTGATGCTGACATCGTTGGCCTCAATGAACTCGAAAATAATGACGCTGCTTCGCTGCAGCTGCTGGTTGCCGCACTCAACGCCGCCGCTGGTCGGGAGCTGTGGTCGTACATCGACACCGGCACCATCGACACTGACGCGATCAAGACGGGCTTCATCTACAAGCAGTCAACTGTGCGTCCGGTTGGCAAGCACCGGCTGCTGGACAACGCCGTCGACCCGGCCTTCGGCTCGGACGACAATCGTCCGGCACTCGCGCAGACCTTCGCATTGCGGTCGAATGACGCCCGCCTGACAGTGGTGGTCAATCACCTGAAGTCGAAGGGTTCGGACTGCGACGACAAAGGCGATCACAACAGCGGTGACGGCCAGGGCAATTGCGCCAGAACCCGAACCGGCGCAGCACGCGCGATCGTCAACTGGCTGCAACAGGACCCGACCGGCAGCAATGATGAGGACTTCCTGATCATCGGCGACCTCAATTCCTACCTTAAAGAGGCTCCGCTGCAGGTGTTCGCGGACGCCGGCTACGAGAACCAGCTGCTGCGATTCGGCGACGACACCCCCTACTCATTCGTCTGGGACGGCCAGGCGGGAGCGCTGGATCATGCGCTGGCATCCCGGTCACTGGCAGCGCAGGTCCGGGACGCCATGGAATGGCACATCAACGCGGATGAGCCCGCCGTGTACGACTATAATCTCAGCAAGACCCGGGATGCGGCCCTGTTCGATCCGGACACGCCCTATCGCACATCCGACCACGACCCGGTCATCATCGGAATCGACCTCGAACCCTGAAGGACCCGCAAATGAAGCACTTCGCAGCGACACTGTCTCTCCTGGCCCTCCTCGCCTCCGGCATTGCTTATGCGGAGTCTCCACAGACCCTGCGCCTGGACTTTTTCCATACCGGCAATCATGAGATGGAAGTATTCAGCGTCGACGAAATCGTCATCGAACCGCTGCCCTGGCCTGGCAACCTGCAGTGGCCAATCGACTCCACGTCGCGTGGCAAGTACCTGTTTGAAGTTGTTGATCCCGAGAGCCAGGACATCCTTTACTCGCGCAGCTTCAGCAGCATCTACGGTGAATGGGAAACGACGGCAGAAGCCACGAAAATGAATCGCACCTTCCACGAGTCGCTGCGCTTCCCGAAGCCCGACAGCGTCGTCACGGTCGTATTGAAAAAGCGTGGCCCCGGCAACGTCTTTGAGGAAATCTGGCGTATCCCGGTCGACCCCGACGACTACATGAATCACAAGGAATCGGCGCAGTATGCCGAGCAACTTGTAGCTGTACATGAGAGCGGCGACCCCGCCGAGAAGGTCGACCTGTTGCTGCTGGGTGATGGCTACACGGCAGAAGAGCAAAAGGCGTTCATCGAGAAAGCCCGCGAGCTGACCGAGTTGCTGCTGGCGACCAGCCCGTTCAAGGAGCGCGCCGATGACATCAACGTCTGGGCACTGGCGCCAGCGGCTATGGAGTCCGGCGTATCGCGCCCCTTGTCCGACACTCACCGGGACTCACCGCTACGCAGCACCTATGACTCGTTTCGTTCCAAACGCTATGTCCTGACGTTCGACAACAAGTCGATGCGTCGCATCGCCTCCTCAGCGCCGTATGATTTCATCGAGATACTGACAAACTCCGAGACCTACGGCGGTGGTGGCATATACGGGCTCTTCAGCACCGCGGCGGCCAATGGCGAGTGGGCGCCGTACCTGTTCGTGCATGAGTTCGGTCATCACTTCGCGGGTCTCGCCGACGAGTACTACACCAGCCCGGTCGCCTACACCACCCCCGACGAGGTCATCGAGCCCTATGAGCCAAACGTTACCGCGCTGCTGGACCCGGAGAACCTCAAATGGGGTCACCTGGTAGCCGAAAGCACGCCGATTCCAACGCCATGGCCGAAGCAGCAGTACGATGAGTTTTCGATCGAGGCACAGAAAGTGCGCGAAGAGATGCGCAACAACAATGCACCGGAAGCCGACATGAACAAGCTGTTCCGGGATGGCCTCGCGTTCAATGACACGATCTTCAGCAAGGCACCCCACAGGGACGCCATCGGCGCATTCCAGGGCGCGAACTACGATGCACAAGCCTACTACCGCTCCGAGCAGAACTGCATCATGTTCACGCGCATCGAACATTTCTGCAGCGTGTGCTCGATCGCCATTGACCAGGTCATTGACGAGTACAGTCGCCCGCAAGAATGAAAAAGCGGCGACGCATGATGCGCCGCCGCTATTCTCGTCTCGCTATTTAGCGTTGGGTTTAGCGGTTGGCCAGCATCTTGCCGTTGTCATCCGCCTTCAGGTCGAAGCGATCAAGCTGCATCACCTTGGTCCAGGCATCAACAAAGTCGGCGACAAACTTGTCCTCGCCACCATTCTCTGCATAAACCTCGGCAACAGCGCGCAATTCGGCGTGTGAGCCGAAGATCAGGTCGACCGGAGTCGCCTGCCACTTCATCTCACCGCTGGCACGATCGAGGCCCTGGTAAACACCTTCGGTTTCAGGTGCCTTGCGCCACATCGTCGACATGCTGAGCAGGTTCACGAAGTAGTCATTGCTGAGCACTCCCGGGCGATCGGTGAAGACACCGTCATCCTTACCACCTACGTTGGCATCAAGCGCGCGCAGGCCACCAACCAGCACCGTCATTTCCGGAACAGTCAGCGTCAGCGTGTCCGCCTTGTCGACCAGCATCTCTGCCGGCGAGCGGTAGTTGCCTTCAGCATAGTAATTACGGAAGCCGTCAGCCATTGGCTCAAGCGCGTTGAACGATCCAATGTCGGTTTGCTCCTGCGTCGCATCGGCACGTCCGGGCGTGAATGGCACTGCAACCTTCTGTCCTGCAGCCTCGGCCGCAGCCTCAACGGCCGCTGCACCGCCGAGCACAATCAGGTCCGCCATGGATACCTGCTTGTCTCCGCTTTGCGAGTCGTTGAAGTCCTTCTGGATTCCCTCGAGGCGCTGCAATACCTTGCTCAGCTCAGCCGGATTGTTGGCCTCCCAGTCCTTCATCGGGGCCAGTCGGATACGCGCGCCATTGGCACCACCGCGCAAGTCTGTGCCGCGGAAAGATGCTGCCGACGACCATGCAGTGCGCACCAGTTCCGGAACCGTCAGACCGGAGTCCATGATCTCGGCCTTCAGCTTCGCGATATCGGATGCGTCCACCAGCTCATAGTCAACCGCCGGGATCGGGTCCTGCCACAGCAGTGTTTCGCTCGGTACGTCGCTACCAATGTAGCGAGCGCGCGGGCCCATGTCGCGGTGCGTCAGCTTGAACCACGCCTTAGCGAAAGCAAGATCGAACTCTTTCGGGTTGTCGAGAAAGCGCTGAGAAATTTCACGGTAGCTCGGGTCAAACTTCAGCGACAGGTCCGTCGTGAACATGATTGGCGCATGGCGCTTGCTTGGATCATAAGCATCCGGGACAAACTTCAGCTCGTCGGCATTTTCCGGAACCCACTGGATGGCGCCGGCCGGGCTCTTGGTCTGCACCCATTCAAACGCGAACAGGTTCTGCAGGTAGTTCATGCTCCAGGCAGTCGGAGTCACGGTCCACGCGCCTTCGAGGCCGCTGGTGATCGTGTCAGCACCCTTACCGCTGGCGCACTTGTTTTCCCAGCCGAAGCCCTGCTTCTCGATACTTTCGGCAGCAGGCTCAGCACCGACGCAACCCTCAGGCTTGGCAGCACCGTGTGCCTTGCCAAACGAGTGGCCACCGGCGATCAGAGCGACAGTTTCTTCGTCGTTCATTGCCATGCGACCAAAGGTCTCGCGGATGTCCTGCGCGGCCAGCAACGGATCCGGCACGCCATTGGGGCCTTCCGGATTCACGTAGATCAGTCCCATTTGAACCGCAGCCAGCGGTCTCTTCAGTTCACGATCACCGCTGTAGCGTTCGTCGGCGAGGAATTTCTGCTCAGGACCCCAGTAAACGAGATCCGCTTCCCAGTCGTCTTCGCGACCGCCGGCAAAGCCGAAGGTTTCAAAGCCCATGGACTCGAGGGCAACGTTGCCCGCCAGTACCATCAGGTCGGCCCACGAGATGCTGCGACCGTATTTCTGCTTGATCGGCCACAACAAGCGGCGTGCCTTGTCGAGGTTGGCATTGTCAGGCCAGCTGTTCAGCGGCTCGAAGCGTTGCTGGCCGCCTGCGGCACCGCCACGTCCATCAGCGACACGGTAGGTTCCGGCGCTGTGCCAGGCCATACGGATAAAGAACGGCCCGTAGTTGCCCCAGTCTGCCGGCCACCAGTCCTGCGACGTCTTCATCACGGTCTCGATATCTTTTTTGACGACATCGAGATCCAGGCTTGCGAACGCCGCAGCGTAATTGAAGTCCTTGCCCAACGGATTAGATTCAATGCTGTGCGCGCGCAGCGGGCTCAGATCGAGGTTATCCGGCCACCAGAATTGGTTTGGCTTCGGCTCTTCCATCGCCACGGCAGTTGACGCTGGCACCACGGGCGACAGCGCAACAGCCAAGACGGCTAGTACAGAGAGTGTCTTGTTAATCATTTCGGTTCTTCCCTTTAGTCGAGAAACATTGCGAACTTGTACATAATAAATCGAATATTATCCTCCGAACGAATCATTTTTTAGATCGTTACGTCCGACTCGGTCGATGGTTGTCGCAACAGGTTATTATCCTCCTCTTATCGTTCGATTGCATGGGAACCGCAGATGAACAATGACCGCAGCGGCAGGCTCGCAAGAGCCCGTATCTCGGATAGCGGCACGGTGTCGCTGTCGAACTAGTTGCGCAGGCGATATCCCGTCTTGAAAATCCAGCGCACGACCAACAGGCAGGCGATCAGGAAACTCACGGTTGTCACCAGGCTGACGACGACGCTGACGTCGGCATTCTCGTAAAACGCCCAGCGCATGCCACTGATCAGGTAAACCACCGGGTTGAACAGGCTGATCGTCTGCCACGTCTCAGGCAGCATGCTGATGGAGTAGAAGGTACCGCCGAGGAAGGTTAACGGCATGATCACGAGGATCGGCACGATAGTCAGCTTCTCCCAACCATCGGCCCAGATGCCGAGAATGAAACCGAACAGGCAGAACGACACCGACGTCAGCACCAGGAATGTCGCCATGACCAGCGGATGTGCGATATGCAGGTCGACGAAGAAACTGGCGGTCACGAGAATGATCGAACCAATGATGATCGACTTGCTCGCCGCAGCACCGACATACCCCAGCACGACTTCAAGCCACGACACAGGCGCCGATTGCACCTCGAAAATAGTGCCCGTGAATTTCGGAAAGTAGATCGCGAACGATGAGTTTGAAATGCTCTCGGTCATTATTGACAGCATGATCAGCCCCGGCACGATGAACGCACCGTAGCTGACGCCGTCAATCTCGGTGATACGCGAGCCTATCGCCGCACCAAAGATGACGAAGTACAGGGATGTCGATAGCACCGGTGCGAGGATGCTCTGCACGGCGGTGCGAAACATACGTGCCATCTCGTAGCGGTAGATCGCTTTCACAGCATGGATGTTCATTACTGGTTCACCAGGTCGACGAAGATTTCCTGCAACGAACTCTGTTTCGTCTGCAGGTCGTTGAAACGCAGCCCGGCATCTTTGAGGTCAGACAGCAAGTCCGTAATACCGGTGTGTTCGCCACGAGTGTCATAGGTATAGGTGAGCACCATGCCTTTTTCGTCGAGCTCCAGGTTGTAGGCCGACAACGCTGGCGGCACGCTGGTTAGCCGCTCGGGCAGGTGCAACATCAGGTGCTTCTTGCCCATCTCTTTCATCAGGCTCTGCTTCTCCTGCACCAGGATCAGCTCACCATGATTGATGACGCCCACGCGGTCGGCGAGTTGTTCGGCCTCCTCGATGTAGTGCGTGGTCAGGATCACCGTGACGCCTTCATCACACAGCCCTCGCACGACATTCCACATGTCCTGTCGCAGCTCAACGTCGACACCGGCTGTTGGCTCGTCCAGGAACAACACTTCGGGTTCATGCGCCAGCGCTTTGGCAATAAGTACGCGGCGCTTCATGCCGCCGGAGAGCTGCATGACGCGGGTATCTTTCTTGTCCCACAAGGACAGCGACTTCAGCACCTTCTCGACATGCGCGTCGTCGGGCGGCTTGCCGAACAGGCCGCGGCTGAAGCACGCGGTGTTCCAGACGGTCTCAAACGACTCCGTCGGCATTTCCTGTGGCACGAGCGCAATGCGACTGCGGGTCTCGCGGAAGTCCTCGATGATGTCGAAGCCGTCTACGAGCACCTTGCCGCCGCTCGGATTAACGATACCGCAGACGATATTGATGAGCGTCGTCTTGCCGGCGCCATTCGGGCCTAGCAAGGCAAATATCTCACCGCGCTCGATCTCGAGGCTGACGGACTTCAGCGCCTCGAAGCCACCGGCATAGACCTTTGACAGGTCACTGATTTCAATGATGTTTGCAGCAGTCACTTGGCGCTCGCTGACGCGTTGGGTGAATCAGACTATGAGACTGCTGGCAGGCCGTCAACACAAACGGTCAGCGCTACGCAGCACTGCGCCTGAACCGGCGCGGGCTATGCGAAGATTTTGCCCGCGTTGAGAATGCCCTTGGGATCGAGCGTGGCCTTGAGGCTCTTCATCAGTTTTATCTCGGTGTCCGTTCGCGTGATACCGAGGAATGCGCGCTTTTCAAGGCCGATACCGTGCTCCGCCGACACCGAACCGCCAAACGGCAGCAACTCGGTGTAGACCGTTTTCATGAGTTCGGCAACCTGCTCCGGCTCGTGATTTCCGATAGTCACTACGAAGTGGATATTGCTGTCGCCGAGGTGGCCGAATACTGCGACCTTGCTTACCCCGGGCCATCGCGCCTGCACCTTCTCCAGCACGTTTTGCACGTAGGTGTTGGCGTCGGAAATGGGGACACTGACATCGAACACGACGGGCGGGGACATAGCCTCAATGAGACTCTCGATATCGTCGCGAATGGCCCACATCGCGTTGCGCTGGCTTGAATTGCTGGCGATGGACGCATCGACAATCAGCTCTTTCTCGAAGGCTTCCTCAAGCGCGTGCTGGAAGCGCTCGGTATCGGCTTCCTGGTTGCCGCCGCGCGACTCGAGCAACACATAGAACGGGTAGTCCGGCGCAACGGGTGCCGTGTGCTTGTGGTTGGTGTCGAGAATCCTCTCGTAGAAATTGTCCCACAGCACTTCGAACGCGTTCAGGGTGCCGCCCAGTGCCGCGCCTGCATGCCGCAACAGGTCCGGAATCTTGTCGAAATCATCCAGTGCCAGCAGCGCGGTATTCTGGCTCTTGAGCTCGGGACGCAGGCGCAGGACTGCGCGCGTCACGATGCCGAGCGTGCCTTCGGTGCCAATGAAAAGCTGCTTCAGGTCATAGCCGGCGTTGTTCTTCAACATGTTGTTCATTGAGGTGAGCACGGTGCCGTCCGCCAGCACAACCTCCAGCCCCAGGATCTGCTCGCGCGTCATGCCATAACGGATAACAGCATTGCCACCGGCGTTGGTTGATATGACCCCGCCAATGGTTGCCGAGCCGCGCGCCGGAAAGTCCAGCGGGAAATACAGGTCATGTTGTTCTGAGCGTTCCTGGGCTTTCTGCAATTGCACGCCCGCCTGTACGGTCATCGTGCTACCCGCGATGTCCACGCCCTCGATCGCGTTCATGCGCTCTGTCGTAACAATGATCTCGTCCGGGCCTGCAGTCGCACCCTGCACGAGACCGGTATTGCCACCGTAGGGCACAACTTTCTGACCAGCGTCATGGCAGATTTTCATAACCGCGGAAACTTCAGCTGTTGACGCCGGCCGGATGATTGCTTTCGCCTGACCGGGCTCGGGTCGACCCCAGTTTGCGGGGCGCGAGGAGACATCCTCGCCGGTCAGTACATTATTGTCGCCAACAACGGCCGCTATCGCTTGCAGTACATCTGTCATGGTTGGTATCAGTCCTTTGCCGGTCCCGTAGTTTCGGTTGTTTCGCATACCAGATCAAATGACCGTTGAGGTATGCTTCGCCTCCTATGAGTAGCCATTGTTGCCACAGCGAAGCTCCCAAGCAGGGCCTGCCAAAACCCGGCCGGCGGCTGGTCGTCATGAGCGGCATTTTCCTGGCCGTGCTGCTGCTGTCATTCCTGCCGGCACTGGCGCCCCTCAATAACAGCCTGCTCGAATACCTGTCGCTGGTGTGGTGGGCCGTGCTCCTCGGGCTCGTGCTGGGCGGCATCATCGACTACTTCGTGCCGGACGGCTTCATCATGCGCCTGCTCGGCCAGGATCGGCCTACAACCCTGCTCAACGCGGTACTGGCGGGCTTCCTGATGTCAGCGTGCTCGCACGGCATTCTGGCTATCGCGATCCAGCTCTACAAGAAGGGCGCAAGCGTACCCGCGGTCATTACATTCCTGCTCGCGTCGCCGTGGGCCAACCTGCCCATGACCATACTGCTGTTCGGCTTCTTTGGCTGGCGCGCTGCATGGTTCGTCTTCGGTGCGATGGCGATCGCGCTGGTAACGGGCTTTGTCTACACCATATTGCATCGCTACGGCCTCATCGAGGGACCGGCCCAGGACGTCCGCATCGACGATGTCTCCTGGGACCGGGTAACGAACTTCGATGCGGGCAAGGCGCTGACTGGTGTCACCGCCGGCGCGATTTCACTGGCCAACATGGTCCTGTGGTGGATCCTGATCGGCATACTCGCGGCGGCCATGATCGGCGCCTGGGTTCCCGAGCATTTCTTCATGGATTACCTCGGTCCCGACTTCACGGGCATGTTATTGACGCTGTTGTTTGCAACCGTCATCGAGGTTTGCAGTGAGGGAACTTCGCCGCTCGCCTTCGAAATCTTCAACAAGGTTGGTGTACTCGGCAATCCGTTCGTGTTCCTGATGGCCGGCGTTGCGACCGACTACACTGAAATAGGACTGCTGTGGAGCAACATCGGCCGACGCACTGCGCTGTGGCTGCCGGTCATCACGGTGCCGCAGATCCTGTTGCTGGGTTACTTCTTTAACCAGTGGTCATAATCGCGGGACGTGTATGATTGGCCGCTATGGAAAAACACAGCCTGATTAACCGCATCGTGTCGGGCAGCCTGGTGCTGCAAATCGCCATCGGCATCGCAGCCGGCATCGCACTCGCACTGATCTCACCGGCAACCGGCAAAGCATCCATGCTGCTAGGCAGCCTGTTCGTGCAGGCATTGAAGGCCGTCGCGCCGATCCTCGTGCTGGTGCTGGTAGCCTCCGCAATCGCCAACCGGCGCGCGAGTCACACCTCGCAAATGCGTCCGATCGTAGGCATGTACCTCGTGGGTACCATTGCAGCAGCGCTATTGGCTGTGAGCATGAGCATGCTGTTCCCGACCACGCTCGCGTTGCAGGTCAGCGACCTTGATGCCAGCGCGCCGCAGGGCATCGCGGAGGTCCTCGGTGCGTTACTGTTCAAGCTTGTGGACAACCCCGTGAACGCCATCCTCAGCGGCAACTTCATCGGCATCCTGGTGTGGGGCGTGCTGCTGGGCATTTTCCTGCACCATGCCGCGGAATCCACCAGGGTCATGCTCGCGGACGCAGCAGATGCCGTGACGCACATTGTACGTATCGTTATCCGCCTCGCACCCATCGGTATCTTCGGCCTGGTTGCCGGCAACCTGTCGGAATCCGGCCTCGGCGTGCTGGGCGGCTACGCTCGGATACTCACGGTGCTGCTCAGTTGCATGCTGATGATGGCGCTACTGGTCAACCCGCTGATTGTCTGGCTGAAGACGCGCCGCAACCCCTACCCCATTGTGTTTACCGCACTGCGGGAAAGCGGCGTAACGGCATTCTTCACGCGCAGCTCAGCCGCAAACATTCCGGTCAATCTCGCCTTGTGCGAGCGCCTCGACCTTGAAAAAGACACCTACGCGGTGTCCATTCCGCTCGGCGCGACCATCAACATGGGCGGTGCCGCAATTACGATCACAGTATTGACGCTGGCTGCCACGCATACTCTCGGCATCAGCGTCGACCTGCCGACGGCGTTGCTGCTTTCTGTGGTGGCGGCGCTCTCGGCCTGCGGCGCATCCGGTGTCGCCGGCGGATCGTTGCTGCTCATTCCACTGAGCTGCGGCCTGTTCGGTATCTCCAACGATGTTGCGATGCAGGTCGTCGCGGTCGGCTTCGTGATCAGCATTCTGCAGGACTCGGCGGAGACCGCGCTGAACAGCTCAACAGATGTCGTCTTCACTGCGGCGGTCGCAGCGAAGAATTAGCGGCTATCAACCGCGCACAGTCACCGACTTGATCTGAGCGAACACCTCGTCACCCTCCTGCAGCGACAGGGACTGCAGCGAGCGCCGCGTGATGCGGCTCAGCATGTAGTCATCCCCGAGTTGTAACTTCAGCAATACGGTTGCATCCGGCGTGCCGATTTCGACAATACGTGCCGGCAGGATATTCAGGATCGTTGATTGCGACGGCCGTTCCCTGCAGAGACTGACGTCCGATGCGCGTATGCGCACCCGGGCAGCCTCACCGACGACACTCGACGCCGCTGGCACCAGCAGCTCTCCACCCGAAAACCGAATCGTCGCCAGCTGGTCGCGGCTGTCCACGGCTTCGACGCGGCCGTCGATGGCGGTACCCGCCTCGCTGCCCGCAATGACAGGCAGCGTTGTGTTTGTCAGCACCGCCTGCAACTCGCCCTGCGCAGCAACCTGCCCCTTGTCGAGTACAACCAGGTAGTCGCAAAGCCTCGCAATCTCGTCAATGCTGTGACTTACATAGACAACCGGCACCTTGAGATGCGCGTGCAGCCGCTCCAGGAACGGCAGTATCTCCTGCTTGTGTTCCGCATCGAGTGCAGACAGGGGCTCATCCATCAGCAACAGGCGCGGCGCAGTGAAAAGCGCACGTGCGATGGCGACTCGCTGCGCCTCACCGCCCGAGAGATTCTCGCAGCGCCTTTGCAGCAATGGCGCAAGCGCAAACATCTCGACGATACCCTGCTCATCAACCGCCCTGCCCGCAGCGCGGCGGCGCGCGTAGTCGAGATTGCCCTGCACATCGAGATGACTAAACAGTCGCGGCTCCTGGAATACATAGCCAACCTGGCGCTCGTGCACCGGTGTCTTGTCTGCCGTCGTTTCCAGGCCGGCGACGCAGCGCAACAAGCTGGTCTTGCCAGCGGCTGACCGACCAAAGATGCCCGTGATGCCGTGCGCCGGGAGTGACAGGTTGACGTCGAGCCTGAAGTCGTCGAGCTCGAGTACATGGCGAATGTCGATGCTGTTACTCATTGCGGCTGCCAGCGCCGGTTCACGATGAACATCGTCAGCAACACGACGAATGCCAGTGCCAGCAGCAACGCTGACATCACATGTGCGTCAGCGTAGTTAAGCGATTCGACATGATCGTAGATCGCAATAGAAATGACGCGTGTCTCGCCGGGAATGTTGCCACCCACCATGAGCACCACGCCGAACTCGCCGAGCGTATGCGCGAAACTCAGCACGATGGCGTTAAGGAAGCCGTAGCGAGCCTGCGGCACGACCACGGAGAAGAACGCGTCCAGTTTCGACGCACCCAGCGTCCACGCGGCCTCAACATGTTTCCTGCCGATCATCTCGAACGCCGACTGCAGCGGCTGCACCGCGAACGGCAGGCTGTAGATGCAGGATGCAATGACGAGACCCGAAAAAGAAAACGTCAACGTGCTGCCGGTCAGCTCGAACCACCAGCGACCGATAGCGCCGTAAGGGCCCAGCAACACCAGCAGGTAGAAGCCGATGACGGTCGGCGGCAGGACGATCGGCAGGGCGACCAGCGATTGCACCAGCGGCTTGGCACGTGAACGCGTGGCCGACAGCCACCACGCCAGCGGCGTCGCAATCAGTAACAACAACAGTGTGGTGATGGTCGCCAGTTGCAGCGACAACAGCAGTGGCCCGAAGCCGTTCACGTGTCCTGCTCCGGCAGCAGGTACCCGCTGGCCGCGATGATGCTGCGCGCATGTTCACCGCGCAGGAACTCGACGAACTGCAGCGCGAGTTTCACGTTGTGCGTACGACGCAGGATCACCGCCTGCTGCAGAATCGGCGCATGGCTGTCCACCGGCACCGGCCAGCTGCAAGTCGCCTTCATGGCGCCAGCGTCGCGCGCCTGGGCGCTGGCCACCAGTCCGAGGCGTGCGCCACCATTAACGGCGAACTGCAGCGCCTGGGAGATGTTCTCGCCGATCACGAGCGATGGCTGGACGCTGTCCCACAAACCCTCGGCGCGCAGGAACTCGCGTGCGGCGCGTCCGTAAGGCGCGGTGTCCGGATTCGCGATGGCCAGCTTGCTGTCGCCCAGCTCATGCAGGGCTCGCCTGCAGTCGCTGATCGACGGGTCACGCGACCACAGCAACAGGGTGCCAATCGCATAGGTAAAGCGACTGCCTGGCATCGCCTGGCCAGACTCCTCGAGCAGCGCGGGCCGCGCCGCGTCGGCGGCCAGGAAGACGTCGAACGGTGCAGCATTGACGATCTGGCCGTAGAGCTTGCCGGTCGAGCCTGCACTGATTCTCACCGCCACACCGGACTGCTCCGTAAACTCTGTTGCCAGCTGTCGCGCGGTCGACTGGAAATTACTCGCCACTGCAATCGTCAGCTGCTCCGCCGCCACACCGAGCGCCGGCAAGATGAGCAGCAACACAGCAAGTAATCGCCTGGCATTCATCGCACAGACGATAGCGAACGGACGGGCTTTAAGCGAGTTTTGCTTTCAGTTTGCGACGGTACGCATGCAACAGGGGTTCGGTGTAGCCATTGGGCTGTTCGCAACCCTTGAACACCAGGTCACAAGCCGCCCTGAACGCAATGCTGTTGTCGAAGTCATCGCTCATAGACTGGTACGCCGGATCGCCTGCATTCTGTGCATCGACGACCGCGGCCATGCGCCGGAATGTCGCCTCGACCTGGTCGCTTGTTGGTGACGCCGTGCAGCAGCCAGTTGGCCATGTGCTGACTCGAGATACGCAGGGTCGCGCGATCTTCCATCAGGCCCACGTCGTTGATATCGGGCACCTTGGAGCAACCAACGCCCTGGTCGATCCAGCGCACGACGTAACCGAGAATGCCCTGGGCATTGTTGTCGAGTTCCTTCTGGATCGTATCCGCATCGAGCGACGCGGGATCGCCAAGCGGCGGCGTCAGGATGTCGTCCAGGCTGGCAAGCTTGCGCTCAGCCAGGGCGGCCTGGGTCTTGCGAACATCGACCGCGTGGTAGTGCATCGCATGCAATGTTGCGGCGGTCGGTGACGGCACCCACGCACAGTTGGCGCCAGCTTCAGGATGCGCCTGCTTGCTGTCCATCATCTGCCGCATTTCGTCGGGCTTCGGCCACATGCCCTTGCCGATCTGCGCTTTGCCCGGCAGGCCGCAACGTATGCCCACATCGACATTCCAGTCTTCGTAGGCGTTGATCCAGGGTTCTGCCTTGATGGCTTCCTTGGGCAATACCGGTCCCGCCTGCATGCTGGTGTGAATCTCGTCACCCGTGCGGTCGAGGAAGCCCGTGTTGATAAAGACCAGTCGCTCCCTGACGGCGCGAATGCACTCTTGCAGGTTGACCGTGGTGCGGCGCTCTTCGTCCATCACGCCGACCTTGAGGGTGTTGCGCGGCAGCCCGAGGACGGCTTCTGCACGTGCAAACAACTTGTTCGTGAAGGCCGCTTCTGCAGGGCCATGCATTTTCGGTTTGACGATGTAGACGCTGCCAAAGCGACTGTTCGGCAGGCGCTCATTCTGACGCTGATTGGCCATGGCGCAGGCACTCGTGATCACCGCGTCCAGCAGCCCCTCAAACACCTCTTCGCCGTCGCCATCGATGATCGCGTCGGTGGTCATGAGGTGACCGACGTTACGAACGAGCATAAGGCTGCGTCCGCTCAGCAGCAGCGCGTCACCATTCACACTCGTAAACTCGCGGTCACTGTTAAGCCGGCGGGTCAGCGTCTTGCCGCCTTTGCTGAATTCAGCTTGCAGGGTCCCCTGCATCAGGCCCAGCCAGTTGCGATAAACGCCGACCTTGTCCTCGGCATCGACGGCGGCGACCGAATCTTCGCAGTCCTGGATCGTCGTTATTGCGGATTCCAGCACGACGTCGGCAACGTGTGCTGCCGCATCGCGACCGACGGCGTGATCCGGGTCGGTCTGAATTTCGACATGCAGCCCATTGTTCTTCAGCAGGTAGCTGCGACGCTTGCCATCCGCTGCATAACCAACGAACTGTGCCGAATCCGCGAGGCCCACAACGCTGCCGTCCGCGAGGGTCGCCTGCAATGTCGCAGTGCTTGCCGATGTATCAACAGCATAGCCGGTGACGTCGCTGTGGCTGGCATCAGCAAGCGGCACAGCCCGGTCGAGAAAGTCTGCCGCGTATTTTATGACGGCCGCGCCGCGCTGCGGATTGTAGTCGCGGCCCGCTTCCCGGCCATCGCTGCTGGCAATCACGTCGGTGCCGTACAGCGCATCGTAGAGACTGCCCCAGCGCGCGTTGGCAGCGTTCAGCGCGAAGCGCGCGTTGTTAACAGGCACGACCAGCTGCGGCCCGGCGATAGTGGCGATCTCGTCGTCAACCTTGCGTGTCTCGATCCTGAACGGCTCGCCGCTATCGCAGATGTAGCCGATATGCTTCAGGTACTCGACGTACTCCTGGTGATCCCAGTGAATGCCCGGCCGGGTTCGGTGCCAGTCGTCGACGCGCCGCTGCAGGCGGTCACGTACGGCGAGCAGACGCCTGTTCTCCGGCGTCAGGTCGGCAATGAGTGCCTGCAGCCCCGTCCAGAATGACGCGGCGTCAACGCCGGCAGCCGGCAACAGGTCCTCTTCAACGAAACGGGCAAAGCCGGAATCAACATCCAGCCCGCCCCTGTCGGTGCGGGCATGCCCCGCACCTTGCTGTTTACTCGCCACGTTTTGCATCTTCCCTAACCTTGCTCGCGTCCCAGTCTACGCGACGAACTGCTCTTCCTCAGTACTTCCGGACAATGCTGTCGTCGACGACAAGCCATCCATGATGGTGTTCTGCACGGCGTCGAAGTAGCCGGCACCAACGAATGACTGGTGCTTGGCGGCACGGAAACCCAGCTTCTCGTCGGCAAACTCCTTCTGCTGCAACTGCGAGTAGGCGTACATGCCTTCCTCTTTGTACGCGCGGCTGAGATTGAACATGCTCGAGTTCAGCGCGTGCCAGCCGGCCAGCGTGATGAACTGGAACTTGTAGCCCATCTTGCCAAGCTCTTCACGGAAGGTCTTCATGGTGGCGTCGTCCAGGTTGGCGCTCCAGTTGAACGACGGCGAGCAGTTGTAGGCCAGCAGTTGCTCGGGGAATTTGGCATGAATCGCGTCAGCAAAGCGCTTCGCCTGCGCGAGATCCGGCTTCGACGTCTCACACCACAACAGGTCGGCGTAAGGCGAATAGGCGAGGCCGCGTGCGATAGCCTGGTCAAGTCCGGCATTGGTGCGATAGAAGCCCTCAGGCGTGCGCTCCCCGGTGATAAAGCCATGGTCGCGGTCATCTGAATCCGACGTGATCAGGTTGGCAGCGTCCGCATCCGTGCGTGCAATCAGCACCGTGGGAACACCGCATACATCTGCCGCGAGTCGTGCCGCGTTAAGTTTCGCGACCGCTTCGTGTGTCGGCACCAGTACCTTGCCGCCCATGTGGCCACACTTCTTCGCAGACGACAGCTGGTCTTCAAAATGCACGCCAGCGGCGCCGGCACGAATCATGTTCTTCATGAGTTCGAAGGCATTCAGATTGCCGCCAAAGCCGGCTTCGGCATCCGCGATGATCGGCGGGAACCAGTCAATGGAATCGTCATCGTTAAGCGCATGAATTTCGTCCGTGCGGATAAACGCATTATTGATGCGCTCAACCATCTTGGGCACCGAGTCGACCGGGTACAGGCTCTGGTCCGGGTACATTTCTCCGGCGCTGTTGCCGTCACCGGCTACCTGCCAGCCGGAACAATAGATCGCCTTGAGGCCGGCCTGGACCTCCTGGATCGCCTGGTTGCCCGTGAGCGCACCCAGTCCGCATACAGGATCCTCCTGGTTAACGAGCCTCCAGAATTTCTCGGCGCCCAGCTTCGCCAGCGTGTATTCAATGTTGACAGTGCCGCGCAATTTGACGACATCCGCAGCGCTGTAGGTACGTGTGATGCCCTTCCAGCGGGGACTGTTGTCCCATTCGTCCTGTAATTGCCTGGTTTGTTCCTGCTTGTTCATTGCTGTCTCCCTCGAGATTTCGCTCTGGATATATAGTGCTCTGGGGTTCCATGCTACGCGCACCTGTGTTAAATTTTTACACGAAGAATTTCACACTGTTAATTTCACAGGCAGACCTATGTCAAAACCCCATGGCATCCGCCGCAAGGCACACTTCCTCGGCACCAAGATCAAGTCGCTGCGTAAACGTAACAACCTGACGCTGGAGGATTTATCTGTCCGCTGCGTGCAAATTGATGCCGAGGCAGGCCCGTCAGTTTCGTATCTCTCGATGATCGAAAACGGCAAGCGGGTGCCCTCCGAGCGGCTGTTGCAGATCATTGCCGACATATTTCAGAAGGACGTCGGCTGGTTTTATGACGAATCGCTGGAAGAAGAGACAATGGATACGGCACCCGAATCAGCCGTCAGCGGCATGCCGCTGGAGCCGGGCTTCCTGTTCTCGGAGAGCCTGCTGCAGCTCGCGATTCCGGAATTGCTGGCACAGACCGGCACCACGGGGCGACAGTTTGCGCACCTGCTGATCCGCGCCCACCAGGAGTCAAACAAGAATCGCTTCCCGGATCTCGAGCGTGCGGCGGAAAGCATTGGCAACAAGATATTCCCGCTGCACGAGAACGATATTCTCGGCATCGCAAAGAAGCTCGGCCTGAAGATCCACTGGTTCGACAAGAACTCGTTCAAAGACCGTGGTGACCTGGATCGTCCCCTGAACATGCTGGTGCGCTCGTTCTACGATGCACCCAACAACGTCTACCTGAATCGCAGCCTGCAGAACAATCCGGCGCGCCTGAAATATGACCTCGCGAACCACATTGCGCACATGGTGCTGCACGACGGCGATGGTGCGCGCGCACCGCAGGTCTCGGGTGGTCGCGTATCCGGACGACGTCATGATTCCGACTCACTGAACATCGACGCCAAGGACATCCTGTATGCCTGGCGCGACTTCGAGTGCAGCTATTTCGCCGCTGCCCTGCTCGCGCCGAAAACCGCCTTTCGACAGTTCCTGGCGAAAAACGCCTATCGAATCAACGTCGGCGACAAGGTGGACCTGACCACAACGCTGGTGATGCGCCGCATGTCGAGCGTCTCGCCCTACCCGCACTGGCACTACTTCGACGCTTACCCGCCGGGCAACCTGCGTGCCGTCTACCGCGGCAATGGCATTCCGCTGCCGTGGGGCAACATGACAATGATCTCGGATCCGTGCCAGCACTGGGCCGTGTTCCGCATGCTGAATACGCGTTCGGACAAGCCCTCGGCACAGATATCGGTGCTGCGCAGCGGTGATGACAAACGCCTGTATTGCTGCGAGTCGATTCGCGGCAAGGACGCCGCCGGCAACCCACACGTGCTGTGTGCCGGCGTCGACCTGTCACCCGCGTTGCGGGCGCAGGGGGTCGACCCTGCCAAGACTATTGATGCGATCGAGACCAGCTGTAACAAGGGCGGCGGTTCCGCGCCGGTGCCGGCGGAGGCGCGCAAGCAACTCGACAGTATTGGCAAGATCCTCAATATCGGCTGGATCACCGACGGCGCGCAGAAAGACGCGACCATCATCTGTCAGCGCAGCTCCACCTGTCCGCGTGACAAACATTGCCTCGGCAAGGCACCGCCGAAACTGAAACCGCAGATCGAAGAGATTCGCGACTCGGTTCTCAGTAGCTGAAGCGCAGCCGCAGATAGATGTTGCTGCCATCCTGCAGCTGGTTGAAGAACGTGTCGTCGTCGTTGCCGCCAAACACGTTGGCGCCGGCCGTTAGCGACCACTGGTCGCTGTGTCGCCAGGTAAACGACGGCCGCAGGTAGAAGTCAGCGTCGCTGGGCGAGTAGAACGTGAATAGCGACCAGAGGTACTTGCCCATTGCTGCCTGGTAGGTCAGGCGATTCGTCAGGACGTGGCGACTATCGCCGGGGTCCAGCGTGTGTTCCAGGTAATACTGCAGGCCCACCGTGAAATTTGCTTTCGCCTCCCACTCGTAACCGAGCAGCGCTCTGAGTTGATCACGCGGCAATAGCGGGTTGGCACCATCACGGTTGTCACGCGAATCGTAGTAGGAAAACTCGAGGCTCAGCATGCCCACTCCGGCGGGTTGTCGCAGACTCGCGCCGAGCGCCTGTAGCGGCGCAAAAGTGGGCTGCAGTTGCTCGTTGAGTGCGGACGGATCCTTGAAAAAACCCCGATACGCATAGGCAGCATATTCACGCCCCTCGATCGTCTTGAAGAGGCGCAGTGCGAACTCACCGTTGCTAAAGTCCTTGTCGGGCGTCAGCGCCGACAACGGCGGATTCGGCGCGATGTTGCCACCCGCCAGCGGCGAGTAGAACGAGAAGCGCTCTCCTGTCAGGTAGCGATTCGGCTCGAATACAGGCGTCCATGAAAAATCCATGTTCACGCTGTCCGCGTAGCGCGTCAGGCGCAGCGCATCGCCGGGTGCTTTCAGGTACTCGTCATCCCTGCCTGCGAAGAAAGACTGGAAGTCTTTGGGGAACAGGTCGTTCAGGAAAACAAGGTCGCCAGTACCCCAGGTCTGTACCTGTCGACCGAGACGAGCGTCGACCTTGCCGGTCGGCGAGAATGACAGCAGCAGCTCTCGCAGCTCGGTAATCGGCTCCGCACTGATACCGTCGTAGCCAAGATCGCCCTTGAGGCTGAGCTCGGCCTTGCCCGGTGTCCAGCGGGTCTCAAACCTGGCGCGCCATTCTTCAAGGACGTTGCGCTCACTGAGCAACGGATCCGCGCTGAAACGCGTACCAAGCCCGACATCGATAAAACCGCTCCATGACGATACCTGCTCCTCGTCGCCCCAGTCTTCGTCCTCCCACATGTCATCCTGCGCCATGCCGAGCGCCGGTAAGGACAGCAGAATGAGCAGCGCCTTCATAGGTTGCTAGTCCGTGCGACGTTGCAGCCAGTCGCGCGGCGGATTTCTGAGGGAACGCTCGGTGAACACGTCGGCGGGCGTGCCGTCGTCGTAGCTCATGTAGCGAAACTGCATGTCCGTCTTGCCGCCACCCAGCAGATCGGAGACCCGGCTGGTTGCAACCGTCGGGTGCCCGTCAACGTCCGTGACCTCAAAGACCTCGACGCGGCGATAGACATTCCCTGCCGCGTTGCTGTAGTCAATCTTCATCGGCAGAAATGTGCTGCGGTCGACCCAGGTGACATAGCTCGTGAACTCAACCGAGCCGGGATCTACCGGCTCGTGCCGCAGCACATAGTACTCGTCGTTAGTCTCGATCAGCTCGTGCGTGTCCTCTTGCGGCTGCCTGCCCGACACATCTTCATAGAAGTAGTGTGCGCCGACGAAGCTGGTGCGCTTGTCACCTGCGGAGATTCTCTTCACAAGGTCGAGGCCGGGCAAGTACAACCAGCGGTCATCATCCCGATCCACATGCTTGTCGACCAGGAACACGGTGTCGCGTACATCTGAGGGCTGGCTGAATACCACCAGGAATTGCTGGTCGCCGCCGTCCTCGACATCGCGTCGCAGTACCGTGAACTGGCGCCGCTGTTGCCGATCCTGATTGTCGGTAATGATCATGCGAACTTCAGAGCGACCGTCAGCACCCGCGTAATAGGATGCGAGATTCGCCCTCCGAATGATCTCATCGGCGTCGGTCAGCGCTTCAGCCATTGCGACTGAGGACGCCAGCAATGCTGTTAGTAAAAAGACAGTGTGCTTCATGTTGATCGCCTCCAGGTCAGACTCATTATTGCGGGCAGTAAGATCAGCGTGGTCACCCCGGACAGGGCCATGATCGCTGCCATGAATGCGCCAACCGTGATGTACGGCACCAGAGGCGCGAAGAACAAAGGCGTAAAGCCGATCGCGATGACGATCGCGTTGCGGGCAATCGCGCGTGCCGGTTCCTCGAACGCGTTCTCTATGGCAGCGTCGAAAGAGCCGCTGCTGCGCTGCAGCGCTCGCGTTCGCTCGATGAAGTGAATGGCGAAGTCGACCGACAGGCCGAGCGTCAGGGACGACAACACGGCGATGGGCATGTCGTAGTCCTTGCCAATCCAGCCGATAATGCCGTAGACGCCGAGTATCGTGACCGACAATGGCACCATCGCCAGCAGGCCGGTGCGCGCACTGCGAAACAACAGCGCCATCATCAGGAATACGACGACAAATGCACCGAGCAGACTGACCAGCATGCCCTTGACCATACCGTTCTGCCAGATGACGTTGATGAAGGTCTTGCCCGCCCAACGCGCTTTGATGTTGTCCGGCAGAGGGTTGGCTTCCAGGTAGTCGTCCAGTGCGCGCATGACACCGCTCATATCCTGGTTGTCGCCGCTCTTCAGCTGCACCCAGATTGCCGTCGAGGAAAAGTCCGGCGTGACGATGTGCCAGAGGTCATGCGGACGGTGCGACGACTGGAACTGCATCAGCGTCTGCGCAACACCTGCCGCCGACGCAGGAATCGCATAGTCGCGCTCCTCGCCGCTGCGCAGCTCGCGATTGACCACCTTGGCCACATCGGGCAGCGCATTGGTCTTGCCCACCAGGTCAAGGCTGTCGAGCGCGACCTGTATGTCGGCGATCATCTGCAGCATCTCGGGGCTCTGGAATACTTTTGACTGCGTTTGCGCCTCTTCCGCAAGTCGCATCAGTTCGTCGAGCGCATCCAGTTGCTGTGCATCGCTGGTATCAAACATCGCGTCATCGACAGCAGCGACGATGTCACCCAGCCAGGCGCTGACAGAACTCCGGTCCGCGTCCAGCGCCTGCCGCACCGATGCGCTGGTGCGGGCGTCGATTCCCGCCAATAGCGCCTCAGCCCGCGACACGAATTCCGGAATGGCGCGCGTGTTATCCGCCTCGAACACGACAAACGCATCGTAGGTGCCGGCGAAGTGCCGGTTCAGCACCTCATCTGCGACGCGAATCGGGTGATTCGCCTTGAACCAGCGCACCGGATTGTCGTTGATCTCGATTCTGGAAATACCCGCAACGCTGACCGCCAGCAGCACGACTGCCGCGACCACCACGAGTTTCGCCCTCCGCACCGCGAACACGCCCGTCTTGCGCAACATCCGCGCCAGCAGTGTTTCGGTATGCGGTGTCGTCGTGTGGCTGGCCATTTTTGCTATCGCCTTCGGGCTCATGCGTACGACATAGGCTGGAATCAGCAGAATCGTCAGCAGGAACGCGAGCAGAATGCCAAAGGCAACGAAGGCACCGAAAATTTGCACCGGCGGGATCGGCGTCAGGAGCAGCGACAGGAAGCCAACCGCCGACGTCAGCGAGGTGTACAGCATTGGTGTAAACAGGTGCCCGACAACATCGCGTATGACTTTCTTGGGATCCATGCCGGGCCGGTAGGTATCCGCAAACTCGGACATGATGTGCACGGAATCAACCACCGCAATCGGCATCAGGAAGATCGGAATCATCGAGCTCATGATGTGCACGGTGAAACCTGCTGCGATGAGCAGGCCCATACTGATAATGACCGTCGCCATTGCCACCAGCATGGGCGCAATCACGAGCGCTGCGCTGCGGAAGAAGTACAGCATCAGCAGGAATATCATCAGGCCCGCAAGCGGCGCGGAAATGCCCATCTGCACAAACATGTCATGGCCAAAGGTATCTTCAGCAACCGGCAGACCGGTGATGTGATAGTCGTCGTCGGAATCGAGCTCGCTCATCAACTGCGAAATCTCCTGCGACAGGCGGTAGCTCTGGTCCTTGCTCCTCAATGGGCACATAGATCGTTGCGGCCTTGCCATCACCGGCGACGAGTGAGTTCATCAATAACGGCAGTTGTTCGATCTTGTCGCGAATCTCGAGCGCCTGCTCCTGCGTCTGCGGCGCATCCTTCATCAGCCATTCAAAGCGAATCGTGCCCGGCCCTTCCTGGGTGAGATTGTCAGCCTGGGCAATCGACATCAGGTCGAGTGCAACGACGCCATCGAGCTTCAGAATCTCTTCGCTCAACGCATGCAGCGCGGCAAGGGACCTGACGTTGTAGATACCGTCCGGGTGATCCTCGTTAACGACGCCTACAACGATGGCATCACTGATGGAAAAACGTTTCTCGATTTCATTGTGATAGACGCGATCCGACTGCGTCTCGGCCAGCATGCTCTCCGGATCCGTGTCGATCTGGATACCGGTAATCATGCTGCCGAGTACGACGGTCAGAAATACGACAATCGCGTAGACCGTCTTCGGTCGCGACGTCGCAAAGCTGGCAAGCGCTACGTTCATTAAGTGTTGTCCTTCAGGCGCACCGCGCCGACCATTTTGAGTACCAGTTTTTCGTAGTACGGCTCCGCCTTCGCCGCCCTGACCTTGTGCAGGAAGTACTTCTCATAGGCCACCTTGGCGAGATGCACCCAGCGGCCCCGCGATGCCCAGTTGGTGTTGCGTGGCGGAATCTGTGGCAAGGCAACAAACGCGACGCCGCTGTCGCCAAAGTCGGCGAGACACACAGCGTTCCAGGTGGCGCGATGCGATGGCTCGCGGCCTGCAATGACGTCAATCAGGTTGTGGGTTGTGGCGGTGACCATCGACTCGATCATGTAGCCGGTCTTGGGGGCACCGGTAGCGACCGGCGTCGCGTTGACAGGCGGAATCGCGACACACACACCGACCGCGTAGATGTTGTTGTAGGTTGGGTTGCGCTGGTAGTCGTCGATGACGATGAAACCACGCGGATTCGTCAGCCCTTCAATATCGATAACGGCATCAACGCCCTTGAATGCCGGCAATATCATCGAGTGCACAAACGGCAACTCGTGCGTCTTCTTGTCGTTGCCGTCCTCGTCGACCTCGACAACGTGCATCTTGCCCTCCTCGACCTCGGTAATCCTGGCGTTGGTCGTCCACTTGATATGACGGTCACGCATCTCCGACTCAAGCAAACTCTTGGTATCGCCGACGCCGTCCAGGCCGAGATGACCGATATACGGTTCTGGCGTTACAAAGTGAATGGGCACCCGGTCGCGTATCTTTCTCTTCTTGAGCTCCGTATCCAGTATGAACACGTACTCGTACGCCGGACCGAAACAGGAGGCCGCTGGTGCAGCGCCAACGATGACCGGTCCCGGGTTGGCGACCAGCTTCTCGAAATCAATGTACGACTCGACGGCGTGACCGGTCTTGCAGATCGACTGGGTGTGACCGGCCGGACCCAGGCCCGGCACTTCTTCAAACGCGAGTCGCGGACCGGTGGCAATGACGAGATAGTCGTACTCAAGCTCACCACCGTCGACAAGCTCCAGCCGATTGTCCTCCGGATGTATGCGCTTGACGCCCTTGGCGTTGAAGCTGATACCGTATTTGTCCATCAGCTCCGGAAGGTCGACGACGATCTGCTTTTCAGTGCGTGTGCCGACAGCCACCCAGGGGTTCGATGGCGTGAATTCAAAGCGGGTTGAGTCACCGAGCAGAACGATCTCATGCTCTTTGCCCAGCTGCTTGCGCAGCTCGTAGGCCTGCGAGATACCGCCGATTCCGGCGCCCATAATTACAATTTTTGCCAATGTCCTCTCCCGATTCGATGCATCTGAAGTCACAGTTGCGGGAGACTATATTACTTTTTTCTAAATTAGTCTACTTTAATTTATAGACATCTAATTTAGATTCTACTATAGTACTTCACAGGTCTTGGCAAATGGCGCGGCGCGGCATGGAAGAAACTACGGACGACAACCTGCAGGAGATGAAACCGCACGCAAAAGAGGCCTCCGGCCTGATGCGGGCGCTCGGCAATGAGGCACGCCTCATGGTGCTCTGCACGCTCGCCGAGGGTGAGCGCTCTGTAGGCGAATTGAACGACGTTGTCCCGCTGAGCCAGTCAGCGCTGTCGCAGCAGCTGGCACGACTGCGACGTGACGGACTGGTTGAAACCCGCCGCGAGTCACAAACGATTTACTACTCAATAACCTCGGGCCCAGCGAACAAGGTCATTAATGTTCTGCACGAAATCTACTGCCCAACACGAAGCTGACAGGAATAACTAATGAATACGAATTTTGGATTTGGCAAGACCGTGGATTACGACTTCGAAACAGCACTCGAGAAAGTAACCGGCGCGCTGTCAGACGAAGGCTTCGGCGTCCTCACCGAGATTGACGTCTCGGCGACCATGAAGAAGAAACTCGACAAGGACATGCCGCCTTACAGGATCCTAGGCGCATGCAATCCGGTACTCGCCAACCAGGCGATCTCCGCTGTGCCGGAAATCGGACTGCTGTTGCCGTGCAATGTGCTGGTGCGGGTAACCGACGAGGGCAAGACACACGTCAGCTTCATGGATCCGCTGGCGGTACTGGGCCTGGTCGGCGATGACGCCGTTGTGCCACTGGCCAACGAGGTCAGGCAAAGCCTGCACAAGGTACTCGAGGCACTGTAACGCCTGCAGCCGGTGCTTTAGACGCTGAAGCTGGCGTTACTCCGGCTCGTGAACCGGGGCGACCGCAACTTCTTCTGTCTGTCCCATCACGATCGGGTAGCCAAGCGCTATCCAGCCCTGCATGCCTTCCCAAAGCACGGCCGTGTTCTCGAAGCCTTTTGCGGTCAGCTTGCGATTCACTGATTCCGCCGCTGCCCTCGGGCATTCGCAATAAGTGACGATCATGGTGCCGTCGGTCGGCAGATCTTTGGCAAGCTCGTCTATATCCTCGTAGTAATACGGCAGCGGCACCGAGCCCGCGATGTTCGCGGCCTGCCACAGGGCCATATTGCGAGTATCGAGAAGCACCATGCGGCGCCCTTCCCTGAACGCCTGGTCGAGATCCGCGGACATCACGTACATGTCGTCCTTCAGTTCGAAATCAGGTGCAGCGCCTTGCGGATTCAGGACATAGTCTGCGGCAGCCGGCGGCTCACGGTAAACCGCTTTCTCCAGGGTCCAGCCCATGGAACGACTGCGAATGAACGCAGTGACACCGTCAACTTCAGCGTCGCTCAGCGTAGCGGCGAATCCGGCCATTTCAGTGCCGTCGCGACCATTCAGGATCGCGTACTTGAGGAACTCATCGCTGGTAAATGCCAGCATTGCATGATTCGCAAGGGCGGTGCCCTTGCCACCTTCGCCCTGTTCGCCATGGCACTCAGCGCAGGCGCGCGCATACACTTGCTCACCGAGGGCTATGTCACCCCGGATGGGCTGCCTCGGCAGCTCAACACTCTCAACGTCGACCTGCTGTCGCAGCCAGACTCCCAGGTTCCACATGTCTTCGCGGCTCAGCGGCCCGCCAACCTCATCAAAGAACGGCGCCATCGGCGTGCCGGCGCGGCCATAGGCGGTGGCATACATGACAGCCCAGGGAAAACCGGACGCCATGAGCGACTTCGATTTTAACGACGGCGCATGATCGTTGACGTGACCCTGGCGTTCATCACCATGACAGAGCGCGCAGTATTGCTGGTACTGGGCCGCGGCCTTTTCAACCTGCTCTGCGCTTAACTCATCATCGTCAGACTGGGCGAAGCCGGAAACCGGCACGATGCACATACTCGCGATTGCGGCGAGAAACGCTTTTTTGGTATTCATACGTCTGATTGTAAAGCGACCACTCAAATAATCCGAACTTAATGTTACTTTAGATACATGACAGCAGCGACGATCCAGGCTTTCTTTGACGAAGCCACATTCACGGTCACCTATGTTGCAGCCGACCCCGGCAGCGGCAAGGCGGCCATCATCGATCCGGTACTGGACTTTGATCCGGCCTCCGGGCGCACCGCAACGGCGTCGGCAGAGCGCGTACTGCGCTATGTCAAAGAGCAGCAGCTGCAGGTCGAGTGGATCCTCGAAACCCACGTACATGCAGACCATCTGACTGCGGCGCCGCTGCTGAAAGAGAGGCTCGCTGCGACCACAGCGATCGGGCAGCACGTAACCGCCGTGCAGAACACCTTCAAAGGCGTCTTCAACATCAAGGGTCTCGCAACCGATGGCTCGCAGTTTGATCGCCTGTTCTCTGATGACGACACATTTGAGCTCGGCGCATTGCCGGCGCGCGTGATGCACACGCCAGGCCACACACCCGGCTGCATCACCTACGTCATCGGCGATGCGGCGTTCGTTGGCGATACTCTGTTTATGCCGGATTTCGGCACCGCGAGAACCGACTTCCCCGGCGGCAGTGCCGCGAAACTGTATGACTCAATCCAGAAGATCTTTTCACTGCCCGATGACACGCGACTTTTCATGTGCCACGACTACAAGGCACCGGGGCGCGATGAGTTCGCCTGGGAAACGACAGTTGCAGAACAACGCGCCTCGAACAAGCACATTAACGATGGCGTTAGCCGCGACGAATTCATTGCGATGCGCGAACAGCGCGACAGCGAACTGGGCATGCCGAAACTGCTCCTGCCATCGATACAGGTTAACGTCCGCGCTGGCGCGCTGCCGGACGCTGAAGACAACAACGTCCGTTATCTGAAAATCCCCATAGACGCTCTTTAGGAGAGCCAGGTTGAAATACCAACAGCTATCGAATGACTACGCAGTTGCCGGACAGATTTCGCCGAGCGATGTCGCTGGTATTGCCGACGCCGGTTTCAGGACGATTATCTGCAATCGCCCCGACGGAGAAGATATGGGACAGGCCGACTTTGCAGATATCAAGAGTGCCTGCGAGCAGCACAACCTCGAGTGTTATCACATTCCCATGACTGGCGGTAACCTCACGGAAGACATCGTGCGCGGGCAGTTAAAGGCCATGTCCGGCAGTGACGGCAGCGTGCTGGCGTACTGTCGCTCCGGCGATCGCTCGACCATGATTTGGGGCTTCATCGCGAAAATGCTGGAGAGCGCAGCCGGCCGCTAGAGCTTGTCCTTCAATGAGTAGTACAGCATGCCGAGCACCATGCCCGGGTAACGCAGCAAGGTACCGCCCGGGAACGGAATCGTTGGCAGACTCGCCATGACATCGAAGCGTGTGGCCGTGCCGTTAATGGCTTCAGCGATAACTTTGCCGGCGAAGTTTGCGGTCGAAATACCATGCCCCGAATACCCCTGGCCATAAAACACGTTTGGCCGCAGGCGACCGATATGCGGTAGCCGATTGACGGTTACCGACAGCGTGCCGCCCCAGCCATAATCAATGGCAACGTCCGCAAGCTGCGGGAATAGCCGTAACATGTATGGCCGCACAAAGCGCTTGATGTCTGGCGGAAATCCCGCCCGGTAATTCTCACCGCCACCAAAAATGAGGCGATGGTCCGCCGAGGTGCGAAAGTAGTTAACAACGAAACGCGTGTCGTGCACACACAGGCGGTCTTTGATCAGTTCAGTCGCGCGTTGCTCGCCAAGCGGCTCGGTTGCGATGACAAAATTATTGATCGGCATGATCTTGCCGGCAACGCGACGTTCCAGACGCCCGAGGTAGCCGTTGCATCCGAGGACGACGAAGTTTGCCGTCACCGTACCTTCCTCGGTACTGACCGTCGCCGGGTCTTCTCGTGTGTAGCCTGTGACCCGCGAACCTTCGTAAATGCGAACACCCGCTGCTTTCGCAGCGTGGGCAATACCAAGTACGTAGTTCAGCGGGTGCAGAGACATCGCCTGCGTATCGAGGCAGCCCTCCAGGAAATCATCTGTCGCAACGTAGTCGCGACATTGCTCGGCAGACAGGGCACTTACGTGCGGATAGTCGTAGCGCTCGCGGAGTGCGTCGCCGAGCTCCTCTGCCCAGCCCAGGTAGCCCTTCTTGTGAATGCCAACCAGCTGGCCGTGCTGCAGATCGCAGTCAATAGCATGCCGCTCGACGCGGTCGCGAATTTCCTGTTTGGCAGCTTCGGCACAATCCCACAATGCACGCGATCGCTCGAAACCGAACGCCTCCTCGGTTTCGAGCACGTCCTTGCGCTGGCCGCTGCCGATCAGGCCACCGTTTCGCCCGGATGCACCGAAGCCGATGCGCTCCGCCTCCAGCAGCACCACATCGTAGCCGAGCTCGGCCAGGTTCAGCGCCGCCGACAGTCCGGTAAAGCCACCACCGATGACGCAAACGTCCGCGCGCTTGTCGCCTCGCAACGGCCGCTGCTTGCGCCATGGGTTAGCGGTTGCGGCGTACCAACTATCCGGGTATCCCTTGTTCACTTCGAACTGACCTCCAGCTAGTACGGCAACGCCGGCGTTGCGCTGCGTCTTGGCGGCAACCAGAACGGCTTGCCCACCACTTCGGCCTGCGCCATGACCCGCGACCAGTGCATCTCGCGTTGATAGTAAATTTCGACCCAAACGCTGTCGCCAACCGCACCGTGCGGCATCCTGACCGTGCCGAGCGCAATATTCTGTTTGCACACGGGCGACCACGCCGCGGAGGTGACAAATCCAATGGCTTCGCGATTGCGTTTTGGCTTTGCGTAGATATAGGAGTGGTGTGCGGGCTTGTTGCCTTCAATATTGAGTCGCACAAAGCGCCACGTCGAGCCGTTGCGTTTCTCTTCGGCAAGCGCACGACGACCGTTGAATAGCGGCTTCTTGAAATCCACCAGCCACTCCAGCCCGAGCTCCAGTGGCGAGCGGCTACGACCGTTGCGAACTGTGGTCATTGCGGGGAGAAAATCATCGAAGGCCTGGATGAAGCCAGCCTCAATGCGCGCCAGGTTGAGGGCGTTTCCACCCATTGCGCGAATACCGGTCAGCTGACCGGCGTCGAAAATAGCATCCCAAAGGGCTTCCGCCTTGTCCGGTGAGATCCACAGCTCGTAGCCGAGATCTCCGGTAAACCCGGTGCGCGAGATCATCAACTCCGCACCCTCAAATTCAAAGTGCGTCAGTCCGAACGGCTTCAGGTCGGCCACGTCAATGCCGGCACGTTGCAATACGCTGCAGGAGGTCGGGCCCTGAACGGCCAATGCCGCAATCTCGTCTGTTTCGACCTTCACGCTGACATCAAATCCCACCGCCGCATCCAGCAGCCACTCGTAGTGACGCTCCTGCGAACACAGGCGGTACTCGCCCTCTCGCAAATGAAACAGCGTGCCGTCATCAATGACCTGGCCCTGGTCGTTGCACCAGACGGCGTACGCCACCCGGCCGGGACGAATCTTGTGCATGTCCCGCGTCACCAGGCGATCGACATAGGGCAATGCATCCGGCCCGGTAATGCGGTACTTGGTCATCGGCGTCAGGTCGAACACCGCCGTCGCGTTGCGAATCGCAAAGTACTCCATCTCGGCGCAGTACAGCTCATCGGGAACGGAATAGCCTTTCCACTCGTGCCACTGATTGACAGAGTCGAGCTTGGCCATTCGTGTGTAGAACGGTGATTTCAGGCGGCCCTGATGTACTTCATGGATCGTCATGTTTATCTCTGCAATCGTATGATCGAGCGCGCGGCATTGCGCCCGGCTGCACCGCTGACGCCGCCACCTGGGTGTGCACCTGCACCGCACAGAAACAATCCGTCAACCGGCATCCGATACTGTGCTGCACCAGCACACGGCCGCACGAACAGGAACTGGTCCAGTGTCAGCTCTCCGTGATGCCAGTGCCCGCCGCCGATATGAAACTCGCGCTCAATATCGACTGGCGTCAGCAGCTCGCTGGCCGTGACCTGCTGCTCCAGTTGCGGCGCATAGTTTGCGAGAACATCGAAAATGGCTCGCAGCAAAGCGGCCCTGGCAGAATCGTCCCAGCCTGCGCGCAGTTCGTAAGGCACGTACTGCACGACAGCCGACATGACATGTTTGCCGGCTGGCGCCAGCGTTTCGTCACGAACGCTCGGGAACGTTATCTCGATGACCGGCTGCGTTGAGAACTCGCCGTACTTGGCAGGATTAAACGCACGCTCGACGTAGTGCTCATCGGGTGCGATTACGAGGCGTTCACCGAAGCCACTTTTCGGCAGCCCTGCAATGGTTGGCAGCGCATCCAGCGCAAGGTGCAGTTTCGCCGCGTTGCCGTTTGCGCGGATATTTCCCACGCGCTTCGCAAAACCTGTTTCCACGTGGCGCGCACCCAGCAATTCCAGCGCGGTGGTCTTCGGGTCGGCGTTCGACACGACCGTGTAGCTGTCATAGCACTCGCCATCTTCAACCTGCACGCCGGTTACGCGGCCATTTTCAGCGATGATGCGCAGCACCTTTCGCCCTGTTTCAATCTGCACGCCGGCATTGCGCGCCGCTTGCGCCAGTAACGCAGTTACCTTGCCCATGCCGCCTGCTGGCTGGGCAATACGGCCGTCGTTGGCGGCCAGTCGATGCAGATACGTCAGCATCGTGTTCGGCGAGCGCGGACCGAGGTGTGTGCCGAGCGTTGCGTCAACGCTCAAGGCACCCTTCAGCAGCGGGTTCTCGAAACGCTCGTTCAATTCGTCGTGAATATTCATGCCGATCACGCGCAACAATTCGCGCATGTCTGCGCGGCCAAGCAACCGCATGTCGATGCCCAGCCGGGCAAGCGCCGCCGTGTCCGCGAATCGGCCAGTGCCGAGCCTTGGTGGCGGCCGGTTGCCGAGGCGCCGGATGATGGCAGCGAAACGCCGCATACGTTTGGCGAACTCCGCATAGCTGGTCACATCGGCATCGCTGACACCCGTGACAGATTCCGTGTCATAGCTGACATGATTGCCATCGGTCGCCAACGCGATGGTCTGGAGATGGTCGCCCAGCAACTTCGGCTTGATACCGAGCTCTTTCACGACCTTTGGTTCTAACTGATACAACAGGTGCGCACACGCTGACACCGAATAGCCCGCACTGAATTCGCGACTGATGGCCGCGCCGCCGACCTGCTCATTGGCCTCCAGCAGCAACACACTCTTGTCGGCTCGCGCCAGCAGCGTGGCACACACCAGGCCGTTGTGGCCCGCACCAATGACAATGGCATCGTAACGCTCAGTCATCGCCGAAATTCTCCGGCACGGTGTTCGGGCGGCGCAGGTCGGAGAGAATCTCGCGTGCCGCATTTGCGCCCGGGGCAGCCATGACGCCACCACCCGGGTGTGTGCTGGAGCCGCACATGTACAGACCGTCTACCGGCGAACGGTACTGCGCATAGCCAGGTACGGGACGGTTGAACAGCAGCTGATCCATGGTCAGCTCGCCATGAAAGATGTTGCCCTCGGTAATGCCAATCTGCTCCTCGATGTCCTGTGGCGTTCTGATCTCGGCATGCAGGATGAGGTCTTTGAAGTCCGGGCTGTAGTTGCCGATCTGGTCAATGACAGTCTTGCCGAAAGCGTCACGCTCCTGATCGGTCCAGGCGCGTCCATCGATCTGGTGCGGACAGTACTGCACGAAGACACTCATGAAGTGCTTCCCAGGCGGCGCCATTGTTGGATCGACCAGCGTCGGGATCACCATGTCGACGTACGGATCCTGCGACCACGTGCCCGACTTCCAGTCGTCATAGGCGCGTTCCATGCGCTCCATGGAGTCGATGAAGTGCATATCGCTGTGGTGCAGCGTGCTGCCTTTGGGCAGTGCAGGAAACGTCGGCATGCCATCGAGTGCGATGTTCAGTTTTCCGGATGAACCGCGAATCTTGAAGTTCTTGACGCGATTGTAGAATGCCTCGGGCAGGTCAGCCTGGTCCATGCAGGTCAGGAATGTTCGCTTGACGTCCATAGCCGAGACCACGACATCGGCGAATAACTCATCGCCATTTTCCAGGCCAACTCCGGCCGCTTTGCCGTTTCTGACGATAAACTTGTCAACGCCGGCTTCCGTGCGCAGTTCGCCGCCGTAGCGCTGGAATGCGCCGGCGATCGCCTTGGACACGGCGCCCATGCCGCCACGCGCGAACCCCCAGGATCCGACCGTGCCGTCCACGTCTCCCATGTAATGGTGCAACAGGACATACGCTGTGCCAGGCGAGTGGATGCCGAGCGCGGTACCGATGATGCCGCTACCCGAGAGCGATGCCTTGATGACATCGGTTTCGAAATACTCATCGAGATACTCCGCAACACTCATGGTCCAGAAGCGGATGGTCTCGTACATGCGATCTTCGCCCATCTCCCAGAATTTGGAGCCGATCGACAACAGGCCCAGCAGGTCTTTGGGGTGCAGCGAGGTGGGATCCGGCGGCGTCGTGAGGAGGAAATCACGAATCATCCGGCACTGGCGCATCGTGTCAGCCGAGTAGCGCTGATAGGCGTCGGCGTCCTTGACCGAGAACCTTGCCCGTTCGCGATACGCGACTTCCTCGTCGTGGTAGGAGCCGAAGTAGTCGCCATTTTCCATGAACGTCACGGAACCGCCGTAGGGCGTTATCTGCAGACCGTGCTCATGCAGCTCCAGCGCGCGGTAGATCTCGGGCCGCAGCAGGCTGCATACATACGAGCAGTTGGAATAGATCCAGTCCTTGTACAGGTTGCGGCTTACCGTCGCGCCACCGATGTAGTCGTTCTTTTCAACGCACACGACATCGAGCCCCGCCTTGGCGAGGAATGCGGCAGTTGTCAGGCCGTTGTGACCGGCGCCGACAACGATGGCGTCGTAGTTCTTCATGACTCGGTTTTTGCCAGCTGCTGCAGGATCCACTCGATGTACACGCGCTCCGCCTGCTCCATGTCGGAAAACGGGCCAGGCTCGTAGAATTTCGAGTGCACACCCTTCGAGTTGTTGACGATGATGGTCTTGTCCGCCTGGGTAGTGATGTCCCATAGCCAGACCAGTTCCTGCACATCATAATCCTTGCCCGCTACGGCGTCAGCTCGTGTCAGCCAGTAAATGTCACAGCGGGAGTTTTCGATGTCGACCGGCGTGAAAACATAGGCCACGACGTGATCGCTGTAGGCCAGCAGGAAAGACAGTGGACCAAACGAGAAATCTGATGCGCCGCCGTCGTAGTCTGTGAGCTCGCCAAGCAATGGCGCCAGAGGCTTGCCATCGCGACTGCCGGTCAGGTAGCCATCGAACAGGGCTGTGCGACTGTAGCCATAGCCGGTCTCCCCGACAGGCGCGGCTGTATCGATCCTGTCGATTTCGATCTGCTTCAGACCGCAAGCCTGCATTCGTGACAGCATGTGGTGCTGTACACGCCCGCGCTTGTTGCGATCGAGCATCAGCGTGTGCATCTGCGCGTACTCAGGGTGCGCCGTGGCGCAGTGATAGCACTCCTGGTAATTCTCTACCGACAGCTTCCAGTTGGCCGGAATGTCGTAGGACTTGTGCGCCGCGACCTTGAGGCCCTCGAAATCGAACATGGCCATCGCGTCGGCCAGCTCGGCAATCGCACCATCCAGCGAGGGTGGGTCGTCGCAAAACGCCACGAACACCAGTCCGTGAACGATGCCAACCGACACCGGTTTCAACGCCAGCGACGACTTGTCGAAATCAACGGGCATGCTGCGAGCCGCAATCAGCTCGCCGTCGATGTTGTACATCCAGCCGTGATAGGGGCAGGTGAACTTCTTCGCGTTGCCCTGCTCTTCCAGGCACACCAGGGAACCACGATGACGACAGACGTTGGCGAAGGCTTTTAACTGGCCGTCGGATCCGCGCACAATAATTGCCGCTTCGCCGGCAACCTTGAAGACCTTGAAATCACCTTGCTGCGGCCACTCGGACAAGTGCCCGGCCAGTATCCAGTTACGCGTGATAATGCGCTCCAACTCCAGCGCATAGACGTCGGGGTCGGTATAAAAAGCCTGATCAAGCGAGTAGCCCGGTTTTTGCTTTTTTATGAGCTGGAGGACGTGACGCATCGCGATAACATTACACGAAATCAGTCGGCGAGATATACTCTGAAACGCTATGGAGACGCACCCGGTCTGCCCGCTGACGGGCCACAAGGAATTCGACGAATTAATGTCGCACCTCGCACTCGTCAATAAGACCGGCGAGGAAACGAAGGCAAAGGGGGAGCAATAGTGAAAACCTTAATCACTGCGTTACTCGTGCTCGTAACCAGCACCGTAATGGCGTCAGAGCCACCGCTCGTCAGCGACAAGTCCGCGTGCATGGAGGGGCCAATCTCGCAGTTCGGTCGCTACGCAGGCGACTGGAAGATTGACGACGAGACGCTGGCCCAGGATGGCAGCGGCTGGGGGCCCGGCAAGGGTGCCCGCTGGATTTTCAATTGCATCGGCGACGGCCTTGCCGTGCAGGACTACTGGATGCCCAACGGCGGCGGCTTCGGCAGCAACCTGCGTACTTACAATCCGGAAACGGAGTCGTGGGAGATTGTCTGGGCAGCGAAAGCGCTCAACGGACTCTCGCATATCGCCGCGAAACAGGATGAGCAAGGCAATATTGTCATGCAAATCCTGAAGCCTGTGCCGGATCCGCCGCGACGCATCATCTTTTATCCACCCGACGACAACGGCTGGAAATGGGCCATGCAGTGGTCGTTCGACGGTGGCGAGACCTGGGCGGACGTCTACAGGATTACGGCGACACCCTGGGTTCAATAGCGTTGATGAGGTCGGCGAATTTTCGCGCCATCAGCTTGAAGGCGCCGTTCTTCGGGTGCAGCTCATTCGCCCACTGGGACTCCTGCTGCAGCGTGCCCTGGGTGGGCACGACATAGACGTCGCGCTCACTGTCGGCGATGCGCTGCAACAGGGCGTCGAACTGCAACAGGAATAGCCGCACAACCTCGCGTCGCATGTTTGCCGGCACCTTGCGTTGCTTGAGTCCCGGCTGCAGCCAGGGCCCGAGCCAGCACACGCCCTCGCCGTTCGGCCAGGCGAAGTCGTAGCCGTGCAGCAGGACGTGGGTGTTGGGGCTGTTCTCGCGCCGTGCGAGCAGTAATTCGCGGTAACCAACCTCGATAAACTCCAGTGCGCAGCCGAGCGTCCTGTAGTTGATGATGTCGCCCGCCTGCATGCCCTTCTGGTAGTCGTTGAGCCATTTGTAAAACGTGTCTTCGCCGACAAGATCGTTGCCACCGCCGGAGAACAGCAGGAAGTCATACTTGGTATTTCGTGACGGGCCGCGCTTGAGTTCACGGCGCAGGCGTTTCAGCTGCGTGCCCGTGAGCATGGAGCGGACTTCGTCGCCCGGCTTGGCGAGATTCAGTATCTCGGTGTCGAGCAGCCGCTCGAGGTAGTAAATGATGGCGAACCCGGCACCGTAGCGGAACCAGGAATCGCCCTCGGCCAGTATCGTCAGCGGGCGATCACCGCGTTTGCGCTGCTTCGCGTAGCGTTTGCGGTACGACTCAACCCCTTCGTTTATCTGCCGGTCAATGCGGCGCTCGATCCCCGCGCGTTTGCGCACCAGGCATTTGCAGTCTTCTTCGAGTTTCTTCGAGTACATTTAGTGTCGCTTGCGTTTGTTGCGGGCGAGCAATGTCACAATCAGCGCCAGCGCAGCTGGTGCTGCCTGAACATAGAGTATCGATGGCTTTGCGGTAACGGCGCCAAAAACGCCTGCGATGATGATGCAGCCGAGAAAAAACACCTGGATGGCAACGCCGTCATGCTTGCGCAGCAATCCCCAAATTAGCCCCGCTGCAAGAAACCCGTTGTAGAGCCCCTGATTAGCGGCAAGCACGGCGGTTTGCTCGGCAAACTCGGGTGTCAGCCCAAACGCGTTCAAGCCGGCGGGCTTGGTCCAGAGAAACATCTCCAGCACCAGAATGTAGATATGTTCAATTGCAACGAGTGCGACCAACCCAACGGCGATCTTTTTCATAGTGTCACTCCACGGCGAGAATTTGCTTGAGTAGCTCGGGGTCGTCCGGCAACAGGTCGGATGCCGGTAATCTTACGACCAGCTCACGCCACTGCGGCCACATGGCGAACGCTTTTTCGAACATCGGCAGAGCCTGCTCGAGTTCGCCGGCGCCAGCCAGCGTTACAGCGTGCCAGAAGATCATCTCGTGACTATCAGGAACCAGTGCTTCGGCCGCACCGTAAGCCTCGACCGCTTGTTCGATTTCGCCTGCTGACATGAGTTCGTCGCCCTCATTCATCAGGTTGTAGGCGCGATTCAGCGTCAGGAGTCGGCGCAATTCTGCAAGTGGTTCGGGGTCGTCTTCAACGCGCAAGTCAAATACGCGACCACCCCAGGCCGGTTGGCTGCGATCGCCACTCACGACCAGCAAAGCCGCTGACTGCTTGCCGCGGATATCGCCGCCCTCGCCTTCACCGGCCTCCAGTGCCGCCATCAAGCGCTCACCCAGGTCGCCCTCGGCAGCTTTGTAGGCAGCCGCCATCGCGTCACAAACGGTCGGCTTCCACATCAGGTTGGCCTGCACCGCAAAGCCGTCACCGACCACGTCGCAATATTCGATTATTGCCTTGTCGCCGGTGTGATTCGCGACGACGCCGTTGGCGTCGACCATGCCGACCTGACGCACGTTGGCGTATTCATCGATACCCAGCAGCGCGGCCAGCGCCTGCGATGCGTCTTTGCCCGCACGCATGAGCTGCAAGCCAAGCGGGCCGTAATTGGGGTCGACGAAAGACTGTGTGGCAACGGCACCGACGCCGGGTTCAGCCCAGATGACCATTGAGCCGACCGAAAACCAGTGCGACTGAACGGCCACGCCGAGTTCTCCGGTATCGGCGTCGCGGGCGACAATTGAGTAGGTGTTTACCGGGCGAAGCGGCTCACCTGCCGACGCCTGGGCGCAACACAGGACCAACAGAGATATGAAAGCAGTTCGAGCAGGCATAAAGACCCCCTTGCACAAATTCTAACAGCGCACCCGGCGCGCACTTATGAATGCGAGGCCGCGTCGCTGACTCAGGCTTCACTTTCCTTGCCCAGGAAACGCACGGCAACGACCAGCGCAACCGCGGCACTCGGAATCAGCAGGAACCATGGCAGGCCAAAGCCGGCCGGAAGCGTACCTATGATCAATGCTGCCGCACCGACCAGCAATGCATACGGAATCTGCGTGCGCACGTGGTCCATGTGATCACAACCGGTAGCCAGCGACGACAACACCGTTGTGTCCGAGATCGGCGAGCAGTGATCGGCCCACACCGCGCCCGTCAGGATGCAGGCGATCGAGGAGTACATGATGTGCATGTGCTCCGGATCCGCCATATCGTTGCTCTGCAGAACCGCCCAACAAAGCGGAATCACCAGTGGCATCAGGATCGCCATGACGCCCCAGCTCGAGCCTGTCGCAAACGCCGTGGCGCCGGCCAGCAGGAAGACGACGGCGGGCAGCGTGTACGGCGACAACGAGTCGCCGAGAATTGAGATCAGGTATGGGGCCGTTTGCAGGTCGGCCGCAACGTCAGCGACCGCCCATGCCATGACCAGCAGTACCAGGCCTGTCATCATGAATCGTGCACCGGCGAGCCAGGCCTCGACCGTTTCATCCAGCGACAGGATGCGCTGCCCGATGGTCAGTACGAACGCGACGAAACAGGACAGCAGCGACGCCCAGATCAGAACGCTGTAGGAGTCGGCGCTGCCGATAATGTCTGTAATGGTGTCGCCTTCGCCGCTGATATACAGGCCGAAGATGACGGCGAGGATCATCGTGACGATGGGCAAAACCGCGTTGCGCGCCCGGCACACAATGCCGTCCTTGTGACCGAACTCATCGACGCCAACGTCTTCCGAGCCTGGCAACGGTTCATCAGCGATGGCGCCACCCCGTGCGCGCTTTTCAGCCGCAAGCATCGGACCAAAATCGCGGCGCGTGAACACCAGCAGAAAGACAAAGAAGATAGTCAACAACGGGTAGAAACTGTAAGGGATGGACTGCAGGAACATCACGTACGCGGACTGCGTAATACCATCGATGTTCTGAATGGCCGAGTCGATAAGGCCGACCTGGAAACCAACCCAGGTCGTAATTACGGCGATGGTCGAAACAGGTGCTGCGGTCGAGTCGACCAGGTAGGCGAGCTTCTCACGCGAAATGTGCAGGCGATCCGCGATCGGGCGCGTAGCGTTGCCGACGATAAGGGTGTTGGCGTAGTCATCAAAGAAAATCGTCAGGCCCAGCGCCGCTACCACGCCTTGTCCACGCCGCGGCGAGCTGGCGAACGGCATTACCCTGTCGACGATGCCGATCATGCCGCCGTTGCGTGACACGATGCCCACCATGCCGCCGATCAGGAACGTGAATATCATGATCGCCATGTGGTCCGGGTTGGTTGCCGTATTGAGAATGTAGACTGTCACCGTCTCAAAGAAACCACCGATCGCACCCGAGAAGGTCAGGCCATTGACTGCCCAAGCACCCATGAGCAGGCCGATGAACAGCGCCGGAATAACGGCGCGCAGCAGGAACGCCAGCAAGATGGCAACCAGTGGTGGCAGTATTGAGACCCATCCTGCGATAACGGCAACCTCGCGTGCGGCGACAACACTGCCGCCTTGCCGCAGCTCGATGCTGGCGTCACCCGAGTTCGCGATCACCAGGTCGCTTACAGACAGACTCGTGCCAAGCGTCGAGGCAACGACCTCGCCGTTTAAGAGCAACTCTGCCTGCTGCTTGCCATCCAGCCCTTCAACCGTGACCTCAAAGGCCACGTTGGTCAGCAGCACTTTCGGTACGTCCAGCATCGTCTCGCTGGCGAAGGCAAGCGAGGCATGCGCGAGGCACAGCAGCATGCCCATTGAGAATATTGCGATTTTGCTTTTCAGCATCCTTCCCTTCTTCTTATGATTGTCGGGGATCACCGGACTATAACAAATCAGCGCGGCACGCCATTAGCCCTGGCGTCACGAATCGCCACTTCGCAGATAGTCACTTCTGTAAATGATCAGCGGATCCACCGCGTATTCTGCAAATTCCTGCACGCGGCCAACAATGATCGTGTGGTCGCCGCCCTCATACAGGTGCTCGGTCCTGCATTCGAAGCACGCTGCAGAGTCTGGCAAAATCGGTATGCCGTCAATGCCGCTCAGGCAATCAAGTCCGATGAATTTATCGGCTCTCTTCGCCGCGAACCGGTTGGCCAGTTCGCTTTGCCGAGACGACAGCACGTTGACGATAAAGCTGTCAGCATTGACGAAGGCGTCATAACTCAACGAGTCCTTACCGACGCTCCAAAGCACCAGCGGCGGATCCAGCGACACCGAGTTGAAGCTGCTGACCGTTATGCCTACGCGTCGCGCGTCGCCATCCAGTGTCGTCACCACAGTGACGCCAGTCGCAAAGCAGCTTAACGCGCGCCGATACGCTGCAATATCTATTTGCTGTTCATCCATCGGTACTGCGGTCTTCCATTTCCTGAGCGAATGGCCGGCAGTATAGCCTGCCAACCATCGCAATATGCGCAAGCTTATGGCCACGGTTCGCACGGACGGCAACGGCTGCGGCGCACCGACCAATACTTTCCACATTGGAAAATTATCTCTTTCCATATTGGAAAGAGATCGTGTAAGCTTGTCTTTCCACATTGGAAAGAGACACCTATGACAGATCAAGAACTCAAGCCCGACGAAGCCCGGGCCGCGCTGGATACGATTGCAGAAAAGCAGCGTGCGAGCTTTCGCCGTGCCATGCTGCCACGCTGGTACAGCGCTGGCCTCGCCCTGATCGTCGCCGTCGGATTTTCGCTCTATGCGTTAGAACAGCCTGGCAATACGCCTGCTCTCTTCATCGTGCTTGGCCTGGCGCTTTTTATTGGTGCGAGTCGAAACAGGATTGCAGCATATGGCAAAGAATTGCCTGATACCCGCATCGGCGCGTTGGCGCTTTTAGCAGTTTGCGTGTTTCTGCTGGCACTCTTCTTCGGCGGCATCATGGCGCGGCGCGCTTACGATATTGCCTGGTTGCCAGTGCTAACCGGGTGCATTGCTGGCGCCACGATTTTTCTCTTGAGTGAAAGTGAAAGACGCTATTACCTGACGAAATCGGCTGGTACGCCAGATTAATGATCAAGCCACGATTCGACAACGTGATCCACGCGCCCAACCGGCTGCAGATCTGCGCATTCCTGGCACCGTTGCAAGAGGCCGAGTTCCAGGTCCTGCGCGACGAGCTGAACGTCAGTGACTCGGTCCTCTCAAAGCACCTTAAGCAACTCGAAGAAGCGGGCTACGTGACGTTTCGTAAAGGAGCCGTTAATGGTCGGCAGCGCATGTGGGCCATACTGACAACACCTGGTCGCCGGGCATTTGCCGGCCATGTCGAGGAGTTGCAGCGCCTGGCCGGTGTTGTAGAAGCCAAATAGCGGCATATATCCTCCCTGCCCCGGTTCGCTATTGGCCGTACTGAGTCGCTCGCCAGCAAGCAAGCTGAAGAGCTGCTTCACATCTCATAGCAGTCACTCGAAGAAACTACGGTAACATGACAGCTTGTGACCCAGCGCCGTGACTCGCTGTTTTGGCCACCTGGATTTGCGCAACTGACAATGGAGGATGCCGACATCCCTATCCCGAATCGCTCACAACTATCGGATCTTCGCGGCGCTACGCGCATGGTCATCGACGCGACAGATTCAGTCGTCGAGGTCGTCGAGAAAATGCACCGCACTGTACAGCTACAGCCCGGGCCTCTGGGCGATCCGGCAACCGATCGGCCGAGCGGTATTGCCGGTCTCGTATATCGCAGTGTTCGGGGCAGCGTTCATCTTATTGGGCGTACTGTCGGCGCCAGTCTTGCGGGTATCACAGCATTGCTACCGGACGGCGAGTCCTCGCCGACTCGAGACGCATATCGTTCCGTGGCGAATGGCGTGTATGGCGACTATCTCGCGAGGACCGGAAACCCGCTGGCCATCGACATGAATCTGTGGCATCGCGGCCAACGCATCGACCCGGACGATCCGATGCAGGGACTGGAGCGACACAGCGACGCAGCACCCGCCAACAAACTGCTGGTGCTCGTACACGGGCTCTGCATGAACGACCGACAATGGAATCGCGACGGTCACGACCATGGCGCAGCGCTTGCCAATGAACTGGGATACCTGCCGCTCTACTTGCGCTATAACAGCGGCCTGCACATCGAGAGCAATGGTCGCATGCTCGCAGAGACGCTGGAAACGCTGCTCGGGAACTGGGCAACGCCGGTGGATGAACTCGTAATCATGGGTCACAGCATGGGGGGACTTGTCGCTCGCAGCGCCTGCCACCAAGGAGACCAAGCCGGGCATGCTTGGCCGAAGCATCTTCGAAAGCTCGTGTTTCTCGGTACGCCGCATCACGGAGCGCTGTTGGAGCGCGGCGGTCATGGACTCGATGTTGCACTGAATTTGAGTCCTTACTCGATGCCACTGACGCACTTAAGCAAGGCGCGAAGTGCAGGTATCAATGACTTGCGACACGGCAGTATCTCGAGAGGCGGCGATATCGTGCCGCTGCCTTCGGGCGTGAAATGCTATGCGGCAGCCGCAGTGCGTGCGGCAAAGCGCAGTCTGCTAAGCGAGCGAGTGGTAGGAGACGGGCTTGTGACGCCCGACAGCGCGCTCGGACGACACTCTGACAGCATGCGGGCGCTGGCAATTCCGAAGAGCCGCCAGTGGGTCGGATACGGCATGGGCCACCGCGATCTCTTGAACCGTCCCGAGGCGTATGAGCAGATATCAAGCTGGCTGCAGGAGCCAGCTTGATACAGATGGCGTGCGACGACAATCCAGGTGCTCTCGTATGAGCAAGCTGCAAGCATTGCCTGAACGACTTCCTGAATGGGTGGTATTGTGATCTTCAATCGAATCGCACAGGGGGTTCGCAAGCAGGACTGGTTTACGGCGATTCTCGAACTCGTCATCCTGATTATCGGTATTTACATCGGTCTGCAGGTTGATGACTGGGCCAGTGAGCGCAAGGACCGACAAACAGAGACCACTTATCTTGAGTTGCTGGCGCGTGACGTGGCGGAGCTGCAGCAACAGGTCGAGGCTCAGTACGCCTTCGAGCAAGACAAGGTCAATGTTGCAGCGCAAGCATACGAGCTGCTGACAAGCGATGATCCGTCGGCGCACCGGGTCGAACTTGGAGAGTTACTGACCATGCTGTCGGGCCGAAGAACCTTAAGCCTCGATAGTGCGACGTACGAACAGATGGTGAGCAGCGGCCACCTGCAGCTGATTCGGAACCCCGAACTTCGTGACAAGCTGGTGCGCCAATTCGGTGTGATGAAAACCGATGCGGCAATCATCGGCAAGAACAACCAGGATCTAATTGACGACATCTTCCAGCCATTTCTGCTGCAGACCGGAATATCACTGCGCTTCGGGCGGAGTGACACAGAGGACACCCTGAACCGCGCTGCAGCGATAATGGCGGAGCGTCTCGGCCCGGCCTACGAACCACTACCCGACGTTGTCCTCTCGCAGCCTCCCGAGGCCGAGTCCTGGGGTGATATTCGCCGCAATGTCATCTTCCGCATGCGCATTGCCACAGTAGGCCAGGCGAAAAGCGAGGACATCATGGCGTACATGCAAGAGATGGCCGATGACCTGGCGGCAGAACTGGAGCGCAGATAGGTCGGAATGGCTTGGCAGAAACTGGCCGTGTTCCAAGAAACACGGCGTAAGACCAGCAACAGGAAACGCGACTATGATCACATCACGAATGAGCCTCATGATTTGCGTATTGATGCTCGGGCTTGCCGGCCCACCTGACTCAGTCGGCGACGACACACTCCAACCTCAGCGCACGCACCTGTTTGTTCTTGGCACGCCGCACTTATCCAGTCTCAAGGACGACTTCCGGCCCGAGCTCCTGGACAGCTTGATCGATCGACTGCTGAAACTCCAACCAGACGCGATCCTTGTGGAGGCATTGCCTGGACCGAGCATTGTGTCGATGGAAATGCAGGGTGGATCATTCGATGAAGTGCTCGAGCAATACTCCCGTCGGATGACGATACCGGGACGTCGAGCTCAGGAAATCCTTGGCCTGTCCTGGGCCGAAGCGTACGGAATGATCGACGACCTTGATCGAGGCTGTGGCGAAGGGGTCTCGCGCGAGAATTGCATCCTGATTTATCTGGCGGCCTACGAGTACGACACCGCGCTTCTGACTTTCTCCGCGGCACCGGAGCCGGAACGCGAGGCGTTCCGCAAGCTTCATGCTGGTATTGCCGAGAGCTTCGATAAAAACCTGCAGAGCAGCAATGAGTTTTACACCATCGCAAACCGGTTGGCTCGGGCATTGGGGCGATCCAGAATTCATCCTGTCGATGCCCATCGGGAAAAGGGACCGCTACTTGATATCATGGCGGCCGATTCATCGATCGAGGCGTTTTTCGAACGAGTCTTTGGTAACTACTCTGAACATCCCTACTTAATCGAAATGAATGACCGCCAGAGGGAGGCAGTGGAGGCAGGCGATTTGCTCCCTTACTATAGCTGGCTGAACGACCCCGTCACCTTGAAGCGTGATTTCGACTTCCAGTGGGCACCATTTCTCGACAAAGACGACGCATCGCAGTTCGGCAAAGCGCGGCTTGCATTATGGGAGCAGCGAAATCTGTTGATGGCCGCCAACATCGCCCGCGTGCTCGCCGAGTATCCTGGAAAAACAGCCATATACATCGTGGGAAGCGGCCACAAGCCGTTCATGGATACCTATTTTGAGACGACGAATTGGGTCGAGGTCTTGAGGTCGGATCAGGTTCTGGGCGTCACCGACGCCAACGGCTCTTAGTCAACAGGACCGCCCGGCATGCGTAGTTCGTCATTACGAATCTGAGGTAAAATGACGGTTTGTGGCCCAAATCAGCCCGTCGCAGGAATTGGGCTGGAAAGCCTCGTAACATTGTAGTCCCAGGAGACACCATGAATAAGAATATTCACAACATCGAACGCATTGTTCGCGTCATTGCCGGGCTGGCCATCATCAGCCTGGTATTCATCGGGCCGCAATCAGCCTGGGGTTGGTTGGGACTGATTCCCCTGGCAACCGGGATCATCGGCTGGTGCCCGCCATATGCGCTGTTCGGATTCAGTACGTGCAAAAAGCCCGAGTAGGGTAGCCCGGACAATCGTTTGCCTGGCTGCTTTCGGCAGTATCATGAGATTGCGCTGCTGACTCAACGCAGTCGGTCGCGGCACCCCAATCTCCAGGCAATGAGTGCTCAATGTTGAAGGCTTTTGACGTGTATTCCTACGGCGTAGTCTCTTCGAGCAGGCTATACCGTATTCGAGGTGACTTTCCGACAGCCGAAGGTTACGCGGAAATCGTAGACGCTCAGTGCCTGGCAGGTGGCGAGGCCACAAATTCCTCCATCGTCCTGGCCCGGCTCGGCGCGCGCGTGAGGCTGGACGGCAATTGGCTCGGCGATGACGAGAATGGCCGACGGACCAAGGCGCTGCTATCTGACTACCAGATTGATACAGCACGCTTGCCTCTGAGAAAGGACTACAAAGGCGTACAGGAAGTAGTGTTTTCTGCCGACGGTACACGAACGATCTTTGGTACGTATGGCCGCCTGCTGGACCAGGCCGAGTGGAACTCGCCCAGGGAAGAAGATGTGACCCGGGCAAAGGTCGTCTGTCTCGATCCATACTTTGCGAAGCCGGCCTCCAAAGTCGCTGAAGTTGCTTTCGATGCGGGCATTCCGGTCGTAGTCGTGGACTGCCAGCATGACAACCCGCTGCTCAAGCATTCATCGGCGGTAGTGATCGCAGAATCCTATCTTCGGGAAAACTATGCAGATCACGATCCAGCAAACATTTTTAGTGAATACCAGGCCGCTACAAGTGGCCTGGTCGTGTTCACCTTTGGCGACCAGCCAACCTGGTATGCACGCCCGAAGAATCCGGTTAAACATTTTCAGCCTTTTGCAATTGATCCTGTAGATACAACTGGCGGCGGCGACTCGTTCCGAGCAGGCATCGTTTTTGGCTACTTGAAAGGCTGGAACGACGACCAGATGGTTGAATTTGCATCGGCGGTTGCGGCCATAAATTGCAGCAGGTTTCCCGGTGTATTGAATTCACCGACCATGCAGGAAGTTTCCGACTTTATCAGTGTGAGTAATAGCGGCAGTTCGGCCCAGTAGTTCGCTCGGACTCTGAACGAATGTCTGCAATACAATCAGAGGCAGCGACCCGGATGATAAACTGCCGGCGAACTGCAGGTGACCGAAAATCCGAAACCATAACCTATGCATTTGAAATACCGGCCAGCTAAACGTGAAGACGCTGCACAGTGCGTTGACGTTCGTGGAAGGACGCGGCAAAACGCTGCCTCGGAAGAATGGCTGCGCTCCATCGGCATCACATCGGACTCCTGGGGAGAGAACATTCACTCAGGCGCCCTGCCCGGTCACGTCTGCAGTGTTGATGGCAATATAGTTGGATTCTGCTTCGGCGCGCGTGAGACCGGCGAGATTCAAGTCGTTGCTCTGCTTCCCGAGTTCGAGAATCGTGGTATCGGTCGGGAACTGCTGGACAGGACGAGCAAGGAGTTGGCGAAGCTTGGACACACCCGGTTATTCCTCGGCTGCTCACCTGATCCACAAAGCAGGTCGTACGGTTTCTATCGGCACCTGGGGTGGCGTTCAACGGGGACGTTCGACAATTACGGGGACGAGATACTTGAGATCGACTTGCAGAGCCTCTGAGGTTTTGAATAGGTTTGCTGTCAAATTGATCTCTCAGCGATACATTTCGCCCTTCAAGAGTTTCCGTTGTGCTGCTGGTCATGTGCAATGTGGCAACAGGTAGGCCGGCTACTTGCGGTAGAATTGCGTATTGAGGACTTTTGCGGTCCCTCTCAACAATCGAGGAAGCACCATGGCATTGAACATTATTGGAACAGGCGTTGGACGGACGGGAACGTACTCGCTCAAACTCGCACTTAATCAACTGCAAGTGGGGCCGTGCCACCATATGGACGAAGTCCTCCACAACATGTCCGCGCAGGTGCCACTTTGGTCGGCTGCAACAGCTGGAAAACCAGATTGGTCGCAGATTTATGACGGTTTCCATAGCGCCGTAGACTGGCCAACTGCCTGTTTCTTTCGCGAACTGGTAAAGGAATTCCCTACTGCCAAGTTCGTGTTAACTGAACGCGACCCGGGAAAATGGGCTGATAGCTTCGGTGGCACGATTTACAAATTGCTGGCGGGTAGAGATCAGGCACCACCCGAAATGCGTGACTGGCTGGACATGGTCAGTGCAGTCGTTGCCAAGACCGGGTTTCCTCCAGGTCTCGACCGAGATGCACTTATAAAGGCATTCGTGTCGCATAACGACGCCGTCAAAGAGGCAATTCCTGCCAGTCAGCTGCTGATTTTTGAAGTCAAACAAGGGTGGGAGCCACTTTGCACATTTTTGGGCGTACCCGCACCAACTGAGGCATTCCCGCGCACCAATCATCGGGAAGAATTCTGGGATCGTGTGAACGGCAAGATCTGACGCGAGAATTGACTGCCTGACGCAAACAGGCAATCGAGTACTATGGCGAACGATCCGCTGAATTCGGGAGGACCCGACACGTGCAAGAAAAAGCACCGTTCACTTTCAAATTCGGCGACAGCAAGGAGCTGAGCGATCGCCTGATTCGGCTTGTTCGCGAGGGCAAGAAGACCGCGACCTGCGGTGCCTTGCGAGAATATGGACCCGGCAAAGAGGAAATGCCGGTGGTCGGTCGTCAGGACGTCGCGCTGAACTGGAATGGCACACCTGCCCTGCTGCTTGAGACCGTCGAGATTCAGCACCTCAGGTTCTGCGACGTTGATGAGTACTTTGCGCTTGCTGAGGGCGAGAACGAGACCCTGCAGGGCTGGCAACGCGATCACCAGGCGTACTTTGAGCGCACCGGCGGCTTTGATCCCGAGATGGTGCTGGTCTGCGAGCGCTTCAGGCTGGTTCGTGACCTCGAGGCCGACCTGGACTGAGGACCTTATAACCTCTCGGCATGGGCATATAAGCAATGCAAATTGCGCCGCAGTAGCAGATCCCTAGACTGGGCTCCATGAGCGCAGTAACCCAAGCACACTGGATAGACAGCACGGATTCGCCGGCCAATGACGAATCTGCAGACCGGCTGGTCTATGACAGCATTGCTGAATTGATTCCCAGCCTCGCGAAGCCGTCCCCAATGGTGCGGGTCGGCGGACGTTTCAATCCACATGAGCAGTTTGAGCTGTTGCTCAAGCTCGAGGGCCTGAATCCGTTCGGCTCGATCAAGGACCGAACCGCGCAATACATGCTGAGTGGCCTGCAGCTGGGCCCTGACCAGGCACTGGTCGAGCCGACTGCCGGCAACACGGGCATCGCGCTCGCGGCGCTGGCCAATGCAATGGGAACGCCGATCGAAATCGCAGTGCCCGACGGCACGCCAGAAGAAAAGAAGCAGATGCTGCGCTTCCTGGGCGCCGAGCTGATTGAGGTCGAAGATGAGGCGTGCCCCTTGTTTCCCTCTGAAGGCGCGCGCGGCGTCGTCAAGGCCATGGTCGAAAGCGCGGCCTACAATGGCAAGTACGTAAGCCCCAACCAATATGAGAGTGCCCTCAACGTCGAGGCGCATTACCGCACCACCGGGCCGGAGATCTGGCGACAGACCAAAGGCGAGATCACGCACTTCTTCTCCGGTATCGGTACCGGCGGGACAATTACCGGCGTTGGCCGCTATTTGAAGGAACAGAACCCCAACGTCCGTATCGTGGCCGTCGAGCCCAGCCTGCGAAACCACCAGTTGTCAGGGTTGAAGCGGGTCACCGGATTGCCGGACGATCATTTCCCGGAGATCCTCGATCGCAACGTCGTTGATGAGTACATCTCGGTCACGGACGAGGATGCTTTCGGCGCCGGCATTCGGTTGGCGAGACGCGAAGGCATCATGGTGGGACCAACCACCGGTGCATTGCTGCACGCGGCCGTGGAATTTGCGGCAGACAAGCGCGGTCAGGCCGTGATCATTGCAGGTGACAGTGCCGCCAAGTACATCAGCAGTTACGCGAAGTACTTCAACCAGAGCTAGCCAGCGCTGGCTGTGGCCGGTCCAGATAGCGGTACAGGAACACCAGCAGCACGCCTGCTATCAAATGCCACACTCCCCAGACGACGGCCAGTGCTGCGGCGCCGCCCTGACCTTTCAGCTGCGCGAGCAAGATCACAATCGCGAGTCCGGAGTTTTGAATGCCAACCTCGAACGTCAGTGAGCGACGCACGGCTTGATCGGCACGCAGGATGAACGCTGTCGTGAGGCCAAGCAGCAACGCGACCGCGTTGTGCAGCACAGCAACCCCACCAAGTATCGGTAACGCCGGTACCAGCACTTCGTAAAAATACACAATGCCGTAGACAATCACAGAACCGAGCACGGCAGCACCTGCTATCGAGGTCTTGCGGCGAATAGCGGCAGCCAGACCGGGTGCTTTGACAGCGACGATCATGCCGGCTGCGAGCGGCAGTGCCAGCAGCAGCATGGTCTGGGTAAGGAACATTGCCGGACTAACGTGGACCGTACGCAATAGCGTGGCCGTCGGCTCGTAGGCATTGGTCCAGAACAGGATCGATGCCGGCGTCAGCAAGGCGGCCAGCAGGCTTGAGGTAGCGGTAAGCGACACTGAGAAGGCAACGTTGCCACGACCAAGATAGGTCAACAGGTTGGAACTCGCACCACCCGGACAACACGCCACGACGATCATGCCGAGCGCGATCGACGCCGGTGGCTGCAGCGCGTGTACTAGTAAAAAGGTAACAAATGGCAGTCCAACAACCTGGGCTGCAACGCCTGTCAGGAAGAACGACGGCCTGTCCCGCAACAGGCGAAAGTCACGCGTCTTCAGGCCCAACGCGATACTGAACATCATGAGAATCAGCGCCACGGCCAATCCCAGCTGGCCAACAGGCTCAAGGGAGATCTGCAGTTTGTCGAGTTCGTCGATGTTCATCGGTAGTATGAAACCAGCGTAGCATCGCCGTCAGGATCGATGCCACTGACTTATGCTATAAAGCCAGCCATATAAGCTGCGGACAGCTGGGCGAGAAGTGACGTAATAACATCCGTAATAACCGCGGTATTCGCTCTGGCCCTTCATAATGTATAAACAGACCGGCAAAAAGGGGACCCAAGTGTCAGGATCGAGTGAACAGGCAAATCCGGTAGCAGCAGAATTTAGTGGCCGTTCCGTCGGCACTGCACTGAAGCGCATGCTGCATGCGTCGCGGCCGAAGTTTTTCCCGGCCTCGGTGCTGCCTGTCGTAGTCGGGTCTGTATACGGCATTTACGTCAGTGGCAGCTTCGCTGTGGGTGTATTCATGCTGGCGCTGCTCGCCACTGTCTGCGTGCACGCCTCCAGCAACGTCCTGAACGACGTTGGTGACGAGGACAACGGCACGGACCGGCAAAACGTCGATCGTATCTACCCCTATACAGGCGGCTCTCGTTTTATCCAGACCGGCATCATGTCGCCGCGACAGATGGCGCAGCTCGGTATCAGCCAGCTGGCCATTGCAGCGATCGCCGGCATGATACTCATATATTTAAAGGGTCCGACGGTGCTGTACTTCGGGCTCGCCGGGGTCGCGCTCGCGGTCCTCTACTCGCTTGGTCCATTGCGCCTGAGTGCGCTGGGTGTTGGCGAAACCGCAGTTGGCATTGGCCTCGGCATCATCCCGATCTGCGGCGCGGCCTGGCTGCAGGGAGCATCGCTCGACGTGCAGCTGCTGCTGTTCTCCATTCCAGTCAGCGCCTGGGTTGCCGCTATCCTTCTTATTAACGAAGTGCCGGACATTGCCGCAGACGCCGCCGCAGGGAAACGAACCCTGCCGGTCAGGCTGGGTCTGCTCGGCACGGCGCTTGTCTACCTGTTCCTGCATTTCCTGGCGGCTGTCGCCACCGGCTGGCTGACCTTTAGTGGTCTGCTGCCACTGCTGGCACCCGTTGTGCCGGTCGCGTTGTTTGCGCTCGCGATCAAGGCCAGCAGCGCAATTCAGGCAGGCATCGACGATCGCAAAGCGATGACGTCGGCGATCGAAAGCACGCTCGCGATCCATACACTCGGCTCAATCTGGCTAACGGGCTGTGTTTTGTACATGTTCTGGTGGGGTTAACTTAAGATTTCCATGCGCTTCAAAATCAAAAAAGGCCTGGATATTCCCATTTCGGGACACCCAGCCGCCATCATCGAAGATGCTGCCAAGGTCAGCAGCGTGGCCTTGCTCGGTTACGACACACCGGGGCTGCGGCCGTCTGTCGCCGTCGATCCGGGTGATCGCGTCAAGCTCGGCCAGACGCTATTCACAGACAAGCGTAACCCCGAGGTGCAGTTCACCTCGCCGGGCAGCGGCGTTGTTCGTGCCATCAACCGCGGCGCGAAACGTGCCCTGCACTCGGTCGTCGTTGATCTCGACGGCTCAGACGAAGTGACCTTCCCGTCATTCGATCGCAACAGTCTCGATCGGGCTACGGAGGAAGAGGTACGCAAGATACTCATAGAGTCCGGCCAGTGGACTGCACTGCGGAGACGCCCCTTTGCACGCATCCCGAAACCTGACGAAAAGCCGGATTCGATGTTTGTCACCGCGATCGACACGAATCCGCTGGCCGCCGATCCGGAAATGATCATCGGCGAAGACAAGGACGCGTTTTCAGCGGGACTGAAAGTGGTCTCCAAGCTGACCGAGGGCCGCACCTACGTGTGCACGCGACCGGATGCCGACATACCGTGCCCGGAAAGCGACAAGTTTGTTCGCGGTGAATTTGCAGGACCTCATCCTGCGGGACTCGCCGGCACTCATATTCACTTCCTCGACCCTGTGGGCAAGAACCGCACTGCCTGGTACATCGGTTACCAGGATGTCATGGCAATCGGACGCTTGTTCACCACTGGCCGCATCTCGACCGAAGTGGTCGTGGCACTTGGCGGGCCGATGGCAAAAAACCCGCGCCTGCTGCGCACGCGTTACGGCGCCAACGTAGCCGAGTTAATCAAGGGCGAGACCAAACCAGGCAGCGACCGCGTTATATCCGGCTCCGTGCTGTCCGGCCATCGCGCCACCGGCACGTATGGCTGGCTGGGACGTTACAACAATCAACTCAGCATTCTTGGCGAAGGCAGCCCACGAGAGTTCCTCAACTGGATGCGACCGGGTTTCAGCAAGTACTCGGCGCTCAGGGCATACGCCGGACATCTTTTTCACCGTGGCGACTTTGACATGACCACCAGCCAGAACGGCAGCCCCAGGGCGCTGGTGTCTACCGGCAGCTTCGAGCGCGTCATGCCGCTCGACATCCTGCCTACCGTGCTCTTAAAGGCCATCCTGGTCCGTGACACAGACAGTGCCCAGGCGCTCGGCGCGCTGGAGCTCGACAAGGAGGACCTCGCCCTGTGCGCGTTTGTCTGTAACGGCAAGTACGACTACGGCCCGCATCTCAGGGCCACACTTGATGAAATCGAGGCGAACGGCTGATGAAAATCATGCGCAAAATGCTCGATAGCGTCGAGCCCCTGTTCATTCGTGGCGGCCGTTTCCACAACCTGCATGCCGTCTACGAGATGGTTGACACGCTGTTCTTCTCGCCGCCGGATGTCACTCGCAACAGTCCGCACGTACGTGACGCGATCGACCTGAAACGGGTCATGATCGTGGTCGTATTCGCAGCGATGCCCGCGCTGATGGTCGGTCTCTGGAACACAGGATTCCAGGCCAACAGCGCGATGCAGGCGATGGGCGGCGTGGCACCGGATGGCTGGCGCGAGACGTTTCTTGTCCTGTTCCGCGCCGGACACGATCCGGCCAGCGTTTACGACAACTTCATGCTCGGCTTCAGCTACTTCCTGCCCATCTATATCGTGACGATGGCCGCGGGCGGCTTCTGGGAAGTGTTGTTCGCCGCTGTCCGCAACCACGAAGTCAACGAAGGCTTCTTCGTCACCTCCATGCTGTACGCCCTGATTCTGCCCGCGACTATTCCGTTGTGGCAGGTCGCCGTCGGCATCAGCTTTGGTGTAGTGATCGGTAAAGAGGTTTTCGGCGGCACCGGCAAGAACATCCTCAACCCGGCCCTGGTCGGCCGCGCATTCCTGTATTTCGCGTATCCGGCGCAAATATCCGGCGACGCCGTATGGACTGCGGTGGATGGCTACACGGGTGCAACTGCGCTCGGTGTCAGCGCAATCGAAGGTGTCAGCGGCGTGGTCGAGAGCGGACTAACCTGGACTCAGGCGTTCCTTGGCCAGATGCAAGGCTCGCTGGGCGAAACCTCGGCGCTCGCCTGCCTGATTGGCGGCCTGATCCTGATCTACTCCGGCATCGCCTCGTGGCGCATTATCGTCGGCGTGTTTGTCGGCCTGCTGATTCCCATTTTGCTCAGCTCCATGGTTGAGAGCAGCAACCCGATGCTGAGCATGCCGTTCCACTGGCACATCGTGTTAGGCGGCTTCTTCTTCGGCGCCGTCTTCATGGCAACCGACCCGGTCACTGCCTGCCAGACCAACAACGGCCGCTGGGCATACGGACTGCTCATCGGCTTCATGACCTGGCTGATCCGGGTCATCAACCCGGCGTTCCCGGAAGGCATCATGCTGGCCATTCTGTTCGCCAACGTTTTCGCACCCACCATCGACTACTTCGTGGTGCAATCCAATATCAAACGGAGGCTGAAGCGCGGTGGCTAAGTCAAAAGACAGTATCCGCAACACGCTGATAGTTGCCATCTCCGTCAGCCTGGTCTGTTCGGTACTGGTGGCAAGCGCGGCCATCATCCTGAAGCCGCGCCAGCTGCTTAACGAAGAAGAATTCCGGCAACGCATCATTGTCGACGTTGCAGGCTTCGACCAGTCCGAAGCCGATCTCGCCACGTTGTTCGCACGCATCGAGCCGCGGCTTGTCGAATTCGAAACTGGCGAGTACACAGACGCGGTAGAGGTCGAGGAATTCGATGCCGAAGAGGCCGCACTGACGGCTGACCTTGGTGTTGCTATCCCGGCTGACAAGGACATAGCCAGCGTGCGCCGGCGCGCGATATACGGTGAGGTATACCTCGTAAAAGACGGTGACACGCTCAAGCAGATCATCCTGCCCGTCAAGGGCGCCGGTCTCTGGTCCACTTTGTACGGTTATCTGTCCATCGATGCCGATGCCAACACGGCACGCGGCCTGCAGTTCTATGCCCACGGCGAGACGCCCGGCCTTGGCGACCAGATGGACAAGCCGGCATGGCGTGCGCAGGTGAACGGCAAACAGCTGTTCGACAGCAATCGTGAGCCGCGCATTATGGTTATCAAAGGGAGTGTCGACGAGTCGTCGCCCACCGCACAATACGAGCTGGACGGTCTCGCCGGTGCAACACTGACCGGTCGCGGCATTACAGCGCTGGTCCACTACTGGATCGGTGACGACGGCTATGGCCCGTACCTGGACCGCATGCATGAGGAGGCGCAGCAGTCGCTATGAGTGATGCCCGCAAAATTCTGATCGATCCGTTGGTCGACAATAACCCGTTGACGCTGCAGGTGCTCGGCATCTGTTCGGCGCTCGCAGTGACGACATCGCTGCTGCCATCGCTGCTGATGTGCGTGGCGCTCACGAGCGTTGCTGCATTGTCGTGCGCGGCGATCAGCAGCATCCGCCATTTCGTGCCGAACAACATCCGCATCATCGTGCAAATGACGATCATCGCGTCGTTCGTCATCCTCGTCGACCAGCTGCTGCGCGCCTACGCTTTCGAGACCAGCAAACAGCTCTCTGTTTTCGTTGGCCTGATCATCACGAACTGCATTGTGCTCGGTCGGGCTGAAGCCTTTGCCATGAAAAACGGCGTCGTCATGAGCTTCCTCGACGGGCTTGGCAACGGACTTGGCTACAGCCTGGTACTGATCATTGTTGCAAGCTGCCGCGAGTTATTCGGTGCAGGCACCTTGCTTGGTTACCCGATCCTGCCACTGGTGGGCGACGGCGGCTGGTACCAGGCCAATGGCATGATGTTGTTGCCGCCCAGCGCGTTCTTCATCATCGGCGTACTCATCTGGGCAATACGCAGCTGGAAGAAGGCGCAGGTTGAAAAACCTGACTACCGCATTCATTCCGTGCACCGGACGGAGGCGCTCTGATGGGTGACTACATCAACCTCTTTATCCAGGCCGCGTTTGTCGAGAACCTGGCACTCGCCTTCTTCCTTGGCATGTGCACCTTCCTGGCGGTCTCGAAGCGCGTCGAGACGGCACTTGGTCTCGGCGTCGCCGTGATCGCGGTGCAGATCATCACGGTCCCGGTCAATCACCTTATTCACGACTTGCTGCTGAGCGAGGGTGCGCTGGCATGGGCCGGGTTGCCGGATGTCGACCTGAGTTTCCTCGGGCTGGTCAGCTATATCGGCGTCATCGCGGCACTCGTGCAGATTCTCGAAATGACGCTGGACCGGTATTTTCCGAAGCTATACAACGCGTTGGGCATCTTCCTGCCTCTGATCACGGTTAACTGCGCCATCCTCGGCGGCACCTTGTTCATGGTTGAACGCCAGTACACGCTTGGCGAGAGCGTCGTGTTTGGCGCCGGCAGCGGCTTTGGCTGGGCGCTGGCACTCGTTGGCCTGGCGGGCATTCGCGAGAAACTAAGATACAGCGATGTACCGGAGGGCCTGCAGGGTCTCGGTATTACCTTCATCATCACAGGCCTCATGTCGCTTGGCTTCATGGGCTTTTCAGGCATACGGCTATGAACGCAGCCGCACTGACACAGGTCGGCCTCGGCGTACTGCTGTTCACGCTGATCATCCTCGCCCTCGTTGGCGTCATTCTCGCCGCCCGCTCAAAGCTGGTCGCTGCTGGCAATGTCACCATCCTCTTGAATGACGAGAAGGAGTTGCAGGTTCCGGTTGGCGGCAAGCTGATGAACGCACTGGCCGACGCTGACATCTTCGTACCGTCGGCATGTGGCGGCGGTGGCACCTGCGCACAATGTCGTGTTCGCGTGCCGGAGGGTGGCGGCGCCATTCTGCCGACCGAGACGTCGCTGATTAACAAGCGCGATGCTGCTGAGCACTACCGCTTGTCTTGCCAGGTTGCCGTCAAGCAGGACATGAAAGTCTGGGTGCCGGACGAAGTCTTCGGTGTGCGCAAGATGGACTGCACGGTCGTGTCGAACAGGAACGTTGCCAGCTTCATCAAGGAGCTGGTGGTGAAGCTGCCTGAAGGCGAGGAACTCGATTTCAGGGCCGGCGGCTATATCCAGATCGAATGTCCGCCGCACGACCTGAAGTTCTCCGATTTTGATATCGATGAACGCTTCCGCGACGAGTGGGATCGCTACAACATGTGGCGCTACGAATCGCACGTCAAGGAGGTGGTTTCACGCGCCTATTCCATGGCCAGCTTTCCGCTGGAAAAAGACACAATCAAGCTCAACGTTCGAATAGCAACGCCGCCCCCGGGTGCCGATGATTCTGTGCCGCCGGGCATCATGTCGTCGTGGATTTTCAACCTCAAGGCTGGCGACAAGGCGACAATATCGGGCCCCTATGGTGAGTTTTTCGCCAAGGAGACCGACAACGAGATGGTCTTTATCGGCGGTGGCGCCGGCATGGCGCCGATGCGTGCCCACATTTTCGACCAGCTGATTCGTCTGCACTCGAAACGCAAGATGACCTTCTGGTACGGCGCTCGCAGCTTGAAAGAGACATTTTACGTCGACGAGTTCGACAAGCTGGCGGCGGAGAACGACAACTTTGACTGGCACATTGCGCTTTCCGAACCGCAACCCGAAGACAACTGGGAAGGCTATACCGGCTTCATTCACAACGTGCTGCATGACGAGTACCTGGCCAAACATCGCGCGCCAGAGGATTGCGAGTACTATCTCTGCGGTCCGCCGATGATGAACACGGCTGTCATCAAGATGCTCGAGGATCTGGGTGTAACCAACGACCACATCATGCTCGACGACTTCGGCGGCTAACACGTGCGTCTCGCGGTAATCCTGGCGGCGCTGTTACTGGCGTCTTGTGGAAGCGACGCACAGACGCCCCTGGAGCTGCGCGGCAGCACCATGGGCACGCAGTTCACCGTCAAGATAACGCGTCACAGTGAGGCACTGGACGAGGCTCGATTGCGGCCGCAACTGGATGCACTGCTGCAGGGCGTCAACCAGATGATGTCCACCTATCTCAGCGACTCCGAGATCTCGCGATTCAACTCGAGCCCCGGCATCGACTGGCAGTCGGTCTCGGTAGAATTCTGCAACAGCGTCGTGGAGTCCCTCGAGCTCAGCGAACTCACCGACGGCGGCTTCGACATCACCGCAGCGCCGCTGGTCAACCTGTGGGGCTTTGGACCCGAGGAAATCGGCTTCGAGCCGCCAACGGATGCGGCAATTGCCGACGTCATAACCTATGTCGGCTACGACAAGCTGCGTGCAGACTGTTCGCAACCCGCCGTGCGCCGCCTGGCCGAAGGCCTGATGCTCGACATGTCTGCCTACGGCAAGGGCTATGCCGTCGACCGGCTCGCGGACTGGCTGAGCGCAATGGGCGTTGAGGATTACCTGGTTGAGATCGGCGGCGAGCTGCGCGTGGCCGGGCACAACGCCGCGGACCAGCCGTGGGCCATCGGCATAGAGGTGCCGCGCGCCGGTGTCCGGGAGCCCTACACAGTCGTCCACGTTAGCGACACAGCGATTGCAACGTCCGGCGATTACCGTAACTTTTTTGAGTACGAAGGCGTACGATACTCACATGAGATCGATGTGCGAACCGGCCGGCCCGTAACGCACGAACTTGCGGCCGTCAGCATCATCGACGCACAGGCGGCACGCGCTGATGCGCTCGCGACGGGACTGCTCGTGATGGGCCCGCAGGCGGGCATGGAACTGGCGATCCGCGAGAACATTGCCGCGATGTTCCTGACGCGAACGAACTCTGGTATTGAGGAACGCGTAACGCCGCGTTTCGAGGAATTTCGACAAAGACTATGACGATGTTAGTAACACTACTGCTCACCTTCGCCGTTATGCTGGCCGTAATCGGCGGCATGGCGATTGGTGTCATGAACGGCCGTGCACCCATCTCCGGGAGCTGCGGCGGACTCAACGGCGGTCGCTGCGAACTATGCACGGGCAAAGGCAAGTGTAAACGGGGGGCAAAAGAATGAATCCAAAATCGGCACTGGTGCGGGACTACATGGCGGCGCACCCAATTACGTTCAGGCCCGAAACCGACGTATTGGATGCCGTGCACGAATTGATTAAACACCGCATTGCGGGTGCACCCGTCGTGGACCAGCATGGCGAGGTGATTGGCATGCTGTCCGAGTTCGACTGCATGAAGATAGCGCTCAATTCAGGCTACTACGGTGACGCAGGAGGCCCTGTCAGTGACTTCATGTCGACAGAGGTCGAATCTGTCGATGCCGATATGGGCATTATCGAGCTTGCGCAAAAGTTTCTGCAGTCAGGCTTCAGGCGCTTCCCGGTAATTACCGAGAACCGTCTCGTCGGACAGATCAGCCGCCGCGATGTGCTGCGCGCGCTTGAGGCGATATCCAGCCGCTGAGCGTTTTCTCAGGCCCCTCTTATTGATGGACTCCCTGCGCGGGCGTCTCGCGTCGCTCTGCGGCGCTACCGTATTCCTTCTGATTGCAGCATGGTTACCAGGTCGGGAGATTCTTCTTCATCGGCGATCACGATGTGGCAAATGTCGCAGTCGTCCCTGATCTGCACGCGATCCTCGGTCCGCATCCTTCGATTATGGCAGCGAGTGCAGCCGTCGGACTGTTCGTGGCCGATGTGATTCGGATAGGTATCCCACCACACGTTCATCTGCGGAAATACGTTAACGCTGTAGATATCTCCGAGCGCCTCGGCAGCTTCGTCGATTGCAGCCGCTTTGTCGGCGAGTACATCGGGATAATTCTCCGCGTAATAGCCGCGCAATTGTTCCCGGATCTGCTCCCGCGCGACCTCATGGCTTTCAAACTCGGCGTCGACGATGCGCAGGGCTTCGCGCTTGACCCAAGGCAGTGATCGGTCCACACGTCCTTCGTTAATAACGCGATCCACTTCGTCCGCTGCTGGACTGTAGATGTGGCTGGGCCGGTTGTGGCAATCCACGCAGTCCATGCTGCGCCAGACGCCCCCCTCTTCCGGGGCTTTGCGATCCGCGTAGGACATTACCGTACCATCGGCACGGGTCATCTCGACCTCATACACGTCTTCACGCGTATCATCCGAGCGGTAACGTATGTCGACGTCCGGACTGACGTGCCAGTGAATGCCGGTACCGCCGCTACCCTCAACACCACCGACTTTCAGGACCAGCGCCGTTGTGAGCTCGGTATTGGCCTCATCTTCCTTGTAGTGTTTGATCACCCTGAGCTTGTCGCCAATGTGTTTGGTCGGCCAGTGGCATTGCTCGCAGGTATCGCGGGCAGGGCGCAGGTCGTGCAGCGGCGTCGGAACAGGGCGTGGATACAGGTCGAAGGCGACAGACACCAACTGCCAGGCCCCATCGAGTTTCGACTTGACGAACCAGTCTGCGCCCGGACCAATGTGGCAATCGGCACAGGAAACATTCGAATGCGGCGAACGTTGATGCGCCGTGTGCTCGGGCTCCATGACCGAGTGGCAGGCGAGCCCGCAGAATTCTGTGCTCTCCATGTAATGCACGCCTTTGAAACTCGCACTGGCCAGGATCACGATATTGAGCATCGTTGCGCCGACGAAGACCAGAGTCCAGCGCTGCGTTGCTGGTTTATTGAGGTCAAACACCGGCATCGATTGTGTGGCCTCGCCACCGGGCATGCGCCGCAGTTTACGCCGGTGAAAAAAGGCACCGATGGGGATCAGGAGCAGGCCTAAGAGGAAGAACATCGGCAAGATCAGGAACGTCATAATGCCGATGTACGGACCGCCTTCAAACCCGAATTGCTGCATCGTGAAAAGGCAGGCCATCAGCACCAGGCTTGCCACGGCCAGCGCAGTGCCGGCGAGGCTGGTCACGTTATGAGTGATGGACGCAAAAAAATCTTTCAACATGGCGCTGCCCCCCGGGCATTAAAGTTTCAGCTGAATTTTTGTTATTGACTAATGGCTGAGCAATGCCCAGATGATGCCGATTGCCAGCAAGACTCCGACTGTCAGGAAGATCGTACCCCAAATATAGGCTGTCAGGGCTTCGCCGTGCGTCGGCGGATCAACCAGGTAGTCATCCAGCTCATTATTGTCGACCATCCGCTGGTACTCAAGCGGCCTTTCGGCCTTGAATCGATGCAGCGGCATCTTGCCGGTAAACACCACGATGTCCATCGGGAAGCTCTCAGGACGCAGGTGCGTGTGGAAGAAGTGGAAGATGAAGATGAAGCCGGTCGCCAGCAGCGCTTCATCACTATGAATGACATGTGCTGCGTTAATCGTCCAGCCCGGCAGGAATTGCGTGAAGAACAGCGGGTACCAAAGCATCAGGCCGGACAGGCCGATGATCATGACACCCCAGAACACCGCCAGGTAATCGAACTTCTCCCAATAGGTCCAGCGATCACCGCCTGGGCGCTTACCGAGATACAGGAAGTATCGCATGTTGCCGACGAAGTCGCGCACATCCTGCGGCTGCGGAACCATCGAGTTGGGGCCCCACCACAAGCCGCGCTCTCGCTGGAATGCCCAGCGAATGAATACGTTAAAGACGTGGAACAGCATGTAGCCGAAGGTGCCTATCGCCGCCAGTCGATGGATGACGCGTGCGAACTCTATGCCACCCATCCAGCCAATTAGCGTCTCCGCCCACGGCGTGTAGTAAAACTTCAACGGCAAACCGGTCAGGGCCAGCAACAGGAACGTCGTGATTATGACGATGTGCATGCTGATATTCATCGCGTTAAAGCGCTTGATATATGGACCTTGCTTGCCTCGCTCCTCCTTGAACTCGCCCTTCAGCAGGCCGACGATCGATCGCTGCAACCACAGCGCATCATGCACGCCGAAGAATATGAAGACACCAATGAGCAGGCTGGTCATGAACAACCATACGATGTAAACCGCGAAGTTTTCGTCCGGGTTGGTCGGGTCGCTGTGCGGATTGAAACTGACAATAGCGTCCGTTACACCCTCGTGACAGTTGGCGCAGGTCTCGACCACGTTATCCGGGTGCACGCTCGAGTTCGGATCGTCCGCGGGCAGATTCGCATGCGATGTGTGGCAATCGGAACAGGTAGCACTGGCCGCAAGCCCGAGCTTTCCAGACTGCCCGTGAAACGTTGCCCGGAATGTCGTCAGGTACTCAGCGTGGCAATCACCGCAGGTATCGGCTGATTCGAGCCGCGCTGCGGCAGTGATTGGGTCGGCTATGGCATGGCTCGAATGGCAGTCGGTGCAGACAGGCACATCGTCCCTGCCCTCCGCCCAGCCAATTCCATGTGCACTCTTTACCTGCCACTCGTCCAGCAAAATACCGTGGCAGCTGCCGCACATCTCGGGCGCGTGCACATGCGATGTCGATGCACTCTCGTCGTCGACCGACAATATCTTGTGGCTGCCGTGGCAGCTGGAGCAGCTGGGCGCGGCATCCAGGCCGGACCGCAGCAGTCCCCTGCCGTGGACGCTGGCCAGGTAACCGTCGATAAGCTCGGGGGGATCATTGTGGCATTCGCCGCACTGCTCGATCTGGTTGACCGCGGATACTCGGGAATTCGCGTCTTCGCCGCTGCGAATGGCATGTGCGTCGCCATGGCAGTCAACACAAGCGGCCTCGCCATCGTGAACACTGCGCCCGATAGTGCGCACATCACGCGCATGGCAATTGCCACAGCTCTCTTCGTCGGTCAGCGGCTCCACACCGCGCTTATGGCGGCGATCCGTTACGTTTGTGTGGCAATCGCCACAGGCGACATCCGCGTGCACACTCGACGTGTGCGCTACTTCTTCGTGACAACCGACACAGTCCAGCTCCTGCGCGCCGGCAGCTATGCTAACGAGTAAAAGCGCGATACCAAGCAACAGTTTCGCGAAGCAGCTCCTGACGGCGGCCATTTCCATGATCGTGAATCACTCTTTTAAGTGGATATAAGCTACTAAGTACTATCCGCCGCTCAAATATGCTATTGCGGTTTCCCGAAGTCCTCATCGCGGATCTCAAGCCGCATGCGCTCGCGAAAGTCATTCACGTTGCTGAAGAACTCACGCATCATCATGACCCACAGGTACTGGCCACTTTCGGTCAGCACGAGGCTGTTACCCCTCTGCTGCACGGCCCCGAGCATTCGCAATCCGGCGAGTTCGAGCCATAGCTGCCGTGACAATGAACTGCCGAAATGCCGATTTGCATCGGCCAGGTCAAGTTGACCACCAAACAATCGCATCAGCAGGTAATAGCGCATCTGCTCTTTACGCTTCAGGGCAGATCGCCGCGTGATGGCGGGCCGTCCGTCAGCCAGCCGCTTGAGGTAGGCATTTATCGAGAATGTGCTGGCGTAGAGACTGCCGTCGAGATAGCTGAAGGCACCGCTGCCCAGGCCCAGGTATTCCTCGTTTTCGGTAATGTACTCATCGATCATCGTTGGCGCCTGGGAAAAGCACCAGGACGACGAGCGCGGTATACCCGGCGTTTTGCATGTGCTCCGCGATAATGCGGTAGAAGCTGCGCTCGCGCCCGTAGTCGACGCGGCCGATTGCCTTGTCCATTGCTTTCACAGTGGATTCGGTCGCCATCAGCGGGTAGTACGATACCTGGTCAGCCGCCACCTCCCGGGTCAGCACCTCAAGATCTCTGCGCAGGGAAGCTTCGCTCTGGTGGGGGAAGTTGAACATCATATCGACGTTCAGCGTCTCGAAGCTGCCCCTGGCGTCCAACAGGCGCTCCCTGATGATCTCGCCACTGCCGTACTTGTCGTAACGCTCCATCTCCCGTAACAGGCCGTTGTCGAAACTCTGTACGCCAACAGAAAGCCTGTCGATACCGGCATCGGCGAGAATCTGCAGGGTTGCGGCGCTGAGGTCGTCAGGATTGGTCTCAGCGGAGATGCGGCCGACGCCAAATTCGCTGCGCAGCAACTGTGTCAGGTGCGCAAGCTGAGCTGGCAATACTGTCGGCGTGCCACCACCGAAATAGACCTCGGAAAAATGATAGCCCGCGGCGGCGGCAATACGGATTTCCTGCTCCAGCGCCGCGAAGTATTGCTCGGCCCGGTCCCGCTTGAAGCGCACCCGATGGAAGGAGCAGAACGGGCACAGGACCACACAGAACGGTATGTGGACGTACAGCAGGTATTGCCGTTGCGGGTCCGCCGCAGGCAGACCGGTGTCACTCGAAAACGGTTGGAATGCAAGGTGCTTCCGACTGACTAGCCGGAGGTAGCGACCGATCAGCTTATCGCCGATCACTCTGCATATAGCGCGCTAATGTCGATATAGATGCGGTAGCCGCAGATCTTGCCAGCGCGCATATCGAACGAGTCAGCGAACGGCACGGTCAGCTCAGTGCCGTTGTGGCGCGTATAGCAGACCTCGCCTTCGCAGATGACGGAGTCGGTTCCGGTCCAGACCTTCTGGACCGTATGCCGAAGACCAGCGATGCTGGCGAAGAAGCCACCGACAGCTGCCGCAACGCCATCGTGCCCGCTGACCGCTTCTGCGGAACCAAACCGGAACACGATGTCGTCGCTAAGGAAGCCCAGGAATGTCTCCATGTCCTGGGCATCTATGGCCGCAAACAGATCTGTCAGCCAGGCACTGCCGCCGCTCTCGCCAGCCACGTATTACTGCTGGCTGGCGTAGAAGTTGATCAGCGCAGCTGTATCCGCGTCACTCAGCGCTTCCATCTTGTCGCGCATCGAGCTGGGTTGGTCGCGCTCGTCGGCCGCATACTGTGCAAACGTGGTCTCGAGGTATCCCATCCACTGTCCTGCGAGTATGCCTGCCTCATCGTCCGGGTTTGAGCCGCCATCCGAATGGCACTTGTCGCAGTGCTCCTCGTGCAGGGCTTTACCGGTTGCGGCCAGTGCTGCATCGAAGTCCTGCTTGGCAGGGACAAACGGCAGCTCAGCGTAGTGAGCCGCAATGGCATCGATAGTGTCATCGTCAAGATCGGCGACTACTGCGCACATCGTGGTTTCCGGACGGCTGGTATCGCCGTGGCGGAAGGCACTCGACGCACAGGGACGTTCTTCATCGCGGTAGATGTACAGCGCATCCGAATGTACGAACTCGGGGACACCTGCAATGGTAGGAACGTCGGTGTTTTCACTGACACCGGCGGGCCCGTGACAATCATTACATTCGGCAATAATCGCATCCAGATCACCCGCCTGGGCGCTGGCTGCGAATATTAGGAAAACCGAAAGAGCTAAAGTGTGTGCTTTCATTTTTATACAACCTCTGGTTTCACGGTGCAGATTAACTTGTAGCAACTGAATGGGCACTGAATATAACAAATTTGTGCGACACTGAATCAGGAAAGGGGATAGGTAGTTGCCGATATTGGTTGCAAGTGCGACTCTGGTACAAACACAGTTCTATTATAAGACTTACTGCGCCAAGCCTCAGCCTCCGGTGCAGCAAAGAGGGGTAAAATCATGAAAACAACAAGGTTCCTGGGATTGGTGAGTCTGGGCCTCCTGGCTCTTTCGCTTGCTGCGTGTGAGGGTGACGACGGCCCCGCCGGACCGGAAGGTCCGACCGGCCCCACTGGCCCTACTGGACCAAGTGGTCCTCCCGGAGGAGCCCTGCCGGTGGAGTCGGCCAGCATCATTAACGTCACCGTCACCGACGTTGCCGTGCCAGCCGGAGGCGGCGCACCTACCGTCGCATTCACGCTCGCCAATGAGCTCGGCCAGGGCCTGACGGGCCTGCCGGCGAGCAATATCAGCTTTGTCCTCGCACAGCTGTCACAAGGCAGCAACGGCAGCGCCAGCGAATGGCAGGCCTACCAGACCCGCTCCAGCGCCGGCATTCCGAATGCGCAGGCGACAACGGAATCGGGCACCGAAGGCACCTACCAGGATTTCGGTGATGGTACTTTCCAGTACACGTTTGCCGAGGCGCTGACCGACTATGCCGGTGGCCCGACCTACGATGAGTCCAAGATCCATCGCGTCGGTCTTGAAATCCGCACCAACCGCGGACTGCTGCCATACAACATCCCGCATAACAACGGACCCTACGACTTCCGGCCGGTCGGTGGTGCTGTCGGCATCGATGACCCGGAGCAGCGCCTGATTGTTGACAGCGACACCTGCAACGCCTGCCACGACCAGCTGGCGTTTCACGGCGAAGGCCGCTTTGACGTCGAATACTGCGTGACCTGTCACAACCCCTCCTCGATTGACGGCGACACAGCAGATGAGCCCTGGGGCGGTACCGTCAACATGACCGAGATGATTCACAAGATTCACTACGGCGTGAACCTGACAAATGGCTACAAAGTCGTCGGCTACGGCGGCACGGAATACGATTACTCCGACATCCACTTTAGCCAGGATGTCAGGAACTGCCAGACCTGCCACAACGACTCGGATGCCAACACCCCACAGGCCAGCAACTACTATGAGACCATTACACGGGTCGCGTGCGGCAGCTGCCACGACGATATCGACTGGACGGCGGGTGACCACCCAGGTGGCGCTGTATTCCAGGACGACTCGTTCTGCGTCGACTGCCATGGTCCGAACTCGGATATCAGCGGCGGCGTGCTGCGCGTGCGCAACGTCCACAAGATTACGACACAGGAACTGGCCAAGGAATTCGCGTTTGAGATCGTCGATGTCTCCGGCACAGGCCCGGATGAATTCCCGGTCGTGGATTTCCGCGTATACAACCCGCTGACTGGCGACAACTACGACATTCACGCGGACGTACCGTTTGTACAGTGCGCCGATCGGGCCAGCCGGCTTGCGATCAGCGTTGCCTGGAGCACCACCGACTACACCAACACCGGCAGCGGCACGGGACCGGCACAGCCGATTTCGATGAACCCGCTGATCGGCGGCGTCGGCGGCTGTAACGGCGATTCTGACAACATCGGCAACAATGTATTCCGCGTCACCTCGACGACGGCAATTCCGAGCAGACGCGACGGGCACGGCCGCCGTGACGTTCGATGGTCACCCGGCAGTACCGGTCGACGGCTCCAACGTCCGTATTCCGGTCGCCAACGTGGTCGCCTACTCGCCGATTACTGATGGCTCGGCGGTTGCCCGTCGTAACGCTGTCGCTATCGAGAAGTGCGACGACTGCCACAACGAGCTGTCAATGCACGGTAACAATCGCACAGACAACATCGAAGTCTGCGTGGTGTGCCACAACCCGAACGCAACCGACATCAGTCGTCGCGGCGGCGACTGCGAGGCCGCATTCGGCGCAGATGACCAGTCGATCGACATGAAGTACATGATCCATGCCATTCATGCCGGTGGCGCTATCGGCGTACCTTATGAGGTGTGCGGCTACGGCAACTCTCCGCATGAGTACGACTTCGTCTACCCGGGCAAGCTGAATAACTGCGAAGGCTGCCACGTGGAAGGCGGTTACTACCCTGTCGATGCAACCCAGGTTCTTGGTACGACGTTCGATGCCAATGCGCCACTTGATCCCAGCGATGACCGGGCGGTTTCGCCGAACACCACCGTGTGTTCTGCCTGCCATGTCTCACAACTCGCCGCAGATCACATGCAACAGAACGGCGGTGACTTCGATGCCATGAAGGACGCAGACAGCAACCTGGTCTCCTCGGGATCAGAGACCTGCGCTCTCTGCCACGGCGAAGGTCGTTCCGCGGACGTCGGTGTCATACACGGCGTCGGCAACTTCCAGTTCAACTAGGCAGATACGGAACCGTGAATCTGACAATCGGAAACGGCAACAGCCTGCGGCAGCTACTCCTGGTAGCTGCCGCAGTATTGCTGCCCATCACCGCCATCTCTGCAGAGGGTGACTACAGCCGCAAAGGCGCGGACACCTGCCTGTCATGCCACGACGATGCGCAAACCGCTGCGGTGTTCCGCAGCAAACACGGTGTACCAACGGACCCTAACAGTCCGTTCGGTCACGGCCAGCTGCAATGCGAGGCTTGCCATGGACCAACCGGTGATCACTCCGGGCGCGTGCGACGCGGCCAGGAACGACCGCCACCCATGGGCTTTGGCTCTGATTCAGATACGCCGATCGAAATTCAGAATACGCAATGTATGAATTGCCACAAGGCTGACGTTGGTGCCGGCTGGCACGGCAATGCACATGACGAGAATCTCGCCTGTGTCGATTGCCACACCAGCCACACGGCCAGCGACCCAGTCCTTGCCACGGCAACGCAGGCCGAGGTCTGTTTTGAATGCCATCAACAGCAAAAGACCCAGTCATTGAAGCCCTACGCTCACCCGATCAAGCAAGGCAAGATGGATTGCAGCAGCTGCCACAGCACCCATGGCGGCGACAACGACATGCAGCTCGCGCGCATGACAGTCAACGACACCTGCTATCAGTGCCATGCCGAGAAGCGCGGCCCGTATCTGTGGGAACACGCCCCGGCTGCAGAGGACTGCGGCAATTGTCACGACCCGCATGGCTCAAACCATCCGGGCATGGTTGAGTTACGTGGCCCGATGATGTGCCAGGGCTGCCATTCTCAAGCCGGTCACCCGAGCATTCCCGCTGACAGCGATGGCCTTCCGGGTGCGTCACCATCGATGTTCTTGCTCGGCCAGAACTGCATGAACTGTCACAACCAGGTGCACGGTTCCAATCATCCGTCAGGATCGAGGTTAATGCGATGAAGACGCTCTCCCGCGCGATCGCGCTTGCATTGGTTGCCCCGGCAGCGGCCTGGGCCGACGCAGACACCAGCGAATGGGCGTGCGAATTCTGCCCGTTTGAGGAAGGCTACACAGCCGACATGAGCGTTGGTGCAACCTACGTCAGTGACGACGCCGCACGCTTTGGCAACGGCACCGGCTACGACGAGAAAGGCGGCTACATCAATCTCGACGGCGAAGGCCGCTATGCCAAGGACGGCAAGCAAATGCGCTGGGCCGCCGAAGATCTCGGGCTGAAGTCCCGAGTCCTGAGCATCGAGGCAGGCTCACAGGGTCACTACACCTATGGCCTGGAATACCGGGAGCTGCCGTACCGCCGATTCGACACAACACAGACCGTTTATACGCAGTCCGGCGACGCCCTGCAGTTACCATCCGGCTGGGTCACGGCACCGCTGACCAGTGGCTTCACGCAGCTGGCCGCGTCACTTGGCAGCCGCAACATTGAGACAGATCGGCAGATCCTGAAACTCGATGGCGAATACCTGCCCAGCACCTCGTTCGCGCTGTTTGCGGACTACCGTCGCCAGCAAAGAGACGGCGTCGCAATCACGACAGGCTCAACCTACACCCAGGCGGCCTACCTGCCACGACCTATCGATGACCATACCGACGAAATGAATCTTGGAATCCGCTATAAAGCGGAGAATTTCAACATGGCATTGGCCTACTTCGGTTCGTATTACCGCAATAGCGTGGACTCACTAACCTGGGACAACCCATTCACCAGTTTCCCCGGCGCGGACCAGGGCAGGACGGCGGTGGAGCCCGACAACGATTTCCAGCAGGTTTCCTTTAGTGGCGCATACTTCGCCGAAACGATGCGCACCAATATCGTATTCTCGGCAGCGATGGGTCGTGGTGAACAGACAGCAACACTGTTGCCGTACACGATTAACCCGACACTTTCTCCGCCATCGCTGCCAGTCTCTTCCCTCGATGGCAAGGTCGACACCAGCAACTACACCTTTACGATTACATCGCGGCCGTTCGACAAGACACGTGTCAGCCTGACGTTGCGGCAGGACGAACGCGACAACAAGACGCCCGTCTCCATGTGGTCGCGAGTCGTTACCGACAACGTCAACTCCGGCGAAAGCGAATTCAACACGGCTTACAGCTTCAAGCGCCAAAAGCTGAACCTGGCCGCCAGTTACCGTCTGTTCAGCAGCCTCAAGCTGTCTGCAGGCTACGACCGCGGCCAGCTGGACCGTGACTACCAGGAAGTCGCCGAGCAGACCGAAGACACGGGCTGGGGCAAGCTCGATTACCGCCCCAACAATGTTTTCGACATCACTCTGCGTGGCGGCGCGTCACGCCGCGAAATCGACCGCTACGACACCGATGTTGCCATCAGCCTCGGCCAGAACCCGTTAATGCGCAAATACAACCTTGCGTATCGCTACCGGGAATTTGGCGAATTGACCGCAGCAGTATCGTTTCCATCCGCACCGGTTTCCTTGGCTGTAACTGTCATGCAGTCTGACGACAGCTATTCCCGTTCTGAGCTCGGCATGACGGCCAGCGACGAAACGCGCGTTACCGGCGATATCAGCTGGGCGGTGGGGGAAAACTCATCCATCTATCTCAGCGGCGGGGTCGACTCCATTGAGGCGACGCAGCTGGGCAGCGACAACTTTGGCGCTGCAAACTGGAGCGCTAACCACGACGACAGCTTCATGCATGCCGGCGGCGGCTTCCGCGTTCTCGGCATCGGCGACAAAGCCGACCTGGAATTCGACTACACCCGCAGCGAAGGTGAGACAGATATCGCAGTGTCCCGCTACAGCAATGCGCCCGACAACCTGCCGACACTGGATTCCACCATGGATTCGCTGCGCATGAACCTCAGTTTCACGGTCAGCGAGCGCCTGGCGACCACTTTCTCAGTCCGTTACGAGCGTTTCAAGACCAGCGACTGGGCACTCGACGGTGTGCAGGTCGATACGCTTCCTACGGTACTGACCATGGGCGCATCGGCGTACGACTATGACGTTTGGGCAGCTGGCATAGGCTTCCGCTATTCGATCGGCGACTAGCCGGGCAAGGCAATCACATCATCGCCCCATCGTTGACCGCCGGGGTTGCGGTGCCTGTCGTTTTAGCGACCCTGATTCAGCGGCCAGTTCCTCTCAGGCTAGATATTGACGACCTGCCCGTGGCTGGCGATTGTGGCGGGCGCATTGAGATCGGTGCGCAGTTTGTGCGCCAGCGCCTCCTGCGCGTGCGGCTCGCCGTGCACCAGGTAGACCGGCGGTCTACCGTCGAAACTGCCGTACCAGTCCACCAGGTCAGCCTGATCGCCATGTGCGGATAGTCCGCCGATCGTGTGAACCTGGGCGCGCACGCGATATTCGTCGCCCCACAGCCGCACCGTCTCTGCGCCATCAACGATGCGTCTGCCGAGCGTGCCGAAAGCCTGGTAGCCAACGACAACCAGATGGCACTCGGGGCGCCAGATATTGTGCTTGAGGTGGTGCCGGATGCGGCCGCCACTCATCATGCCGCTGCCCGCGATGACGATGGCCCCTGACTCGATTTCGTTGACCTGCATGGATTCTTCGGGCGTACGAGTGGCGTGGAAGTTCTCGAGCCTCGGGAAATGCGTCTCGGGGCCGAACAGCTTGACCCCGTAAAGGTGCCGGTAGCGGGAATACACTTTGGATGCGTCGATGCCCATGGGGCTATCGAGAAAAATCTGCCAGTCGTCGAGACCCCATGCGGCTCTGTTTTCGGCCATCAGGTACAGCAGGTCCTGGGTGCGACCCACGGTGAACGCAGGAATCAGGATGTTGCCGAGCCCCGCACGCGCATGCGCGAACACCTCGCCTAATTCCTCGATCGTCGCGTCGAAGTCGCGATGCAGTCGGTCACCGTAGGTGCTTTCCAGCATAACCACATCGGCGAAACCCGGCCTTGCCGCATCGTTCATGACCGGCGCATCGCGGTAACCGAGGTCGCCGCTGAAGACCAACGTGCGATGATCGCCACCCTTGCCGTGATCCAGCTGCACTATCGCAGAGCCCAGTATGTGCCCAGCGTCATGCAGCGTAACGAATAAGCCCGGAACAACCTCCGTCTTGTCGCCGTACTCCATCGTTTCGAACAATGCGATGCAATGCTCTGCATCTTCGCGCGTATACAGCGGCGTTACGAACGATTTGCCACTGCTTTTGCGCCTGCGATTCTCGTACTCGGCGTCCTTCTCATTGAGATACCCCGAATCCGGCAGCATGATCTCGCACAAGGCACGGGTCGCCGTGTGTGTGAAGACCGGACCACGATAGCCATTCTTGTACAGCAATGGCACGCGACCAGAGTGATCGATGTGAGCGTGACTTAATACGACGGCGTCGATGTCGTCGATGGCAACAGGCAAATCCTGGCGATTACGCGCCTCGTTTTCCTGCGTGCCCTGGATGAGCCCGCATTCCAGCAATACGGTGTGCGAACCACTGCGGATGACATACAGCGACCCGGTGACCTCGCCGGTCGCGCCCTCGAACTGGAGCTGTAGTGACATGCTCAGGCACCTGCGATTTTGAAGCCTGCGTAGCCGCAATACATCGCCAGGACAATCACGGCCTCAACCTTCCGTATTCCCAGTTTGCGCAAAAAGAGGAGAAGTACAACTGTGGTCAATACGAACAGGAACGGTAGTTCTACGTCGCGGAAACCCGGGCTGAAACTGACGCCCGAGATGGTCGCCGCGGCACCGATCGGCACCAGCGTGTCAAAGATGTTACTGCCGATCAGGTTACCAACCGACATCCGCGCCCTGCCCTTCAGAACAGCGGCGATCGAGATGGACAGTTCGGGCAGGCTGGTACCCAGGCCGACGATGAGTATCGCCACAACCGCCTCGCTGACACCCAGGCTGGTCGCCACGTTGATGGCGCCTTCGACCGTGACATGGGCACTGATCGTGACGATAACAAGACCGACCAGCAGCAACACGATCGACAAGACCAGGCCATCAGGCGGGGACCCCTCAACCATGTTCTGGTAATTGGCCGAGTCCGCTATCACCAGCATCAGGTAGACGATATAGACCAGAACCAGGGCAGTGCCTTCGACGCGTGTAATGTCGCCATCCCTGGCGAACAGCCCGAGAATCACGATCGAACCCAGCAGAAACAGGCCATGCCTGAAAACCGTTCGCTTACGCAAGGTCAATGTCGCGAGCAGACCGGCGATGCCAAGGACAAAGCCGATCTGTCCAAGCGTGCTGCCAAGGGCGCTGCCCACCACGACGTCCGACGCGCCACCGTTGCCGATGCCCTTGATGCCGACGTCGATGGCGATCGCGAGCTCCGGCAGGTCGCTGCCGACCGCAAGGATGACGATGCCGACCACGAATTCCGACAACCCGATCCGCTTCGACAGCGACAGGGCGCCGCGAATCGTAAGCTCTGTACCAAACCAGAGGCCGAGAAGACCGAGTAGGAGCAGCAAGTAGTTCATTGTCGGCTCATTTTACCGGCATCAGCTTCTGATGGCCTCGCCCGACCACAACCTTGATGTAACCTCGCAGCTGGCGATCGACATCCGCGTCGCCTGTGTCGACGTGCAGGGCATCCAGTTGCAGCAGCTTCTGGCGATTGGCGACAACGACCACGTTGTCTGTGCCAACCTTGTTCAGCACCGCGGGTGTGAACTGCTTGTTGCCGCGCCCGAAGAGGAAGCCGTTGCCGCCCAAGGGCGTGACAATGATGCGCGCCGTATCGTACTTCTGCAGCAAATCGAGCAGATCGCGTTCGTTGCAATCGCGCGCCACGAGCTCGCCGTCGATGACCGCATCGATCCCCAGCAGGGTGTTCTCGACGCCAAGGGCATCCGCAATATGACGCAGCGTCGTGCCCGACCCCAGCAGGTAGAGAACCCCACGCTCCATCGTTTCGACGACTGCAGTGGCGAGGTCCTGCTTTGCCGCGGCCGAGCCGCTGGCATCCGATGATTCCTTGCCATCCTGCAGCAGCTGAGCAACCTCGGGCACCAACAGGAAACCGTAGTGATGGCTATCGACCCGACCTTCGCGGAAGGCGGCTTCGTCGATGTCCAGCACCTCCTCTTCAGCGACGTCTGTGCCGCGCACGAAGGCGCCCAGCAGCTCGGCTGCCGCGAGTGGGTTGTAGGCAAAGACTGAGCTGTAGACCTTCACTCCGGATGGAATCGCGATAACCGGCAGTTGCTGGCCAATGGCATCGACCATATCCCTGGCGGTGCCGTCGCCGCCGGCGAATACGATGAGCTCTGCACCGGCAGCCAGCATCGCCTGCGCCGTCGCACGCGTATCGGCGCCGCCCGGCGTATCGCCGACTTCGCCAACCACCTGGTACGAGAGGGACGGCACCAGCGCCTCACCCATAGGGCCTGGGCCGACCAGTAGATTGACCTGCTCGAGACAATCGAGGTGCTGCAGAAAATCCCGGGTACGCTGCGGGCTCACGGGCTCGGCGCCGAGCGCTACCGCTCGTGCGTACATGTCGCCATCCGTTCCCTTGAGGCCGACACTGCCGCCCATCCCGGCGACGGGATTGACGATCAGTCCGATGGTTTTCTTGCTGTCTATCTATAGTGCCTTGAAGACAGCGTCGAGCGTTTCCTTGGCATCGCCGAACAGCATGCGCGTGTTCTCCTTGAAGAACAGCGGGTTCTGCACGCCGGCGTAGCCGGTCGCCATACTGCGCTTGAGCACGATGGTTGTCTTGCCGCGCCAGCACTCGAGCACCGGCATACCGGCAATCGGGCTGTCCGGCTCATCCAGCGCAGACGGATTCACGATGTCATTGGCGCCGATGACAATCGACACGTCGACGTCAGGAAAATCGTCGTTGATTTCGTCCATTTCGAAGACGATGTCATACGGCACCCTGGCCTCTGCCAGTAACACATTCATGTGGCCCGGCATACGACCGGCCACCGGATGAATGCCAAAGCGCACATTCACGCCTTTGGCGCGCAGCGATGCAGTGATTTCGTTGACAACATGCTGTGCCTGCGCAACCGCCATGCCATAACCCGGAATGATCATGACCTCTTTCGCGTCGGCCAGCAGCTCAGCAGTCTCGTCAGGCATGATCTCAACGATCTCGCCCTGCTGCTCACCGTCGCTCTTGGCCACAGTGCCGCCGCCGGTACCAAAGCCGCCGGCAATCACATTCAGGAACTTGCGATTCATCGCACGACACATGATGTAACTCAGGATCGCACCACTGGAACCAACCAGCGCGCCGGTGACGATCAGCAGGTCATTACCCAGCATGAAGCCGGTCGCCGAAGCTGCCCAACCCGAATAGCTGTTGAGCATCGAAACGACAACGGGCATGTCCGCACCGCCGATTGCCATGACCATGTGAATGCCGAATAGCAGCGCGATCACTGTCATGATGATGAGCGGCGTCATGCCACCACCGGCTGCCGACTGCAGCACAAACTCCCTGCCAAACCAGATTGCGCCCAGCAGCAGAATCAGGTTCAACCAGTGACGGGCGGGCAATAGCAACGGGCTGCCGCCAATGCGGCCCGACAGTTTGCCGAAGGCAATAATGGAGCCTGAGAACGTGACAGCACCGATCAGGATACCGAGGTAAATCTCGATGTTGTGAATCGTCAGTTCAACGCCCACGAAGTGCTTGGTCGGATCCATGAAGCTTGCATAGCCCACAGCTACCGCGGCCAGACCAACCAGGCTGTGCAGTATGGCGACCAGCTCCGGCATCTGCGTCATTTGCACACGCCGCGCCAGCAGGATACCGATCGCACCGCCGATGACGAGCGCTACCAGCAAAATTTCGAAATGGTTGGTGACCTTGCCGAAAATCGTGGCCAGCAGGGCAATCGTCATGCCGATGATGCCGTACCAGTTGCCACGACGCGCAGTCTCCTGGTTGGAGAGTCCGCCCAGCGCCAGGATGAAGAGTATGGTCGCAATGATGTACGACACGGTTACGATGCCTTCGTTAATCATGACGACCTCACTTCCTGAACATTTCGAGCATGCGTCGAGTGACGGCAAAGCCGCCGGCGATGTTGATGCTCGTTACCAACACCGTTGCTGCGGCGATCCACATGATGAGCGTATCCCCGGAACTGATTTGCAGCAGCGCACCGATAATGATGATGCTGGATATTGCGTTGGTGACACTCATCAGCGGCGTATGCAGTGCTGGTGAAACGTTCCAGATCACCATGTAGCCGACGAAGCAGGCCAGCACAAACACCGTGAAGTGCGCCATGAATGACGGCGGTGCAACGGCACCGAGGCCAAGCAGTAATACACCGGCAATAACCATGCCCGCGATGGGCCCGAACACCGACGGCTTTTCGGGCTCGGCAGGCTTTGGCGCTGGCGCAGGTGCCGGCTTGGCCGGCGCCGCGGATAGCTTCGGTGCTGGCGGTGGCCATGTTGTCTCACCATCCTTGCAGACCGTCGCCCCGCGGATGACCTCGTCTTCCATGTTGACGTCGATCTTGCCGTCTTTCTCCGGCGTCAGGTCGGTCAGCAGATGTCTCAGGTTCGTGCCATAGAGTTGGCTCGACTGCGCAGCGAGGCGACTGGGCAGGTCCGTGTAGCCAATCAGCGTTACGCCGTGCTTTTGCACGACCTGCTCGGGCTCGGTCAGCTCGCAGTTGCCGCCCTGCTCCGACGCCAGGTCCACAACCACGCTGCCATCTTTCATCGACTCGACCATCGCGGCCGTAATCAGGCGCGGTGCCGGCTTACCCGGAATCAGGGCGGTCGTAATGATGATGTCGACCTCTTTCGCCTGTTCGGCGAACAGCGCCATTTCGGCCTTGATGAATTCTTCGCTCATGACCTTGGCGTAACCGCCTTCGCCCGAGCCGTCCTCATCCTCTTCAAAGTCGAGCATCAGGAAATCGGCGTCCATACTCTCGACCTGCTCCTTAACTTCGGGACGCGTATCGAAAGCGCGTACGATCGCGCCCATGCTCTTGGCTGCACCAATGGCGGCCAGGCCCGCGACGCCGGCGCCGATGACGAGTACCTTGGCCGGCGGCACTTTGCCCGCGGCCGTAATCTGGCCGGTGAAGAAGCGGCCGAAGTGTTGCGCGGCTTCCACGACGGCGCGATAGCCGGCGATATTCGCCATGGAGCTCAGGGCATCCATTTTCTGTGCGCGAGAGATGCGCGGCACGCTGTCCATCGCCATGGCGGTGACACCGCTCTCGGTAAGCTGTTGTAACAGCTCCGGGTTCTGCGCAGGCCAGAGGAAGCAGATGAGCGTTTGCCCTTTTTTCAGCTTGTCCGCTTCATCGCCGTCGGGACCGCGGACCTTGAGAATAATGTCAGATCCGGACCAGATCTCATCGGCCGAAGCCGCAACCGAGCAGCCCGCCGCTTCATAAGCCGCGTCGGCGAAATTCGCCAGTGCGCCGGCCCCCGCCTCTACGGCCACGTCAAAACCAAGTTTTATCAGTTGAGTGGCAACATCGGGCGTGGTCGCCACCCGCTTTTCGCCCGCGTGGATCTCTCTCGGGACACCGATCTTCATAGATTTACTCCAGATGAATAGCCGCGATCATTTCTCGTAAATTTTTTTCGCGATCGCAGAACTGTACCAACAATTGATTCTGGCTGCACAATCGGAAAGTACGGATCTGCGGGCACCGGCCCGCTGCGGCTGATGGTAGACTGCTGCCATATGGAACGGGGCTCAAAACAATACGAAATTGTGCGCCAGCACTTCCTGTTTTCGGGAATCGACGAGCAAAACTTCGATGTTCTGGCCACAACCATTACTGCCGAGAGTCTCGACAAGGGCGAAGTGCTGTTCCACCGCGGCGACCCGGCTGACTGTTTCTACTACGTTGAGCACGGCCAGGTAGAGCTCAGCCTGACTTCGGCAAACGGGCAGAAGAAGATTGTCGAGGTGGTCAGCGCCGACAATACCTTCGCCGAGGCCATCGCATTTATGCGTGTGCAGGAGTTCCCGGTGTCAGCGGAGGCACTCACAGAATGCGTGCTCTACAAGATCCCCAACAAAGCCTATCTGGACATACTGTTTAATAACCCGGATGCCTGCCTGCGGCTACTGAGTGATGTATCCCAGAAAATGCACGCGCGGGTACGGGAAATCGAGCGCCTGACCATCCAGAATGCCCGCAGCCGGCTTGCCAGTTACCTGATCGATCACATCACCGAAACGGACGGCGACAGTGCTCTGATTCAACTCGACCTGCCGCGGCATATCATCGCCTCGCGCCTGTCCTTCACCCCGGAAACCCTGTCCCGGATGTTGCGAAATCTCGCCGATGAGGGAATCATTACGGCCGACGATCGCGTCATCGCCGTGCACAGCCTGTCGCGATTGCGCCCTTACGATTAGCGACTGAGTATCTTCTCTTGAGCAGCAAATTCCTTATCCTCTACTCCACGACAGATGGCCACACAGTGGAAATCTGCAAGCGTATCCAGAATGTCCTTGAGAACGGTGGCCACACGGTAACCGTCCAGGAACTGACGCCGAATGCGGACGTTGACTTGTCACCATTTGATCGCGTTGTCATCGGCGCCAGCATTCGCTACGGCAAGAACAAGCCGGAGGTCAAGCGCTTCATAGACACACAGCAGGCCACGCTGGAAGCGAAGTCCGCTGCCCTGTTTTCGGTCAATGCGGTTGCTCGAAAGCCGGAAAAGCTGACTCCGGAGACCAACCCCTATGTCAGGAAGTTTCTTGCCAGCATCAGCTGGAAACCGGCGACCATCGGCATCTTCGGCGGCAAGATCGACTACCCGCTATACGGCTTTGTCGACCGCACCATGATCCGCTTCATTATGTGGATGACCAAAGGGCCAACGGACCCGACCGGGACCTTCGAGTTTACTGACTGGGATGCCGTTGAGCGCTTTGCGCGCGAACTTACCTGAGCGACTCCGGCAGCTCGCGACAAGACGTGACGATGGCCTCGCGGCCACGACTCGTTTCGATCCTTTCATAGAAGCGATTCAACCAGAGTCGGACGCGCCGTTCCTCGGTGGACGACATAAACGGCAGCGCAGCGATCTCCTGCAGGACTTCGTCGTGTATCGACGCTAACTCGTCAAAGAGCGACGACCATTCGACGTCCGGTAAGCAATAGCCGCGGAATACCCGCGTCGTCACGTGATTGACTGACAGGCTTCTTGGTGGCGACGCATACTCGGCAGATACCAGCCCAGAATAGTCGAAGTCGAAAGGCGCCGGCAGTACGCTGCCATCCTGTGCACGAAACAGCGCAACGTTGTGGCTCTTGACGGCTGACCAGTCGAGGTTGCCGATCATGTACTGAAACAGCGCGTGCCGTGCCATGCCCTGCTGGTCGAACTCATTGAGGTGTAACAATTCGGGCTCGTAGAACTCGCGCCCGTTGCGATCCGCAACGCTGGCAAAATGCTCGGTGAAGAAACCGTAGCGCGAGCGTTGCTTGTCGTTGCCGGTGTCGACGTAGTCGATCCTGGCAAGCCGGGCCCTGACGCTGACCGGGCTGAGCCGCATGTAGATGCGATGCGCGAGGTACTCTGAAATCGTGTAGTCGGCGTAGCGTCTGTCCAGATGCCGACAATGCGTCGTGAGCGGCAGCATCGTCTGCCCCGCAAAAATGCTGCCCACGGTATCTTGCGGGTCAAAGAATACGAACAACGCCGGCAACTGGCAGTCGGCTGACTTGCCACCCCAGCGACCGCGAATCTTCAGGCGCACGTCGATCACGACCGTCTCGCCCGCCGGGTCGTCATAGGCGATTTGCGCCGCGACATCGTCGCACTTGCTCTTGTCCGGGTTCTTGCAGAACGTGTCGAAGTCAAAGCGCAGCTGCATGTGCAGCACGCTTGTGTCCTCAAAGAATGAGCCACACAGGAACGTTACCGCAATGGCCGCAAGCAGTAACTGTCCGCACGCAGATTGGCGCAAAACGCTCATACGCCTACTGTGTAGCCCGGCGCTCTTCCATCGCACGATCGCCGAGGGTGCCATAGCGGTGGTAGTCGAAGCTGATGCTCTGTTCGCGGAAATACCACGGTAGCTCCACCCTGCCCTCGGCCCGCACCGGTGCGTTCGCAATGTACACGCCAGTCTCGCCGACCGCCCTCAGTACTACCTCGGGCACCCGTTCAGGCGTTGCATAGCGAACACGATCAGTCTGCTGCCGGGCAATGACGTCCGCAAGTTCTTCATCGGATTCCTCGACAAACTCAATTTGCGCACCCCAGGTTTCCGTCTCACGCGCCAGTGCCCTGAGCATCATGGACAGGCCTTCATGCGGGTAGCTGACCGTAATCCGGCAGCCTGCGGCTGCCGCTGCGGCAACCCGTGCATAGACCTCAAACTCCGAGTCATCGGGATGCACACGAACACGCATTTCAGAAACGGGCAGGTAGCGGCGAATGTTGTCCTGGCCGATCAGGCGGAAGTGGTCGTGCATCTGCCCGAACTCTTCCGTGTAGGCGAGATCGTAGCTGCGAATCGCCTCGCAGACGTCGCCGCAGTCCCTGTCGCTATTGGCGAGATCACGGTAGAGATCTGCAAGCTTCTTGCTCGACAACGCTTTGCTGGTACGCGGTGACCCGGTCGCCTCGAAGGTCATGAGCTGCAGGACGTAGTTGGGTCCGCCCGCCTTGATGCCAGGACCGAACGCCGACTTGCCCATGCCGCCGAAAGGCTGCCGCAATACGATGGCGCCCGTCGTGACCCGATTGATATACAGGTTGCCGGCACGTATATGGTCGCGCCACTCCTGCTGTTCGCGGTCATCCAGGCTCTCGAGACCGGAGGTCAGTCCGTAGCCGGTCTGGTTGACGATATCGATAGCCTCGTCCAGGTTGCGCGCCTTCATCACGCTTAAGACCGGGCCGAACAGCTCTGTCATGTGCGTATAACTGCCCGGTTGCACATCCCACTTGATTCCCGGCGACCACAGGTTCGGATTGCCATCGTGCCGCTTCGGCATCACGGCCCAGGACTCACCGACTTCTAGCTCCTTGAGGCCTTTGTCCAGGGTCTGGTTTGGCGGTCGGATGAGCGGCCCCATCAGCGTCTCAGGCTGCCAGGCCGAACCGACGGTGATGCTTCTCGCAGCGTCACACAGCGCCTGTTTGAAGTGCTGGTCCTCGTAGATTTCTTCCTCGAGTATCAGCAGCGAGGTTGCCGAACACTTCTGGCCGCTGTGGCCGAATGCCGATTGCAGCGCATGACTGATTGCGAGGTCGCGGTCTGACAGACCGGTCACTATGGTCGCGTTCTTGCCACCGGTCTCGGCGAGCAGGTTCATGGACGGTTTGCTGTCCAGCATACGCAACGCGGTGTCAGTGCCGCCCGTAAGGATGACGATATCAACGTCGTCGTGGCAGGCCAGACGTGCGCCCTCGCTGCCGCCACGGCAGGGTGCAAACTGCAGTGCAGATCGCGGCACGCCTGCGCGCCAGAAACACTGGCATAACAGGTAAGCAGTCAGAACGGTGTCAGACGCCGGCTTCAGGATCACTGCGTTGCCTGCCGCCAGCGCCGCGGCCACACCGCCACACGGAATGGCGATCGGGAAATTCCACGGTGAAATCACTGCAACAACACCGTGGCCTCGCGCGCGCACGCCGTCGATGCTGCTGAGGTCTTCAGCGCTGCGCCGATAGTACTCGCAGAAATCAACTGCCTCGGACACCTCGGGATCAGACTGCAACAGGGTCTTGCCGCCTTCTGCCATGGCCGCGCCCATCAGGTCGGCCCTCGCGACGCGCAATTCGTGTGCCGCCTTCGCCAGCACCGCCGAGCGCCGCTTCGCCGACATGCGCCGCCAGCCGGCCGCGTCCCACTTGGCCGTCGATACGGCCTTCTCGATATCATCAGCCGTCGCCATGCGATAGCGCGCTACGACGACCCCGGGGCGTGACGGATCTGTTGATTCCTTCACGGTGCGGTCATCGAGGATTTCCTCGTCACCAATACACAGCGGCACCTCGGTGGCGGCATCACCACAGCGATCGATCCAGTCTGTAACGATGTTGCCTGCCCACTCGACGTTCTGCGGCAGGGAAAAATCAGTATCCGGCTCGTTATCGAATGGCCCGGCTGCAGCCTCCTCGTTCCATGCATCCGGCTTGCGCCGGTCCTGCGTGCGCCGCGGCGCGTAGGGCGTCGACTCGATGGCCGCGAATGAATCGTAGAACTGTTGCTGCAGGCGCTGCCACTCCTCATCGCCCGGCTTCAGCTTGAATGCATGGCTCAGGAAATTATCGGGCCCGGTGTTCTCGTCAAGTCGCCGCACCAGGTAGCCAATTGCGTTAATGAAGTTTTCCTTGCGAGTGCCCGGCGCATACAACACGAAGTTATCGGTCAGCTCGAACAGCGCGCGGCGGATATGATTCGCCATGCCCTCAAGCATCTCGAACTGCAACTTGTCGACCACGCCGTTCTGGGCAGCAAGCACCAGCGCATAGGACAGCTCGAACAGATTGTGCGATGCAATACCGATGTGCACAGCCTCGATGTTTTCGGGCCTCATGGCTTCATGCAGCATGCGTTTGAAATTGGCGTCGGTATGCCGCTTCTCCTTGTAGGGCGCCTGCGGCCAGCCGTGCGCAGAGGCCTCTGCCTTTTCGCTTTCCATGTTGGCGCCCTTGACGATACGAATCGTCACGGGTGTGCCGCCGCGTGCCACGCGCTTGCGCGCCCACTCATTGATGCGCAGCTGCGTTTCATAGGAGTCGGGAATATAGGCCTGCAGTGCAATACCGCCGCGCGCCTGCTCCAGGCCTTTGCGGTCGAGCGTACGCATGAAGGCTTCCGCAGTGACCTCCATGTCTCTGTATTCCTCCATGTCGAGATAAACGAACTTGCTGATCTCGGTACCATCCGCGCGCTGGTAGATCATCTTGGCGGCCTCGCGGTACAGCAGCTCCAGCCGGTCGCATAGAATCGCCACCGTGTGCTCGAATGCCACTGACGAAATCTGCGAGAAAATGGTCGACACCTTGACCGAGATGCTCTCGACCTCGGGGTTTTGCAGTGCGCCGAGATAGTTTTCCAATCGCCGCTGCGCCTCGTCTTCGCCGAGCAGGGCCTCACCAAGGAGATTGAGGTTCATGCGCAGGCCGGCCTTGCGGCGCGCGGACAGGTGCCGGTTCAACACCTTTTCTTCAGCAGGCAGGATGACGTTGGCGGTCTCCGCGCGCATCTTTTCCTTGACCAGTGGCACCGCTACGCCCGGCAGGTAGCCTCCGAATGACTGGAAGCCGCGCATCAGCGCCTGGTCCACAGGGCCGAAGTAGCGAGGGATGCCCTGCACATCGAGAATATGCGTCATCTGGTCGACCGCACGTTGCGGTCGCTCCGAGCGAAACGACTGGTCCGTCATCTGGATCATGGTCGCTTTGTCATGCGGATTTCGGATCATCCGATCCAGCTCGCTCTGTTGCTTGTGTTCCTGCGGCGTCTGCAAGTCCGCTGCGCGCCGCTGCAACAGGGCTGCTATGTGCACCGCCATCTGCGCGGCATCCGGATAGGACAGGGATTTATCGGGCTCAAACGAATCCACGATGCCCTGAAGGGCACCCTCCAGGGACTCTGAACGGCCCTCTTTTGTCGCGATATTCATGCGCCGAGACCTCCTTAGACAACGCTAGCAGAAGGCGCGCGCGGCGGTTGTCCGGGAATATCCCTAGATACTTGCTTATAGTGCTGATTGCCCGGAACGGGGCTTTAGCTGCTATTAGAACCTATTGGGTAGTTCGTGCTCTAATACCTGTGCCGATGGACAGACAACGCTACAAAATCAGGCTGGTTTTTGTCGCCGCAATGCTGCTGCTGCAGTTCGCGGGGGCCACGCATGTCTATAGCCATGACCTCGGCACGCCTCAGAGTAACTCCTGCGCCGCCTGCACTGTCGCCGACAACCTGCACGCCGTTGGCCCGGCGGAGACCGACGGGCACGTACCTCACCTGCCGCAGGCTGTTGCCACAATCACAGCCGCAACACAGATTTGCTCGATCGCGACACTCACCGTACGGCAAAGAGGCCCACCGGACACACCTTAGATCCCAGGACTTAACCTCTTTGTCGCCAAGGCGAAGCTGCCGGCGACCCTGCCAGACAATCGGTGATCAAGGTGAAATTGAAAAACTACTTTAGTATTGCGTTTGCAGCGATATTGTTCGCTGCGCCGGCGTACGCACAAAACGCCCAATCAGATATCGAAGAACTCCAGCGCCAGGTGGCCGCAATGCGGGCCGACTATGAACAGCGCATCAGCGAACTCGAGAAGAAACTCGATGAAGCGATCGAACTCGCAGAAGACACGGCCATCGCACAGTCGGCCGGCACGTCATCGCCCAATACGTTTAACCCCTCAATTGGCGCAGTGCTCGACGGCGGCTTTGCAGATGTGGGACCCGATCGTGACGTAGAACCGGGCTTTACGCCCGGCGAAATCGAGATCAACCTGAAAGCCAATGTCGACTCACGCTTCTTTGGCAACGTCACGGTCGGTATGCACGAGCATGACGGCGAGGTTGAGGTCGAAGTCGAGGAAGCCTGGGTGCAGGCGACCTCGCTGCCCGGCGGCATTTCCGCTACGGCCGGCAAATTCTTCTCATCAGCCGGCTATCTGAACAGCTTCCATTTCCACGCCGACGATTTCGTTGACCGGCCGCTGCCCTACAGTGCGTTCTTCGATGACCGCTATGCCATCGAGGGCGTAAGGGCGCGCTGGGTCGCGCCGACCAACCTGCTGTTCGAGCTTGGCGGCGAGATCAACTGGACCGAAGAAGACACCTCGCCCGGTGCGTGGACAGCGTTCACGAAGCTTGGCGGAGACCTTGGCACCAATAACAGCTGGCAGGTTGGACTGGCGCACATTCAGACTGACGCCGCAGCAGGCAGCGATACGGACAGTGACCTGACCGCCGTGGACTTCGTCTGGAAGTGGGCGCCGCAGGGAAACCCCACCAACAACAACTTCAAGGTGCAGGGCGAATATTTTACGCAGTCGGCTGAGCTCGACAGCAGCGGCTGGTATCTGCAGGGTGTGTGGCAGTTCACGCGCTTCTGGCGCACCGGCGTTCGCTACGATGAAATTGACGCAGAGACCGACGGCAATCGCAGCAGCGCAATGCTCGACTGGTCGCCAAGTGAATTCAGCCGCTTCCGGTTGCAGTACACCAGGGATGAGGTGCTGCCTGAAGCTGATGACCAGTGGTACCTGCAATACATCATGAGCATTGGCGCTCACGGTGCACATCAATTCTAGGAGCGAGACTGATGAACAGATTCTTGTTAGCGCTGCTGCTGGTAGTCGCGCCGTTCTCCGCCAATGCAATTGAGGTTTTTGCCTGTGAGCCTGAATGGGCCGCTCTGGTGCAGGAACTTGCTGCGGATAACGCCACAATTACGACGGCGACAAGCGCGTTTCAGGACCCGCATATGTTGCAGGCCAAGCCCAGCCTGATCGCCGCGACACGCCGTGCTGACCTTGTGGTCTGCACCGGCGCGGACCTTGAGATCGGCTGGTTGCCGTTGCTGTTAAGGCGCTCCGGCAACCAGCATATCCAGCCCGGCAATCCGGGGTATTTCCTGGCGGCGGAATTCGTGCGCCGCCTGGAAATTCCGGCATCGGTCGACCGCTCGATGGGCGATGTGCACCCGCAGGGAAACCCGCACGTGCATCTGCGGCCGCGCAATATTGAACGTGTTGCCAAGGCCCTGGCAGAGCGACTCGTTGAGATTGACCCGGCAAACCGCGACAGCTATCAGGCGAACGCAACAGCGTTCCTCGAGCGCTGGGAACAGGCAACAGACGCCTGGGAACAGCGCGCTGCGCCGCTCGCCGGGATGCGCCTCGTATCTCACCATCGCAGCTTCAGCTACCTTGCTGACTGGCTCGACCTGGACATTGTTGCAACGCTGGAGCCGAAACCGGGAATCCCTGCCAGCGGCGCGCAGCTGGCACGACTGCTCGAGCAGCTGACGCCCAACCCGCCTGACGCCATTATTCGTGCACCGTTCGAGAACGAGAAAGCGGCGCGCTGGCTGTCTGAGCGCCTGGGCAGTCCCGTTGTCGAGTTACCTTTCACCGTGGGTGGCAATCCGGACGCAACTGATTTGTTTACGTTGTATGAAGAGACCATTCGCCTGCTCGAGGAGCAGCTAAAGTGAACAACTATGAGCTGAGCATCTTCCTCCCGGCTTTTCTCGCCGTCGCTATCGTGCTGAGTACGCATATCCCGCTAGGTGTCGAGGTGCTGCGACGCGGCATCATTTTCATCGACCTGGCTATAGCGCAGGTTGCGGCGCTGGGCGTCATTGCTACAGACACAATGGGCTGGGAACCTGACGGTTGGGTCGTGCAGGTCGCCGCGGTGTCCGCGGCGCTGGTTGCTGCTCTCATATTGCACTGGACCGATAAGCGCTGGCCGAAGATCCAGGAAGCAATTATCGGCGTCGCATTTATCCTGGCCGCAACCGCGGGCGTGCTGCTGCTGGCTGGCAATCCGCACGGCGGCGAACATCTCAAAGAGCTGCTGGTTGGCCAGGTCTTGTGGGTAAGCTATGAGCAGCTGATACCGACAGCAATCCTCAGTGTTTGCATTCTCGCCGCCTGGTACCTGGCGCGCGACAGGCTGCGCGGCTTCGGTTTCTATGCGCTGTTTGCTTTCGCCGTGACCGCATCCGTGCAACTCGTTGGCATATACCTGGTATTCGCCTGCCTGATCATTCCGGCACTTGCGACACGGCACGTCGCAAGTCGCGGTCGACGCATTCTGTATGGCCTCGCCATAGGCGCAGCCGGCGGTGTTGCCGGGCTGGTGACCTCTGTCAGCCTGGACGTGCCGGCAGGTGCCGTAATCGTATGGGCCATGGCAATATTTGCGCTTGCCTTCGCCTGGCTGGTTCCCGGCCGCGTGCTGCGGCCAGCTAGTCGAACGGGCTACCAGGCAAGCTTCGGTGGCGAAATGGCCCCTGCGCTACTCGTAACGCAGCGCCATGATCGGATTTGCCCTCGCGATTCGTATCGCATGCCCGGCGATCGTGCCCCAGGCAAGCAGGACAGCAACAACACCGGCAATCAGCAGCAGCGGGATCTGCGTTCCGATGCGATCTGCGAAGAAATTGAGATACTGATTCGACGCAAACCAGGCTAGTGGCAGCGCAACGATCAGCGCCCACATGACCGGTGTTGAGAACTGCCAGACCAGCAGGCGTGCGATCTGCAGCGAACTGGCGCCGAGGACCTTGCGCACGCCGATTTCCTTGGTGCGTTGAGCCGCCATGAATGCGGCGAGCCCAAACAGGCCAATCAGCGCGAGTGCCAGCGCGATGAACGCGAATCCTGCCAGCGCCAGGTTGATGTAACGCAGGATATTGAAGACGTCATTGAATACGTCATCAAGGAAGCGGCCCTGGAATGGATACTCAGGAATAACACGGTCCCACGCGTCTTCAATGGCCTCTACCGTCTCCATCATATTGCCGCCCGTAATCCGAACCGATCCAACCTGCATTGTTGCCGGTGGATAAACGTACATCCAGGCCTTTTCCTGATTGAACAGGCCGACGATGTTCTGCGTTGGCACCACGCCAACAACCGTGTATTCGATGCTCGCTTCTTCATCGCTGATCAAATAGAAACGCTTGTTGATTGCGTCGCTCGGAGAGCTTGCGCCAATCATTGGCAGCGCCAGCTCATTGACCAGCACATTCAGTGTTTCGGTTTCTTCAGTACTAATGTCGTTCGCGAAATCCATGCTGAGGTTTCTTCCGGCCAGCACAGGAATATCGTAGGTCTCCAGAAATTTGGGGTCCATGCGCAGCACCATGAGGCTGAATTTCTGTGCCTCATCGCCGGGCTGCATGGCCACATTGCGGTTCGAGTTACTCTGTTGGAACGGGACCTGCCATGAGTATGCGACGCTACTCACGTTCGGTATAGCTTCGAGCTCATTGCGCAGCGTTTCCAGCTTGTCCTGGATGGAATCAATTCCCAACCGCTGGATGGTGTAAATATTATCTTTCGGAAATTCGTAGCTGGCCTTCTTGATATGCACGTTCTGCATGTAGACGATTGCAACAATCGATAACATGAAGACTGATATCGCGAACTGCACGCCGATCATTACAGACCGCATCCTTCCGCCTTTCTTACCCTTCCTGGCAATGTCACGGAGGGCATCGATTGGGCTTGCTCTGGTAATTAGCCACGCCGGATACAGACCGGCCAGTAGGCCTACCATGGCGGTGGTTAGCAACAGCCAGGGAAGCGTGGTCAGGTAGTTGATGCTGACGCTCTTGTTCGCCGCGTTGTTGAACAACGGAATGATTATCTCCAGTATCGCGATCGCAAACACCATCGCTATGGCGGCGATAACAAAGCTCTCGACCAAGAACTGCGTCAGCAGCTGCGTCTGGCTGGCACCCATGGTCTTGCGCATGCCCACCTCTCGACTACGACCGAGTGACTGTGCGGTGGCCAGGTTGGTGTAGTTCACACAGGCAACGACGAGCACGAGGAAACTCAGCAACGATACAACGGCAATTAACGGCATGCCAAGCGTGTCCCAAATCGCGAGGTTTGCGTGCACCAGCGGGCTCGCCGTCAAGGACGAGATCACCTCTTTGACCTCTTTCGGCACCAGGCGCGCGTAGATACTGTCCAGCTGCGACTCCAGCCGCTCTTGCCCAAACCCTTCGGGCAGCAGCACATACGTCATATTGCCAATCGACAGGTTGTCCCAATCGCCTTGCACGTCCGAATCCCGCATGCGCGCCAGGCCCTGCATGGGAGCGATGACTGCAAACTCGGACTCGCCTGCAAAGTTTGAATTAAAATGCGAATTGAGCGGAATGTCCTTGATGACCGCAGCGACGTGAAAATCGTACTCGTTGTCAAGTGTGACGACTTCGCCAACCGCGTCTGTCGTGCCGAAGTACTTGGTCGCCGTCGACTCTGTGATGAGCAGCCCCGACGCATCCTGCAATGCACGACTGTCGCCCGAGAGATATTCGAAGTCGAATATCTCGAGCAATTCCGGGTCGGCAAATGCTATCTGTTGGTAGTAGGCTTTTTCACCGAAACCCAGCAGGAATTCCCAGTTCATCGTTCGAGCGACGGCTTCAATATCCGGCGCCTCGGCATCGAGAATCGGCCCTAGCGCAGACTGCACGGAGTTCAGGCTCTCAAGGCCGAGATTCATCTCCGGTGCAACGATAACGCCCACGGTATAGGTGCGTTCGGCATTTTCGAACATCGTGTCATGTGTTCGCTCGTAATTGGTGAGCAATCCGCCGAACACATAGATCGTCAGACCCAGCGCCAATCCGAATATATTGATCGCTGCGTAGACTTTGTTTTTTCGAATGTTGCGAAGCGCAACCTTTATGTGATTCCAGAACATGGTATTCCCCGGGGCGGTGTTATCAGGCAGCTCGCGTGTTCTCAGTAACTACGTGGCCGTCGAAGAGATTGACCGTTTTGTGTGCGTAGTCCGCGTGCGCCGGCGAGTGGGTCACCATCACAATGGTCGTACCTTCCTTGTTCAATGAGCGCAGCAGCTCCATCACTTCCTGGCCATGCACGGAATCAAGGTTGCCGGTCGGCTCGTCTGCAAGAATGAGCGGCTGGTCACCAACCACTGCGCGAGCAACCGCAACGCGCTGTTGCTGGCCGCCTGACAGCTGCCCCGGCATGTGACCGGCACGGTGCGCGATACCCATGCGGTCCATGACCGCCTCTACGCGCTGCTTGCGTTCGGCTGCCGGCATGTTGTGGTACAGCAGCGCCAGCTCGATGTTTTCCGCGACGGTCAGCTCGTCAATCAGGTTAAAACTCTGAAAGATGAATCCGATGTTCTGCTTGCGAATAACGCTGCGCTGAGCTTCGGAATACGGCGCTACGTCTTCGTCAAAGAAGAAGTAGTTGCCCTCACTCGGGTTGTCGAGCATGCCGACGATATTCAACAGCGTTGACTTGCCGCAGCCGGAGGGGCCCATGATGGCAACAAAGTCGCCCTGGGCAATTTCCAGGTTGACGCCGTTCAGTGCGACGGTCTCGACCTCATCAGTGCGGTAGACCTTGTATAGGTTGTGTAACTTCAGCATGTCTCGAATCCCCTGCTTATTGGCTGTCCAGCGTTAGCCGGTCCATATCGGTAAAACTTGTGTACGGTGAGGTAATGACTTTCTCGCCTGGCTCCAGGCCGTCGAGTACCTCGATGAATTCTGTGTTGCGGCGGCCAAGGCGTACGGTGCGCTTCACGGCTTCGCTGCCATCTGGCGATACGACGAACACCCAGTTACCGCCTGTGTCCTGGTAGAAGGAACCGTTCGGTATGAGGACAGCGTCTGAGTTATCCCCCAACGTCAGTCGCACCTGCATGGTCTGCCCACGCCGCAGGCCAACCGGGTCTGATGCCAGCACCATGTCGACCTCGAACTGGCCTTCCTTTACCGCCGGATAGATCTTGGATACGCGCAGATCGATGTCCTTGCCGTTGTGTTCTGCGACCGCCTGCTGCTGCAGGTCGACCCGGCCAAGGTAGAACTCATCGATCTTGACGTTCAGCTTGTAGCCGTCGGGATCGTCGACCTGTCCCAGCCGCCCCCCGCGAACAATTGACTGTCCAACCTCGATATTGAAGCCCGACAACTTGCCGTCGAGTGGCGCCCGCACGTTCAGGTCATCCAGGTTCTTTCGTGCAAAGCCGAGGCCGGCCTGCAGCTGATCACCAGCCGTGCGCAGTTGCTTGAGTTGCTGCTCCTGCATGCGCACGTCGGTGCTCTGGCTTTCGAGCGTGACCTCCCGACGGTTCTGGTAGTACTCCAGCTCATCCTGCAGCTCATCCAGAGTCGACTGCGAGATCAGGTCGCGAGTCACCAGCTCCTTCTGCCGCGCGATCGAACGCGTGAGGCGCGTGATCTGGTAGTCGATTTCGACCAGGTTACGTTTGTGCGAGAGGCGGTTTTGCTCCAGCTGCAACTCGATCGTGCGCATGTTGTTGAGCTGCTCGGTGACCGCGGCCTCGCGCCCGAGCACCTCGAGCTGCAGATTGGTGTTCGACAACACGGCGATAGGCTCCCCCGCCTTAACCAGTGTTCCGTCTTCAACCAGGATTTCCTCAACTCGACCGCCTTCGATAGCGTCGAGGAATACGGTGCTGCGTGGCACAAGACGCCCGCGTAGCGGAATGAAATCTTCAAACGTGCCGAGCGACGCCGTGGACACCGTAATCCGCTGAGAATTAACGCTCAGGCTGCGGCCGGCCAGCAAGGCATCGACCAGCCACCACAGCGCCAGCAGTAGCAACACTGCGCCTGCGGCGTAGCCAATCTTGTGTGCCATCGGCGTCGATTTCTCGACTTTGCGATCCATGCCCTGCCCGGACACGCCCATGCCGGGCGTGTAGCTGGTGTCTTTGAGTTTTCTGATTTTGCTCATACCAGGTATATAGCAATTCGCGTGCCAGATACTAAGCGCTTGATTTAAAACAAGTTAATAATTCGTCGCCTCGTAAAACTGTACGCCTGCGAACACTAGGTGTACGATTCCGGACAGTTTTGGAGCAGCATTTGGACAAGACCGGCAACATCCTGATCGTCGACGATGACGACGACATCCTGACCGCGGGCCGCCTGCTGCTGCGACGCGATTTTGCGAATGTCATCACCTGTCGTGACCCGGAAGCTGTACCGCGACTGCTCAGTGAGCACGCCATCGACGCCGTGCTGCTCGACATGAATTTCGGTCCCGGCGAATCATCGGGGCAGCAGGGACTCGCCTGGCTCAGCAAGATTCTCGATATCGATGCCGATCTTGTCGTTGTCATGATCACTGCACACGGCAGCCTCAACAACGCGATCGAAGCCATGAAACGCGGTGCGACTGACTTCATCGTCAAGCCCTGGCAGAACGAGAAAGTTGTCGCGACGGTATCGACCGCGGTGAAGCTCAGTGAAAGTCGCCGACAAAACCAGCAACTGCGACAGACCAATCGCGCGCTGCAGCAGCAATCGCTCGCGACAGGCACCGACATCATCGGCGACTCGGCAGCAATGCGCGAGGTCATGCGTATGGTTGATCGCGCCGCACCGACCGACGCGAACGTACTTATTCTGGGCGAGAACGGCACCGGCAAGGAACTGGTTGCGCGCGAGCTGCATCGACGCTCGGCGCGGGCCGAGCACGCGTTTCTCACGGTAGACATGGGCTCCATCAGTGAGAGCCTGTTTGAGTCCGAGCTGTTCGGTCACAGGAAAGGCGCGTTTACCGATGCGAGTGATGATCGCCTCGGCCGCTTCCAGGCGGCGAACCACGGCAGCCTGTTTCTTGACGAAATCGGCAATCTGCCACTCAACCTGCAGGCCAAGCTGTTGCGGGTGCTCGAACAGCGCAAGGTCACGCCGGTCGGTTCCGACCAGGCAAGCGATGTCGACATCCGGGTTATCGCGGCGACCAATGTGCCGCCACAGCGACTCAAGGACGAGCAGCATTTTCGCCAGGACCTGCTGTATCGACTGAACACGGTCGAGATCGTGATTCCACCGCTGCGTGAACGCGTCGATGACATCCTGCCAATAGCCCGGCACTTCGCCGAGCACTACGCGCGCAAATACAAGCATGCGACTCCGCAATTCTCGGACGATGCCATCACGGCACTGAACGCGTACGAATGGCCCGGCAATGTCCGTGCGCTCAGGCACACCATTGAGCGCGCCATTATTCTCGGTGAGAGCGACATGCTGGATGCGGGCGACCTGCAACTGACGTCGGCGGCCCCGGAAAGCCACAAGGTCAGCATTGCGCCAACCATACTGAACCTGGATCACATGGAAAAAGACACTATCCGGCGCGCGCTCACGAAGCATGGCTTCAACATTTCCCGCGCTGCCAGTGAACTGGGCCTGACGCGTGCGTCACTGTACCGACGCATGGAAAAACATGATCTTTAGACGCTTCACACTCCTGCTGCTGCTACGGCTGAGTCTGGTCGGTCTCGCGATGGCCCTGTTGGTCTGGCTGTCACTACACCCGGGATTGCACAGTGCGAGCCTGATCGTCGCGGCCGCCCTGCTGCTGCTGATCGCAGAACTGTGGCGTTTCGTCAGCCGCACCAACAGGGAAGTTGCACGCTTCCTGGATGCAGCGCGCTACGCTGATTATTCGCAGCGCTTCGACTTCAGCCAACAGGGCGCCGGCTTCCAGGCACTGGGCGAAGCGTTCACTGACATTATCGATCGCATGCGCGCGCGCCGCTCGGGCCATGAGACCGAGGTACGTCGACTCAAAGCGCTGATAGAACACATCCCGGTTCCGCTGCTGACGCTGCATGCCGATGACGCGGTATCGCTGCAGAACAACGCTGCCCGGCGGCTGTTTGGCGCCGAACACGTCACCCAACTGAAGGATCTCAGGAAGTTCGGCTTTGGCTTCGCAGAATCGATGATCGATGCGGTTCCCGGCAAGCGCGAACTCGTGACTTTCACGGTTGACGGTGTCGAATACCACCTGACGCTCGCCGCCACCGAGATCATCATCGATGGCAATCGCGAACGGCTGATTTCGCTGCAGGATATCCAGACCGAGCTCGACGCCACCCAGGCACAGGCGTGGGAGGAGCTGGTCATGGTACTGACGCACGAAATCATGAACTCCATAACACCCGTCACCTCGTTATCGAAGACAGCAGCCATGCTGGTCGAGGATGTCCTGCAAAAAAGTGACGAGGGACTGCCGATCGCTGACGACATTCGCGACCTGAAAGATGCGGTCACCACGGTTGCGCGCCGCTCTGACAGCCTGACGCATTTTGTTGACAGTTACCGGCAGATTTCGCGCCTTGCGCCGGCCGAGAAGAAGCGCCTCAGGCTGGCTGATTTGTTCGATACGGCAGCGACGCTGGCGCATGCCGAGTGGCCAGACAGGAGTGACGCTCTCGAAGTTTCTGTGCAGCCAACGGAGCTCGATGTGTATGCCGACAGGGACCTGCTCGAACCCGTGTTGCTAAACCTGCTGCGCAACGCGTTCCATGCCACTGCGGATATCGACAAGCCGGAAATTCGTCTCAGCGCTCGCCTCAACCGTCGCAACAATGTTGTGGTCGAGGTGGCCGACAACGGCCACGGTATCCCGCATGAGATCGCAAAGAAGATCTTCATCCCTTTTTTCACGACCAAGGAATCCGGGTCCGGTGTGGGACTCGCGCTGGCCCGGCAGGTTATGATCGCGCACGGTGGTTTTATTCGCCTGCACACTAACGATTCCGGGGGCGCCACTTTCAGCCTTACTTTTTAGGACGCTTTATGAAAACAATACTCGCCGTAATTGCTTTAGCACTTCTCAGCGCCTGCGCGACGACCCCGGAGCCAGTCGTACGCAGTGCCACGACGATGAACAGTGGCATTCCGCTGAGCGATGGCCTGAAGGCCTATGAGCTGGGCCACTACGTGTTGCGCCTGGAGATTATCCCTGACGAGAAAGCGATCGCAGGCTCCGCCGATGTAGCATTCACTGCCAACACCGGCATGGATGTGCTGGAGCTCGATTTCGACGGCCTCCTCGCAATCGACAGCATCACTGACGCAACGGGTCCCCTCGAGTACACGCGCAGCGACGCGAAGTTGTTCGTCAATCTGCGCGACACGCTCGCCGCGGGCGACAACAGCACGGTCACAGTTGCTTATCACGGCAAGCCCGTCGAGGCGGTGAGGCCACCATGGGACGGCGGCTTTCAATGGGCAACAACACCGTCCGGCAAGCCCTGGGTTGCGACGGCCGTGCAAGGTGAAGGCTGTGACATCTGGTGGCCCTGCAAGGATCACCCGCAAGGTGAGCCACCGGGCATGGACCTGCATTTCACGGTTCCCGCGGGCCTGACCGCAACCTCCAACGGCGTGCTCAAGAATGTCGAGACGCTCGATGATGGCCGCCGTACCTTCCACTGGCGCACCGAGGTGCCAACAAATACCTACGGCATCGCTGTCAACGTCGCCCCTTACGTCCTGATCGAAGACACCTATACCTCGGTCAACGGCACCGAGATTCCGGTCATGTTCTGGGCCATTGAAGATCACGAAGAGCCGGCGCGCGCATTGTTCGAAAAGGAATTCTTCGATGTCATCGAATTCTTCGAGCGCAAGGTTGGTCCGTACCCCTGGGGGCAGGAAAAACTCGGTGTTACGGAGACCGCGCATCTCGGCATGGAGCACCAGACCATCAATGCCTATGGCAACGAGTTCAGGCGCGGCGACTTCGGCTTTGACTGGCTGTTCCACCATGAACTCGCGCATGAGTGGTTTGGCAACGTAATGACCCATGTCACTGTATCCGACATGTGGCTGCACGAGGGCTTTGGTGCGTTCATGCAGCCGCAGTACACCCTTGAGACGATGGGCGAGGCGGCGTTTCATGCGGCGATGCTACGTACGTACCGCGGCATCAGCTCGTGCAACGCTATCGCACCCAAGACCGAGTTTTCCGAGGACGAACTGTACTTCGACGACGTTGAAGGCAAAGGCCCGGCGGGTGACATCTACTCCAAGGGCACCTGGCTGCTGCACTCGTTGCAGAACATGATCGGCGACGAAGTGTTCTGGCGGTCAGTGAAGATCCTGGTTTACGACACGCCGAATCCTGAGCTGCTTAAGCCGCCGATCGAGGCTCGCCTGCGCTCGACTGACGATTTCATGAACATTGTCAGCAAGGAGAGCGGTCGTGATCTTGGCTGGTTCTTTGAAGTTTATGCACGTCGCGGGCCGCTGCCGGAGCTGACTGCAAGCGACAGCGACGACGGCGTGATACTCGAATGGCTGACGCCTGACGATCTCGACTTCCCAATGCCGACACCGGTGCGTGTGAATGGCGAGATGCAGCTGGTGGAGTTCGAAAACAACCGGGCGCTGCTGCAGGGTGTCAGCACGGACGACATCCTGATCGATCCTTACATGCAGGTGCTGCGCAAACTACCGATCGTGCCGACCTGCGAGGAGCGTCGTGCGGAAGAAACGGCGAAGCCACACGGCTGAACAGCACTGGGCTGTAGCCGGGTCAGAATGGCTCGGTCGGCCCGCGAAGTCATCGTCACCGACGGCGCGGCAGTGCGGCGGGAACCCTGCTTCGTGCCAGTACTCCAGGATCCTCTGGCGTCGAATGAACGTCTTGAACTGCGGGCTGCGTGCGAAACTTCGCGGCATCGGGGTGCCAGGCAATCCACTGGGCCGCTCTACCTGAGTCAATCAGATCGTCGAATGCATCGAACGTCAGGAACAAGAGCGGCATCTCTTTAAGGCTTTGCGGGTCGACCTGCTGACGCTCCCAATCCCTGAGGCGTGCGTATCGGACACTGTTGTCAGCATCCGGATTTTCAATGGCAAGAATCCAATCGATGACAGGCGCATCTGCTGACCCAGTTCGGCGTCAGCAATATGCACGGCCAGCAGACGCTGGCCCCGGCGCACGTACTCGTGCACAAAGGTGCCACTCAATGAGTGGAAAGCCTGTTCCATCGTTTCATCGGCAAGCTGCATTGCTCGCTCGGTATCGCCCATGCTCAGCAGAACCGCCGCAAGATGCTGCTTGCAATTCAGATACTGCGGGTCGATCTGCAGGCAGCGCTCGAGATCGTCACGTGCCAGCGGCAGAACCCTGTTGCATGCCGGTTAATGCCTCGCCAGACGAGCGCCGTCGTGTTTCTTGGATCTATGTCGATGGCCTCATCAAGTATTGCTCCGATCGAATGTCGTCCGAGTCCTGCGATTATCTCGAGCAAGACCAAGCATGGCTCTCGCTGTCGACAGGTTCGGGTTAAGCTCGAGCGCCCTGTTTGCCGCCTCTACTGCCATGGCTAACGTCGATCTGTCGTATCGTCGGCAATCCAGCTCTGCGCGATAATCTCGGCGGCTGCCAGGTCCTCCCAGGCGCGCGCAAATTCGGGTCCAGACCACCGCCTCGTGCAACAAGCGGATGCTCTCATCGAGGCGCTCACGATTGATGTACAGCTGCCGTCCTTTCAGATACAGCTCGTAGGCGTCCAGGTTTTCGGTTGCGGCCTCGACGGTCAGTGACGGGCCTTCGTTCATGCCGAACCTTCCGCCAGTTAACGCCACGACGATCGCGTTCGAAATCTCATCCTGGATGGCAAAGATGTCGACCAGCTCGCGATCAAAATTCTCGGACCAGAAGTGGCGATCCGTGCCGGCCTCGATAAGCTGCGCCGTAATGCGTATTCGATCGCCGTCTTTGCGCACGCTGCCCTCAAGCACATGGCCGACATTGAGCGATTCGGCGATGGCAGGAATACCCAGTGTGCTATTGCGGTAAGCAAAGGACGAGGTTCTGGACGCAACCCGCAGGTCATCAACGCGTACCAGCAGGTTGAGCAGCTCTTCCGAAAGTCCGTCGGTAAAATACTGTTGGTCCTGGTCCGCGCTCAGATCCGCGAAAGGCAATACGGCGATGGAAATGTCGTCCGCCGAGTTCGTGGTGCTCGCGTCGCTGGTTTCCACTACTTGCTCAACGGGCCCGGTTTCCGGCACCAGGCGATCGACAACCAGGCCGGTAATGGCAATGACCAGCAAGACCACGATCAGTGTATTGATTTTCTTGCCGGTGCCGGCGGTAATCGATTCCGTTCGGTCAACGTCCTGTTCCCGGCGCAGGCCTTCCGGCGTCATTTCGTAGACCCAGGCAAATAACAGCGCCGGCACAAAACCGAGTGCCAGCAACAGGACCACGAGCGATCCGGTCCATTCCGGAACCGGTAACAGAGAGGACAGCACATCCGTCAGTTGCAGCAGAACCCACGACGACACGAGATAGAAGATGCCGACGCGAATGACGTTGCGTCGTTTGAGCTCAGTCAGGAATGACATAGGTTTAATCCGTCGCCATCCTGGTCGCGTGCCACGCTACGACACGCCAGTCGCCATCGACTGCGACGGAACACGCCGGTGTTCAGGTATTTCTGTACGTCGGCATCGTCGACCGGCGTACCGACCAGCGTGAACGTGATGACGGCCGTGTCGCCGAACAACTGTATTTCGACGTCCTCACCGGAGTACGTCGTCGTTGCCGGCCCCGAATCTTCGCCGGCATCGGCGAAGCCCTGCATGATGTCTGCCTTGCCGAAGCGCGTGCCACTCGATGAGGTGTAAACCAGCGACTCGTGCCAGAAGCGATCGTGCACGCCAGCATCCGAGGTGCCGGCAAGGAACTCATCCAGCATCGTCCGCAGTTCTGCCGCTGCGTCATCCGCAGGCTGCGTATCAGCGGCCGCCGCGGACAAACAGAACAGGGCCAGAACGAGTCCGGCAAATCGGGCTTTGGGCATGTCAGTTACCTTGTGTTGTTCTTCGGTGGCAAGCGGACAACATAATAGCAGACACCATGGATCGACATTGTCTCGCGCAATTGGGCACAATGGCGAAATGAACAGCCTGCTGACCGAGCTCAAGCGCCGCAACGTATTTCGTGTTGCCGCTGCCTATACGATTGTTGCGTGGGTGGGCGCGCAGGCTATCGACCTGATGGCCGAGAATTTCGGTGCACCCGATTGGTTCATGAAGATGGTCTTGTCACTACTGATCATCGGACTGCCGGTTGCTGCCGTGCTGGCATGGGCATACGAGCTAACCCCCGATGGCGTCGTTAAGACCGAAGACGTGCCAGCAGCGAAATCCATCACTCCGCAAACCGGAAGGAAGCTGAACGTCGTAATGGGGGCCGCACTGCTTCTGGCTCTCGGCTTCATTGCGTGGGACAAGCTTGGGTCCGATGGCGAGGCGCCGAGTAGCGCACATCGAGGATAAGTCAGTTGCCGTGCTGCCGTTTGCAGACCTTTCGGAGAACCGCGACCAGGAGTGGTTTGCAGATGGCATGACCGAAGAAATTCTCAATGCGCTGGCGCGCTTGCCCGAACTTCGAGTAACGGCCCGCACGTCGAGTTTTGAGTTCAAGAATACCAATACAGACATCGGCGACATCGCCAGTCAGCTGGGCGTTGCGCATGTTGTTGAAGGATCAATTCGCCGCATAGGTGATGACCTGCGGGTAACGGCACAGCTCATTCGCGCCAGTGATGGCTTTCACCTTTGGTCGGATACGTACGACAGCAATACAGAAAACCTGTTCGACGTACAGCAACGCGTCGCGGAAAATATCGCGGCGACGCTGGATGTCATCCTCGACGACCAGAAACGTAATCGTATGTTCAGAAGCGGCACTCGTAATGTTGCGGCTTTTGAAGCCTACCTGAAGGGCAGAGACCTCTTTTACAAAGCGCATTCCAGGGGCGCCGGCGACATTGGCGGCGTCATAGTGTCACTCGCTGACGCCAATGCGTTTCTTGATGAGGCCATTCGCCTCGATCCCACGTTTGCGGCGCCGGCCATCATGCGATCCGATCGCTTCGCCCATAAGTTGCTCGAATCGAATACTGCAATCATCGGCAACGCCGAGGACATGAGTGCCGAGTTTGCGTACGAGCAGCTGCGCAAGAATTTGCGGCTGGCAGCGGACAACGCCAAGGAACCTATCGAACGGGTTATCGCGGAGATTAACCAGGTTCTGTTTGCGCCGCATTGGGACCGGCTGCCGCAACTGATCGAAGAACTGAAATCGCTGGTTGCAAGCGGCGCTACTCTGCCGAATGACAATGTCTGGCTGCAGGAAGCGCTGAGAATCGTTGATGAACACGATCTCGGGCAAGAATTCTGCGACAGCAGAATGGCCGCGGACCCGTTGAATCGAAACGCTTACCACGACGCACTGGACGTGGCGTTGCGAGCCGGGCAATTCGACAAGGCCGCCAGATTGGCTGACGATATTCGACGCAAATTCGGCATGTCGACCTTCCTGTATGAACGCGAGCTATCCCTGTATCTGCTGCAGGGGAACACACAGGCGGCTATCAAGCTGTTGCGCGAACGGAACTCCGCCCGACTCGGGCTATGCCTGGCTGGATCCAGTGCTGCCTGCCCTGGAGGGTAAAAGAGAAGCGGCGTTGCAGATGGTTGCGGACGCTGACAGGCCAGACAGCTGGCCGAATTCGCGGCTATTGTTGACGTATTCCGTGCTCGGCGAGCGCGAGCGTTACCAGGATCTTGCCAGCCGGGTCGACAAGCTGCCTGCCGGACACACCATTCTGGCCATGGAACTCGCCAGCAATGGTGGCGTCTTGTGGATAGACCTGGAGCGAACGCCAAATTTGCGGAAGCGACTGGAAGAAGCGAACGTCGACACTGCGACTTTTAATCCCGGCCGTTGGCCCGAGTAACGATGGATTCATGCGCTAATGTCATTTTTTGCTGAGCTAAAACGCAGAAACGTCGTTCGTGTCGGCCTCGCCTATGCCGTCATCGGCTGGGGCCTCGCGCAGATCGCAGAATTTGCCTTCGAGAATTTCGGCGCGCCCGACTGGGCACTCAAAGTCTTCAGCGTCGGGCTGCTGCTTGGCCTGCCCCTCGCACTGATATTCGCGTGGGCGTTCGAGGTCACACCCGAAGGCATCAAACTCGAGAAAGACGTTGATCGTAGCCAGTCCATCACGAACGTCACGGGGCGCAAGCTCGACTATGTGATTATTGCAGGTCTCGCCGTGGTTGCAGTGCTGCTGGTTATCAGGATTTTTTCGCCGGGTGCGGAATACGATCAAGCGGATGACGAGATAACGGTGACCAACAGCGGCAACTCTGTCGCCGTGTTGCCGTTCGTCGATCTCTCGCAGCAAGGCGACCAGGAATACTTCGCTGACGGCATCTCAGAAGAGATACTCAACGTCCTCGTGCGCATTCCCGGATTGAAGGTTGCGGGACGTACGTCCAGCTTCTCCTTTAAAGGACGCAACGAAGACCTGCGCGAAATCGGCACGGCGCTCGGTGTTAACCATGTGCTGGAAGGCAGCGTGCGGCGCTCGGGAACGAAGCTGCGCATCACTGCGCAGCTCATTCGTGGCGACGACGGTTTTCACCTCTGGTCTGAAACCTACGACCGCGAGGTCGCAGACATCTTCGAAATCCAGGACGAGATCGCCCGCTCTGTCGCCGATCAGCTGGCGGTTTCTCTTGGCCTGTCGAAAGAGCCTCTGGTTAAAGAAAAGACTGCAGATATCGTCGCCTATGAGAACTACCTGAAAGCCAACCAGCTGTACCGTCAGCGTGGCAAGGACAATCTCGACACCGCCTTGTTGCTGCTGAATGAAGCAGTGGCGCGCGACCCTGAATTTGCACCGAGCTGGGCCAAGATAGCCGCGATCTACACCGTGTATGAGTCCTACGTTGGCGGTAATCCGACGCGCGAGCAGTGGACGCTATGGCGTGCAATTGGCAGCGCGGCCGCCGAGCGGGCCATTGCACTGAACCCGGAGGAAGCGCTTGGATATACAACACGCGGTGCGTTCCTGTTTTATGAACACAGATTCGTAGAGTCCCTCGAAGCCTATGATCGTGCCGTGGAACTTGCGCCGGCAGACGGCGACGTGCTCGACCTCGTGGCTCAGAACCTGCTCGAACTGGGCTATTTTGAAGAAGCCAGGGACCTGGCAGACAGGGCCGTTCTGGCAGACCCGCTGGTCTATATGTTTCACAATACCGCCGGACGGGCATACATGGAGACTTGGCGACATCGGACAGCGCGCAGCTGCGATTCGATGAGGCCCTGCAACTCGATCCGGCGTTACCGTTTGCGTACAACAATCTCATTCGGCGATACCTGGAAAGCGGCGATCTGGACAGCGCCAAACAGATGTGCGAACGAGCCGACGTCGCTGGTGCTGGCGCTAACGTGGCTAACTGCAACAAGGGTCTGGACGAGCTGCAGAAATCCTGGAACGACGATGCACGGCTTGCGCCAACTGGTTGGCCAATTCTCGTCCTACTTTCAATTTTGCGATCATCTTGCGGCTGGACGGGACGCGAAAGCCCTTCTCGAGCGCTATAGAGCGGCGCTGGAGCAGCGACTACCGGCCGAGTACTGCTGGTGATGGAGGGCATGCCGGCATCGCAGCTGTATGACCAGCCGCGCTGGAAAGAGCAGGTCAGGCGCGATGGCCTGCTTGAGTTGTGGCGAGCACGTGGCTTCCCGGCGCATTGCCAGCCAACAGGCAACGACGATTTCGAGTGCCATTCACCGGAAGCAGCCATCTTGTAAAAAATCTTTGACATTCAGGCTGGAGCCCTCTAGCATCGAATGTCAAATATCTTTTACATCACAGGATTCGCATCATGTCATACCGAGAAAAGACCGCCTGGATCATGATCGCCGCGCTCATCTTCGGCGGCTTCTTGTACTTCGGCACTGTTGCCGAGAACTCACAATCCATATTGCAACTTGCCGAGCCTGGCCTGCCGCTGATCACGCGCTATACGTTTGCGCTGGTCGTCATCGCTGTTGTCGGACATATCGTCACCGGCATCCTCTCGCCCAAGGATGCCAACGCGCCGGCAGATGAGCGCGACAAACGCATCATAGACAAGGCCGGCCACTGGTCAGGCTATGTACTGGGTTTCGGTGTGCTCATGTCGCTGGGCGCCTACCTGTTCCTGCACAACGGTAACCTGCTGTTCTACGGCGTATTCGCCAGCCTGATGCTGAGCCAGATCATGGAATACGTCATCCAGCTGCTGCTGTACCGGACCGGGGTGTAGCGCGTGGGCAGGAAACCGCCAATCGGCAACCAGGTCCGGGAATACCGTGACAAGGTGTCGATGACCCAGTCCGGACTGGGCGACGCCATCGGGGTGACGAGGCAGACCGTCATCGCCATCGAACAGGGCCGCTACTCGCCGTCGCTTGAAAGCGCATTTCGTATTGCGCGCGTGTTTGGCGTCGGCATCGAGGACGTCTTCAGCTGGGACGAATAGCCTGCCGTACCAGATAAGCAGTAATTGACAAGCGAGGCCCGCGGTTGCGATTCTGTCTGGTCTCCTCAGGCCGCCCGAAAGGCACACAATCGTGAGTGAATACAAAGCCCCAATTGCCGACCAGAACTTCGTTATCAGTGAGCTCGCGTACCTGGATGAAATCAACCGCCTGCCGGTTTTCGAACACGCGACCGACGACCTGATCGAGCCCATCCTTGAGGAGGCCGCAAAATTTGCGCGCGAGGTCCTGAGCCCGACGAATTTTATCGGCGACCAGCAGGGCTGCAGTGCAAAGGACGGCGTGGTCACGATTCCCGCCGAACTGATCGAAGCCTACAAGCTGTTCGTCGAAGGCGGCTGGCAGGGGCTCGACAGGCAGCAGGATTTTGGTGGCATGGGCATGCCGGCTGTCGTAGGCAACGCAGCATCCGAAATGTGGGCGGCAGCAAACATGGCCTGGAGCCTGTGCCCGATGCTGACCAACGGCGGCATCGAAACCGTCGAGGCACACGCAAGCGACGAATTGAAACAGCGCTTCCTGCCGAAGATGGTCAGCGGTGAGTGGAGCGCGACCATGGATCTCACCGAGCCGCAGGCTGGCTCTGATCTGGCTCGTGTACGAACACAGGCGATTCCTGACGGGGACCATTACAAAATCAAGGGCACAAAGATCTACATCACGTGGGGTGAGCACGAGATGTCCGAGAACATTATCCACCTGGTACTTGCGCGCTTGCCGGACGCCGCAGAAGGCGTGCGTGGCATCTCGCTATTCCTGGTACCCAAGTATCTGGTCAATGACGATGGCAGTCTCGGCGACCGCAACGACGTGTACGTGCAGTCGGTGGAGCACAAGCTCGGCATCCACGCGAGTCCAACCTGCGTGCTCAACTTCGGTGACAACGACGGTGCCATCGGCTACCTGGTCGGACAGGAAGGCCGTGGTCTGAATTGCATGTTCACGATGATGAACCTGGCACGACTGCAGGTTGGCATACAGGGTCTTGCGATCAGCGAACGCGCCTACCAGGATGCCCGCGATTACGCCAAAGAACGTGTGCAGGGCAATGTCATCGGTACGCGCGAGCCGGCACGCATCATTCAGCACCCCGACGTGCGGCGCATGCTCATGACCATGAAAGCCAATATCGAGGCCATGCGTGTGGCCGCCTATGTCACCGCCGCCGAGATTGATATGGGCCACAACAGCGACGACGATGAAAAACGTCAGCAGGGCCTGGAACGATCCGCTCTGCTCACCCCAATCGTCAAGGGATGGATGACTGAGCTGGCACTGGAGCTGACCTCAACCGGCGTGCAGGTACACGGCGGCGTCGGCTTTGTTGAAGAAACGGGTGCTGCACAACATCTTCGCGACGCCAAGATTCTGACGATTTACGAGGGTACCTCGGGCATCCAGGCCAATGACCTCGTGAGTCGCAAGGTACTGGCCGACACTGGTCGTGGCATGCAGCGCATGCTGGCCGAAATGCATGATCTTGATAGCGAGCTGCAAGCAGCGGGAGACGCTCTGACAAGTATTCGGTCGGCGCTGGCAACCGGGCGGCAACGACTCGCCGACGCCACTGAGTGGCTGCTTGGCAAAGCCGACAGCGACCCGGCCGCGGTGCAACTGGCCGCGTTCAATTACATGATGCTGTCCGGCACGGTCGTCGGCGCCTGGCAGATGGCCCGAGCCGCACTGGTGGCGCAGCGAAAACTGGCTGCAGGGGAAGGCAATGCCGACTTCTTCGGGGCAAAGATCATCACGGCACGCTTCTACGCCGAGGAGGTTCTGCCTCGCTCGGCTGGCTACTTCGAAGCCGCTACCTCCGACAGCAGTTCGGCTATGGAGCTCGCAGAAGCGCAGTTCTAGGCCAGAAGCCGGTATACTCGGTCGCTTCGCGGCAGACAGAATAATAAACAGCATGGGGTTATTCGCAGAACTTAAGCGACGCAATGTCGTTCGGGTCGGTGCGGCCTACGTCGTCCTCGGCTGGGTCATTGCACAGGTTGCCGAGTTTTCGCTCGAAGCTTTTGGCGCACCGGACTGGGTGCTCAAGTCCGTAATCGTAGTCCTGCTGCTTGGCCTGCCCCTGGTACTGTTCTTCGCCTGGGCGTTCGAGCTGACGCCCGAAGGCGTGAAGCTCGAAAAGGACGTCGACCGCAGTCAATCCATCACTTCGCAAACCGGCCGCAAACTGGACCGCGCAATTATTGGAATCCTGCTGCTAGCCGTGGCCTGGTTTGCCTGGGACAAGTTCATCGCGAACCCGGGGGCTGCCACCACCCCGGTCGCTGCATCGCAAAGTGACACCAGCGACACATCTGCCCTCCCCGCTGCCATCGACACCAGGGAGAAGTCTGTCGCTGTCCTGCCATTCGTGGCAATGAGCAGTGGGCCTGACGACGAGTACTTTGCCGATGGCCTGACGGAGGAGATCCTCAATTCGCTCGCACAGTTGCCGGAGTTGCTGGTGACCGCGCGCACCTCCGCATTCTCCTTCAAAGGCCAGGACGTTCCTGTGCAGGAGATTGCCAAGGCGCTCGGCGTGCGCCACATCGTCGAGGGTTCCGTGCGCCGCTCCGGCGATCGCCTGCGGGTGACCGCTCAGCTGATCAGGGCCGACGATGGCTTCCACCTCTGGTCAGAAAACTACGACAGTACCTCTACCGACGCGATCGCCGTGCAGGAGAACATCGCAGAGCAGATTGCGACGGCGATGAACATCGTGCTCGACGAGCGCAGGCGCGAAGCCATGCGCAGATCCGGTCTGCGCGACCCCGAGGCATTTACGCTGTATCAGAAGGCAATCGAACTGTTTGAGTATGCGCATGGCGAGGTCGAAACAGTCGTCGGCCTGCGTGAAGCCAACGCACTCTTCGAGCAGATCATCGAGAAGGTACCCGAGTACTATGGCGTCTATTGGGATCACTCTGATATGTACGTGCACATCCTCAACGACGATTCCATCGGCTACCGCGCCGAGGGGGTCACGGATGAAGATGTCGCCGGTGCATTTGACGCAGCAATCGCCGACTACAAAGCCGCTGCGAGATATGCGCCAACCCGGGAAATCAGGGAACTCGCGGAAATTGATCTCGCGTTCGTCAGCGGTGACTGGAAAAACCTTGGCCGCAAGGTAAAAAATGCACTGGGTGTCGAGCGTTGCATCCAGAGCACCTGGGAGCCGATCATCGCGACAACCATGGGTTTCGCTGAGGAATTCCTGAAGCTCGCATACCATTCGCTTGAGTGCGACCCGCGGCGATCGCTGTCCTGGCTGAACACGGCACGCGCAGCATCGAGGGCAGGCAAACCCGAAGAAGCGCTGAAGATTGCCCGGGAAGGCATGGAAATCGCACCCGGCACATGGCTTGCAACCGAGCTGGCCAGAAGTCTGATCGCAGCTCGCGAGTACGACGAAGCCGCCTTGCAGATCGAAGAGCATATCGGTGACGCGTTCTTGCGACACTTCTTCAGGAGCATGCTCGCAGCCCACCGCGGCGATGAGCAGCTGGCAAAGACACTGATAGAAGAGCTCGACGCCATGGACGAGACAGGCCACTACATGCCGATGATGGCCGAGGCCTTTTCCGGCCAACGCGAGTCGGCTAATCGCCGTGCGGCATTGATCGACCAACACCCGCACGGCGCGCAATCCCTTGCGCAGGCAACACTGTGGTGTGGCTGCGGCGCGCCGTGGGATATCGAACACACGCCCAACTTCGCTGCGACGCTGGAAGGCAGCGGTCTCAGCTGGCCGCCTGAGCCTGTCACCAATTTCCCGCTCAAGGACTGGTAAACATGAGCCATTCAGATCAGCTTGCACCGGTCAGCCGGTCGGAGCGAATTGACGCCATGGACATACTCCGTGGCTTTGCGCTGGTCGGCATCTTGCTGATGAACGTCGAGTGGTTCAGCCGCAGCATATCGGAGCTTGGCGGCTTCGATCGCGACCTCACCGGACTTGATCATGCGGTCGGTTGGCTGGTGCGCTGCTTCGTTGAGGGCAAGTTCTATAAACTGTTTGCACTGCTGTTTGGCATGGGCTTCGCCATCATGCTGATTCGGGCAAAAGAAGCCGACAAACCGTTCAATGCATGGTTTGCAAGGCGCATGCTGGTGCTGTTCGCTATCGGCATGCTGCACATCATTTTCCTCTGGGGCGGCGACATCCTGCACGACTACGCGTTTGCCGGTCTCTTATTGATCGGCTTTATGGCGCTACTGAAAAGACCGCGATTGCAGCGTTTCGATAACCCGAGGTCACTGCTGAAGCTCGGCCTGGTGTGGCTGATGCTGCCGTTCGTGATTGCGATGTTCGCCGGCATCGGTTTCAGCACCGTTTTCAATTACGACAAGCTGAGCCAGCGCTGGGAAAACGATCAGCGCATCGTCGAAATTGTCACTGCCCGTATGGCCGAACCGGTCGAGGACGTCGTTGCAGAAGAAGACGCGGAAGCGGTCGAGGACGCCGCTCCCGAACAGGACATGGAAGCGGCTCAGGATGCCGCAGCAGAGCAGGACCTGGAAGCTGTCGACGAAGAGACCGTGGCTGCGGGCGAGTCGCCGCTCGAGGCCGAAGCTACTGATGAACTTGCGGACGAAGACAGGGAACTCAGCGACGAAGAAAAAATCGAAGAGGCCGCGAACGAGATCGTTGAACGTCGCCGCGAGAATATGGCTAACAAAAACTCGACGACGAAGTATTCAGCAGCGAGTCCTGGTGGAACGTGACCAAACACCGCCTGAAATTCTCAGGGCAGATGCTCATGATGACGCCGGTCTTTGCGCTCATCATGTTGTTGCCGATCTTTCTTATAGGCTATTGGTTTATTGCCAGCGGCACACTCAAAAACCACCGGCAAAACCACCATATCTTCAAGCCCATGGCGATCATTGGTCTCGGCCTGGGGCTGGCCCTGAACGTTGCAGCGCTGATGATTCTGCAACACCCGGTCGCCAGGATCTCGATATCCCTTATCGCCACCGGACAAATCTTGTTCGGTCTTGGCCAGTTCGTGCTCAGTGCCGGCTACCTCGGCGCTGTCGTGATGCTGCTCGGGTCCGACAAGTGGGCAGGTCGTATGACATGGCTGGCGCCGATTGGCCGAATGGCTTTGACCAACTACATCATGCATTCGGTCATCCTGACGACGCTGTTCTATGGTTACGCAGGAGGGCTCTACGGACAGATCACAAGAGCACCGCAGATGCTGATCGTCATCGCGATTGTCCTGTTCCAGGTCGCCTTCTCGACCTGGTGGCTGAGCCGCTATCGCTTCGGGCCACTCGAGTGGCTATGGCGATCGCTGACCTACAAAGAGCTGCAACCGATGCGGATTACTTCGCAGCCCTGAATCGCGGCAACAGGCCGCTGGTTGCGGCACCGATGATCACGAGCAGGAACGAACCAACGTCGAGGTCTATCGAGCCCACCATGAACCTGGGCAATGGCCCGCCGCCGTAACCGAACATCGCCAACAGCGAGATACCGACGCAAAGCAGCATCGCGCCGACGTATCTGGCGCCAGACCGCGCGGCGTCGCAGAATCCGTTTTTAGTCCTCGCCGCTCGTAAGTCGACAGTGGCAACGCCACCGGCACCAGCACCACGGCGAGCATCAGGATCCAGACCGGACGCCACATCCACCACTCGGCACTACCCGGCTGAGAGCGAAGACCGAAACCATCCAGCAGAAACATCACGGATACGATGACCACCATGACGGTGATGTGCCACAGGTAAACCGTCATGATCATGCTGTTGACCAGCACCGTTGCTGTCCACAATCGTGCGTTGTCCAGCAGTCGCCGCATTGGCCGCTCGAGCGACAACAATATTCCGAACTGGAATACACCCAACGCCAGCAAGGTGATTTTTGGTGGCAGCGTATTGCTCAGTCCCTCGTCAGGCGAGCCCACCATGGCAAGTGGGTAAGGGCCTTTCATGATGAGCAAATACAAGACAGCAAACCCAATGGCTGAGTAGATCAGCAATGTGCGCACGCTTCCCAGGCGATCGTCGCGCCAGGCAAAGCCGAGATGGTGCACCGCCAGCCAGACCCAGAAATAGTTGGTCCAGCCCGGCCACTTGATATCAGCCATGAAGAACAACGCATCGCACGTAGCAGCCGCCGCCGCAAATACCCAGAAAGACAGGAATCCAAAGCGTCGCCAGAAGCGATAGGCATGCGGTGCCAGGATGACGATCATGATGTAGATCGCGAGGAACCATGTCGGGATCAGCGCGGCCTGCGATGCGAACTGCACGACCGGTGATGTCACGCCCATGAGGCGCATAACGACCGCTATGACGGCCCACGCGACGATCAGGATAAGCAGTGGCGCGACCAGTCGATTCAGTCTCGCAGCCAGCCAGCCGCCGTATCCAGTCCCCTTGCGTTTCGCACTCTCGAGCGACACGGCGTTTGAATAGCCGCCGACGATAAAGAAGATTGGCATCACCTGGAACAACCAGGTCAGCCATTGCGTTTGCGGCTGTTCCTTAAGCAGGTGCCCTTGAGAAAGCCCGCCGTCGACATACCAGGCAGTGGCAATCAGCCAGTGACCGGTAATGACAACAAGAATTGAGATGGCACGCAGGAAATCAACGTAGCGATTCCTGTCCTCTGGCGTTTGCGCCGCCATGTTGCTGACCTGAGACCATATTCCCATCATCGACCCCTGCGACGTAAGTCAGAAGCTATTCGAGCTCCGGCAAGATCGTCTGCAACACCAGGCGGTAGTAGCTGACGATGCCGACGACCTTATCATGGTCAACAACCGGTGCGTGACTGATACCGAAGTTGTCGAACAACCGCGCGCAGTAGCGAATCTCCATCTCGGGACGCACAGTCAGACAGGGTTTTGCCATGATCTCGTAGACGCTGACACGCTCCGGCGCCCGGTCTTTGGCGATAACTTCCTTGGCAACATCGGAAAACAACAGCATGCCGAACTCGTCGCGCTCGTCGCGACGCTTGACGATCAGGCTTGTCGCATTGACGTCTTTCATTACCCTCAAAGCGGACAACACATCCATTGTGCCGTCGATTTCGGTCACTCTCTTGCGCATGCAATCGCGCACCTGTCCCCAGCTCTTGCGTCTCATATCTCTTCCTCCACTATCTCGCCAAGTTCGGCGCTCTGGTGCACGACACCCACGGCGTCCTCCACGTCGATTACAACGGCAATGCCGGTACCCGGCGTGGCATCAAATTCGCCAACGTCACCGATATGCTCAAGAATTTTACGACTCAGGTGTTGCTCGACCAGCAGCAAAATCACATCGCGCTGCGACGAGAGCGTTAGCCCGAAGAACGTCTTGTTTTCCTTTATGCCTTCACCACGTGCGTTGTTGATCACGGTACAGCCGGTTGCACCGGCTTCGCGAGCGGCATCCATGATGGCATCGGTTTTATTGTCTTCGACAAAGACAACGATGAGTTTGAAATGCATATTACTCTTCCTCTTCGGAGTTACGCGATTCCGAAACTTTGGACGGAACGCGGTCTTTCAAATACGCGAGCTGGCCATAGGCGAGCACGGAAATAATCGGGAACAGGCTGGCGAATGCCACGAGGCCAAAACCGTCCAGCAGCGGGCTGCGTCCCGGTACAGCCTCGGACAGACCGAGTCCAAGCGCTGTAATTAGCGGCACGGTCACGGTCGAAGTGGTCACGCCGCCGGAGTCGTACGCCAGCGGCACAATGAGTTTCGGCGCGACGATCGTTTGCAAAATCACAACGAGGTAGCCGGCAGCAACGAAGTAGTGCAGCGGCAAGCCGGTGATGATGCGATAGCATCCCAGCCCGACACCGAAACCTACGCCGATCGCAACAGCGACACGCAGCCCCCAGACGCCTATTGCGCCACCGGATACGGTATTGGCTTTCATCGAGACGGCGATCAGGGCGGGTTCTGCCAGCGTGGTGCTGAAACCAATCAGGCACGCAAACAGGTAAACCCAGTAGTAATCCTGCCAGCCCATTTCACCGATGGCCTTGCCGGCGACATCGAGCAGAAACTCCGGCGCCGTCAGCTGCTGTGCCATAAGCCGGCCCAGCGGAAACAGCGTTTGCTCCAGCCCTTCCAGGAACAGTCCAAGACCGATGACGACAAATACGAAGCCCACGGCGATCTGTTTGAAATTCGCCAGCGGTTTGCCGATCACTATTCTCTGGAACGCAAACAGGAAGATCGCGATCGGCAGTACGTCTTTCGCACTGTCGAAAATGAAGTGGGCTGTCGAGGTAATCAGGTTCATTGCACGACGATTCCGTACGCCAGCACGAACAGGATTGGCGTCAGCGAAGCAAAGGCGATCAGTCCGAAACCGTCGGTCATTGCGTTGCGACCCTTGAGCGAGCTCGCCAGACCAACACCGAGCGCAGTCACCAGCGGCACCGTCACCGTTGACGTGGTCACGCCACCTGAGTCGTAGGCCACGCCTACAATCTCTTCAGGGGCGGCATATGTCAGCAGGACGACCAGGCAGTAACCACCGATTATGAGTACCGGCAGCGACCAGTCGGCCAGGATACGCAATACGCCAATGACAAGGGCGACGCCAACCGCGAGGGCTACAGTGAGCCGGAGCCCGTTGGCGTAGCTCGCCATTGCTTCCTCAGTCGACGCAATTGCACCGGCCCCTGCCGCCACCTGCGCAGCCTCTGCAGCAATGGCTATCAGCGCGGGCTCCGCAATGGTGGTGCCGAAACCCAGCACGAACGCGAACACGATCAACCAGAACACACTGCCCTTGCCGGCAAGGGCGTGTGCCAGCCCCTCGCCAACGGGAAACAGCGCGAGTTTCAGTCCGAATATAAAGAAAGTCAGTCCAGCCACAACGAACAGGGCACCGCCGATCATCGATGCCAGATTGTCCACCGGCGCTTTGAAAACGAAGATCTGGAATACGCTGATAACGATTGCGATAGGCAGCAGGTCTCTCAGGCTACCCAGAGCATCATTGGCCAGCGCGAGCAGCGATTCCTTCAATTTGCTTGCGCCTCCCGGTAGCGCTGCAGCAGTTCCTCGGTTTCGGGTGACTCGCCGAGCTCAATCAACTGCCCGATAAACGGTTCGGCGGACACAAGATCGTCCTGCTCGATAAACACGTCTGCCAGTTTTCGCAACACCCTGCTTTGCTTGGCAATAAAGCCCCACTCCTGCATGTGACTCAGTGCATTTTGGTAGGAATCGATGGCCGAGTCCAAATCCGTTTGCTGCCGCGCTATGTCACCCAGCGTCTCCATCGCTTCAATCGCAGGCTCGTGCAGTGCTTCGCGAAGCGACAGGTCGAGCACAGCCTGCGCGTTCCTTGCGGCGGACTCAAGATCTCCCGTGATCATGTCGAGTTGCGCCAGCCGCATGGCAACTTGCGCCGTTCGGGAGTGGTCCTCGATTTGCTCGAACAGCCGTTGCGCCTCTATATAGGTCGCTCTCGATGCGTCGTAATCTTCGGCACGCCACTCGACGGCAGCCAGCTGCGCCATGCTCGTTGCCATGAACAAAGGGTCGTTGGCCTCTGTTGCAATGCGATTGGCCTCCGCGGCCGCCTCCCGCGCCTCCTGCAACCGGCCTGCATCCACATACAGGTTCGACAGCATGCCCAACACCCGGCCTTGCCCAACGGTGTCACCAATCTCCTTGCGTATCTGCAGCGACTGCTGGATGACCGGCTCTGCCTCATCATCACGGCCCTGCAAGGTGCGCAGGTAGCCGAGATTGTTCAACATCATGGCTTCATTGCGCCTGTCACCCAGGGTACGAAACGTGGTCAGCGCCTGCTGCAGATGCTCATCCGCATCGTCCAGCTTGCCTTCTGCCATATCGATATTTGCGAGTGCGGACGGTATCTGTCCGGGCACGATCGCGATGCCAGCCTCGGTATAGGCAAGTCGTGCCCTTGCGAGCATGTCACGGGCCTCTGCAAATTCACGCCGGTTTCTTGCCTCAATCGACAGGTTGTTGAGGAGCTTGCCCTGCATGACCAGATCACCGGCGCTCTTCGCCTCAGCAAGCCCCTGGTTCAGGATCTCGCGTGCCAGATCGTGCCGCCCGGTGCGTATGTACACGGTGCCAAGCCCGTGCATTGCCATGGCACGCATGCTGCTGGCTGGCTCGGCGGGCAGTGCCTCGAGCATCTCTTTGAATCTCGCCTCGGCCTCGTCCCGCCTGCCCAGAATCCTAGCGCAATTGGCCCACTCATAATCTGCGCGGCCGACCGTTTGCGCACGCGAGTTTACGACCTCGAACAAGTCCAGTGCCTCGGCGCAGCGGCCCTCCAGCGCGTAGCTGAGACCGCGTGAATACGCTTCGTTAATGAACGGATCGTCCGACACCACCGTTACTTCATTGACGCCGCGGGGCTTGTGGCCAAGCGATGCGGTAACGCTGCGTACCATGCCGCGCATCAGCTCTGTCGGTTCGGCACCAACCATGGTGCCGCGTTCGATATCGCCATCCGGCATATAGAGTGAGTAGGACAGCCTCAGGACATTGGCATTTTCTTCCAGCGAGCTCAGCAGCATGTGGCTGGCACCATACAGACGCTGCAACTCCGTGAAGTCCGCTGCCTTGTCTGGTGCATCGTTGCGACCGTCACGCAGTTCGGCGTGCCGCATGACATCCGACGCCGCCACGACCTGCAATGCCGGACTCTCGGAAATGATGTCATTGGCGAACCCCATCAACCCGAGGCGGGTCCAGTCGTATTCCGGGTCGCCGCTCTGGTTCGCGACCGGAAGTACGGCGATACGTACCACACCGGTCGGCGCCGCCGTCGGCCACAGCATGACGATAAATGCGACCAGTACCACGATGACGATGCCGGCGAATATCTTTGGCGTACCCAGACGCTTCGCACCCTCTTCTGCAGCGCGCGGCTTCGCGTCCTGTGCAGTAATGAGATCAGCAACAAACTGATAACCGTGACCGTGCACGGTTCGAATAACCGCCTGCTGCTCGGAGCTGTCGCCGACCGCGCGCCTGGCTTTCATGATGGCCCGGGTCAGCGCCGTCTCGCTAACGATGGCGTTCTTCCAGACTTCGTCCTGGATTTCGTCCTTGTCGACAGCGCGATCTCGATGCTCGATCAGAAATACGAGCAACGCGAATACACGGGGCTCGATCGATACCAGCTCACCATCACGGCGAAACTCCCGCGATGCGATATGCAATTCGCAATCGCCGAATCGAAGCACTTTGGTCCCTGTCACCCCGAAATTCCCCCGTCCACTGCAATAGTCACGGCATCGTCAGCACATGGTCACGGCCCGGTCAGGACTTGCGGCCGCCCCTGCAACAAACTACTCCCATGCAGAAAAACGCTCTGTATCAATAACTTAAGCTAATTTGAAGGAGTCATACACATGAAACGTCTTACCACACTCGCCTACGGCATTATTTGCTACGTGGTGTTCTTCGCCACCTTCCTGTACGCCATCGGCTTTATCGGCAACCTGATCGTACCAAAATCGATCGACTCGGTACCGACCGTTTCGCTCGGCACTGCGCTGTTCATCAATACGCTGTTGCTTGCTGTATTTGCGGTCCAGCACAGTGTCATGGCCAGGCCATTTTTCAAGCGTGCCTGGACGCGTATCGTTCCCGAGGCCGTCGAGCGCAGCACCTATGTGTTGTTTTCGAGCCTCGCACTCATCCTGCTATTCGCCCTCTGGCAGCCAATGGGCGGCATCATCTGGGATTTGCAGGGCAGCGCAGCACGAATGGCAATTCACATTGCTTATGCATTCGGCTGGGCACTGGTCCTCTACAGCACCTTTGCCATCGATCACTTCGACCTTTTCGGCCTGCGCCAGGTCTGGTGCTACGCGCGCGGCGTTGCGTTTGTACCCACCACCTTCAAGCAGCCGTGGCTCTATCGAGTCGTACGCCACCCGCTGTACGTGGGCTGGTTCTTTGTGTTCTGGGCCACCCCTACGATGACAGTAGCTCACCTGTTTTTCGCCATAGCGACGACGGTGTACACTCTGATAGCAATCCAGTTCGAAGAACGCGATCTGGAAGATATGCATCCCGAGTATGTCGACTACAGAAAGCGGGTACCGGCACTGATTCCGTCAATCAGACGGCTGTTCCGCAAGCCTGTCGTTCAGGCCAGCTAGCGGCAGCGCGCTCGGGAGAATGAAATGGACATTACATCGGCAATGGCAATCGTCTCTGAAAACCAATCATGGCTGAAGCGCCTCGGCATCGTTGGCTTCTGGTTCTTCCTTATCAAGGGGCTGCTCTGGCTGGCCGCGCCTGTCGTCTTCTTCTTGCTGGTCTAGGTTCGCTCGACCAGCCATTTCGAGTGGGCACGTTCATTGGCCGGAATTCACGTTCGATTCAGGCAATGGAGAGTAAGCTCCTGACAATGCCCATACGCTTCTTGCTCAAGGTTATTATTGCGCTGCCGTTGGCGGCCCTCGCGCAGGCGGATGTCGTCGACGAAACTCGCGCGTTGCAAAAGGCGCGTGCAGCGTCAGCCATAGGTCAATGGCATTGGGTTCCGCGCCCGGATACGGTCTGTCGCGACGGCTCAACCACGGGTTTCGGCGTACGGCTGTTGCCAGATGCCAAGGGCGTGATGATCTACCTTCAAGGTGGCGGCGCCTGTTACGACGCGCAGTCGTGTGCCGAGAATGCCGGTGCTCCCATCGCAGGTGAGAATTTCTCGGAGGCCAAGTTCAATGCATGGGTCCAGCAACTCGGCGATCAGGGCATCTTCAACACGACACACCCTTCGAACCCGGTCGCGAGGTGGAACCATGTCTACATTCCGTATTGCACCGGCGATCTGCATGGAGGAGTACGTGAGAACGCTGCTGTTGACGGCGTCAACGGCCGGCAACAGTTTGTGGGCCACAGGAATCTGCAAAACGACCTGAAGCTCCTCGCACCGTTCTTTCGGACGGCACAAGACGTGGCGTTGGTGGGCGCCAGTGCCGGCGGTGCTGGCGTCTTGCTGAACTACCCGCAGGTTGTCAATGCATTCGATGGCCGTTCAGTTGCCGCGCTGGTCGATTCGGCGCCAATCATCCCTGAGTCAGCGATCAAGACATCCTGTTTTGAACGCAAAGTAATCGAAACGTTTCATCTGCAGCTACCTGTTAACTGCCCCGAATGTGGCAATTCGGCACAAGGCGGGCTGCTCAATATTTACCAACACCTTGCCGAGACCTATCCGCAAGGCCGTTTCGCCTTTGCCTCCGCAGATGCAGACCTCGCAGGCGTTATCCTGTACGACCGTGAGTCCCGCGCCTGTGGCGGCGCAGGCGTCAATATTTTCAATTACCGCTTCAGCCTCTATGCACTTCGTGACAAGCACATTGGACACGACTGGGCGACGTTCCTGCCCGGCGGCATCCAGCACACAATGACCCAGTCGAATGCATTGTTTCTTGAAAGAAAGTACCAGGGCATAAGCGCCGCCGAGTGGCTCGGCAGAATCAACTCGAAAATGCCGTCACATGTTCCGGCGGCGCGACTTCGACCGAAACACCAGTAGCGCATTGTTGCGCCCGGCAAGAATTACGAACTACAGCACATACTCAAGCTCGTATTTGTGCCCGTCCGCACTCTGGGTAATGGTCATCGACCCGGATATTCGCTGCAACTCACCGCTTCCAGAGCCTTCGAGGATAACAACCTCAAGCAGCTGCGACTCGGTACTCATGAAGCCTTTGTGAGTCAGCGTAAAGCCACCCTTTTTGCCATCCAATGTGCCTGAGAACTCCTCAATCGCGTAGTAGATGGCTGCTCCCTCGGCGGTTCTCTTGCTGATCATCTGACCAACCCCGGAGCCTGCCATGCCGCCGGAATACGCCTTTTTGATGAGCATGCGGCCAGCTGGAAATTCTGTGTCTTGTTGTGGAGTCAGATCTACTTCAAACGTTCCTGTTGCCGTCATGTTGGCTTCCTCGGCCGAGAAGGCCAATCCAATGAACGCTGATATTAGTACAAGTAGCGTCAGAACCTGCTTCATTTCGTTTTCCTCACTTCAGATAGAGCGATACCAATTTGGGCAATATACGTATGTCTCGATTGCCGTGAAGTTGTTTACCATACAGGGGAGCAACTAATGGCGGAGCAGCCGAATGACCGACACAGTACCCCTGATTCAGAAATCATCCCTCGGCGAGGAGCTGTCTGCTGAAGAGGCGACCATTCTCGGCACCCTGCTGGCCAGCCGCACAATCGCAGCTGACGAGTTTCTCATCCAGGAAGGGACCGCAGACGATACCTTACACGTCATTTTGAGCGGCAAACTCGAAGTCGTTAAACGCACGGCTGCCGACGAAGAGTCCACACTGGCCGTATTGCGCGAAGGTGACCTGGCTGGAGAGCTGAGTTTCATCGACGGCCACGAACATTCCGTTGGGCTGCGTGCACTCGTCGAGTGCGAGGTCCTGAGTCTGAAGCGCGATGATTTTGAAAGCATCATCGAGAAGCATCCGCACCTGGTCTACAAGGTCATGCGCGCACTTGCTCGCTCAACGCGCCGCAAGGTGCACCGCATGAATTCGGAGTTCATCGAACTCAATAACTACATCTTCAAGCAGCACGGCCGCTACTGAGACGCACCTAATTCTGGCTCGCCAGGAAGTAAATGGCGACGCCGCCGGCGAGCAACCCGGGCAGCGCGAGCAGCATCTGTGCGACGTTCAGTTTTTGACACGCATCCTGCACACCGCTGCGGAGACCCAGCAGCCCCCAGCTCGCAGCACCGAACGACACAGCGCCAAGTCCGACCAGGTAAGTCGCCGCCATGAGAATTGCAACGCCCAGTCCATAGCCGGTGCCACTATTGCGCAATTGCCGCGTGGTCGTTTCGCCTTCCACGGCAAACAGCCAGAATAGAACACCGGCGAAGAATAGCCAGCCAAGCAATGGTCCGACCAGGATCAGACTGTTAAACAGACGGCTTGTAAACATCCACCCTGGCAGCTTCCTGGAAACCCGTTGCGGAGCCACAATGCTGGCTGCGATGGCCGCGCCGACCACGCCCAGCGCGGCCATGACCAGCATGCCGTCAGTGACGCGCCCGCGGAGCAGCACTTTTAACAGTCCGGGCAAGAAAAAGAACACGAACGGCAGTCCGATAAGCCAGCGAGCGACACGGCGTTGCTCGGGGAACTTCCAGGTGGCGAACAAGCCAAGCAGGAAACAGGCAGCTTGCAGCGCAAACACCATAACGAATCGATACAGTACCTCGATTCCGCCCTGCCCGGCCGTCATGGCAACTGTCAACGTCCAGTACAGGCCCGCCAAAACCTGCAAGGCCAGGACAACCTTGAGCAACGCTCTCATGCTGGCGACGCCACCGCGAAACCGCGACGCTCGCTTATGTGTAGAAGGATATCCCAGAGGACTTTCATCGCGATGACGGCCACGGCAAAAGCCGTGGTGTTCGCGTATGTCGGTAGCAGCGCAACAAACAGGATGCTGGTGGCGATCATGAACAACAGGGCCAGGCAACGTTTAAACGGCAGCGCCACCAGCGTACCGACTCTTGCCGTCTTGTATTCGCCGAGCACGAGGAAGTTGGCAACCAGTGAAATCGCATGCGCCGCCATCAGGAAAAGTGAAGCGCCCAAAACAAGCCCGATGTGGTTGATCGCGGCATCACCGGGATTGCCCAGCGGCAGCGCATCATTTGCAAACAGGATTGCCATCAGTACGATTCCGAGCAGGGAAAAAAATGCTGAGCTCGTCATGAATATGACGAGCAACGACAGCAGGAAAGCGGACCCTGGTGATACATCCGCCCAACGATTTTCGTAAGGATCGCCAATTGCCGAGGCGAGCATCAACTTGACTGCGCTGAACACGCCTATCCACGCACATTCGCACCAAAAAACCAGAACCAGCTGGAAGAGCGTGATGTCGTAAACGAAGTACAGCCACAGCACGGCAGTGTTCGCCGCGATCAGGCTGATTGCTCCGGGGCCAAGCTTCTTGATGAGGCTCATTACGTCACTTTAGCCGGATTTTGCCTGTGACGGGAACTAGACGGTGAACATCAGTTCATCACGCTCCCAATCCGGAATGCGTGCTTGAAACTCGCGATGCTCCAGTTCCTTGACCTTCGAGTAGGTTGTAACGAATTCATCGCCAAGAATCTCGCGCATCCGAGAGCTGCCAGCAAACGCATCCAGCGCCTCGTAGAGGTCACGATGCAAAGCGAATGGCAGATCATAGGCCGATGCAGCAACTGCCGCTCGTGGCGGCAGCCGGCTCGTCATACCAGCAAGACCGCATGCCAGCGTTCCCGCTATTGCGAGGTACGGATTTACGTCGCTGCCTGCCAGGCGATTTTCTATACGACGTGCGGCAGGCTCGGAGTCAGGAACCCTGAGACCGACTGTTCGATTGTCGACACCCCATTCGAGATTGACAGGCGACGAGTAGTAACTGAGGAACCGTCGGTAGGAGTTTGCGTAAGGCGCGAACAATAACAATGCATCTCGCATGTGCTGCTGCAAACCGCCGAGATAGAAGTGAAAGAGTTCGCTCGGCTCACCGTCGCCTGTAGAGAAGACATTGTTGCCATCGTCACCAACGACGCTTTGATGAATGTGCAGCGAGCTCCCTGGACCATCTTGCGTCACCTTGGCGAGAAATGTCACTCGCATGCCATGGTCCAGTGCAACACGCTTCAGGGTACGCTTGAAGTGAAACACATCATCTGCAAGTTTCACCGCGTCACCGTGCTGGAAGTTGATTTCAAACTGCGCCGGGCCGAGCTCCTGAGAAGCTGCACCGATTTGTATATCCTGCGCCCGGCAGTAGTCGTAAAGCTGCTCGAAGAAAGCATCAAGGTCATGTATGCCATCCAGGCCATACGGGTCCGTCAATTCACCCAGCGGCGCCTCCAGCTCACTTTCCGGATCGCGCGTCAGGTAGAACTCGACTTCAGGTGCGACGACGGGGGTCCAGCCGTGCTCCTGATAGCGGCCAATGACGCGCTGCAGAACGGCACGTGGCGCATGACCAACTGGCTCACCATCGGCGTAAAAGCAGTCCATGATCGCCGAAGCGGTTGGCTCAGAAGCCCAGGGAACGACTCGTAGCGACGCCACATCAGGACGGAGCAGCATGTCCTGATCGCCAACATTGTCTGTGGGCAGGTGGAACAGGCCATTGCAGGATTGTGCCAGTACCGCGATGGGCAGCTTGCCTGGCTTACCCGTCAGCAATTCGACCGGTTGCAGCTTGCCGCGGGCCATGCCAGCAATGTCCGGGACGATCGTCTCGACACTTTCGATCTTGTGGCCGTCCAGCCATTTTTGCAGCTCTGAAATCTGCTCAGTCCTCTGAATATGCCGGGAAATAACAGCAAATATGCCGGTGTTGATCATCTCCGCCTGTAGGCATGGATGCCAGCCGCGTGTCGCTTGACTAGCCTAGCAAGGAGATAAATCGAACAGCTGGCAGGTCAGGATTTGAAGCAATACGACTCGATTATTATCGGCGCGGGCCACAATGGGCTGGTTTGTGCCGCTTATCTCGCCAGGGCGGGCCAGCGCGTGCTCGTTCTGGAGGCCGCGGAAAGTCCGGGTGGCCTGGCCGCCGATCGCGAGTTCTATCCCGGGTTTCATGCCCCGGTGGCGCACTCCATCAGCCACTTCAGCCAGCAGGTCATTGACGATCTGCAGCTGGCCTCGTGCGGCTACGACACAGCGGCACAACCGTTGCCCCTTATTGGCCTCGATAGCAACCAGAGTCATATCACGTTGCAAGACGGCGTCGTGTCTGGCTGCAGCGCAGCGGACGCGAGCGCGTATCTTGAGTACGCCGCGCTCATGCACCGCTTTGCGGACATCCTGAAACCGTTCTGGACCCGCACGATGCCGCGCATTGGCAGCAGCAACCTGTCCGACCTCCTGACCTTCGCGCGCCTTGGCCTCGGACTCAGACTGTCTGGCAAGCGCACAATGCAGGAGTTCATGCGGGTCGCATCACTACCCGCACGCGACCTGATGGATGAGCGCTTCGACAGCGATTTGCTGAAAGCCATGCTGAGCTGGGATGGTGTGATTGGCGCAAAGATGGCGCCGCGTTCACCCAACAGCTCGGTGCTCGCGATGCTGTACCGAATGGCTGAGTCATCACGCGGCGGACACGCGATCCCGGCAGGCGGCACGACGGGCCTGATCACAGCGCTACAAAACGCAGCCACAGCCAACGGTGCCGAAATTCGTTGTGGAACCCCGGTCGAACGCGTACTTATCAAGGGTAGCGAAGACGGTATCCGGGCGAGTGGCGTGCAATTAGCCGATGGGCCGTCTATCGCGGCGACGCGGGTTATTTCCGCCGCCGATCCAAAACGCACCTTCATCAGCCTTGTCGGCGTGCAGCACCTGGACATCGGATTTACTAACCAGGTCAACAGACTTCGCTGCGACGGCTATGTTGCGAAACTGCATCTCGCACTAAATGGCCAGCCTGAATTTGCGGGCCTCGATGCACCTGCTGGCCGCATGATCATCGCTTCCGAGATGGACGCCATCGAATTTGCCTTCGACGACGCCAAGTATGGCAAGTGTTCGGCAAACCCGGTCATGGAAATCGTGGTTCCCAGCATGCACGACCCGTCTCTGGCGCCCGCGGGACAACACGTGCTGTCCGCCCATGTCATGTACATCCCGCGTGCGCTCAAAGGTGGCTGGACCGACGAGGCGCGCGACGCAGCCTGCGAAACCGCCATCGATACGCTGGTCCGATACGCGCCAGGCATCCGCGAGCAGATTGTCCATCGGGAGTTTTTGACACCCGCCGACCTGGAGCGCGACTACAACGTTACCGGCGGCCACTGGCACCACACCGAGTTCGCCATGGACCAGTTGCTGATGATGCGCCCGACGTATGGCGCCGCCCAGTACCGGACGCCCATTCCCGGCCTGTACTTGTGCTCGGCGGGAAGCCACCCGGGCGGAGACCTTAGCGGCGCAGCAGGCCACAACGCCGCCCACGAGGTGTTGCGATGAGCAGCTACGATGCGATCGTTATCGGTGCGGGCCACAATGGGCTGACCAACGCCGCGTACCTCGCCAAGGCGGGCCTGAACGTCGTGGTTTTGGAGAAAAACGACTATATCGGCGGTGCCGCCGTGTCGCGCGAGCTACACCAGGGCTGGACTTACTCCAGCTGTTCCTACGTCTGCAGCATGATGCGGCAGGCCATTCATCGCGACCTTGATCTCGCAAAGCATGGTCTGCTCCTGGTGCCGTATCTTGGCACCGTTAACTTCGGCGAAGGCGATGAACGACTGTTCTCCTATCATGACGAGACGGCCGCCTACCTGGAGCTAAAGCGCCATTCTTCTCACGACGCCGATGCAATGCATCGCTTCCAGACGGACCTGACTCGCTACTCGCAGCTCATACGCAAGACCTTGATGCGGACGCCACCAGACCCGACATCGTTCAGGCCTCGCGACCTCATGGAGCTGATGTACCTCGCAAAGCAGTTCTGGAAACTTGGTGAAAAGGAGATTTACGAATACGTACGTTTCTTCACTATGAGCGCAGCAGAGTATCTCGACGACTATTTCGAAAATGACCTCATCAAAGCGGCCATGGCAAGCCCCGGCATCATCGGTACTGCGCTTGGCGTGTACTCGCCCGGCTCTGCCTACATTTTGCTGCATCACGTTATGGGCGATGTTGATGGCAGCATTGGCGCGTGGGGACTGGCGCGCGGCGGAATGGGCGCGATCTCGCAATCGATTGCTTCTGCGCTGCAGGCGAATGACGGCGAAATTCGCACCAACGCAGGGGTCAGCAAGGTGCTCGTTGAAGGCGGCAAGGCCGTTGGCGTGGTGCTCGAGAATGGCGATGAACTGCGCGCCGGAATTGTCGTCTCCAATCTTGATGCCAAACGCACCTTCACGCGCATCATGGACAAGGATGACCTGCCCGACGGTATCTATGAAAGAGCCAGCAACTTCAAGATTCGTGGTTCCTCGGGCAAGGTAAACATCGCTTTGTCGGGCATGCCAACATTCACTGGTGTGCCGGATAACAAGTACCTGAATCGCGGTGGCCAGGGATTCACCGGCTCGCTGGAAACAATGGAGCGCGCTTACGATTGCTGGAAACACGGCCGCTGGTCGGACGATCCTTTCGTCGAGTCTGTCATTCCTTCGGCCTGGGACCCAACCGTTGCGCCAACGGGCCAGCACTGGATGTCGAATTTCGTGCAGTACTGCCCGCCGACTTTGGCCGACGGCCCCTGGACGCCTGAGAAAAGAGATGCATTCGGTGAAAGCGTCATCAGTAAGATCGAGCGCTACAGCCCCGGATTTCGCGACCTCATTGTGCACATGGAGGTTCGAACGCCACACGAAATCGAAAACGAAATTGGGCTGACCGAGGGCAATATCTTCCAGGGCGAATTAACGATCGACCAGTTGTTCTTCAATCGACCATTTCCCGGTTTCGGACAGTACCGCATGCCTGTAAAGAACATGTATATGTGCGGGTCATCAACACATCCCGGCGGCGGCGTATCAGCCGTTTGCGGCGCCAATGCGGCACGCGAAATCCTTATGGACCTGCGACGCCCGAACACCGTCCCCGATGATGATTTCTATGACGAATAAGCTATGAACACAGACGATCAATTCGCAGGTGAACGCCCCAAATTGTCACCCTTCTACCCGCGGCAGAAGGAGCTGAATATCCGTGAAGCGTGGTCTGCGTGGAACGGCTACAAGTTCGCCGAGTACTACTACGACCTGGAGTACGAATACTTTTGCATTCGCAATCTGTGCGGCACCTACGACATCACGCCCATGCAGAAGTACGAAATAACGGGCCAAGATGCGGAGACCATGCTGAACCGCATGGTAACGAGGGACGTCAGCAAGATCGGGATTAACCGGGTGGCCTACTGCCTGTGGTGTACCGACGACGGGCGAATGATTGATGACGGTACGATTTTCAGGCTTGCAGAAGATCGGTTCATGCTTACCTGCGGCAGCCCATGCACGGCGTGGTTGAGAAAAAGCTGCTTCGGCTTTGATGACGTCAACGTCACCGACATTACTGATGATTTGCCCGCGCTCTCACTGCAGGGCCCGACTTCGTGCGCCGTATTGAAGAAGATGGGCCTGACCGGCATTGATGAGGCAAAACCATTCGACATTCGCTTCTTCCCGTTTCACGGCGAACAACTCATGGTCTCTCGAACCGGGTTTACCGGCGACCTCGGCTATGAGCTCTGGATTCCTCGAGATCTCGCACTAGAAATGTGGGATGCGCTGTATGAGGCCGGAGAAGACCTCGGCATTCAGCCGTACGGCGAAGCAGCCACCAACATGGCGCGACTTGAGGCCGCATTCATTATGCCGGACATGGAATTCAACGAGGCCTTGCGAACCGTGAATTTCGAACACGATCAAACACCGTTCGAGCTGAATCTCGGCTGGCTGGTCGACTTCAAGAAACCGCATTTCAGTGGCAGGAGCGCCCTGCTCGAAGAAAAACAGCGCGGCCCCAAATACACACTCACGAAACTCGATATCGAGGGTAATCGTCCCGCAGCGGAAGCCTACATCTACGGCGATAAGCGCTGCGCAAAAGAAGTTGGCTACGTTACGTCGGCAATGTGGTCACCGGCGGTCAAGGCGAATATTGCGCTGGCGATGATCAGAACCGAGCACCTTGACAGCAATCTGTGGGCAGAGATCTACTACACCAAGGAGTTGCGGCAATACAGCCGGGTTGCGCGCTGCAAGAAAATGGACAAACCGTTCTGGACACCAGCCCGCGCGCGGGCTACGCCTCCTGCGGACTACTAGCCGGCGCGTATGATCGCCGCACGTACCAGGCCGTGAACGCGGCAAGGCTGACCCACAGGCCAACCCAGCAATAGATCAATACCATTTCGCCGCTGGCGAGATTCAAAGAGCCGTCCGCCAGCAATGTACCCGTCGCGCGCTGGAACGGGCGCACGTAGTACTGCACCAGCAAGTACGGCGTAACTGTGCCCGTCAGCAGCAACAGCACCGGCATTAACAGCGTGGTCCGCGTGCGCCTCACGCCGATTTCATCGACTGGCCGCTTGTGCAACATCCGCAGGTAGCTGGCCTCCTCGCTGCTGACCGTCGTCCGCCGCGAAACAACGATCGTGACGACAAGGCTGACGACGCCTCCTATCAGGACAGGATCCAGGTAAGACGGCAGATCGATCATGCCGATGAACTCGAAGAGCTTAGGCACAACATTGCAGACGAGACCGCTCAACATCCCCCAGAACGCCGCTTGCTCTGTTATGCGTTTGCTCCAGATCGCCATCAGACCAACCGGCCCCCATGACGACGCGAATACGGTAGCAATGAAGGTCGTTAGCCAGAAAATCTGCGGTGGAAACACGAGCGCCAGGGTGAGCACCACGGCGCCGACGACCAGCATCATGATGCGACTGAAGCGCAGCGTCTTTGTTTCGTCACCGGTCTTGTGAATGCCAATATCGTTGCTGACGCTAAAACCCACCAGCGACAAAAACGTCGATGCGGAGGACAGCACCGCGGCCATGATTCCCGCCAGCATCAATGCGCCAAGAAAAGCCGGCAACATGTTGATTGACGCCCAGATGGTGGCCCGGTCCGGTGGCACGATATTGGCGTCGCCGAGGTTGATAATTACTCCCATCCCATAGACCATGATCTGCAACACTACGATGGCAACCGCAGCGACAATCGCAGAGCGAATAACTACGTGCTCGTTCTTTGCCATCATGTGACGGCTCGACTGCCAGGGGCTAACCATGTAGACCAGTAACCAGCTGACGTCGATCGCCATTGCCCAGATGAGGTAGTCCGTCGCGGTTGGAAACTCCGTACCTGGACCCACGATGCCGTGCCAGGACAGCAGATCCTTCTTTTCCTCAAGGGCAACGAGCTGCTCGATAATATTGGGGACGCCGCCAAGCTCGCCAACCAGGAACACTATGGCGGCACCGCTGGCAAACGAGAACAGCAGGAACATCAGCGTGTCGGTCAGGATCACACCGCGCGACCCGGAGTACATCGTGAAGAACGTATAGCTCAACCAGCCGACGAAAAGCGCTTGCACGTAACTGAGATTGGTCAGTTCCGATAACAACAGCGCAGCACCCTGCGTGACCGCCAGCAGGTAACCGCCCAATGCAAAGATGATCGTGAATCCGGCAAGCGCCTGCACCCGCTTGCTGTTGAAGCGCTTGCCGAAGAATTCGGCCAGCGTGATGGTGCGGCTGCGACGCAGGTAGCGGCCGAAGAACAAGGCTCCCAGCACGTGGCCTACGACAGCGGTCTGTGGAAACAGTACGTACGGTCCGCCCTGTGTGTCATAGGCGAAACCGGCCTCACCAAGGAACATGGTTGAACTCATCAGGCTTGCGACGAGTGTTCCTACGATGACCAGTGTCGGCGCTCTTCGGCCCGCAACGTAGTAATCGTCGAGATTGATGATACCGCGACCGGCAAGATTGCCAATCGCTATATACAACACGATGCTTATCGCGATCGTTGTCGTATAGATGTCCATCAGTCAGCGGATCTTTGCAGCCAGTCCGGTGTCTCGTAGATATCGATTACAACGTCATCGCCGGCACTGATTTCGCCCGGCACGTCGACAACTCCAACCAGGCCACGCGTCAGCTTGGCCGCTTTCGAAAATGCCGTAGACTCCAGCGCTTCGCCCGACCGCGTCTCATGCGTCGCCGCAATTTTCTTGCCCATGTCATGGCAAGGCGGATTGTATTCGACAACGATGAGCTCTGCCCCTGAAGGGAACCTGAGTATCGTGCCTTTGGGGAGTCGGGAAAGTTCGGCCACGCCCTCAAGACAGAGGTTGGCACCCAGCTCTGCCGCCGTCAGCGTATCAACGAGGCTCATCGCTGCCGAAATCTCGGCCAGCTCTTCGACAGACACTGCCGACCATTGGCGCTCGTTGCGCCGCAAGGTTCCTTCGGGCTGCTTGTCGCCTGCCCAGCATTGACGCGAAAACGAACGATGGCTGTCGCCTGCGACACCATCAAGTTCGACGCGAATACTGGAGGCGGCGTCCTTGCTCATGTCGTCATTGGACCCCGTGTACACAGAGTCCACTCGGGCGACAAGCTGGCTCACTCTAGAATTCGTAGCTGACTCTGACGCCGTAGGTTGTCGGGCGAGATGGGCCGAACAGGTGCTCAACATACGGGGACTCGATGTCGTCGTCCTCGTAGTTGCCGTCGTACCAAAGCTCATCGAAGAGGTTCTCAACATACGCCGTGACTCGCCAGCTTTCGCCCTGGTAGCCAACCTGAACGTCCGTCTGGTTCATGGCAGGCACTACCTGGTAGACGTTGCTGTCAGGACCCCAGTCTCGGGTTCTCGGGTCGGCCCAGCCGCCGCGATAGTCGTCCTCCCAGCTCCAACTGAGGATACCGAACCACTCCCCATTGTTGACCGGGAAGCTGGCGTTCAATGTGGCGAACGCGGTGTACTCCGGAGCCCATGGAATCGAGTTGCCCTCGCAGGCGTTAACATCACCCAGCAGCCGGTCGCCAGCCTCGCAGAACGCCTGAACATCGTTGGCCTCGGAATCGAACCAGGAACCACCAAAGCGCGCCAGGAAGTTCTCGTTCAACGCGACACTGAAGTCGAATTCGAGACCCTGGCCGTCAATCTGGCCAACGTTGTCGACGATCGTGATCGGGCTGCCGACTTCACCGTAGATCGCCTGCAGATCCTCGTAGTCATAGACAAACGCATTCACCGCCAACTGTGCTTTGCCCTCAATGAAGGTGCCCTTGTAGCCAATCTCGAATGCGGTCACGGTTTCCGGCCCAAAGTCTCCGGGCTTGTCGACCGCGTAGTCGACAACGTAACGACCGTACAACTCACCCGACAGATCACCGGGCTCGATATTAAAGCTGCCGAAGCCGCCCGGCTTGTATCCGGTCGTCACACTACCGAAGAGCAGCGTGTTGTCGTTCGGGCGCCAATTGGCAACCAGCCGATAGGTCGTATCATCCCAGTCCTTCTTGTCGCTAACCGGACCGTTAGGCGTTATGAACCCTGTCTGTACCCTGTAAGCGAGCAGCGAGTTACCGGGATCCGGCAGGGACTGCTGCGAAAACTCCTTCTCGTCGTACGCGTAGCGCACGCCCAGGCTGACATCGAACGTATCGGAGAAAGCGTAGCTCAAGTCCACGTAAGCCGAATAGCCCTGGTACTTGCCGACAATGCGGTTCCTGTCATTGATCAGGCCACCTTGACTGCTCGCGGTCCATGTAGCCGTTCCGAAATAGTCGTAGAGGATATCCGTGTAGTAGGTTCCGCCGTAATAGCTATCCAAATAGTTGTAGTAGTCGAATAATCCCTGGCAGGTATCAAACCAGTAGGCCTGGCAATACGCATCCTCGTCCTGTTGGCCGAGGAATGTCGTATCAATGTTCTCCTTGTAGAAGGAGACACCGGCGTACCAACTCAGAGGCCCATCGGCCTCTGAAGTGATGCGGAATTCCTGTTCGAAGTAATCGCCCTCCTGGTCCTGTCCGTAGTTAAAGACGACCAGCGGCGAGGCATCGTAGTCCTCAACATATTCGTAGGTGTGATCCTTGAAGCCAGTGAGCGAGGAAAATGTCGCCCACCCCATGTCGTACTCAATATCCAGACCGGTAGACAGGACTTCGCCCCGATCAATACTTCCATTGATGTTGTCGTTGTTGACCACACGACCATCGGACGACACGTCGATCGGCACACCCCCGTTGATGCGCGTGTGGACAACACTAAAGGAATCACCGTTGCCCGTGGCCCTGTATACGGTGCCGTTCATGTCCCGATCTTCATACTCGAGCATCAGGTCGACCGTCAGAGCATCCGTCTGGTAGCGTCCGGTCGCCCGCAGCGCCGACTTGTCGTGACCAATAAGGTCCGGCCCGCCGGCCAGGTTGCCGACGTAGCCATCCTCTTCCGAGTGATATCCCGCGAGCCGCAGAGCAAAGTTCTCACTTGCCGCAATATTTACCGCGCCCTCGAGCACCGCGTGCCCGCGCTCACCGACATCGAGTTCCACGTAGCCACCTGTCTGACCCACGTCCGGCTTATTCGTAATGACATTGATGGCGCCACTAACTGAATTGCGGCCGAACAGGAATCCCTGCGGGCCGCGCAGCACCTCGGCTCGCTCAACATCGTACAAGCTGGAGACCGCCGAGCCATTTCTGCCCTGGTAAAGGCCATTCTTGTAAATACTGACCGACGGATCGCCGCCGTTGCCAAAGTCGATCGTGCGAATACCACGGACACTGACGAAATCCAGGAAGCTGTCCTTGGTGTTGCCGGTTATGCCGGGGGTGAACGCGATCAGGTCCTTGACGTCGTCGAGATTGGCTTCTCTGACGAAGGCACCAGACATTGCCGTGATTGCCAGCGGCACATCCATCACTGATTCCGCTCGCTTGGTGGCAGTCACAGTGATCTCGTCGAGCGCCTTCTCCTGCGCAAATGCCGCGCCGCTGGATGCGCCGGTCAGGAGTGCGAGCGTGACCGCCTGCGACAACCGGGTTCGCTGTGGCAGCCCGTGTCGAAGTGCGTCCTGTGCGTGAATTGCCTCAAGCCCATGTATTAATTCGTTTGTTGTAGCTGCCATGTTGTCACCTGACGTCGGTCGACGTCCTCAAGAAATTGCCCAACCGCAAGCTTGCCGGCGCTTGCATTGAGACTACGCGCAGCACCGCGCGCGGAAATCCGCGCCTATAGGATCGAAATTTGTATGGTGTGGGTCGGTTGTTTTAGCCTAGACTAGCCGGACAACGACCACAGACGAGGCGCCCCGAGAGCCAGTGCACGCGACAGAGTTTGTAAAAAGCTACCTTGATGCCTGGAACCACCACGACCCCCGCGGTGTGGCGGATCATCTCGCTGACGGCGGTGTCTATCGCGACATCCCTGAGAATGTCCAGCAGTCTGCCGATCAGCTGGTTGCCAGTCTGTACGGGTTTTTCTCTCAATATCGACACCACTATGAGTTGATCGGTGAGGTGCTTGCGAGCGGCGACACGGTCGCTTTTCAATACCGTATGGTGCCACCCGACGACCACGCGTCCGGCAACAGAACGATTTACCAGGGAGCAGAATTCATCTCCCTGCAAGATGACTCCGCCTTGCTGATCACCGACTACTACGATGTTCCGGAGCAATTCAAACGCGGCAACATGACGCCTTCGCATGCGGTCACCCGCAACAAGTACGCAAAGTCCGGGCTCTCAAGCGGCCAGCTTCTGGAGTACAAACGCGAGCTTGATGCCATTATGAGCGAGCAGGCAGTCTACATGCGCTCCGGACTGACCCTCCCGCACTTGGCCAAGGTGGTCGGATGCTCAGTTAACCACCTGTCACAGGTAATCAACGCAGGCTTCGGCATGAGTTTCTTCGACTACGTTAATCGCTACCGTATTGAATACGCCAAGCAACTGCTAAATGGGCTCGAGGATCAGGGCGCCGTGCTTAAGGTCGCGTTTAGTGTCGGCTTTAATTCGAACTCTGCTTTCTACGCAGCGTTCAAGAAGCACGTGGGTATGACTCCAGCACAGTACCGTCGCTCGAAAATTGCGTAGCTCACCGCAGCAAGGCCTGCAGGCCCACACCGGCTCTTACTACGCGGCCACCGCGAACGCACAGACCGCCTACGAACCACTGCGGGGCGACAAATCGGCCGACATTTGCGTCGTCGGTGCCGGCTTCACTGGTATCTCTACGGCACTGCATCTTGCGGAACGCGGCTACAACGTTCATGTCGTTGAGGCGAATCGCGTCGGCTGGGGTGCCTCGGGCCGCAACGGCGGCCAGATCATTGGCGGCATTGCCGGCGAGAAGAATATCGCCAAGCATCATGGCCGGGATGTCGAAGAGCTATTTGCAGAGCTGCGATGGGCCGGCCACGACATTATCCGGCAGCGAGTCGCGGCCTACGATATTCGCTGTGACCTTAAGTGGGGTTATCTCGACGTCGCCATCAAGAAACGTCACCTGCGTGATTTTGAGGACGATTATCGGCGCCTCAGCACCGCAGGCTTCCCTCATGAGGTTCGCCTGCTCTCTGCTGCCGAAACATCGGACTATATCGGCACCGATGCGTACATCGGCGCGCTGCTGAATATGGGCAATGGTCACCTGCATCCGCTAAACCTGTGCATTGGAGAGGCAGATGCGGCCGTGTCACTCGGTGCGACCATCTACGAACAGTCACCGGTCACTGTTATCGAGCATCGCAGCCGACCATGTGTAAGAACCGCACACGGATCTGTCACCGCCGACGCCGTCGTCATTGCCGGCAATGCCTACCAGTGGCTCGACAAGAAGCTGCGTGGCCTGGTATTCCCGGTCAACAGCTTCATCGTTGCCACCGAGCCCCTGGATGCCGCTACTATTGAGGCTATCAATCCGCGCGATGTCGCCGTGTGCGATCCAAATTTTGTACTCGAGTACTTTCGACTGAGCGCCGACAAGCGCATGCTGTTTGGCGGACGCTTCAACTACTTCGGCGATGACCCGGGCTATATCGAACAGAAACACCGTCGCAAGCTGTCGCGCCTGTACCCACAACTCGCCAGGATCCGAATCGACTATGCATGGGGCGGGACGATCGCGGTACCACTCAATCGAGTGCCGCAATTGGGGCGCACGGCAGCGAATGTCTTTTACAGCCAGGGATATTCCGGACACGGCGTCAACGTCACGCACCTGGCCGGTCGAATCATGGCGGATGCCGTAGCCGGCACGCTTGAGCAGTTCGACCTGTTCGCTGACGTAAAGCCAGTAGTCGTGCCCGGCGCAACGACATTTACCAAGCCCCTGGTGACACTCGGAATGTGGTACTACCAGATCAAGGATCGCCTGTAGAGCGGGTGGCAAGCAACGTGCCGGCAGCGATAATGAACAGCGACAGGAACGGCTCAAAGGGCCAGTACGGTAACCACAGTTCGAGTGTCGCAGACCACGCCGCGGCAGTCAGGAATGTCGTCACCTGATCCTGCAGGTACAGGCTGGCCACGGACCATGCCAACCCAAGCGCAATAATTGTGGCACCCAGCATCCTCAACAGTGGCGAAGCAACTCCGTTCGCTTGTCGCCGCTTACCCCAGGCAGCAATTCTCAATGCGACGGCCAGGAAGCCGCTCCAGTAGAACAGGTAGTCAATCGGCTGGGGATCGTCGTAGTACGATAGGTTCCACCAGTAGACACTGAATGGGTAGGCCCAGAGGAAATACACGGCCGTCTTATGCAAGACCTTCCACTGCTCCATGCTCAGCCGTTTACGCCCAAAATCGAACGACGTGAGGACCAGCGCCACCAGGAAAATATAGCCCGTGCTGCCCTCGAGCTCATCCCGCAGCAGGTAGACGTCTTCGTAGTAGTAGTCGCGAAACCACACGGACATCATGAATATGAACAACCCCTGCCACGCCATCGCGACGGCGAAGCACAAGCCAAAAAACTTGCGGTTTCGCAGCCACCATAGTGTGAACGGGTTCGGAAACAGATATCGGACCGACGATGCAGCGATCACAACGTAGATGAAAGGTACGGCCCAGCGCACGGAGAAGCCGATCATCTCGGAGACACCGGATCCCGTTGACATGTCGACGCCGGTCATCGCCACCAGCATGACAATGGACAATGCACCGGATAGCAGCCAGAACAACCGCCAGCCGTTGACGGCGTCTAGCCGCAGCAGCGATTTCGAGTCAACCGTCATGTGTTCCTCGCATCATTTCGAGCAGCCCCTGCAATTCAAGCAACAGTCTCACCCATTTGCTACCGCGGCATCGCTGCCGATAGGTCAAGAATACGGTTGCAGCCTGTCATGATAGGCTTTTTTTCATGTCTGCCTCGCCAAAATCGCTACTGCGCCGCGCAATTGAACTTGCCGTTGCGGTTACGCCATGGCTTGCTTCCATGTACGCGCTGTACTGGCTTGAATACGGCGAGATATGGTCAACGGATACGCCACATCGTGGCAAAGCGTCTGTCGCCATCCTGACCGTCGGTATGCTCGCAACATTCCTGCTGCACTCCTTTCTCGTAAAATGCAGCCGACGGTAAGCACGCGTTTGCACAAGTTGCAGCAGGCAATCAAGTGGACTGTCTACACGCTGCTCATCGTCAACTTTTCCTACTACGTATACGAAGACTGGACCCGCGCCGCCCATATTCTGGACGCCGATTTCACACTGCTTGACCTGTTCGCAGAGTTCGCGACCACGATAGATACGTTGGCGTGGTTTATCCTGCTATTCATGTTCGAGCTCGAAACCTACGTACTCGAAGACGAGTCATGGACGGGCTGGGTTGCACATGCCGTGCGCGGTACACGCGTCGCGTGCTATGTCATGCTCGCACATACAGTTTATGCGTATCTCATGGCAGTGTTGACCCTGAGTCCAAGCGTGCAGGTTGAGGGCGTGACTAACCTGTGTCAGATGGCGGATGCCGAAGTCTCATACGTGAGTAATCTCGAGTACACGGACGTCACCGCAGACAGTTGTGAGAGTCTGTCGAATGCGAGCGAGTACTACTGGATCGGCGAGGATGCGGTTGTATCAGATATGTCGGGACTGCAACTCGAGCGAGACCTGGCACTGGTTGATCTTGCAGAAGCGCTCATCTGGCTGCTGGTACTTGCCGCGCTGGAAATTGCCGTCAGGCTGCAGGGACATGGTATATCAGGCGGGTGGTTGTTGAAGTCAGCGAACTACACGGCGACAGGACTGTATGCGACATTGATTGCTATTGGCTTTTACTGGGCCACCCTAGGCCACTGGTTGTATTTCTGGGACGAGCTGCTCTGGATTGGTGGCTTTGCCGCCATCGAGATGAACCTCGACGAGTGGCGCAAGGAAATGCTCGACGAGTCGGAGGCAGTGTAAAAAATGAGAGCGCGCGACCAGCGGCAGGAACATACAGCCTCATACTACGCAGCGAGCGTCAACGAGGTTACAAACTACGCGGTGCTGGAAGGCGCCGAGTCCGCTGACGTCTGCGTGATCGGTGCAGGTTTTACGGGCGTTTCCACCGCATTGTCACTCGCTGAGAAAGGCTACTCGGTTGCGCTTGTAGAGGCGAATCGTGTTGGCTGGGGCGCTTCGGGCCGCAACGGCGGGCAGATTATCAACGGCATGAGCGGCCTGCAGAAGATCCAGAAAAAATACGGCGATGGCGTTGCCGATATGATTCAGGACCTGCGCTGGCGCGGCAACGATATCATTCGCGAGCGGGTAGCCAGGTACGAAATACAGTGTGACCTCAAGGACGGCTTTCTGGAGGTCGCACCAAAAGCGAGCCAGGTCGCCTACTTTGACGAATACGCGGCTGATCGTGAAAAGCACAACAGCGGCCACAAGTACGAGGTCTGGGACAGAGCGAAGACCTGCGACATGCTCGGCACGACGGCCTTTCACGGCGGCTTTGTGTGCTACCGCGACGGCCACCTGCATCCACTCAATCTGTGCATCGGTGAGGCGCAAGCAGCGCACGCGCTCGGCGTCAGTATTTACGAGCAGTCGCCAGTAGCTGCTATCGAGCATGGCCCTCGCGCCAGGGTCAGGACCGCCAAAGGACACATAGACGCAGACGCCGTCGTGATCGCCGGCAATGCCTACAGCCAACTCGAGCCAAAATACCTGTCCAATCTCGTATATCCGGCCGGCAGCTACATTATCGCCACCGAACGTCTGCCGGACGAGATCGTCGAGTCGATAAACCGCGAGGACCTCGCTGTTTGCGATGTCAACGAAGTGGTCGACTACTTTCGCCTGTCGGCCGACAAGCGATTGTTATACGGCGGTGCCTGCAATTACTCCGGGCGGGACCCCAGCAGCATCCAGTCCTATATTTTGCCGCGCATGTTGCGCGTCTACCCGCAGCTCAGGAACGTGCGTATCGAGTACGAATGGGGTGGCAAGATCGGCATAGTCCTGCGGCGTATTCCCACCGTCGGACGCATCAACAATAATGTTTATTATTGTCAGGGCTATTCCGGCCACGGCGTCTGCGCAACCCACGTGATGGGGGAAGTCATGGCCGATGCCGTAAGCGGCACCATGGAGCGCTATGATCTGTTCGCGGGGATGAACCACTTTCGAATTCCGGGCACACAGTGGTTCGGCAACCAGCTGATTGCGCTTGGCATGTTGTACTACAAACTTAAAGATCGCCTGTAGGGCCGACGGGGAAAGTCGATTTGACCGACAATGCCGGAAAACTGATCCACGAACGCACGGTTTTCGATGACTGGCGTTCGATTTCGATCGGCATCTACATGGCACTGGTGGGCTACGGCGTCATGGTCGGTATTCCGGTCATAAGCACGGCCTGGGTTACCCAGCTCGGTTTCAGCGAAGTCGAGGTTGGGCGCGTAGCCGGTGCCGATCTTGGCGGGCTCTCGCTCGGCGCCGTGATCGCCTCGTTCTTTGTCGCTAGTGTCAATCGCCGCCTGCTGATTCTGCTTTCCGTAGCCGTCGCCATCGGCGCCAATGCACTCTGCATGGTATTTACCACCTACGAATGGACACTCTGGCTGCGCCTCGTTGCCGGCATCGGCAGTGGCGTTTACACAGCGATTGCGATCGCGACGCTCGGTGGTTCCAGCAAGCCGGCGCGCGCATTCAACCTCATGTTGTTCGCCTTCGCGTTTAGCCAGGGCGCCGAACTCCTTATCTTGCCGAAGCTGTCGATGGCCGGTATCTACATCGCCTTTATTGGCAGCTACCTGGTCGGCCTGCTATTTCTGCACTGGGTGCCGCAGCGCCCTGTCGACAAGACGCTTGATGTCGACATCGATATTCCCGAGGCAAGTGGCAGGCACCACATCGAACACAAGCACGTGCCCGCCTACGTACCCTGGCTGGTGCTCGTTGCCGTCGTGTTTACCTACATCAATATAGGCGCCTACTGGACTTACATTGAGCTCGCCAGCCTCAACTCCGAGGCATCGCCAGACTGGGTGAGCAAGATGCTCGTATACACCTCGGTGTTTTCGGTGATCGGCTGCGCCGTTGCAACCCTCATAAGCAATCGGTTCGGGCTCGCCCGGCCGTTGCTTGCAACACTGGTATTCCAGGCCGTTATCGTCGGCATGCTCGCGAACGGCATCAATAACATCAATGTCATGATCAGCATGTTCAGCTTTAACTTTTGCTGGATATTTGTCGACGTCTACCAGTCTGCAACGGTGGCCAATGTCGATCACTCCGGGCGATTCCTCGCACTGATGCCGGGCGCACAAGGTCTCGGCCAGATTGTCGGACCCAATCTTGCTGCCTCGATTCTCGCCGCAGGCCTTGGCTACAACAGCATCTTCATGATGTGCGCCGCTGCCTCGCTGTTCGCGATGCTGGTATACCTTGTCATGTACCTGCAGTTGAAGAAGACCATTCCGGCCCTGGCCGACGCTTCCTGATGAAGAGTTATGACGCAATTGTCATTGGCGCTGGCCACAACGGCCTGACAAACGCCGCATTCCTGGCCAAGGCCGGCCTCAAGGTGCTGGTGGTTGAAAAAAACGACTACGTTGGCGGCGCAACCGTCTCGCGTGAGCTGCACGAGGGATGGAAGTACTCAAATTGTTCCTACGTCTGCAGCCTGTTTCGTCCGGAGATCTACAACGCACTTGACCTTGGCCGCCACGGCCTGAAAGTTGTGCCACTGACGGCGAGCATGACGTTCAAGCAGGACGGCGACTTCTTCGGCAGCTACTACGATCCAAACGTTCGACGTCGAGAGCTGATGCGCCACAGCGTCAGGGACGCCGACGCGGCGGCCCGTTTTGATGCGGACGTCATGCGCTGGTGCAAGTTGATCCGCGGCTTTCTGCTGCGCACACCTCCGGATCCGGGCTCACTCAAGGCGCGTGACGCGTTCGAGTTTGCGTATCTGCTGAAGAAGTTCTATGAGCTAAGTGAAGCGCAAATCTACGAGTTCATCCGCTTCTTTACGATGCCTATCGCCGAGTACCTCGAAAACTACTTCGAGAACGAGACGATCCTCGCGCATTATTCCGGCGGCAGCATTATCGGTACGGGTCTCGGCGTTTACTCGCCCGGAACGGCGTACGTGCTTCTGCACCATGCGATGGGCGACGTTGACGGCAACGTCGGTGCATGGGGCTTCGCTCGCGGCGGTATGGGAGCGGTGTCAGGCGCGCTTGCCTCAGCATTGCAGGCAGCAGGCGGTGAAATCCGAACCGATGCGGAGGTCGCGCAGATACTGGTCAGTGGCAAGCGCGCTTCCGGCGTGAGGCTTGTTTCGGGTGAGGAAATCGCCGCGAATGCGGTGGTGTCCAACCTTGATGCCAAACGTACGTTTACCCGCATCATGGACCAACAGGATGTACCGCCGTCACTATTGAAGCGCGCGCAGAACTTCAAGATTCGCGGCTCTTCCGGAAAGCTCAACATTGCACTGGATGGCATGCCGACGTTTCCTGCGCTCCCGGAGGGGTCACCACTGACTCTCGGGCACATGCATTTCACGGACACCCTGGAACGCCTGGAGCGCGCGTATGACGACTGGAAAGACGACCGCTGGTCGGCTGATCCTTATGTCGACGCACTGGTTCCATCTCAATACGACCCGACTATCGCGCCGCCTGGCAAGCACATGATGTCTGTGTTCGTGCAGTACTGCCCGGTAGAGCCGGAAGGTGGCTGGAGTGACGAGAAGCAGCAACAGTTCGGCCAGACCGTTATTGACCAGATCGCCGAATATAGCCCGGACTTCAAGGATCTTCTTCTGCATGTTGAGGTTCGCACACCACGCGAGCTCGAAGCCGAAGTCGGTCTCACCGAGGGCAACATCTTCCAGGGCGAGCTGACGTTCGACCAACTGTTGTTCAACCGACCGTTCCCGGGCTATGCGCAGTACCGCGGCCCGGTCCGTGGCATGTACATGTGCAGCTCGTCGACGCATCCGGGTGGCGGGGTGATGGGTGCCCCTGGTGCCAATGCCGCACGCGAGATCTTGCGCGACCTGAAGCGGCCCGATACAACCCCGATGGAGTTCAGCGATGACTGAGCATACAGACGTTGTCGTAATCGGCGCCGGTCACAATGGGCTCGTATGTGCATCCTGGCTGGCGAGAGCCGGCAAGAAGGTGATTTGCGTTGACGCTGCAAGCGATGTCGGCGGAATGGCCAGGCTTGCGCATCTGGCGTATCCACTTTGTGACTCGATCCGCAAGGGCCTGAAGCTCGAGCATTATGGCTACGTGCCCGGCACGCCGGTCGATACGATAGCGCTGGCTGCTGATGGCAAGCACCTGACTATCCGCCACGATGGTGTCAGTGGGCATGGCCTGTGCCAGGCCGATATCGATGCCTATTCGGAGTTTCGCAGTCGCTACCTGGCATTTGCGAAAGCACTGCGGCCGCTGCTCGAGAACAAACCGCCCAGGCTGAAAAACATGCCGTTCGCCGACACCCGAATGCTGGCGAACCTTGGCTGGAATGTCCGCGTGCGACTGGGACGTGACGCCATGTACGAGCTACTGCGCGTCGCGGCAATGAACATCTACGACGTGCTCGATGAAACATTTGAGGATGATCGTCTCAAGGGGGCGATTGCGGTTGACGGAGTGCTTGGCAGCGCGATGGGACCGCGTACGCCCGGCACGGTACTCACATGGTTGCAACGCTTGTCCGGGGAACTTAACGGCCCCCTGTCGCGACAAGAGTCCGGCAGCGGAAATCTCATCGACGTGCTCGAGCAGTCGGCGCTTGATGCCGGCGTTGAGTTCCGGCTCAGGAGTCGCGTACAGAAGATTCACGTTGAAGGCGGCGCTTCAAGACGTGTGACGTTTGCGGATGGAGACAGCCTGACAGCAGACGTGGTCGCTTCCAGCGTTGATCCTCGTGCGACTTTCGGCGACCTGGTTGGTGCCCCGGCTCTGGATGCGATGTTCGCAAACCGCGTGCAGCAGATTCGCGGCAAGGGCGTAACAGGAACACTCAATCTGACGCTGAGCGGGCGGCCCACATTCAGCGGGCTGGACGACTCGCAACTTGATCACCGGCTGCTCGTTGCGCCATCAATGAAATACATTGAGCAGGCCTTCAACTTTTCGAAATATGGGGAGTGCTCAGAACGGCCGCTGCTGGAAATTGTGCTTCCTCGAAATCAGGGTGCTAACCACACAGTCTCAATCAACGCCTCCTATCTTCCGTATGACCTGCAAGCCGGCTGGGAGAACAGCAAGGACGACGTTAGTGGTCAGTTGATCTCGCTTCTCGCACAATATGCACCCGGCCTGGACCGGCTGGTTGTCGCCAGCGACCTCAGGACACCTGCTGACATAGAACACGAATATGGCGCAGTCGGCGGCCACTGGCATCACGGCGAGCTCTCCATGCACCAGTCATTCATGATGCGTCCACTGTACGGTGCGGCGCAATACGACACGCCGATAGAAGGACTGTTTCTGTGCGGCGCAGGCTCACATCCAGGGGGCGGATTGCACGGTCTGGCGGGACGCAATGCGGCGCGGCGCATATTAGAGAAGAGGGGTTCGAAGTGAAGATTGCGCGTGATCACTTCCGTCAGGGGCTTGCTCACAGCCCGTTCTACGAACGCATTGCAGCTCGCTCACTGACCGAGAACTGGACCGGCTGGAACTCATACAAGATTCCGCGAGTCGTCGACAAGCTGTCAACTGAGTATTTCGCCGTGCGCTCAAGCTGTGCGGTGATGGACCTCACGCCGATGGAAAAATACCGGATCAGCGGTCGCGACGCCTTCAGCTTCCTGGACCGGCTGGTAACCAGGGATATCTCCAATCTGAAGCCTGGACGTGTCACTTACGTAGTCTGGTGCAATGATGATGGCAAGGTTATCGATGACGGCACGATTTTCCAGTTGGCTGAAAACGACTACCGTTTGTGTTGTCAGCATCATCAGTTGGACTGGCTGCTGATTTCCGCCCGTGGCTTCGACGTTGAAGTATCACTCGAGACCCATGATGTTGCAGCACTCGCGGTACAGGGGCCAACTTCGTTTGCCGTTCTTGAGGCGGCGGGAATCGACGGCCTGCAACAGCTAAAGCCGTTCGCGTCGGCGGAGTTGACCTGCGACGGTGTTCCACTATTGGTATCGAGAACCGGTTATACGGGCGACCTCGGTTATGAGCTTTGGGTACAGCCGCAGGATGCCCTGACTCTGTGGGACAGCATTTTCGCCGTGCAAGGCCGCTACGACATCCACCCGATGGGACTGGATGCACTCGAAATGGTCCGCATCGAAGCAGGCTTCGTGATGCCCGGGTTCGATTTTAACTGTGCAGAAACGACCATACGCAATGGTTTCGACCGTTCACCTTACGAAGCCGGCCTCGGCTGGCTGGTCAACCTCGACAAGGGGCACTTCACCGGCAGGACAGCATTGCAGGCAGAACATGGCCAGCCGGCACGACGACGCTTGACGAAACTTGTTGTCGACGGCAATAAGCCAGTTGGAGAGGCCTTCATCTATCAGGGCAAGAACGGCAAGCCTGTTGGTGAAATCAAGTGCACGACCTGGTCACCTGTATTAAAGGCAAACCTCGCGCTGGCAGACATCGAGTTCATCAACGGCAAGATGCCAGCACCCCTGTGGGCACGATTCGATTATCAGAAAGAGCTGAAATGGACCACCGCATGGGCGCGGTGTGACGTCCACAGCAAGCCATTCTATGCGCCGCAACACCGATCGCTGACTCCTCCGGGCCGCAACTAGCCTCAATCCTCTTATCCAGGAGGCTGCACCGGGGACGTTCAGGATTGTGGCGCTCGGCTGTCCACGGGACTGATCGGCATCGCGGTGGCAACCGATCGCTTCGAAATTGCGTTACTCTTGTCACTTATGACATTCATCACGCTTCGAGTCGGCCGCACAATCAAGGACAATCTGCCAGACTCGGACTAGAGGACCGCAATGCTCGACAAAATTACTGCCTTTGCCATGGAGAATGGCCAGATCGCCATCGACTATCTGGGCAGTCAGGTTGTGCTTACCCAAATTGGCATCATCATCGTCTTGTTCCTGCCCGCGCTGCTGTTATCGAAGCGCCTGGCGCCACTTCTCGAGGCTCGCGCCCGAAACATCAAGGGCATGCCCGGGCTGTTGCGACTGATTGTTGTGGTTCTGCGGCGTTTGAAATGGCTGCTGTTCGTCAGCTTCATCGGCATTGCCTACATCGTCACGTCAGTCGTGGCCTGGCCGGGAAGCAACTACCTTATTTACGTCGCGCTGCTGTTGTCCGCCGCGTGGCTGACTATCTCCATAACCTCCAATGTCCTGCGCAGCCGCATTTTGCGCAAGCTGTTCGTCTGGGCCGCCTGGATCTACGTGACGGCCGCTGTTCTCGGCGTTGTCGATGACACCGCAGCCATGCTGGATAACGCCGGTTTCGCTGTCGGCAAAGTCCAAATTTCCGTCCTCAGTGTTTTACAGGCCGCCATCCTGCTTTCGCTTGCGATGTGGCTATCATTTACCACAGGCAATTTCCTCGATCGTCGCATCCAGAAGGTAGAAGAGTTAACGCCGTCGCTGCGCGTACTGCTGGGCAAGATCACTCGCATTGCCCTGGTTGTACTGGCGGCGTCTATTGCTGTGTCGGGGCTCGGCATTGATCTGACGGCATTGACGGTATTGTCAGGTGCGGTTGGTGTGGGTATCGGTTTCGGCCTGCAGAAAGTCGTATCGAACTTTATCTCGGGAATCATCATTCTCGTCGATCAGTCGATCAAACCGGGCGACACGATTTCACTCGGCGAGACGTTTGGCTGGATACGCGAGCTCAGAGCACGATTCGTCTCCGTTGTGACCCGCGATGGTCGCGAGTTCCTGATTCCGAACGAAGACTTCATCACGCACGAAGTCATCAACTGGTCGTTCTCTGACCGCTATGTTCGTCTGGATGTCGACTTCGGTGTTTCGTATGACTCGGACCCACACGAAGTCACCCGCGTCGCGATCGAATCGACAGGCGAAGTTGATCGTGTCGATGCCAAGTATCGCCCGCCCGTTTGCTGGATGACCGAGTTCGGCGATTCCTCGCTGAATTTCAAACTCCGCTTCTGGATCAGCGACCCGCAACAGGGACTGACGAACATACGCGGCAAGGTAATGCTGGCGCTTTGGGATGCGTTTAAAGCGAACGATATCGCCATTCCGTATCCGCACCGCGAGCTGATCATGAAATCCCCTGTCACCGTGCATACGACGACAGACTAAGGTCCAGAAATGACTGAAAAGAAGAAAACGGTCTCACTCGTTCTGGGCAGCGGTGGCGCAAGGGGGCATGCCCACATCGGCGTCATCCGCGCGCTCGAAGAAATGAACTTCGAGATCCATAACATCTCAGGCACGTCCATGGGAGCGGTGATCGGCGGAATTTATGCGGCGAATGAGTTGGACACGTACACCGACTGGGCATTCAAGCTCGACAAGGGTGACGTGGTGAGGCTGCTGGACTTCTCTTTTTCCTGGCAGTCGATATTCAAGGGCGAACGCATCATCAAGGTCCTGAAGGAGTTGGTGGGCGATCGCAAAATCGAGGATCTCGACAAGCGCTTTACGGCGGTGGCAACGTCGCTCGATGACCAGCGCGAGATTTGGCTGAACTCCGGACCTCTGTTTACTGCAATCAAGGCCTCCACGGCCGTGCCCGGCGTGTTCGCGCCGGTCGAGCTAAACGGCCGCACACTGGTTGACGGCGGACTCGTTAATCCCATTCCCATAGCACCGACGCTGAACGATTCTACTGACCTGACGATTGCCGTGAACCTCGCAGGCCTTGATGAGGACTACGAGCCACCCGGAGATGTCGAGGCGAATAAGGACGACGAAAGCGGCTACAAGGAAAAGATTTCTGAGTTTCTCAACGGCCTGCGTGAGAAGGATGATTCGGGTGGAACTGATCGTGAATCGGATGCGGCTGACCTGCTCGTGAAATCCATCGATGTCATGCAGGGATCAATCGCCCGATTGAAACTCGCCGCATACGCGCCGGACAAGACTATCGAGATACCACGCAATGCGTGTACGTTCTTCGAGTTTCACCGCGCCGAGGAAATGGCCAACCTGGGATACGAGAGAACAATCAAAGCACTTAAGACAATGCTTTGAACCAGCGCTTCATAAAGCGCTTGCCCTTGCTGGTGAGAAAAACGCGCTTCACCCGCAAATTGAGCGGATCGACCCGCAGCTCCAGCAATGCCGGGCCAGGGAGCTTCTTTGTTGTCAGTGCAGAGAGGTCAGCGATGTTTCGCGATAGCGCCGTGATTGATGTCGAGTCAAGAAACTTCAGTAATTCGCGCTGGCTCAGACCTTCGTGAAAAAACACACCAATTAGAATCAGCAGTCGCTGCGCGGTTATGTCCGAGGTCAGGTTTTCCCGGGCAAAGCGCAGAGCCTTATCGAGTTGCTGCATTTCTGCAGTCATTGAAGGGTCGGTCATGCAAAGCTCCCAGTTGCATGTACAATGTTATCGCAACGTTTGCGTTATCGCAACTAATTTGTCTTATCGGCTGGTACGAGCGCCGTAACCCGATCGCCTTCCGCCAATGATTCGGTCGCGTCCCCCAATGGGAAGCGAATGCGGCCGTCCTGCTTGGTGAAAAACAGCACAATTCTTGCGGGATGTTTTTCCAGGTAATCGGAGTAGGAGAAATTTGCGGTCAATTCTGTCGTCTTGGTATCAACGTCACCGCTAAATATCTGCTGCAGGTCATCCATGGACCTTTCACCTGCAAACAGCACCCGGCCCGCAGCCTCGCCGCTAATCTGATGTTTCTCGTGAGATGCTTCGGGATGCTGTGTAACGGTATAAACGGAATCCCTGCCAAACTCATAGCGCATCTTCACGCAGGCAAGCTCGTTCAACCCTGGCCGGTACGAAAGGGCCAGCAAGTTGCCCAGTCCAATCAGGTCCATATGCCGCTCGGCATAGCTTGAGACAGCGCTGCCGTAGAATACCGGCAGGCCCGCCATTCGTGCTTTGCTAATGCCGTCCCAGCTCATCGACGAAACCAATACCCTGTGACCCGCTTCGTTCAAAGCCCTCGCATAGAACAGGGCGACGGGGTTTGCGCCCACTACCAGCACACCGGTTGCCTCAGGATTGGCGATACCCAGCCAGCTGGCGACGGCTCGTCCAGACAGGCTTTGTACGACGACGGTACCGATTATGATCGTGAATACCATGGGCACGAGATTTTCGGCACCCGGATAGTTCATCTCCTCGAGCCTGAGCGCGAATAGTGCAGACACCGCTGCGGCGACAATGCCGCGCGGAAATATCCAGCCGAGGAAGAGTCTCTCCTGCCAACGCAGTTCACTGCCAATCGAGCAAAGCATGGCGCGAATCGGACCGGCCACAAACTGCAGCACGAGCAACACCGCGATGGCACCACCGCCCAGCGCAACGAGCGCGCCGATGTCAATCCTCGCAGCGAGTACGATGAACAGGCCGGCGACGAGCACCAGCGTCAGGCTCTCCTTGAAATCGAGGATATCGTCAAGATCGAGGTCTTTCATGTTTGCCTGCCAGACACCCATAATCGTCACTGCGAGCAGACCAGACTCCGACGCAACGCTTTCGGCAAGGGCAAAGACCAGGATGACCAGCGCCAGCGCTGCATAGTCTCGCAGGTAATCGGGTAGCCAATGCTTCCGGAGCACAAAGCCGAAGGCATGCCCTACCGCAATGCCAAGACCCACACCGGCCGCGACTATCAGTCCCAATGTGACGAACAACTGACTGCCGCTGGCTGCCGTTTGGGTTACAACGATGAAGTTGAAGACGAGTACAGCGAGGATTGCGCCAAGCGGGTCGACGAGTATCCCCTCCCAGCGGAGCACATTTGAGAGCGCTGCGGTCGGGCGTATGCTGCGAATAAGGGGCAGGATCACAGTTGGTCCGCTAACAGTGACGACTGCCCCAAAAAGTGCCGCAAGGAGCAAGTCCCAGCCGAGGAAATAACGGGCAGTGAAGGTTGCCGCTACCCATGTGATGACGACACCCACAGTTACCAGGTTGCGGACGACCTTGCCGTGACCCCTGATTTCGCTGATCTTCAGCGTCAACGATCCTTCGTACAGGATCACAGCAACGGCCAGCGACACCATCGGTGTCAGCAGGGCGCCAAACAGCTCATCCGGTTTCAGCCAGCCGAGCCATGGGCCAAGCGCAATGCCCGTGACGAGCAGAAACAGAATAGACGGCAGCTTGACTCGCCAGGCCAACCATTGACACGCGAAGCCGGCGCAGAGCACGCCGCTAAGGATGACTAATTCTTGTCCGTGCATAAGCTATCCGCAACAAAGAAAGCCAGCCGCATGGCTGGCTTTCGTCTTGATATCGATGGCGCTGCTTAACGAGCGTCACGCCGCTCTTTGTGCAGCTTCAGGCAACAGGTTTGCGGCTGCGAATTTCCAGTTAACAAGCTTGTCGAGGAACGTGTCGACGTAGCGGGCTCGCTCATTCTGGTAGTCAAGATAGTAGGCGTGCTCCCAGACATCGAGTGTCAGTAGTGGTTGCACTCTCGTTGCTACCGGTGAGTCGGCGTTGCCCGTTGCCAGGATCCTGAGGTTGTCACCATCCTGTACCAGCCAGGCCCAGCCACTGCCGAACTGCGACAGCGAAGCGTCCTTGAACTGCTTCTTGAAGCCGTCCAGGTCCCCGAAATCATTCTCGATCATCTGCTTGATACGACCCTCCGGAGCGACTTCGCCACTGGGCGACATGCTTTCCCAAAGGAACGCGTGATTCCACGCTTGCTGGGCATTCTGCAGGATGCCAACCTCGGCCTCCCTGCGTGCCTTGCCGATGATTTCTTCCAGCTGGAGCGCGGCGAATGGCGTGTCGGCAATCAGTTTATTGAGCTTGTCGACATAGCCACGATGATGCTTGTCGTAGTGGTACGAGAGCGTCTCAGCTGAAATGTACGGCTCGAGCGCGTCATGATCGTACGGTAGATTCGATTGCAAAACAGTCATTAATACCTCCATGGTTTGAACGTAAAGCGTAACATATTAGTTGCGTTAGCGCAATTATTGCGAAATCATCGTTTTACTACTCGCGATTTCGACAATGATTTCGTTACGACGAAAAAATGTTGGCACGAACGGTGCGTTGTAACGCGCGTGATACGGCTCCGCGACAGGCTCGATACCGTCACGCTTGAGCGCCGCCATCAGCTTCTCGCTGTGCTTCTGGAAATTCGACTCTCGCCAGGACCCTGAAAAACGAATCACGGCCACGACACGCTCTTCTGTTTCTCGCAGCACGATTCGATCATCGAGCGGTTTTGGCACAGATGTCGAGATCGTACTTCTGCTCGATCACAAAGGCGTAGCGGTACCTCTCCCCGTCCTCGCCGGACTGCTCTGAAATGACCGGGGCGGTCATCTTCATGCGAGTGCCCGAAACTGCAGGCTGAGATTCGACCGGGGCCGTCATCTTCATCTTTGTGCTGTCGGTATTTGAACCAAATATGTAGTCCGCGAGTATTCGAAACGCCTGGTTGCCCGCATCCTTCATCGGCCCGTCAACAGTAACTTCTGCCACGATGTAGGGGGCGTAGCGGCGAATCTCATAGTCATCGTGGCGCTCTATGACTTCAAACTTCGGTTCTTCAATAGCCATGGCGGCTCCTGGTAGCAGCAACGAGCAGACTGCCAGCAGCGAAATATGCGTCTTCAATGCGGTATCCTGATTATTCCCAGTTCCATATAAGAGCATATCGTGCTGGTGAGAGATTCGGGTCGCTGCGGCGTAATGAGTAGTATCAGTTTGTATCCGCTTCAATTTCCTTATACTGCGACTCTGGATTCGCTTTCTGGCCAATTACTGGCCGTAGAATAACCTGTGACTGGCTCATGAACCTACCTGACTGGCTCGAATACGAGCTTCTTGGCAACCCACTCCGCGACTGGGCACTGAGTATCGCCGTGCTCTTGGCGACACTTGCGGTGTTCTTCGTGGTGCGGCGCCTGCTCCGGCGAAGATTGCAGCGGCTATCTGAAGCAACTGACGGTAAGTTCTTTTCCATTGCCCGACATGTGGTTGGGCAAACGAAAGGCTGGTTCCTGAGCCTGGTCTCCATGTACCTGGCACTGCGTCTTGTCCAGGCCGGCGACAAGTTCGACATTGTGTTCGGACGCATCGTTGTGATTGCCATCATCGTGCAACTCGGGATGTGGGCCGTCGCCGGGCTGAGTCGCTACATCAAACTGCGGCGCGAGCAGCAGATCGAAGAGGACGCGGGAGCGGTGGCCGCCCTCGATATTGTTAGTTTCCTGCTGCGCGTCGCGGTCTGGTCAATCGTATTCCTTCTCGTTCTCGAAAACGCGGGTATCGACATCACCGCGCTGCTTGCCGGTCTTGGCGTTGGTGGCATTGCAGTGGCGCTCGCCGCGCAGAACATCATTAGCGACCTGTTTGCATCGTTGTCGATTGTGCTCGACCGGCCGTTCGTACTTGGCGACTTTCTCGCCATCGATGACATGTATGGCAATGTCGAGAAGGTCGGACTGAAGACTACTCGTATTCGCAGCCTGTCCGGTGAGCAACTGGTGTTCTCGAATAACGACCTGTTAAGCAGTCGCATACGCAACTATGGGCAAATGGTTGAACGCCGCATCGTCTTCTCAATCGGCGTGGTTTACGAAACGCCACCGGAGAAACTCGAGCAGATCCCAGGCATGATCGAAAAGATCATCGTCGATCAGCCATCAGCACGTTTCGATCGCTCACACTTCAAGAGCTACGGCGACTATTCGCTGAACTTCGAAACCGTGTATTACGTCGAGTCGTCCGAATACGCTTTGTATATGGACATTCAACAAGCCGTTAATCTGAGCATCTTCAAGCACTTTCATCAAGAGGGCATCGCCTTCGCCTACCCAACCCAGACCCTGTTCGTCAATCGAGCAGAGCAAGGCTAGCAGCTATGTCGATATCGGCCGGCACTTGCCGGTCTCTAACGGCGAGGTCCACCATACCCTCCATAGCAGACGCTCGAACAGCCGCTTTCGGGGTATTATGGTTGCCGCTGCTGCCCCTTCGCAGCCGCTGAAGTTATAGGAGATTTCGTCACCGTATGGGGTTCTATGACGACGAAAAGACGGCCCTTCAGTACATCGCAATGGCCGACGGCTATGATGGCCGGGAACTGGTTGAGGTGCTCAAACTGCACTTGCCGCTTGGAGCGAGCGTCCTCGAACTTGGCATGGGTCCCGGCGTTGACCTGGATCTCCTCAAGACGCACTTCGAGGCCACCGGCTCCGACTATTCACAGTTCTTTTTGGATCGTTATCGTGACTCTTGTCCAGACTCCGACTTGATTCAACTAGACGCTGTGAAGCTTGATACTGAACGAGTTTTCGACTGTGTTTACTCGAACAAGGTGCTCCATCACCTGACCGATGAGGAATTGACGAAATCCCTTCGCCGACAAAGACAGATACTCTCAGACACCGGTCTAGTCTTGCATTCATTCTGGCGCGGGACCGGCGTTGATGAACATCATGGTCTGAGATTCGTATACCAAACTGAGGACACATTAAGATCCATTATTGGCGGAGTTTTCAGTGTGCTGGATATCGTCGTCTACAAAGAAATGGAAGACGATGACTCACTCTACGTATTGGCGACTGTATGACTCCTTCTGGCCGAACTGAGGCGGTAGCCAGAAAGCTGGCTGACGGGCGCTGCACGTCACATAGCAGCCTGCCGACTCCGAACCTGAACGAAGCGTAATTTGTTGGCCTGATCCCCGCATTTCCGTTCGTGTTTGGAGACCAGCCAAAACAAGAGAGATCATTGCAAGAGAAGTTTGTTCGCGATTTCAAATCCGTGGCATCTGTTATGAAGCAAGGCATAGTTTGGCTGCTCGGGGCCAGCGTGGTCGGCGCTTCGTCTTACTGGATAGTCGGCGACTGGTAAACACTCATGTTCGGAGGTTCCTGCGCGTGTTGAATATTCTGTTTTTGGTACTCGGCGTAGCCTTACTGACTGCTGGCGGTGAGGCATTGATCCGAGGCGCTTTGGCTGCTGCCAGGCGGCTCGGCGTATCGCCATTGCTGAGTGGTCTGGTCATAGTTGGTTTCGGCACTTCGATGCCCGAAATGGTGGTCTCAGTAAATGCAGCACTAGACAACAAACCTGACATTGCTATCGGCAACGTAGTGGGTAGCAATATCGGCAATGTTTTGTTGATCTTAGGAATATGTGCCCTGATTACGCCATTGGCCGTCAAACCGTTAGCGCTGCGCAGAGACGCTGTCACGGGTGTTGCTGCATCCATACTGTTTCTGGTCCTGGTCGGTGGAAGCGCACTGGGGCGCGCAGACGGCGTCATATTATTGGCGGCCTTGGGCTTGTACCTGGTATGGGCCTATTGGAGCGAACGCTTTCACGCTGCGCCTTCCGCAGAGCTTCACAGAGCTGAAGCCGAAGAGCTATCCGGACTGCCGGCCTCAGTCATCTCGATGATTGCGTTTGTTATTTCTGGACTTTTATTACTGATTTTTGGGTCGCAGGTATTACTTTTCGGAGCTATCGGAATTGCGCAGCATCTTGGAGTTTCCGAGGCCGTTATCGGTTTGACGTTAGTAGCAGTGGGAACATCCCTCCCAGAGCTTTCGATTTCGGTGATCGCAGCGCTGCGGCGGCATGCAGATGTGGCGATTGGGAACGTGCTTGGCAGCAATATCTTTAATTTGTTAGGGATCCTTGGCGTATCTGCTCTGCTTCAACCACTTCCAGTCCACCTGCGAGTCCTGCAATTTGACCAGTGGGTCATGCTGGGCGTATCTCTGTTGTTGTTGCTATTTCTGTATACGGGGAGTCGTTTAAGCCGGCTGGAAGGTGGGATATTGTTGACAGGCTATGGCGTCTATGTCGGCCTTAGTTTTACTACATTCGGTGGATAACGCCAGTTGCGCTAGTGCAGTTTTGCAAAGATCCGTCGATGCCCGCTCCTGGCCGAACTGAGGCGGTAGCCAGGAGCTTAGCTGAGAGGCTGCTTCACGCCGTATAGCAGCCGCTTGCAGAATCTGAGGTAAAATGCAGGCATGTCACTGAAGAAAACACCAAACGACATAGCAGCTCGGGACCGGCTTGTTGAAATGGCCCGGCGCCAAAGCGCGGAGCGCGAGAAGGGCTACAGGGCGCAGGCGTTGAAGCTATACCCCAAGATATGTGCACGCTGTGGCCGCGAATTTAGCGGCGAAAATCTACGGGAGCTCACGGTTCATCACAAGGACCACAACCACGACAATAACCCAGCGGACGGCAGTAACTGGGAGTTGCTTTGTCTTTATTGCCATGACAATGAGCATTCGCGATATCAGCTCGCTGACGACGGCAAGGCAGCTACGCCACGCGAAGATCCGGGGCCAATGTCCACGCATACGCCATTCGCTCTACTTCGGACATTGCTGAAACGGGAACCGTGACTATCTGCTACAAATGAAACGACCGCTTGTTGCCGTTTTGATACGCTCGCCACGCGACTAACTGAGGGACTGCTCTACTTCGCATTGCAGTCGGTCGAAAAATCTGCGCTAAGATGACGACTCGTGGCCCGTAGCGGACTTTCCATCCTCCAGCAGCTGGCATTCCTCTATAGCTCTCAGAAGTGAGCCAGGACACTTCTCCCGCATGATGCTCCCTGACAAAGGTAAACCACTGGAATGACAGCCCAACAAGAATTCAATCAGCCTATACACGCGTTTCGCGGCTTTGCGATCCTTAATATCGTCATCATTCATGCGTTCGGCTTTGTCTTCTATCTGGCTGAGACCATGGATAATCCGGCGGGATCGGCTCTCCATATTTTGAACTGGGTGAACAGCATTCTGTTCCACGACTCGACACTCTATTTCACCTTCATTTCCGGCATTTTGTTTTCGATGATTTTGCAGGAACGCGGTTACGCTCGATTCTTCACATCAAAGCTAAGTTACGTATTCTTGCCGTATCTCTTCTTCACGGCTCTCTTCACCTGGAGGAACTGGCCTTTTGACGGCGGCGCTGCTGTTTATTTCGACGGCACGGTGTTGGAGTTCGTCCAGGTTGTCACAAGGAATTTGCTGACGGGCGGCGCCGTATTTACGCTGTGGTACATCCCTGTACTTTTTGTCCTTTATATCGCCACGCCGCTGTTCGCGAAGCTACTCGCAACAAAAGCAGCGAAATGGCTGAACGTGGCAATAATTCTGTCCCCGCTGATCATCTCAAGAGTATGGCCCGACATAAGCTGGACTAACTACGCCTACTTTCTCGGTGCGTATATGCTGGGCATGTATAGCGGCGCCAACTACCGTCTGGTCATTGAAATCGTGCGACGGCATACGGTTCTGTTTATCGCTGCGGCTATCGGCGCAACTGCAGCCCTCGTCGCTCTTTTCATTTTGGAAGATCCAGGATGGGGTGTGGTTCGATTTACGGAGACAGCCTGGTATGTGCAGAAGATCGCGATATCGGGACTAGTGTTGCTGTGGTTCGAGCGCAGTATTACGACAGTACCCAAGTGGCTCGATGTTCTTGGGAACTATGCGTTTGCGATTTACTTCCTGCATGGATATCTCCTGTTTGAAATCTATGGCCTGATGGTGCGGGCCGGCCTCATTTTGGAAAACGGTGCAGTAATTATTTTCTGGGCAATCGCTGCCTACATTGTTGTTATTGCGGTGTCCGTACTAATCACATTTGCGGCGAAGACAGCGCTCCGCGGAAGATCCCGGTATTTCCTTGGCGCATAGATCATCAAGCAGGCACCCATGGCGCAATTCGGCGTCTGCTTCAGGCCCTGGGGCGGCCGCACGATGCATCTGAGGTAAGATGACCGCCACTGTATCGATTCGATCTGGTTTTGGCGCGAGCGTCATAGAAACGATCCAGCGCGAGCAGCAATCGGATCCTTGATGTCACCAACACTCCAATCTTGTTGAGGGGGATTAACGCATGATAAGAACAATCACAACACTGTTAGCACTGGCGATTGCGTCTGCATCCATGGCAGACGAAATGAGCAAAGAGGACAAGATAGCAAGTGCCATGTCCGCTGCGCCGAGCAGAATATCGAAGAACGCCACTATTGTGGATTCTGACGGCACAGTACTGCGAGAAGGTAGTAACAAGTGGACCTGTATGCCCGGCGGGCTTCCAGGATCCAAGAGATATCCGGCGTGTCATGATCCGGTGTTCATGAAATGGAAAAACACCGTGTGGAGCGGCAAACCCTTCTCAACTGACACCGTGGGGTATTCCTATATGTTAGCCGGAGGATATGCAGCGGATGTCTTTAACCCAAACGCGAAGAGATCGGATAAGGGAAATAATTGGCATCATGAAGGTCCCCACATGATGTTGATCATGCCAACCCACGAATTGCTGGCAGATCAATCAGGCGATCCGAAGGACGATGATATTTTTGTGCTGTTTAAGAACACAGAATTCGAGATCGTCATAATACCGCTTGGTGATGTCATCACCGATTAGGAAGGCACCCCCTGCGATTCGATTCCGTCAGCCTACTGTCGAATCGCCGCGTAGATCTTCTGGAACGTCGGCACTGCGCCTTCGGTGTAGTTGACTGTACTTTCGAACACAATACCCAGGCCATCATTGGTGATCGACGGGGTGTCGGCGTCGAAATTCTCGTTGGCGTAGGTCGCGTCCGGCACTGTGCCCTCGCGGAGCAGCTGCTGTATCGCGCTGCCATCCGTTGCTGCCCAGAATATCGTTGTCGAGAACCTGTTAAGCCCGGTCAAATCTCCTCGCGACAGGAAGACCAGTATGCTGCCGTCGCCAGAGACATTGAACGCCCCCGGTGTACCGTCAACAAATGAGCCTGAGTTTTCGGCGTTATTGGTGATTTGTACAATCGCACTGCCATCGCTCTGCGCGACGTACATCTCGTAGTTACCGTCCGCGTTGCCACCGCCGAAGATTTCGGCCTGGGTGGTGAACGCTACCAGGCTACCGTCGTCGGATATCTTCGGAAACAGTGAATCCGAAGCCGTCGCGGTTAGCTGCGCCAGATTGCCACCATCGACGTCCATGACGAAGATTTCGCGGCTGCCGTCGGCGTTGGTGCCCGACGGGTCGCCCTCACCATCGAACGCGATCTTCGAACCACCGTCCGCAAACGCAAGATTGGTCGGGTTCATGACTGTGAACGTTGTGAGCTGAGCCAGGTTGCTGCCGTCGTCATTGATTGAAAACACCTGCTCGTCATTCGCCGCGTTGCCACCGGTAAGGTCGGCTGAAGACGTAAACACGATGATGCCGTTGCCAGAAACCTGCGGGTCGGAGAGCGTGCCGCCTGGATTGTCGGTAACTTGAGTAATATCACCGGTATCGGTGGAGGCAATGAAGACGTTGTCGAAATTATTTGGGTTATCACCCGTAAAGTCGGAAGACGACACCCATACGACCGCGTCGCCGCTGTCGGTCAGGTCAAACTCGTCAAGCGCCGACACTGCTGTTGCCGACCCGTCGGTGATCTGGATGACCTCGCCGGTGCCGATATTCAGGGAAAACAGCTGGAACTCGTCATTGGGGTTCTCGGCCCGAGGGTCCGAGTCGTCGATAAAGACGATCTTGCTGGCGTCACCCGAAACACGAATATCGCCATAGCCGGATTGCTGTGCAGGACCGTATTGCAGGGTCGGTATGATGCCGCCTCCGCCACCGCCACCGCCTACTCCACCGCCGCCTCCGGCGCCACCGCCACCTCCGGGCTCGGCAATAAAGCCGCCGCTTGAGGAATCACAGGCCGCGAGCGCCAGTGCGCTGGCCAACACGGATAGTTTTGCGTAATCGAGCGGTTTCATTGCGGGTGACTCCAAATTGGGTGTTTACAGGGTCATCCTCACATTTCACGGGAGTCAATTCTGCGAGCAGGTTCTCACTTTTTGTCATAATCCGGCCACAAAAAAAGGCACCCGAAGCAAATGCTCCGGGTGCCTTGTTCCACTTTACTCTCCCCTGTCAGGGGGAGGTCTTGTCGCAGTTAGTCTGCTGCTACTGCACAAGCCGTCAGGCTGCCGTAGTCGATGATCAGCGGCTGCGGCAGGGTCTCTTCGTCGAATGCGTCACGAGCGACAACGTCAAGGACTGCGCCAGGCGCCGGATCGAAGCCGGTGACCGAGATCGCAGGCGTCGTGTCGCCTGTTGCCGTCACGTAGACGTCGTAGTTGACGTTCGGGTCAATTGACAGGACACCCGTGTCCGCACCGAACGGCACGTCGATGAACGCAGGGGCTGCGCCTTCATCACCAATCATTACGCCCTCGGGCAGCAGGTAGATGTCAACGTTCGGCGTCGAAGGTGAGCCGTGTGTCAGGCGAAGCTTGGCTTCGGTGAACACGCTACGGCCGTCAACCGGCAGTGCGATCGCTGTCAGCGTGCTGGTTGCCAGCAGGCCGGTAACGATAGCCGTTGTACCTTCGTTCACAACTGCGCTGTAAGGAATGTCGAGTACGCTGGCGGTATCACCAGTGGCGACAACACTCAAGGTGTAGTCTTCAGGTGCGCCAATGCTCTCGAGTACGCAGAAGTCGGTGTACGAGACGTTCTCTACCAGCTTGATAGCCTCAACTTCCGGGGTCGAACCTACGTCAGCCAGGATGTCTACCGCCGGTGCATCCGGAGACAGGTGTACAGCAACAGCGGCTGCCGGTGTCGCGGCGTCATACAGCGGTGTTGCCGCTGTGCCGTCAAGCACCATCAACTGTACCGCTGACTCGCCGAGGAACACGTTCTGGGTCGCAGCGATCAGGAGATCGGCACCGGCCGGCAAAGAGATCTCGCCGGAATCGTATACGACCGTCGGCTCGCCACCGGGGTTCGGAACCGCTACGCGAATCTGGTAGTCGCCAGCAGGCACTGGCAGCTGACCTGTAGCTTCGCCAAAGGCCAGCGGTGCGCCACCATTGACGGGGCCTGTGAGCTCGCCGTCAAACGCGGTTACGTAAACGTCGACCGCCGGAGCGTTCGGCGCGGCATGTACGACCTGCGCACGGAAGCTGCCAGCAGGAATCGGCTCACCAATCGGGTTGGTAACGAGGATCGGTCCGAAATCAGCACCTTCGATCGTGCCTGACGCGATAACCGTGGTTTCGGTACCGAACTCGAGAGGCAGGGTAGCGTCGAGTACAACGGCATCGTCACCCGGAAGAATTGCTTCTACCTGGACGTTTACGTTAGCGCCGGATTCGGTGACATTGTCAGCCTGGCCTACCGCTACAAAGCCAGAACCCTGGTTGAAGTCAACGTCGGTCAGAGCCGGCGTGCCATCAATCCAGATGTTTACTTTCGGTGCATCGGGTGAAGCGTGCAAAGCGCGAAGCGTCGGCGTTACGGCACATTCAACGATCTCTGTCGACTGAACTTCGTCCGGGTCGAGTACATTGTTACGATTGGTGTCGAGGCCTGTCTCAAATACGCGGCCACCGCCGATGCAGTCTGCATCGCCGACTGCCAGATCGCGGAACGCGACCAGCGAGTTGAAGCCGTCCATTCCATCCATTCCATCTGCGCCTGTGAGGCCGTCGTCTCCGTCGCAACCTGCGAGGAAGAGAGCAGCGCCAAGCGCCGTCACTGCATAAAGTTTGTTATTCACGTGCGTTCTCCAGTCAAGGTTTGTTGTTAGATCGTGGAGCGATACTGCGGGAACGACGCACTGAGTTGGTGGCAAGTCTGTAACGCAGTGTTTCAAATTGTAACGAGCGCTTGAGCCCTCTACCGGCAAGGACTGTGGCCACCTTTGGTGTAATATCACCCCTCATGTCGAGACGATTAATAAGTATGGCCGCGGCCGCCGTGCTGCCACTGCTGGCAGGAACCACGTTCGCGCAGACCTCTAAAGATGTCGACTTGATCATGCCGGCGCTCGCCATGGATCGAGTCATCGCTGAGCGAATCGTGGAGCTGGTTGACGAGACCAAAGGCATCCGCATCAACCTGGTGCCCCTGCCCGAGGGCATGACGTCAGCGCTCGACGCGCTGCGAGGCAGGCTACGGCGATCTCGCCTTCGCGCCCAATAATGCATCGTTTCGCGACAGCATCAGCACGGTCATCCCGCTGTATCCGAGCATCCTGCATGTCGTCACGCGCAAAGATCGGCCCGCTGCCACTATGGAACAACTGCTCTCGGGCGCGACGGTGTACGCCGGTCCTCGCGACTCGACTCCGTGGCGACTGATCAACCAGATCAGCGAGATCCTTGAGTTCGAACCCGGGCAGATGACTCTGACCGACAGTCGCGACGAAGCCACGGATGTCGCCATTCTGTACGCGCCTATCGACCGCGAACGCATCATGAATGACCCGTTGCTCGACGACATAAAATGGTTCTCTTTCGGCACACCTGACGGTATTGGCAAGGGCTCCGCAGTTGATCTCGCCGTGCTGCTGAACCCGCGCCTGCGACCCTTTGTGATTCCCGCCGGGACATTCGGCAAGCTGACGCCCGAGCCCATCGTCACTGTGGCCGTCGACAACCTGCTGGTCGCCCGCAATGGCCTGGCGGACGCCATCGTCTATGACATTTTTGCCGAAATGCTGCGTGTGCGGCCGGCCCTTTTCAGCTCGCGACCTGAACTCTTTCAGCCGCTTAATGACCAGATGGCGCACGCTAATTTCGCTTACAGCCTGCACCCTGGCGCACTCGCGTTCCTGAAGCGCGACGAGCCGACCTTTATTGAGCGCTATTCGGGCGTGGCCGAGGTTCTGGTAACGCTGATGGTTGCGGTGGTCAGCGGCCTGTTTGCCGTAGTGAAGATCTTTCGTATACGGCGCAAGAACCGCCTCGACGAGTTCCTGGTCGAGGTCATCGAGATTCGCAACGCTATCAATGCGGGTAGCACCGAAAGTGACCGCAAGGATGCTATGGCAAACGTTCGCGCTCTGCAGGATCGTGCATTTGAACTGCTGGTCGACGAAAAGCTGGCGGCGGACGACAGCTTTCGTATCTTCACCGAACTCAGCAACGATACGATCAGACGTATCGCAGAAAAGGCTGGGTAAAGAACCTGCCTGCGCGCGGCAGGCAGGTTTAAATCAAACCCGTGCTTAGAAGCTCCAGCCGTACTCGAGACGAGCAGCGACGAGATCTTCATCACCAGCGGCACCAACGCCATCAAGCATCCACTGGTTGACGCTGACTTTCAGGAAAGAGCCGCCCCGCAGCTTGTACTTGAATCCAACGCCGTAGCCATAAGTGAACACGGTGTCATCGAACGTGTTGTAAAAGCCGTCGCAGATGTAGCCCCAGTACGGGTGCCACCAACAGCCGACGATCGGATCGCCGTCAACTACGTTTGAGTCCATGTAGGTCCAACCGATGCCCGCCTCAACGAACGGCCGAAAGTTGCCTGTCATGAAGTTGTAGTTCGCTTTGAAGCGCCCGTTGAACTGGTACAGTTCGTGATCAATTTCAGTCGTGTTTACAGGCCCTTCATTGTCTTCAACCAGGACCGCTTTATAGTCTGGGCGCAGGAAGTCAATGTCGCCGCCCAGCGAGAAATTGTCAGACAGGTTATAGCTGAGGTTGAAGCCCAGCCCGACAGCGCCGTCGATGCGTAGCGTCGAGCCATTCTCACTGCCCATGTTCTTGGAGTCCTGATACAGACCAGCAATTGACCATTCCCAGGTGCCTGCAGCGCTTCTCTGGGCATGCGCAGTGAATGACGCGCTGAGCAACAGCGCTACTAATATGGCCTTTTTCATTTTCTTACCTTCAATTGTTGTTAACAGATGCCGCAATGGCCGCGCATGGTATAGCGCTAGCGTCCCATTGTCATCGAAAATGAGACTGCGTGCTGGGGTTTTTGGTTCAAATTGCATGGCATTTGCCGGACACGCCCCTCTCCGGACCGGACTCGGCTCTGGCCAGCAGCCGCGCTGCAGAGCATTAGATCCTTTGCCGCCACGGCTTCGTGACAACTTGTAACTACCTATTTGGCGGCGGCCGCGCGAATGCTACGCTCCGCGCCATGAACAGACTACTCGCTGTAATTCTGGCAGGCCTTTGCTCCGTTGCCCACGCGGCCGATGTGACCGTGCAGGTCACGGGTGTGCCAGCAGGCGCCGCGATTGTGCTTCAGGTCTACGACTCGGCGAACGCGTTCGGCGACTTCCGCGACCCTGTGAAGGAGCTGCGGACCGAGACCAGAGCAGACGGTGTGTATCGGCTTGAAGGTGTGCCGGCCGGCGAGATCGCCGTGCTGGTCTACGTCGATGAGAACGTCAATGGCGTACTCGACAAGAACTTCATTGGTATCCCAAAAGAGCCGCTCGGTATCTCCAACAACTACCGACCGAAGGGACCACCGGCTTTCGAGAACGCGAAAATCGTGGTCAGCGAGTCTGCCACTACCGAAATCGACATTGATATTTATAAGGTTCTGGGCGAGCGCGGACGCTTAGGTGTAGGCGTCGGTGCCATTGGCCGCAGCAGCCCTTACGTCGGTTCAGACACAACCGTTATCAAACCTATCCCGGCAATCACCTACAACGGCGAACGCCTGCAGTGGCTGGGGCCCAACATTCAGTATGGCCTGGCCGGCACAGGCTGGTGGCGCCTCGCGGCATCCGCCTCGTATCGAATCGGTGTATACGAAGAAGACGACAGCCCGGCGCTTGCTGGCATGGGCGACAGGGACGGCACGCTGATGGCAGGTCTCGGCATGCGCTTCGAAATTCCCGGTGGCGTCAATTTGCTGTTGCGCTACGAACACGATGTGTTGGACAAGATTGGCGGCGGCACTGCAACAGCAAGAGTCTCGAAAGCTTTCCAGGCGGGGCGCTTTCGAATCTCCCCGCAGCTGCAGATCAACTGGCTTAGCGCCGATATCGCAAACTACGACTTTGGCGTGCCAGCAGACGCCGCGACGCCTGAGCGACCGGCTTACAGCCCCGGCAGTGCCGTCAGCTACGAGGCAGGCATCGGCAGCTTCATTGAGCTCACCGAAGAATGGCGCATCATCTTTAATATATCCGCTGAAGCGTTGCCCAGCGAAATTTCAGACAGCCCGATCGTCGATGACGACGTGGTCGTGAAGGGCTTCGCCGCGATTACCTACGTATTCTGATCTTTCTCGTGCCTGAGACTCTGGTAGCGAAACTGCCAGATCTTTTGCACCACTGCGAACAGCGTTGCCGTTGACCAACCGACTAGCAGAATGCCGTTCAGTGCTTCGATACCGCTCATGACTCGCCACACACCGGTCAGGCTGATGTCGCCGTAACCGAGTGTCGTGAATGTAACGAACGAGAAGTACACCGCCTCCTCAAACGACTGCAGCTCGGTATCCGGCAGCAGGCTGCGATAGGCGACTGCCCAGATCATTATTTGTATTGCGTGCAGGATGATCAGCAGCAGGACCGTGCCAATCAGTATCCGGGCGACGTGCATCGTACTCATCACTGTACGCCTGGCGGTGCGCTGCCACGCCAGGTAACGCAATACGAGGGTGCTGCCAATCGCATGGATGACCACGGTTACAGCAACCAGCAACGACGAGATCAGGACATAGAAAAACATAAGTCGGAACTCACTCCGGAATGATTCATTCGATTTTGCATGCTCGGCGCCGCAACGACAATGAAGCCAGCGTCATGGCCGCCGCAGCCAACAGACAATAGGCCCCAAAATACAGCATCTGCTCGGGCAACTCGATGCCCCGGTCAATCAGCGTTCCCGTGATGCCGGGCCCTGCGGCCGTCGCAAATACCGCGGCAGATACGGTGATGGAGCGCACCGCGCCGAGATTCGCCAGGCCGTATACCTCTGGCCAGAGTGAGCCGAACAGGGTCGAAGATATGCCGTAGCTGATGCCGAGCAAAACCATCACCACAAACAATGTGTATTCGGGACCGCTCTGTGACAGCGCAAAGCAGGCGCCTGACAGAGGCAACAGAAAGGCCGGCAATATTGTCCTGGCGCCAAAGCGATCGATCGCCGCGCCGGCGAGCAGTGCACAGACGACTGTCGTCAATGCCATGACAATCAGCGATGTTGCATACAGCTGTGGCGGCCAGTCATGCAGCGTCGTGAGATAGTTTTGGTGATAAAAAATGGTCGTGCCAATGAACGGTGGCGCAAGCACGCCGGTCAGCAGCACCCAGAAGATCGGGTCCTGCAAAACTTCCCCTCGAGTCCAGTTCCTCACCGCCGCCGACTTGCCAATCTCCGTCGATGCCTGGCCGTGCGGAACACGCGGCTTGCGGTAACACCACCAGGCGATCGGCAACCCGATGACCAGCAACACCAGCGTCGCAGTCAGCCAGCCAGCCCGGTAGCCGAACGCAATGGTGAGTGCGGCAAATGCCAGTGGAATCGTCGCCTCGCCGCCCTGATGGCCGAGAACGACAAGGGACATTGCCCTGCCTCTTTCCGCGACAAACCACTTGCCCGTGGTCGTCAAAGCCAGGTGCGTCATCATTCCCTGGCCAAACAGGCGCAGCACGAAAATGGCCACCGCCAGAACGGCAACGGAGTTGGCGTATCCCGCAGCGATTGCGGCGACGGCCAGCACGGGAACCACGAACAGAACCATGCGATGCGGCGGCACCAGGTCGACCACCCGGCCAATGAAGGGCAAACACGCCGCACTTGCCAGCGTCGCGAGCATGTAAAGCCGCCCAAACTGACCGTGACTCAAACCGAACGCCGCCTGCCACTCGGCCACCGAAGCGGAAATAAAGTAGGTCTGACCGAGGCTGGAAAAGTACGTCAGTACGAATCCGCCGGCGATCCAGCGAAAGTTGCGATTTATGAATGCGAGCAAGAGGAGATCATCAGTTTGTGCGTGCTTGTCGCGAACCATAGCAAGTGCGGTAGACTCTTGCTCGACTATGATGAAACGACTCAACCGCGGCGGCACCACCGCAAGATCCCTGACATCTGCCCTTTGCCGCGTCACGGCTGGGCTGATGTCCGCGTGCTCCACGCTGCAGCCAGCCGACACCGTGCCGGAATATACGCCGCCGCCAGCACAAACACAGCTGTGGGACGACGTTCGTGCGGCAACAGCGGATGACTGGCACGTGCTCTTGAACGATGGGCCCGTCGCACTGGATTGGCGCCTCACTGCTATCGACAGCGCCTCGGATAGTATCGACGTACAGACCTTCCTGTGGTTCTTCGATACGGCAGGTTCGATGGTGTTGGATCACCTGCTGCAGGCGGCTGATCGAGGCGTTACTGTGCGCATGCTCATCGACGACACGTTCCTGGTGCACGAAGACGAGCTGCTGATGGCACTGGCTGATCACCCGAATATCGAATACCGCGTCTTCAATCCATTCAAGCGTCGCGCGGGCGGAGTCGCGACACGACAATTGCTCAACCTTGCGGAATTCAGCCGTCTCGATCACCGCATGCATAACAAGTCGATGGTGGTCGATAACCAGGTCGCCATTGTCGGCGGACGCAACCTTGCGGACGAATACTTCGGACTCGAAGACGGCGCCAACTTCCGCGATCTGGAGCTGCTGCTCGGCGGCGACGTCGTGCAGGAAATCAGCAGCGCATTCGACAAGTACTGGAACGACCAGTGGTCGTTCCCGATAGAATCCATCGCGCACACCAAAGCGTCGACAGAGCAACTTGCAGAGGCGCGCCGCAGCAGCGATGCGTCAAGCCATCTGCACGCTGAAGTCAGCGCCGTGCAGCTGCGCCAGAGATGGCTCGACGTATTGCAGACCGCTGACACTGGCGAGGCGATCCTCTACGTAGACGAGCCGCCTGAGCAGAACCCCAAGGAGCTGTCGGAAGCGCCCGTTCAGGTCGCCAATGAACTTGTCGATCTGTTTGATGCGGCGCAGAGCGAAATCGTCATCATCACGGCATACCTGATCCCGACACCAACTCTTGAAGGCGCGGTGAAACGTGCGCTCGATCGCGGCGTGCGAGTCAGAATTCTCACGAACTCGCTGGGTTCGAACAATCACCTGACGGCGCACAGCGCATATCGGAAACACGTAAACACACTACTCGAGTACGGCGCTGAGATGCACGAGGTGCGAGTCGATGCCGAAGACCGCGAGCGCTACATGCTAGAGCCTGTTGACGAAAAGACGCTCGCGCTGCACGCCAAGGCGCTGCTCATCGACAACGACAAGGTGTTTGTTGGTAGCGCAAATCTGGATCCTCGCTCCCTGCGCATCAATACGGAGATGGGTTTCCTGATCCTGAGCGAGGGCTTCAATCAGAGTACCCGACGTGCACTCGATCCGGATTTTTCGCAGGACAACTCGTGGCGCTTGCGCCTCGACGCAGATGATCGTGTTATCTGGGTGTCCGGGGATGACACGCGAACCAGCCAGCCGGACGTGTCGGACATGCAGAAGATAGAAGACTGGTTTTTCTCACACATGCCGATCGAGGATGAGCTCTGATTCAGCCTGGATCCGAATCAACTTGAAGTCGTGTGCTCGGCAATAAACGCGTCCGCCGCCTCGAAAGATCCGCTCTCGCCGCTCGTCATTCAGCCGGTCGAGCGCTCTTGGCATCAGCGCCAGGCGCGGATTTGATGCGAAGAACTCGCGATGCTTGTCGATAAAACGCCAGTACAGTCCGTCAACCGTGTCGCACCAGTCGCCCTTTCGGTAGTCACTCATCTTCAACAGGTAGTTTGAGCCACAAATGTAGGGCTTGGTCGCGAACAGGCCGCCGTCGCTATAGAGACCCATGCCATAGACGTTGGGTCCCATCACCCACTCCGATGAGTCGATGAACATTTCCATGAACCAGCGGTGCGCGGCTTGCGGCCGGATCTCGCACAGCGTCATCAGGTTGCCGAGCACCATTAAGCGCGGGATGTGGTGGGCCCAGCCAAGCGACAACGCGGTTTGTATCGTGTCATCTAGCGGCGGAATGCCCGTGTTGCCCTCATACCATGAGGTCGCGAGCGATCGCTCGTGGCCCCAGTAGTTGCTCGTGTCCTGTGCTTCACTGTGTTGCCGATACACACCACGAATGAACTCGCGCCAGCCGATCACTTGCCTGATGAATCCTTCGAGGCTCTGCAGCGGCACATCGTCCTTGTGCTGCAGCACCTCCTCGATGACTTCAGCCGGCGTCAGCAGGCCCATGTTCAGATACGGACTTAACAGACTGTGAAAAACCGTCTCCGAACGGGTGCTGATGGCGTCTTCGTACGGCCCGAACTCGGCAAGGCGTTCCGCAACAAAGCCCTGCAGCCAGCGCCGCGCCTGCTCGCGGGTCGTTGGCCAGCGAAAATCGCGTGCACTCCCGGGATGATCGGAAAAGGCACTCTCCACGACAGGGATCAGGTCGGCAACGTGCGTATCGGCCGCTGGCCACTCGATGCCGGGCGGGGTGACGCTTTTTGGCAGTTTCTTGCGGTTGTCGGCGTCAAAGCTCCACTGCCCGCCCTCGGGATCACCGTCTTTGTTGACGAGAATGTCGAGTCGCTGTCGCTGCCACTTGTAAAAATCGGCCATCCTCAAGCCTGATTTTCCTGCCGTGTATTCCTCGAATGCGGAACGGGTACAAGTGAACATCGGTGACGTAAGCTCTTCTCGTGGCAACTCATGCTCTTTGGCAAAGTCGACAATGCGTTGCTCCATTGCCTTGTCTTCAATTTCGAAGTGCAGCAGTTTGTTGGCGCCCGCCGAATCTACGGCAGCCTGCAGCTTTGCCTCGTAGGGCTGTGTATCGCTCACATCCAGCTGCTGGTAGTGCACGTCGTAGCCGGCGCCTCGCAGTTCATCGGCGTAGGCACGCATCGCAGCGAGGAACAGCACAATCTTCTGCTGATGGTGTTTTTCGTAGGTGCACAGCCCAAGATCCTCGGCCATGAACACCGGCACCGATGACGGTGGCAGGTGCTGCAGCGGGAACAGCTGATTACCGAGAATGACGAGCAATGGTCTGCTTCAGCTCAGAATAATTGTTGCTAAAGACGCACTTGCCAGCGCCGTCGCAATCAATCGAACGCGGAAGTACTCTGCGTCTATGATGCCTGCTCGTGTCAGACGCCAGTCGACCAGCAAGATGGCGACCAGCGCAATAATTTGCAACGCCAGCGACCAGTTTGTTGCAGCGAGGATAAATGCGAACCACGCGAAGAGAAAAATGACGTTGCTGCTGAGCATCAGGTTGAATGGCATTGCGACTTTGCCGTGCAGATGCTGTGCCCAGTGAATGCCTGACAAAAAGCAGATGATCGCCAGCCCGTAGCTATTCACGACCTCATCAAGGCGCCCGATGCGCGGTAAGGTGTCGATGCCGATCAGCGGCAGCAGTGCGCAGGCAAGAAAAGGAACGACACCAGCGAAGGCCAGCAACGAATATAGCGACTTGGTGTTCATAGCATCCCCTGGTTTACGGCAAATATTGCAGCAGGAACTGCCTGGCGTTTTCCCCGAGCACACTGCGTATCTCGGTTTCGGTAAAACCCTGCTGCAGCATGACTTCGGTCAGGACCGCCAGCTCGCTGGTATCGAACGGCACCTCTACCGTGCCGTCGTAATCCGACCCCAGAGCCACGTGCTCCACACCGAGCAGGTCGATGGCATAGCGGATGGCTCTGACAATGCCCTCCGGACTGGCATCACACACTGCCGCATGCCAATAGCCGATCCCAATCAGGCCACCCTGCGCCGCAAAACGTTGCATCAGGGCGTCGGAAAGATTCCGCTCAGAGTCACAGGACCCGCGAATCCCGCCATGTGACAGCATCAGCGGCGCGTCCGACAGGTCGAGCACATCCGAGACCATGGCTGGCGATGCGTGCGCAACGTCGATGATCATGTTGAGTTCGTTGGCGCGCCGAATCACGTCCTTGCCAAACTCGCTGAGCCCCTCACCACTCACACCGTGCAGCGATCCGCCAAGTTCGTTATCGAAGAAATGCGTTAGCCCGACAATACGCAAACCCTGTTCATACAGGCGGTCAAGATTCTGCAGCTCACCCTCAAGTGGATGCGCCCCTTCAATCAGGTATATGGCACCGATGTCAGGCTCGCCGGCCGCCTGCCGCGCTAGCAGCGCCTCAAATTCCTGCCCGGTCGTGATCACCACCAGGTCGCTTTTGCTGGCGAAGGCATACAGCTTCTCAAGCTGGTACGCGGCCCGTTCGTAGAGGCTCGACCAGGTGCGCGGCGGCCACATCTGCACCAGCGCAAGCTTCGTGATGTCATCCGAAGCATCCGTGTTCCTGGAGTAGTTAAGGCCCTCCGGACTCTTGGTGACTGCGCTGAATACCTGCAGGCTCACGTTGCCCCGCTGCAGCCGCGGCACGTCGACATGACCAACCTCGGACTCCTGCAACAGATCACGCTTCCAAAGCAACGAATCGCTGTGCAGGTCCACGACGAAAGCGGACGCGTGCAATCGACGCGCGGCTTCGCTGATCGGGTAGGGCTGGTGCGGCAGCACCTTGTTTAACGACGCCTCCACCTCGCCCGGCAATATCCAGTGCACGTAGCCGAACGCCAGCACCAGAAGCGAACCGACAACTATGAGAATGCGTTTCATCCTGCACCTTTTCCGATGAGTCGGCCGCAAGTATAGGCCATTGGCCACAATGTAAGAGAGTGTAACGGCGCCGCGATTCTCATTGCCCGGGCTCACCGCGGGCCGTATTCTGCTCACGTGAGCGATATTGTCACCCTCGATGAGACCATCACCGTGCAGCGACCGCTGCACGAAGTGTTTGCCTATGTCTCGGAATTCTCGCGCATCCAGGAATGGGACCCCGCCGTTTCCAGCGCGACGAAGCTGACTCCGGGTGCACCGGGCGTTGGCAGCGAATACCAAATCGACATGCGCGTCGGTTTCTCGCTGCAATACCGCGTCGTTGAATTCGAACAAGACGCGCGTATGAAAATGACCGTCGACTCACGTTTCTTCACGGCCGATGAGGAAATCCTGTTCGACCAGGACGATGGCGCGACCCGCGTGCGCTACATCGCGAAATTTGATTTCACGGCCCCACTACTGCGCCTCAACAAGCTCTTTCCGGCCGGCATGGACAAAGTTGGCAAGCAGGCAATGGCCGGCTTGCAGAGTGCGCTGGAAGACGACTTCGAGGCACCGCAGGAATCGAAACTACTGGCCACGGCCGACCGCCTGCTGCTACCCGGCATCTGGCGCTTCACCAAGCTCGGCTACAAGGAATCCCGTCGGCGCTGGAACCCGATGTCCGCATACCAGGGTGATCGACACGCACTGATTACCGGTGCCACGTCAGGCCTGGGCCTCGCGGCCGCCGGTCAGCTCGCGGCACTGGGCGCCCGTCTCACCTTGGTTGCGCGCAATCAGCAGAAAGCCGAGCGCCTCGTTGCCGACCTCAAGGAACAGTCCGGCAATGACCGCATCAGCTGCGAGATTGCGGATCTCTCGCTAATGAGTGACGTGCACGCACTGTGCGACCGGCTGCTCGAACTCGATGAGCCTGTCGACATGCTGATCAACAATGCGGGTGCACTATTCAATCCCCGACAGGTGACCGCGGAGGGCTACGAAAAGAGCTTCGCCCTGCTACTGCTCAGTCCATACATCATCACCGAACGATTACAGCCCCTGCTGGCGAAGGCGCAATCACCACGCGTCGTCAACGTGTTGTCGGGAGGCATGTACTCCCAGAAGATCAAAGTGAACGATCTGCAAAGCGAGCGCGGCGAGTTCTCTGGCTCGGTTGCGTACGCTCGTGCCAAGCGCGGCCTCATGATTCTCACCGAAGAATGGGCCGAGCGCTGGCGCGGCGATGGCATCGTCGTCAATGCGATGCACCCCGGGTGGGCAGACACACCGGGCGTCGAAACTGCACTGCCGGGGTTCTATCGTGCTACAAAGTACCTCTTGCGCACGCCTGAAGAGGGTGCAGACACCGTGGTCTGGCTGGCTGCGTCCACAGAGGCTGGCGAGGTAACCGGTAAGTTCTGGCTGGACCGCGAACAACATCCGAGTCACCTGTCGGACCGCACCAGGGAAACAGAAGACCAGCGGCGCCAGTTACTGGACGCCCTGCAAGCAATGGGAGCACCACAATGAAACTGAAATTTATCCTGGCCGCCATCATCAATCTTGCATTGCTCGGCAGCGCCTGCGCTCAGGAGCAGTTGCCGTTCAAGGTCGAGCCAGTCGCAACTTTTGACGAACCCTGGGCATTCGCGTTTTTGCCCGACGGACAAATGCTGGTGACCGAAAAGAAGGGCAACCTGTATGTCGTCACGCAAACCGGGCAGAAGACGAGACCCGTTGCAGGCATGCCGGATGTTTTCTACGGCGGTCAGGGCGGACTCGGCGATATCGTGCTGCACCCCGACTTTGAAGAGAATGGCTTCGTTTACATGAGCTATGTCGAGGCTGGCGTGGGCGGCACGCGCGGCGCGGCGATAACCCGGGCTGTGCTCAACCTGACGGACCGCGGCGCGTACCTTACCGACCAGGAAGTCATCTGGCGCCAGTATCCGAAAGTTGTCGGGGCTGGCCACTACGGACACCGCATGCTGTTTGATGACGAGGGATTCCTGTGGGTCTCCTCCGGCGACCGCCAGAAATTCACACCTGCGCAGGACATGCAGTCGAACATCGGCAAAGTCCTGCGTCTGAACGACGACGGCTCAGTCCCTGAAGACAATCCTTTTGTTGACTACAACAAGCAGGATGCACTCTCCGATGATGAGGGCGTCTTTGGCGAGATCTGGTCCCTGGGCCATCGCAATCCGTTGGGGCTTGCTCTCGATCTTGAGAAGCAGCTTTGGGTTATTGAGATGGGCCCGGCCGGTGGCGATGAACTGAATCGCGTGGTTCGCGGCGGCAACTACGGTTATCCCGTTGTTTCCAATGGCGATCACTACGACGGCCGCGAGATTCCGGATCATGAGACACGCCCCGAGTTCCTGGCACCTGCTGCATGGTGGACGCCCGTGATTTCGCCGAGCGACCTGCAGCTTTACGACGGCAAGTTGTTTTCGGACTGGCACGGCAACCTGCTCGCCAGCGGGCTGTCGTCCCGATCACTGGTGCGCATAGAAGTCGACGGTGACAACGCAAAGGAAGTCGAGCGCTTCGACATGGGCGCCCGCATCCGCTCAGTCGAGCAAGGCCCTGACGGTTCGATCTGGCTACTTGAAGATGAGCGCAACGACAGTCGTGGTCGCTTGCTCAAGTTGACGCCAAGGGATTAGAACCGCTGCAGTGACAACAAACTCCACGACGATCCTCAGGCGCGCCGGCCGGCTCGCAGGCTTGCTGCTGTGTGTTGCGCTCTCATCTGTAGCGTTCGCAGCCGACGACGACAATGGCGCCTGGCTGATCCTCTCCACAGCGGATACGTTCAAATCAGACGGCGGCGACAGCAGGTGGCAATACTCGTTTGACGCGCAGGCACGTTACTTCGACCTTGGCAGCGGCATCAATCAATACCTGCTGCGTCCCGGTATTGGCTGGAAAATCAGCAGCAACGTCAATGCGTGGGCCGGCTACGCCCGCATTCGCTCGCGCAACCGGGCAGGTATCAGCATCGACGAGGACCGCTTCTGGCAGCAGCTGGACTGGCGTGCCGGCACCATGCTCGGCGGCAAACTGGCCATGCGCACGCGCCTGGAGCAACGTTCGCTGAGCAGCGGCGACGATACCGGCCTGGTGCTGCGTTTCATGACCAAATACACGCGATCGCTTGGCGGACAAGGCAACACAAACCTCATTGTTAGCATCGAACCGTTCATAAAGCTCAACGACACCGACTGGGGCGGCGACACCGGGCTCGGTCAGAATCGCAGCGTTCTTGGCCTGGGCTGGCAAGTGACCGAAAAGATTGCGATGGAAGCTGGATACATGCACCAGTACATTTGGGTCGACAACGGCACGGATCGCGTCAATCATCTTGGCGTACTGCACATCAAGGCCAGGTTTTAGCTCATGGACCAATACACCGAACTGTGGGTAGACCGCAGCAACCTCCGTAACACTCGAGTCGTAAGCGCCGACCTGCCCTCGCTTGCGGAAGGCGACGTGCTGGTCGCCATCGACCAGTTTGCCCTGACGTCCAATAATGTCAGTTATGCCATTTCCGGCGATACCATCGGTTACTGGGGCTATTACCCGGCCGAGGACACCTGGGGAAAAGTGCCGGTCTGGGGTTGCGCCAACGTCGTGCAATCCAACTGTGCCGAGGTGCCGGTGGGTGAACGCCTGTTTGGCTTTTTCCCCATGGCCAGTCATACCGTGTTGCGCCCCGGCAAGATTCGCGAAGACCAGTTTACGGACGTCGCCGCGCACCGCGAGCCGCTGCCTGCACTCTATAACGGCTACCGACGCGTGCGGGCCGAACCCGACTTTCTGCAAACCATGGAGGTTGAACGCTGCCTGCTGTTTCCGTTGTTCATCACTTCCTGGTTGATCTACGACTACCTGCTGGATAACGACTTTTTTGGCGCGCAGCAAGTGTTGATCGGGTCCGTGTCCTCCAAGACCGGTTTCGCGCTGGCCGAGATGCTGCATAGCGATCCTGAGGTCACGCAACGTATTGTGGGGCTCACCTCCCCCGCCAACGTTGGCTTTGTCGAACGCCTGGGCTGTTGCGACGACGTTGTTGTTTATGGCGAGGAAGCGAACATCGATGCAACCCTGCGTGCGGCCTACGTGGACATGTCTGGTGACGCGCGGCTCACGGCTGCACTGCATAATTTGTTGGGCGACAACATGGTGGAGAGCGCGATGGTCGGCGCCACCCACTGGGAAGAGCGCGGCGATAACAGCAATCTGCCTGGTGCGCGACCGACATTCTTTTTTGCACCGGCACAGATTGGCAAGCGCGATGCCGAATGGGGGCCCGGCGTGGCAATAATGAAAGCGATGACGGCAAGCGCCAGGGTCGCGGCGAAAATCCAGACTGAATTGTCCGTAGAATGGACCCGCGATGTTCAGGGCCTCGCCACCCTATGGGTAGACCTGCTCGACAACAAGGTCTCGCCCAATCGCGGGCTGATGGTGTCGCTGAGCTCGCAAGAAACTGCAATTGACCAGCCAGCCAAGTAAGCTGTGTCACCAACATTGTGGCTATGAGCCGCATTAATGCAAAAGGGAATCTCTATGAAAGTTTTACTCTCGATCGTCTTGTTGAGCCTGGTTGGTGTTGCGTACGCTGACAACGAAATCGACGCAAAAGTAGCGGCTGCTCTGGCCGACGAGTCGCGCCCGGCTGAAGACCGCGTGCGGGACCCTAATCGGAGTCCGCTTGAAACCCTGAAATTCTTTGGCTTGAAAGACGACATGCGCGTCATGGAGCTGATACCTGGTGGCGGCTGGTACACACGCGTACTGGCGCCCGTTCTGGCCGAGAACGGCAAGCTCTATGTTGCTCTGGGCACTGGCAGAGTCCGCGAGAACGTTATTCCCCTGCCGGGATTCGATAAGGTAGTGGCGCTGGACACAACCGACAATCTGCGCCGGCCTGAAGGCAGTCGTTACTACACCATGGACGACTTCGAGTTTGGCGTGTCCGACCTGGACATGGTTGTGACATTTCGCAACCTCCACAATTTCGATGTGGATGCCCGCGCAAAAATGAATCGCCAGGTGTTCGCGGCACTGAAGTCCGGCGGACTCTACGGCGTCGTCGACCACACCGCACGTCACATGGAGCCGGCGAACGACGAAAACCGTCGTCGCGTCGACCCTGTCATGGTCATCAAGGAAATGCTGGATGCGGGTTTTGAGTTCGTCGACTACTCGGACCTGCACTACCGCGCCGATGACGAACTCGAGTACGAGGTCGGACGACGTTCGGTAAGCGGCAACACGGACCGCTTCACGCTGCTGTTTCGCAAACCATAAGGTGGTGAACAGTCTGGCCGGCAAGCATCAGGAATTAACATGACCGAGCCGCAGCGCATCCCGTGGAAGCGAATCGGTGTCGAAGCGGTGGCAATCGTTGCAAGTATCCTGGTCGCATTTGCGCTGGATGCGTGGTGGGAAGACAAGCAGCGTGAGAAAGCTGAGCAAGTCGTACTACAGACCTTGCTAAGCGATTTTCGCGGGAAGCAAGTACTGCTGTCTGACATGAACCAGTTCAGCGAGGCGATCATGGAAGCCGTCGAAACCCTGCTGGCGGCGTCGAGCACAGAAGCAACACTCAGCGAAGACACGATTGATCGATTGATCGGCGACACCTGGTGGGTCAGCAATGCAGCTGTGTGGGAAAGCGCACCGCTGAATCAGCTTATCGCTGGCGGCGACTTGTCGATTATTTCAAACCCGGACCTTGTTCAACAATTGGCGGAGCTGCAGGTTGCGATTGAGAGGGTCAAGTATCATTCCCGCAGTGAATCCGAATTTCACGGCAGCACAATGACTCCATTCATGATCTCGCACGCTAACATGTCGCAGATTACGGCGAGTATTGTGCATCGTCCTGGGCATCCCGAGCTCACGATCGAATCCCGCAAGCTCGGTGTTTCTGAGGGTTACCGTCACAGTGAATTGCTTGCGTCTGTCGAATTTCAAAATCTGTTGATCGCCAAGATGGAGCACCTGTCGAATATCCTCGAAGTCGGACACCCCGGTGTCAGCGAACGCCTGGAAGAGGTGATCGCGACGCTCGAAGACGAGCTCGACTAGCTGTCGCGAACGGCCGGATCCGATATCCAGCCTTCAAGTTTGTCCAGGCCCGACGGCGCGCCAAAGTTACTTTGCCGCCGGTTCCAACCCCAGGCAGCCTGCACGGCACACAGCAACGCGTCGAGATCATCAGCGCCGGGGTCGTCGATCAGCTGCTTCGGTGCATCAACACTGAAGCCATACATGGCTTTGCCCTCGGCGCCCGTCAGGCGGCTCCAGATATCCATCCTCGCCTCGCGGTGCTCTGCCGATTGCTTTGCCCTGGTGTCACTTTTGTAGCTGCGGTTACCGATGAGACTGCGTGCGGCAAGTCCCGGATACGCCTCCAGCACCACGCGTGAGCGGTCGCCATCGTGATGAAACGGCAGGTGCACACCCGACTGCAACAGTCTTGGTGCGCCCTCAAAGAACATCAGCCCAACCGGAGTCCCGTACAGGGTCTGTGGGCTTTGCGAACGGGACAGTCGGTCGCACGCCCTGCGGTGATGCTTGTCCCCGGCACGGCGGTTTTCTTTGTAGTCCTCAAGTGCTTGCCTGAATTGCTTGCGATCAAAGGCCGCTACCTTGCTGACGTATTGGTTCCAGTGACGTGGCCAGCCGATGTTCTCGATGAAGCTGCGCGACTGTCCAAACGGGAAATCCATGCCCGCGATCCAGGTACCCGGCTCAGCCAGTGCCGTTTCGAATTCGCCGAAGCTGTGCCAGTGAACGAGTTCAAGCAACGTAAGGCAATGGCCATCGAAACTCGCGACGGCACAGCTGATGGGTTTACGTGCAGAGGGCGCACTTGTGAAGTCCACGCCAAGTACGCGCGTCGCTTTAGACAATTTGACCGCTCGTGGTCACACCTGCGCTTGGGCGGCCTGGAACTGCCTCGGCGTTGAGTTTGTCCAGCGCTTGAACGCTCTGGAAAAATTGCTTTGATCAGAAAAGCCAAGCAGGTACGCAATCTGTGCGTGCGAGTGCTTTTTGTCACGCAGGTAGGTTTCCGCCATCGAACGCTGGGTACTCTCCAGCACATCGCGATAGCTCAGACCTTCGCTCTGCAACTGGCGTTGCAAAGTACTGGTGCTGCAGTTCAGACGTTGCGACACTGTTTCCTGGCTCGCCTTCCCTGAGGGCAGCAGGTCGATCAGCAGCCGCCTGACCCGGGACGCGACCTTGTTGGGGTCGAGTGCCTCTATGTATTGTTCCGCAATTCGATCAGTTGCCTTCGCGATGTCTGGCGTGCCGTGCGGCAATGGCGCCAACAGCTCGGCTTTGTCGAAATGCAGCGTCCCGATCTCGGCACCAAAACGAATCTGCGGGCAAATCGCTTCGCGATAGGCCTCGGGATGCGCGGGCACCGGTCGCAACAGCTCGGCCCGAATTGGCCGAATCTTCTTTTCGGCAACAATGTCGCACAAAGAAAGGACGGCAGTCAGCCCACAATCCGTGCCCTCTTGCGGGGGCTGCATTGCCGGGTCCGGGAAGGCTGAGGAAAGCACATAGCTGTCCTTTGTCTCGGCCAGGGTGACGTCCGTCCGAGCCGTAGACACTACATGGACATACCGCGTCAGTCGTTGCAGGGCCCCTAGCAACGTCGAACTCGCCATCCACGAGTAGCCCAATGCGTAGAAATGCTGCGGCCTGGCATACAAGCCGGTCTTCAGCCCAATGGCCTCGTCGCCTGACGCCTCCCGGGCAAGCGCCCACAATACGCGCATTTTTGCCAGTGGATAACGAGCCTGCGGCGATTGTGAGGGCGCCACCGGCAGGCCAGCCTCAGAAAAAATCGCTGCCGGATCAATGCCGTACTCCGCCCTCAGCGATGTGGACAGCAATGCGGTGGCCGAAGCCAGTGTGGTGGGTTCATACAGCATCTGAAGTGCATTGAATCGAATTCGGGCTGTTTAGACAAGAGTGTGAGGCGGCCCTTCTGCAAAATTGCTCACATGATGACTGACACCCGAAACCACAACGAGAGCGCGCCACCAGATCCGTTGCAAACCGCCGACTCCGTCGCGCGAGCGGCGCATCTCTGGATTCGCTCAATCTGCCTGAACGGCACCTACCAGGAGGGCGAACGCCACGCGCTCGCCAGCGGCCTGGTCGCAGGCTTGTGTGAATGCCTGGCGCTCAACCCCAGGGTCCAGGAGCTGGTCGCCTATGTATACACGCTACTTGACGACGAGGGAGGCCAGGCACTGGCCGTCTCGCGGCTGATGCTGGAGCGGCCTATTCCGCCGCAACTGCGTGATGCCCATGAGCGCGGCCGTTTGGAGGCCGCCGGCATCGTCGAGATGCTCGCTTTTCATGACGGGAGACAACAATGAACTCAGAAACGAACCCGGAAAGTCGCAATTCGGGTAAGCCATTTCTTTACTGGATTACGTTGCTAATTATCTTCATCGCGTTCGTTTCGGTCGTGATCTCATGACTCGAGTGCTGAAGATAGGTACATTAGCGTGCTTTGGGCTGGCTGTATTGCCAGTTTTCCTGACCGGCGGATTCACGATTCTCGTATGCATACTCAATTCTTAAGCTTGCCTGCAACCCTGCTGACGATCGCAGCGCTCAGCGCCTGTACGACTCCGGTCCGCGGCGTCGACGATCTGGTTGCTGGCGCCCACACAACGCCGCTGAGCTGTTCAGCCGAGCTTGTGGGCAGGAATTCCGAGGGCACAGCCGAGCTGGACTCTACGGACATTCGCATCGTCAACTGGAATATCGAAAAGGGCAACGACCCGCGTTGGGCAACCGACCTCAGCGATTTCCACGAGTCTGCGGACCTGTATGTTTTTCAGGAGGCGCCGCTCAAGTCCACCGTCTGGAACGAGACAACCGCTGACCGGCACCATGCTTTTGCACCTGGCTACAAAACGCGCCGTGCGCTGACGGGTGTGATGACAGTCAGTAATACGACGCCGCTAACCCAGTGCAACCTGGTTGCCGTGGAACCCTGGATTCGCTCACCCAAGGCTACGGTCATTACCGAATACGGCCTGACCGACACAGACGAGACGCTGCTGGTCGTTAATATCCACGTCGTTAATTTCACGTTCGGCATGCGGGCGTTCATTGAGCAGATCGCAGAGGCGAAAACCGTCATCGATGAGCATCATGGCCCCATCGTGTTACTGGGCGATTTCAATACATGGCGCTTGGGGCGCACCGAAATCCTTGGTGAGATGGCTGCCACCGCTGGCTTGCAGGTCACCGTCTTCGAGGAAGATCATCGCAAACGATTCTTCGGGCTGCCGCTGGATCACATCTACACGCGCGGGCTCGAAGTCATTGACGCAACCACGACACTGGTTGACTCGTCGGACCACAACCCGATGTCAGCGAGGTTTCGCTTATGAAGAAAGCACTCCTTTTCTTGCTGCTGATGTTGTCATACAGCACCTATGCGGCCGATGATGTTCCCGATGAGATCGACTACCTGTTGCAGACCATTGGCAACAGCGAGTGTACGTTTATCCGCAACGGCGAACGCCACGATGCACAGGATGCCGAAGATCACCTGCGCATGAAGTACAGCAAGGCGCGCAGGTTCGCGCCCTCGAGTGAGAAATTCATTGAGCGCCTGGCCAGCAAGAGCTACCTGAGCAAGAAGCCATACTTCATTGAGTGCCCGGGAGAAGAGCAAGTACCTTCCGGCGACTGGCTCATGCAGCGGCTGGAAGAATACCGGGCGACGACGCACTAGAGCCGATAGGCCGCCTTCAGCGATCGCGTCTGGAACAACAGCGCAGAACACAGCGTTACCAGCGCGACGACGCCCAGGATGATGGCCATGCGCGTATACGGTTGACCCATGGCCGCACGCAGTTCGACCAGCCCGTAAAGCGTACGCAGCCATTCGAGCGCGCCGAGCACAAGCACCACCTGCACGAGTCTCGCGACCCACGCCTGGCGCAGGAACAGCAGCCCGATCAAGGCCGCCGCGATATACACACCTGCATGGTTTCCGTAGCGCATGAAGTGCGCGCCAAGGACAATCAGGCTAAGAACAATAGGGATGTAGAGCGGGATCTTCTTCATAGCTTAACGACGTAAGTATTTCGACGGCCAGCTATAATAGTACGCCAACGACAACTGTCAGGATAAAGACGCCCGGCTTATGCTCAAGAATCTGCTATTTGTAATCCTCATGTTCCTGGCAGGACTATCAGTCACGCCATCATCTGCAGAGGAGTCCGGACACATGCCCGCGTATAACGATCTGCTGCAGCTGTTCGCCGAATGGCGCAGCTTTGAGTCGCCACCGCTGCTGGATGGCGCACCCGATTACACCGCGGAGCGTTTCGCGGCGCGCCGCGATGACTATCTCGCGCTACGTGCCCGCCTTGATGCTTTCGACATCGACAGCTGGCCGATTCCGCAGCAAGTCGATTGGCACCTCGTCCGCGCGGAGATGAACGGCTACGATTTCAATGACCGGGTGTTGCAGCCATGGGTGCGTGACCCGGCTTACTACCAGACGATCTGGACATGCCCGCAGCGACGTGCCTGCCCATGAAGGCCCGAATCATCATGCGCTGGTTGAACTGTGGACCTACAAATTCCCGCTGGATCAGGCTGCACCGCAACAAAGGCTAACCGCTGAGCTCGGCGTCATCCCGCCCCTCATGCAGCAGGCAAAGCGCAATCTTACCGGCAACGCGCGCGATCTCTGGGTCACCGGAATACGCGATATCCGTGCGCAGCGAAAATCGCTGGAGCAGCTCAAGGTGAAGGTCGCCGACTATGCAAGCGAACCGCTGCTCGATGTGATCGCCGCATCGCAGGCGGCAACAGACGACCTGATCGTGTGGCTGGAGGCGGCGGCTGATTCGAAAACGGGTCCGTCCGGCATTGGCAAGGACAATTACACCTGGTACCTGCAGAACGTGCACCTCGTGCCACTGACCTGGGAAGACGAAGTGCGGCTGCTTGAGCGCGAGCTGGCGCGTGCCTGGTCCTCGCTGAAACTGGAAGAACAACGAAACCGGGAGCTGCCACCACTAGTGGCAGCCAGTACGCCGGAAGAATTTAATGCCAGGGCTGATGCAGCTGTCACGCGCATCATGAACTTCGTCAGGGACAAGAACATCGTTACTGTCGAGGACTACATGGAGCCGGCGCTGCGCGAACACATGGGCTCCTTTCAACCCGAGAACAAACGCCACTTCTTTTCGATTACGTCGCACTACGATCCCGCGCCGCTGTACACGCACTTCTACCACTGGTGGGAGCTGGCACGAATGGACCTGACACCGCACTCAAGCCCGGTTCGGCAAGGCGCCCTGCTCTACAACATATTTGACAGTCGCAATGAGGGCACGGCAACCGGCGTTGAAGAGATGTTCATGCACGCCGGACTCTACGATGACAGCCCGCGGTCACGCGAGATTGTCTGGATCATGCTCGCGCAGCGTGCCGCACGAGGCCTGGGCTCGCTCTATGCACATGCCAACGAAATGACGATGGAAGAAGCCGGCAAAGTGCACATGGAAAATACGCCGCGTGGCTGGATGAAGACCGAGAAGGAACTGTTGATCTTCGAACAGCACCTGTACCTGCGACAACCGGGCTATGGCACCAGCTACGTGACCGGCAAATACCTGCTGGAACGCGCCCTGGCGGACTATGCCAAACAGTTCGAAGAGCGCGGCGAGCCTTTTGAGCTCAAGGATTTCTTTGATCGCCTGAATGCGATCGACAGCATCCCGATGTCACTCGCTCACTGGGAGATGACCGGCGAGCAGCCATACCCCGAACTGTAAGGCGTCAGGCAAGCTCCGCATCCCATAGTATCTGGCGAATCCGGCCGATACGGCGCCCCACAGTTACAACTCGAAACAGACATTCCAACCAGCTGCATGCATCATTTCGATATAAGTAATCGGATTCCAACCTTATGATCAAGCTGATCAGCCGTTTTGCTGGCACCTTTCAGTTGCTGTTTGTTGTCGCAGTCGTCGGCTCTGCGATTTTGTTGTCGGTCGCTCTGAAACCAGAGCAGACCGCCGCCTATCCGTCAGCCGTGACGCAGACCTTGCCTGTGTCCGTGGTTCAGCCTGCGGTTAGCAGCTACCGCCCCACCGTCAGCCTGAACGGCGTCGTCGAAGCTCGCACCGTTACCGATGTTATCCCGCAGGTATCCGGACGGGTTGTTGAGGTTGCGCCGGAATTTCGCGCTGGCGCACGTGTCGGCAAAGGCGGCCTGTTGTTCAGGATTGACCCTTCTGACTATCAGCTCGCCATTGAGCGCACGCTCGCGGAGATCGAGGCCGCGCGCAGTGAACTGGCCTTGCTGGAAGCGCAGTCCACGGCGGAGAAGCAGGTCTGGAACCAGCAGTTCCCCGACCGCAAGATTCCCGACCTGATCGCCAAGGTGCCGCAGATCGCGGCAGCGAAAGCGCGCATACACAGCGCCGAAGCAGCACGGCAAGTGGCAGAGCTGTCACTGCGGCGCACCGTAGTCCGCAGCCCGTTTGACGCGCGCGTCTTAAATACACGCCTCGAAGTTGGCCAGGTCATAAACACCGGCAACAACGTGGGTTCGGTGTTCTCGGTCGACAGCCTGGAAATCGCAGTGCCGGTGTCGCTCGAGCAGCTGGCATTGATCGGCGACGCCATCGGCCAGGACGCAAGAATCACACGGGTCGGCAACGCTGACCTGGCGCTCTCTGGCGCCGTGGTCCGACAGGCCGCAGCACTGAACGAAACAACGCGACTCGGCACGCTGTATGTCGCTGCAGAAGAATCCGAAGCCCTTATGCTCGGCGAATTCGTCGGCGTTCAGATTGAAGGTAATGACACACCCCAAGCACTCAGCGTCCCAGCGGCCTCCCTGACATCCCGTGACCAGGTGTGGGTCGTTAGCAACGGTGTGCTGGAAACACGCCGCATCGAAGTCCTTGGCAGCGACAATGAGATCACTATCGTGAGGGACTTTGATGTTGCCGACGGTATTGTCGCAGTGCCGCCGGCTGACGGTCGCGTCGGTCTGCCGGTCACCGTGCAGATGGACTCCGGTCTCGCTGCCGCCGGCGCTGGTGCGGGCAATGTCGCCGAATAGGCCCGCAAATCCTGTCGATGCGAGTGGCGCTTCGACTGCAGGCCTGATCGGCTGGTTCGTTGCCAACCCGGTTGCGGCTAACCTGCTGATGGTTGTGCTGCTGGTCGGTGGCGTACTGTCGGCCAGCAACCTCCGTTCGCAGGTATTCCCTACGATATCGCCGGACACAGTGGTTATCACTACGCCCTTCCCCGGAGCAACACCGGCCGAGGTGGAAGAAGGCGTCACACGTCGCGTTGAAGAGGCGGTGCTGGGTATCGACGGCGTCAAGCGCGTCACGTCAACCGCCTCGGAGAATGTCGGTGTGGTCACTGTTGAGACCGCGAGCTTCGCCGACAGGCAACTGGTGAAGGACGATATCGAGTCGGCAGTCGATCGGCTCAGTGACTTCCCGCCGGAAAACGCAGAAAAACCCGTCATCGTTGCTCCCAAGCCGACCGGTGGTGTTGTCACGCTGGCGGTGGTCGGCGATTCCGGAGAGGCAGCACTGCGCCGCACGGCGGAAGAAATTGAGCGTGACCTGTTGAGTCAGCCGGGCATCTCGCTGGTAACCATCGAGGGTGCACGCGATTACGAAATCTCCATTGAAGTCAGTGAAGACACGCTGCGCCGCTATGGGCTGAGCTTCAGCGAAGTTGCCGACGCAGTGCGCCGCTCGTCTGTCGATCTCGCCGGTGGCTCTATCGTCTCCGGCTCCGGAGAAATCCTGCTGCGTACCAACCAGAAACGCCAGGACGGCGAGGCGTTCCGGTCGATCGTCGTGCGTACGCTTGCTGATGGATCGTCCATAAGCCTGGGTGACGTTGCCACGGTTCGCGACAGCTTTGTACGCGCAAAACTCTCGAACGAATATAACGGCAGACCCGCAGTGTTCGTCAAGGTATCGCGCGCTGATGCGGAGGACGTACTCAAGGTCAAGGAAGCCGTGGACCAGTTCCTTCTCGGCTACTCCGTTCCCGCTGGTATGCAGCTGGTCGAACTGCGCGACGAAACGCTGCTGCTGCGCGAGCGCGTCAACCTGCTGTTGCGCAACGGCGCATTCGGCTTTGCACTCGTGTTCCTTTTTCTGGTCCTCATGCTCGACCTGCGGCTTGCCGTCTGGGTAAGCATGGGTATCGCGACCGCCTTCAGTGGCGGTTTCCTGCTGTTCGGCGCACTTGGAGTGACGATAACGATGATCTCGCTGTTCGGCCTGATCATTGTGCTTGGACTGGTCGTCGATGACGCCATCGTCATCGGCGAGAATATCGATGCCGAGCGCGAACACGGCGCGCAGGGCAGTGACGCTGCGTTGCGCGGCGCCCGCGGCGTTTTGGCTCCGGTTGTCGTTGGCGTCATGACCACGGTCGCGGCGTTCGCACCGCTGCTGGTGACGGGCGGAACCTTTGGTGACATCACCCGGGCCATCCCCATCGTCGTTATCTGCGTGCTGCTGATCTCGCTGCTCGAGGCCTTCTGTATTCTGCCCTCACATCTCGCGCACGGCGGCTCGTGGTCTCGCGGCCCGCTCAAGCGCATACAAACGCGAATCGCGGCCGGACTCGCTCACGTACGCGAAAACGCCATCAGGCCCGGTGTCGCATTCGCCGCGCGCTGGCGCTATGCCACCCTCGGACTTGCTGCCGCGTTCTTTATCCTCTGCATCAGCCTCCTGTCCAACGGCCATGTGCGTTTTATTTTCTTCCCGCAAGTAGAAGGCAACTCGATCTCTGCCAGTGTCACCATGCCGGAAGGCACACCGTTCGAGCGCACCGATGCCGCGGTGCGCAAGATGACCGATGCCGCCTGGGCGGTTGCCGAGCAAGCGCGTGAAGAAACCGGCGAAGAATTGTTCGTGTCGATTACGGCGACCAGCGGTGGCCGCGCCTCAACCGGCGGCGGTCCCGGTGCACAGAGCGGCTTTTCATCGGCAGAGAACTTTGGCCAGATCAGGATCGAGCTCACGCCGTTCGGCGAGCGACAGACGCCGGCAGCGACCATTGGCAGGCAATGGCGACAAGCCGTTGGCGAAATAGAAGGCGCCGAGCGGGTCAGCTTCGCATCCAGCTTCGTCGACTTTGGCTCTGACATCGAGTTCGAGCTGGCGCATCAGGACGAGGGCGAGCTCATTGCCGCCGCGAATGAAATGAAGGCCCGGCTGGCGGACATCGACGGTGTCATCGACATTGAAGACAGCTTCGATCTCGGTAAACGCCAGCTCGTGTTTGATCTCACACCCGCTGGCCAGGCCGCGGGCCTGCGACCCGCCGACATCGCTATCCAGGTGCGGCAGGCATTCTTCGGTGAGGAAGTGCAGCGCATCCAGCGCGGTCGCGAGGAAGTGCGCGTGTATGTGCGCTATCCGGAATCCAGCCGCGCAAGCCTCGATGCGCTCAACAACTTCCGTGTGCAGCTGCCGAACGGCGGGCGTGCACCCTTGTTCACCGTCGCGAGCGTAGAGGAAAGCCGTGCCTATTCGTCAATCCGGCGTGTTGATGGCAGGCGCGTTGTGACGGTGACGGCCGACGTGGACGAAGCGCTGATCACGCCGAATGTCGCGAACGAAGAAGTCGAAACGAAGCTGATCCCGGCACTCGAACAAGCATATCCGGGACTGCGCTGGGCGGCGGCCGGAACGACCCGGGAGCAGAACGAGGACCTTGCCGCGATCGGTAGCGCGTTCGTCATCGTCCTGCTGGTAATTTTCGCATTGATCGCAACGCAACTGCGCTCTTACCTGCAACCGCTGGCAATCATCATCTCGATCCCGCTGGGCGTCGCGGGCGCCGTGCTCGGTCACCTGGTGCTTGGCTTCTCGCTATCGTTCATCTCGATATTCGGCATCGTGGCGCTGGCTGGCGTCGCGGTAAACGCGTCCGTGGTACTTGTCGACCTTTACAACAAGCATCGGGATGAAGGCGCAGACCCGATAGAAGCCGCAGCATCGTCCGCCGCGAGACGATTCCGACCCATCGTGCTGACAACACTCACGACCGCGCTCGGGCTTGCCCCCCTGTTGTTCGAAACCAGCCCGCAGGCGCAGTTCCTGATTCCGATGGCAGTGAGCCTCGGCTTTGGCATCGTGATCTCGGGCTTTATGGTGCTGTTCGTAACGCCCGCCGTCGCCGTGATCACCGAGGATTTACGATCACTGGTTGGCGTTAGCCGTTCACCAGCAGATGCACGAAGATTGGACGAAGCGTCGACCTAGACCGATACTAGGCGGCATGGAAACAGTCAAGTACACGCTGAATGACGGCGTCGCGACCATCGTCATCGACGACGGCAAACGCAACGCGCTGGCGCCATCGGTTCTGAGCGGCATCAACGCGGCGCTGGATCAGGCAGAGTCGGACGGTGCCATTGTCATCATCACCGGGCGCGAGGACGTGTTCTCAGCCGGCTTCGATCTCAAGGTTATGAAGCGCGGCGGCAGCGAGGCCATTGGCATGTTGCGCGCCGGCTACTCGCTGACCGCACGTGTGCTCCGGTATCCGCACCCCGTCATCGCCGCCTGCGGCGGTCATTCCATGGCGATGGGCGTGTTCCTGATGCTGTCCGCCGACTACGTGATCGGCAGCCGCGGAGATTACAAGGTCTCGGCCAATGAAGTGGCGATCGGCATGACCATGCCGCGCGTTGCCGCGGCCGTACTGAAGAACCGCCTCAACCCCGGTGCCTTCCAGCGTGCTGTGGCGCTCGCCGAGTACTTTGATGTCGAGGGCGCTTATCGTGCCGGCTTTTTCGATGAACTGGTCGACCCGGTTGACCTGCAGCAGCGGGCCGAGGCCTGGGCAGAACACTTCAAGACCCTCGATGCACGCGCGCACCGCGTCTCGAAACGTCGCATGCGTGCGTCACTCGTGCGCAGGATCCGCATGAGCCTGCCACTGGACCTGCTTGATGCGATGCTGGTGGGGCTGCGTCGCGCGCGGTAAAGCCTGGCCGCATCCACGAAGCTACGTGGCCAGGCTATGAACGGCGCGATGCGCCTCTTCGATCGCTGACTCTGTCATGGCATTTGATGCCGCATCCGTGCCGGCGAACGCAATATTCCCGATGCGCTGTCTCGCGTCGACCCAGGGGCGCTTCTCGTGTTGCCACCAATCCGTCCACCAGGCCACATCGCCCGACTCCTGATCAACCGAGTAGGCGTAACCGTGCGGCCAGCGATTGACCGTGATGCCAGCGATATCACGTGCCGGATCAAATCCCGCTGACCCGAGCATTCGGCCGAGCTGGTCCCGGGCGTTTCGCTCAAAGGTCTCGAAGGGTGTCGCAAGCAATGTCTCACGCCCGGCCCTGAACTGCGCGACCGCGGGGAGTCCCGGCGACAGCGGTATGTGCTGCATGTGCAAAATCATGGGTTCATCGGGCGATTGGGCAAATCGGTAACCGCCCATACTCACCGGATGGGTGGGCATTATGGTCTGGAAAAAACTGCCCGGGCAGTATGCTCGGCGGAAACCTTGCCTGGCGATACTCTGCCAGTTGCGGATAAGCACATTGGTATAAACCAGCGGCGAGCGAACCGAACTGCCCAACGCAACGGCCTGTTTCTCTGGCACGTCCGGGCAAATGTGCGGCAGCATCGCGTGAAAGCCAGCCCATACAACCTGTCGCGACGTAATGGTTCGAGCCTCGGCGCCAGTGACATAGGTGATCTCAACGTCAGCGTCGAGATTACCGTTCGTGTGACCCAGTGCCACGACCGTACTATTCAGGCGAATACGCGTCGGGTTGTTCGCCAGGTCGAGCCTGGAATAGTCGAAACGTGCCGTGACGACATCTTCCATTGAATGGCCAGGCGCAACCTCAGGTATCAGATTGCGAACCAGCAGACGTGCAATTGAGGCGTTGCCGTCAGGAAAGTAAAAGTCGCCACCGCTCGCCTCTTCCGTTTCGTCGCTTGAATGACCAATGTCCATGCCAGCGAATCCCGGGTACTCCTGAAGCCACGCCATCCACGCAGGCAGGGCATCGGCGCCGATAGACCACACGCCGTGTGGCCACTTCTGCACGTACGCAAGCACTTCCTCCCCGAAGCCGCCGAACTCCTGAAGGTACTCCCGCCAGCTGTGTGCATCGAGCACCTCGCGTCGCTGAGCCGGCGTCATGCCCTCAAGGTAGTCTTCTGCATCAGCGAACAGGCGCCCAAACTCTTCCTTCGCCGCAGCCGACAGCGGCAGGTTGTCCATTGAGTCACCGATACCGTTCTCACCGGTTGCGAGAAAATCGGCACCAAACGTCTCTTTGTCGAAGAAAGTGGCCCTGCCATCGCCGGAAGCGAAAAGGTCTTTGGCATAAAACTCGCTGTTGCGCGAGGGATCGATGCCGAGCTCCCGAATCAACTGCGCGGCCACCTGCGGATAGGTATTCGATTGCTCCATGAGCATCGTGCCACCATAGCCAATATAGGTTTTGTCATCGAGCGTGAACTCGTTGCGCTTTGCGTGACCGCCGAAGTCATCGTGGTTATCGAGAATCAGGATACGAGCATCCGGGTTGATATCTCGCCGGTGGATGTAGGCAGCCGACAGGCCACTAAGGCCAGCACCCACGATGATCAGGTCGTAGTGCTCGTCGCTGTTCTCAGCTGGCCATTGCTGCCCCTGGACCGTTGCATGGGCAATCTCGAACGAACCTGGGTGCGCGCCGCGCAAGCCCGTCCTTGCTGGCGGGTAGTATGCCGGCGCTGGATTGAGCGCAGAACTTCCGGACCTGCCACAACCAGGGAGCAGCGTTGCACCGATCGCGACGCCGACGCCATTGAGGAAGTCACGCCTTGTGATCGCCTGCTGCATGCCCAGGCGCTTATCACGCGCATCCATCGACTACTCCTCTCATTGGCACGTTTCGCACCTCAGTTATTCGACTCTCCTGGCGCCTAGCATACTGAAACCGGCGGGCGCGCGTCGGGTACGCGGATATACCAATAGTCTCGCTGCCGCTTGCCGGACTACCCTGAAGGCAGTCTGGCCTGTAGCCGGAATGGGAGTAACCATGAATATTCAGTCACTTTTGATCGTCGGACTCACCGTCGGTCTGGTGGGCTGCGCCGAGAAAGACCCGGCCGCAAGTGCACCACCGGAAAAAGCCGCAACGCCGGCCGCCGTAGCAACTGAGGCCGCCGCGCCGACCATTGAGCGCAGCAATCCGGAATTTATCGAGCATATGCACAACCATGCGGACTATCTCGATGACCTCAATGTGGCGCTGGCGGAAGGCGATATCGTCGCTGCCATGACGCCCGCCTACTGGCTGTCGCGGCACGACCCTGTGGAAGGCGTACCAGAAAACTGGCAACCCTACATTGCGGCAATGCACGCCGCCGCCATGGACGTTGAGCAAGCATCAGACATCGACGCTGCCAGGGCAGCTGCCGAGCGAATTACCGCGCAATGCCAGGGCTGTCACGCCGCTGCCGGCCTGATGGTCGAGTAGATTCCACACCAATAACGCGGCTCAGCGAGTTGTTCTATACTCTCCGGTCATTTGACCGGGAGAGTCCCTTTGGCCGAAAACACGGAAGTTGCTGACGAGCGCCCCGCTTATTCAAATCGAATGACGCGTTTCCTCAAGGTCGTCGAGGCTTTGGGCAATGCGCTGCCGCACCCTGTCACGCTGTTCGCGTTGTTCGCGCTCGGCGTCATCCTGTTGAGTGGCCTGCTCGGCTGGATGGACGTGTCGGTCCTCGATCCACGCCCGGTGGGCGCGAAAGGACGCGCCGACAACGGTTTGATCGAAGTTGTCAGCCTGCTGAATGCGGATGGCTTCCGCATGATCGTGCTGAACCTGGTGACCAACTTCACGGGCTTTGTGCCGCTCGGCACGGTGCTTGTTGCCCTGCTGGGCGTGGGTGTCGCCGAACGCTCGGGATTGCTCACCGCCATCATTCGCTCGATCGTGCTGAACGCAAGCCCGAAGATAGTGACTGTCGCAATTGTGTTCGCCGGCGTTATCTCGAATACCGCATCCGAGATGGGCTATGTCGTACTGGTCCCGCTCGCCGCGATTGTCTACCTGTCACTGGGGCGGCATCCGCTGGCCGGGCTTGCGGCAGCATTCGCCGGCGTGTCCGGCGGCTACAGTGCGAATTTACTGCTGGGCACGGTCGACCCGCTGCTCGCCGGTATTACTGAAGAGGCAGCCCGCCTCATCGACCCCGAGTACGTTGTCGATGCCAGCGCCAACTGGTATTTCATGATCGCCAGCACCTTCCTCATCACGACCGTCGCAAGTGTCGTCAGTCTCAAGATCGTGGAGCCAACGCTTGGGCCCTACGACGCATCGAAGGCCGGACTCGACGATGATGACGAGCACCGCCTCGACCCGCTCAGTGCAAAAGAATCGAAAGCTCTGCGAGCAGCGGGCATCGCTGCACTGCTAATGGTCATCGGCATTGCTTTGCTGGTCGTGCCCGAAGGCGCCGTGCTCAGAGACCCGGAAACCGGCCTCATTAAGGGCTCGCCGTTCCTCAAAGGCATCGTCGCACTGATCTTTGTGTTCTTCCTGGTTCCGGGCGTGGTATACGGTCGCGTTGTCGGCACTATGCGCTCAGACAGGGATGTCATTGATGCCATGGCGAACGCCATGAGCACGCTGGGGCTGTATATCGTGCTGGTGTTCTTTGCCGCACAGTTTGTGAAGTTTTTCTCCTGGACCAACCTCGGTGCGGTCACTGCCGTCACTGGTGCCACGTTCCTCGAGAGCATCGGCCTGACCGGTCCGTTCCTGTTCTTCTTCTTTATCCTCATTTGCGCCTTCATCAACCTGATGCTGGGCTCGGCGTCCGCCCAGTGGGCGGTCACGGCACCCATCTTCGTGCCTATGCTCATGCTCATTGGCTATGCACCGGAAGTTATCCAGGCCGCGTATCGAATTGGTGACTCCAGCACCAACATCATCACGCCGATGATGAGTTACTTCGGACTGATCATGGCATTTGCCGCCAAGTACGTGCCGAAAGCCGGCGTCGGCACACTGATCGCGATGATGCTGCCCTACTCTGTTTCGTTCCTGATTCTGTGGAGCGCTTTCTTTTTCCTTTGGGTGTTCGTGCTCGGCATGCCGGTTGGTCCGTCGACGCCCACCTACTACGGCCTGAACTAAAGGAGCCTGTCGTGAAATTCTTGTTCGCCCTGTTTGCTGTTCTCGGAGTTACTGCCTCGGCGAGTGCCGAACAGCAGTTCGAGTTTTCAAGCTTCGAAATACCCGGCGATGGCCGGATCGTTGTTCCTGTGGCACTCGGTGAGTCACTTGCCGGCCTTGCAGCAAGCGTCGATGGGAAAACCAATGGCGCGCTGACCGTTGCAGCAAGGGAAGCCGTATTCACGGGCGAGACCGGAACCTCGCTGACGCTGTATGGCGTTTCACCGTACTCTCGCATTGACCTTATCGGCGTTGGCGACGAGACCCTTGACCGCGTCGCAGCCGAAGATTTTGGCGGCAGAGCCGCAGGTTTGCTGGCAGGTACCAGCGGCGGGTCCGTGCAGATCCTGTGGCCGGCCGACAACGTCGACAAAGATGCAACAGCCGCGCGCGTCGCATTCGGCTACCGCCTGCGCAGCTATCGATTTGATCGCCACCAGGCCGAGCCTGTCGATCCGGCCACGTTGCCGACCGTAATGCTGCTCAGCAATGACGATTCCGAAGCACAATTTTCGAAAGATCTAATCCACGTTGCGGACGGCGTATTTTTTGCGCGCGATATGGGCGCAGAACCCGCTAACCTGATCTACCCGCAGTCCTTTGTCGACCTGGCAACATCGAGGCTCAAGGGTGTCGACAACGTCACCATAAAAGTACTCGACGAGAACGATATCCAGCGGCTGGGCATGGGCGCGCTGTGGGGCGTCGGCAAGGGTTCTTCGCGGCCACCACGACTGCTTATCATCGAGTACATGGGCGGCGGTGACGAGGCGCCGATCGTGCTCGCGGGCAAAGGCATCACGTTTGATACCGGCGGAATCTCTATCAAGTCCAACACCAACATGTGGAAGATGAAAGGTGATCTCGGTGGCGCAGCAACCGTGACAGGGACGGTGCTTGCCGCTGCCAAACGAGGTGCTCCCGTAAACTTGGTGGTGCTCGCGGCACTGGCAGAGAACATGCCGTCCGCAACGGCTACCCGGCCTGGCGACGTGCTTGAGTCTATGTCCGGCATTTCAGTTGAGATCATCTCTACTGATGCGGAGGGACGCCTGGTATTGTCCGACGCCATTCACTACGCACAAGTCACCTATGAGCCCAGCGTACTAATAGATGTAGCCACGCTGACAGGATCTGTCATTGGCGCCCTCGGAGATGACTACGCTGGTATTTTTGGCAAGCATGATGAGTTAATTGCAGAAATTGTGGCTGCCGGCGCAGCCGCTGGCGAGCAGGTCTGGCGACTACCGCTCGATGACACACACTTCGAGCAAATCAAGTCGAATTTCGGCGACATCGTAAACAGCGGAGCAGGACGGCCCGGGGCCAGTGTCGGGGCAGCCTTCATTGGTTCCTTCGTCAAGGAAGGCCAGGTCTGGGCCCACCTTGATACTGCCGGTGTCGACTACTACGAAGCAGATCGCCCAACCGTGCCAATAGGCTTTACCGGCTGGGGCGTGCGCACGCTGGACGAGTACCTGCGGCGCCAGGCCATGAGCAAATAGTTGGCTGTAGCGGCGAGCTTTTGCGCGTAATTTGCGAATGGCGAGGTCCGCTATACCATCAATAGCAGCCGCTCGAACTGCTTTCGGGGTATCATTTGGGAGTTCGACCGAAGTCCCAAAGGGAGTCCATACATGAGCTATTCAACAACAGTCGGGGTCGACTTGGCAAAGAATGTTATTCAGATTTCGGTCGTATCCGACCGAGGCAAAGAGCTTTGCAACCGATCTCTCACCCGCAAGAAGTTTGCTGAGTTTCTTGCGTACGCAAAGCCCGTCGCTCATTGCGTTCGAAGCCTGCGCGAGCGCGCATTACTGGGCGCGCGCCGCGAAGCGGCATGGGCATGCAGCTCGGATTATTCCGGCCAAGGCCGTTGCCCCGTTTCACAGGGCCAGAAGACCGATAGCAACGATGCTTTGAGCTGTTGCAGAAGCCGCCCGTCGACCGAACATCAAAGATGCGCCAATGAAGACGGTTGAGCAGCAGGGTCTGCAGTCGATCCAGCGGTCGCGGTATCTGCTGATCCAGGAATGCATTGCCCTGTCGAACCACATGCGCGGCATACTGCTTGAGTTCGGTGTGACGATCCCGCAAGGCTTTGCCTCGTTGTTACGCACACTTCCGGAGGTGCTGGAAGACGGTGACAACGATTGCCCGACTTGTACCGGCCGACATTGCATCGACTTTACGGCCGCATGCTCGAGCTGCGCAGCGATATTGAAGCCATGACCAAGGAGATCGATAACCTCGGAAGCACCGGTGTGCAGCAAGCTGACAGCGCTGGAAGGCGTCGGCCCGATCGGCGCTGTTGTCGCTGTATGCAGCACTCGGCTCGGGGACGGTCTTTGCCAAGGGCCGCGAGTTCGCAGCCTACCTCGGCCTGACACCGAGGCAGCACAGCAGCGGTGGCAAGACCAACATCGTGGGCTTGAGCAAGAAGATCGGCAACCGCAGGTTGCGATCGATCCTGATCCAGGGTGCGCTGGCCTACGTTTACCGCATGAAGGAGCCGCGAACGAGCAAGGACCGCTGGCTTCTGGACCTCATTGAGCGAGCGGGACCGCGGCGTGCTGCCGTGGCACTCGCCAACAAGAATGTACGAACAGCCTGGGCGCTTGTCACCCAGGGCACTGAGTATCAACGTCGAGAGCAACAGGAGATGGCTGCTTAGAAAGTCCTGCCTACAGAAACCACGTAACAGATAAAGATATCTGCTCCGGTCAAACCTGCACCGCTTTGAGGCCCTAGAGCCCACTGACCCTTAGAGGAACCGGAGAGCGAATACTAGCGGGCCAGGATGATAGCGTCTCCGACTAAAGGCCGAATATACAAACGCGTCTGAATTCTGTTTACGAAATCCGTTTGCTAGACTGGAGGAGTCCATATACATTGCAGCCGGTCGCGATTTGATACACGAATCAGATCATTCACCAATCTTGCAAAATTACTAAAGCAGGTGGCACGACCACGTATGCGAATCCTAGTACATGTAATCGCACTACTGGCAACCGCGCCCATAGCGATGGCGCAGGGTTGGGATGGATACGAATCTGGTCGTATTAGCGAAGTCAATCGAGGAGCATACGGCGACGGCGGTTCAAGTCGAGGTGCTACGGAGATTACTTCTATCTGCGAAACACTTTCCGCGCCACTGGTCGAATACAGAAAAGCCAGCTCATCGATGGCCGGTTTTGGCCGATTGCCGAAGTTCGTCAGGTATAATACCGAGGGTCCGGAATGCGTGCAGAAGCTGCCGGTCGAGTGATTCGAGGTATAATTTCCGCCACTGACCCATACCGGACATTGGTACAGCGTTGCTCTTCAACCCAATGGAGTAACGGGGCCTAGAACGCCAACTCTCGTCAGAACTTCAGTAATCCGGAATGCTGGCAATGTCTTTCTATATATTAACGTAGCATCAATCGGCTACAGTTATGGGCAAGCATCGCTTTATGACGATAAAGATGGCAAAACAAAAGCGGTAGCCGATGCGGCTGTATTGACTTTTGGTGTTGTTGGCGGTCCGCCTGGATGGGCCGTTGTTGCGGGCTACGGTTTGAGCCACGTCATATTCTGGCCGCTTTATGTTGAGGACTCTTTATATTGAATAGTTTTCTCTAAACTGTGCGAGTTCGGGCCAAGAATATAGTCGTAAGACGCATCTTGTAGGTGATGAATGGGAATTTTGGACAACTACTTTGTGAGTTCATACTTTTTGCGACAGGAGCAGTATGGCTCCGATACGTCGGGGTTTAGTCGAGACATTGCAATTTCTGCAATGCTCGCGACCGCTACAATTTCCGTGCTCCTATACATGTCGGTTTTGATCCTTGTCGGGGCAGGAGACATTTTGGGAAACGCGCCAATCCACTTTGGTGTTGTTGTTCTAATTGCGGGGTTCTGGTGGTTCAGATACGTTGCCGCGAATAGGTTCATTGAACTGGTTACTCAGATTCAGGTAGACGGCAAAATCACTTCCAGACTGGCAAAGCGCACCAATTGGTTTTCGATAGGTTTTTTTGTGATGTCAGGGACGATTGACATTCTTAGAACATGAGATTTGCTCGTTTGCTTAACCCGGCAGCTCTTATGGACACCAATAAGCCGAAATTCGGAAAAAAAGAACTTTGGTTGCACGAAAGCCTTCACGCGTTGATTTGCACGCTAGATTGACCCGGTTTTTGCAATCTGGAAATGACCCGCATCAATCAAAGCGAATAGCAACCATTTCAAAGGTCTAGGAAACAGCAGACGGGTCAGTTTTCGATGCAAGAAATGGCCATTTTTGGCTCAAATTTCGGTGCAAATCAACATCCCTGCGGACGATAAACGAAATTCAACATAGGATTATGGGCGCGATCATGGACCTTCGCGCCAAATCACCGACAGACGAAACACGAGACTGGGTAATCGAGCTAGTGCTTGGTCACGATAATGCTTTGCTGAAGGCACGGTCGGGATGGGCGTTTGAGCAAGCGATTTCCGCTGTAACAACAGAGAAATGAATGGCTGGTTGTGGCCGACTGCCGAAGTTCGCCAGGATGAATACCGAGGGGCCGGTATGCGTGCAGAAGCTGCCGGTCGAGTGATTCGAGGTATAATTTCCGCCACTGACGCGCAGCAGCAATTGACGCTTGCGGTATTAACCTATTGACAATCTGCTGGCCGTTCTGGGACAGTCGCCTGGAAAGGACCTGAGGACCTGCGTCGGCTCGCATAGCAGCCATTCCAAAAATCTAGGGAGTATGACGGCTGCTGACCCGAAGGAGCCGTTGGCATATTCGGCATGTTGGAAGAAACGAAGAAGCAGTGGCGACAATTTTACGCAGCAGTTGCGCGACTGCTTGGGGTGGTAGTTGCCATTGGTACTGTCTGGCTCATCGCGTCGGCGATATTCCAGATCGTCACTGTTGATCCCAGTGAACGAGAGTCGACTTTTGGATCTTTTTTGGCGATCCCTTTCGGTATTTTTGTTGCTTTTTTGCTTCTCGGCACCAGAGCCGAAAAGCCGCCAAATTAGTATGTAGCGACTCAGCATGACTGGCCGGTTGTGGCCGTACTGCAGACGGTCGTCAGGAAATTAACTGTGGGGCTGCTCTAGTTCGCATAGCAGCCGGTCGAAAAATCTAAGGTAAGATGACGGCTGCGTGACCCCAAGGCGACATTCGCTATTTTTCGAAACTACTTCTTAGCAACTCTTGTTCTGTCGTCGCTCGCCGTTGCAGAGGGGACGAGTATGAAGGATGCTCTAAACGAGTTCTTTTCAGCGCAGGCAGAGCAGATGAATGAAAGTTTGCCTGCGATGGTTGACGATATAAGCAGGTTAGAACGAGTAGCGTACTCGGACCTTGCTTTCACCCATTTCTACACGGTGGTAGGCCTCAGCGATACAGAGTTTAAGCAGGAATTTCCTGCCGAGGTCCTGAAGGACTTCTACGCATCAAATGCCTGCGGGCACCAACAATCGCGAAATGCCATGGAAGATGGGCTGACGTTCGCTTACGAATTTCGGTCCGACAGCGGAGAGATGTTGGCAGAATTAGCAGTCACATACGCGGACTGCGAGAACCCATAAACGCTCGAGTCCAATTCGTTTTCAACGGCTGGTTTTGGCCGACTGCCGAAGTTCGCCTAGGATGAATGCCGAGGGTCCGGTATGCACCAGGAAGCCGCCGGTCGCCTGTTTCGAGTTATAGTTTCCGCCACTGATCCAAACCAGCCTGTCGCCCTGCAACCGCGGATCGCACTTAATATGGACATAAATATTCGCGTCTTACTTATTGCGATGGCGATGTTTTACGTCGTTGGAATGGCGATTTTCCTTTTGTGGAAGCTATTTGAACCAAGACGTGATGATCAATCTCGGTCGTTGATAGACGTGGTCGTAAAACCGTCGTTGGTAATGGCTGTCGGCATTGTCTTTATAGGCATCTGTATGATCTATCCACAATTCTTGCTCTGGACGTTTGGTGCTGGTGCAGTCTTTGGTGTCATTTCCTACTTTCGAATGCCAGCGAAAGAAAAGCAAGCGATGGCAAACGCAATCGATCAACCAGAACCGCAATCAAAATGGTCCATCGCCAGATTGCTCCTTGCGGTTATTATCGTATTCGTGGCACTTGTCAGCTTTCTTGAGTATTACGTCCCGCATTAGTTGGCCTTCTGGCCGGCCGCTGTTGGCCGACTGCCGAAGTTTGCCAGGATGAACAGCGAGGGGCCGGTATGCGCTCGGAAGCAGCCGGCCAAGCTTTTCGCGATATACTTTCCGCCTGTGACCCTTACCAGCCGGTCGAGCCAATAAGCTATTTGCCTATGCGCTGCGTCTTATCAATAGTTGTTTTATGCTTCCCTGCGATGGGGTATGCATGTTCGTGCGCTTGGCCTGAGGAAATCTCGGAACGGTATGTGCTTGATCAACTGTGTGCTGCCGACGCAGTCTTCGTTGGCGAAGTCGAAAGCGAATTGCCGGTTCGCGATTCTATTTTTGAGTACAAGATTTGGCCTAGAGAGTCGTTCAAGGGCCGATTGAATAGCCCGGCTTTCGCGATATCGGAAACAGGCGGTATGTGTGGCTATCGCTTCAACGCTCAGGGCCGGTACCTGATCTTTGCTGCTCGTCGCAAAGATAGCAACTATTTGACGGCTTCGATTTGTGGCTTGACCAGACCGATGGACGGTGACGACGATTTGTACGATATTCTCGCTGCGCACAAGCATGTTATCGACGAGGTTTGTAGTGAAGAAGCGGTCGAGGCACGTCGCTTGGAACGCTTGCGCGAGAAAGACCAGAAGCGCGAGGAACTCCTAGAGGCAACTAAGGAACTGCTGGAATCGAACGAGTGACAATCTGGTGGTCGTCACCGGCCGGTATGCGTGCAGAAGCTGCCGGTCGAGTGATTCGAGGTATAATTTCCGTCACTGATCCGAAGCGGACACCGAGAATACGATTAAGATCATGGATGCAAACCGAAACATTCCTTGGCCACGAATTGCTGTTGAAGGCGCTGCAATTATAGCGAGCATACTGCTTGCGTTCTCGATCGATGCCTGGTGGGAAAACAAGCAGCAGGATAACGCCGAACAGGTAGTGTTGGAGACTTTGCTTGAGGACTTGCGGGAAAAACAGGACCTCTTGAACGAGATGAATCGCTTCAGCCAAGCGATCGTGGAGTCTATCGAGATGCTGTTGCAAATTGGCACGGGATTAAAGGATAGGCCAAGCAACGAGGTGATAGACCAACTGATCGGCGATACCTGGTGGGAAAGCAGCGAATCCGTCTGGGAAAGCGCGCCGATGAATTTGCTTGTAGCCGGCGGCAATTTGTCACTCATTACTAATCCGCGACTTGTACAAGAATTGGGCTCGTTGCAAGTGTCATTAGATATGGTTCGGAATCAATATATGAAGGACCAGAGTTTTCACCAGGAAATAATGACACCTTTCATATTGTCGCATACCAATATTATTCAAATACACGCAGCTATGCGGCACCGTCCAGGCTTTCCCGATGACCAAGGTTTCCCCGATGTCAATGTCGGCGCTGTCAAGAGCTATGATCACGGCAAACTGCTGTCCAGCTTGGAATTTCAGAATCTGTTGGCCGCAAAAATGGAACGCCAACTGGATATTCTGGCTAATGGGCATTCGATGGTCGAAAAGAATTTGAGAGTGGCTATTTCAATGCTCGAGAATGAGCTCGATGATTAGCGCGACCCTATAATCAGTGATGCCTGCTTCTGGCCGACTGCCGAAGTTCGCCAGAGTGAATACCGCGGGGCCGGTATGCGTACAGAAGCCGTCGGCCACGCGTTTCGAGTTACAATTTCCGGCAATGACCCGAAGCACCCGTTCGCTCAAGTGGCAAATTCGGGTCAGAAGTTATCCCTCGCCCTACTCCGCGCCGTTTACCTAAACTTTTGCCGTATTTTTAGAGTCGTCTGGCATGGCGATTCAATCTAGGCAGTCTTCTCAAGGCCACAACACGCGACGAATCTGCAATGGTCTTCCGTGCGCCGCAGCAAACTATGAAATCGCCGCTAACATGCAGATTGAATTCGCAATTAAGGTCGTTCCCTTGCAGCTAGTCGTCATTCGTTCTCGAGTTCGGCAATACACCGAGATTTCGACCAATTTGTACCGGTGCTTCGAACGATTGCGAGTCGAAGAGTACGAAATCAAGCAACCCATCATTGTTGTAGTCCGAAAAATGAATGCGGCCCGTTGTTACCATTTTCTGCTCAGCCGTTCTACGCGTGAATGGCTCATTGTCAGTCCCAAGGTAGATCTCGATGCCCTTGCCATTCGCCGATGTGACGACGTCCATCAATCCGTCTGCATTAATGTCGAGTCCGGCTTGAGGCATAAAGCCGTTCGGCCGGAATGTCTCGAAGCTAATTCCCGTGCTGAACTTCCTGCGTGAAGACGGCTTGGGATCAAACCGTCCATCGGGCAGGAGACGGTGCACAGCGATAACCGAATCGATTTCTCGTGTCAGCAGGATCTCGACGACTTCGAGTACGCTGAACTTGAACTGTATGCGGACCAACTCATCGGCATCATCACCGTCGATATCCAGCAACAAGTCGGAACTGAAAGTGCCTTCGCTCACGAACTTATCGTCAGGATTCGCCAGGTCCCAGCGACCATCGCGGTTTCTAAAGAAATACGTGGTCGTGACCGTATCCGAGAACGTTCCCTCGACATGCGTGATGACCAGATCGAGCAGGCCGTTGGCGTCGACGTCGCGGGCGGTTGACACAACACTGCCAGAGCCACGGGCATGGTCGCGTGGGCTGATCAGTCTTAGCGCGTGGGTGTAACTCGGCTCACGATCAAATAGGCCATCCGATCGACGCAGGAAGACGCGAATTTCATGGCGTGTAGCCGCCACGATGTCGGCGCGCTCATCGCCATTGACATCGCCGATGCTGAGCTTGGGCGTGTCCAGGTAGAGCTGTAAATCGCTCTCCACCGAGATAATCGACGGCCTGCGGGGGACGAAGTAGTTGGCTCGCCGGCCAACATCGACTTGCCCCATGAGCGTACCGTCCACCGTCAGTATCGACACCAGTCCTATCTGCGGTACGAGTATCAGGGGTTGGGAACCCATCTTGTAAACCAACTTGAACGAATCGAAACCCCGCTCATCGTCAGCAGCAGCGACAGTACTGGGCCCGTCGACGGGTATGTTCCACTCGACAATCTCGGTATCCGCGATCGAGAGAATGGTGATGCCGTCGGGCCGCAGCAGCACGAGTTCTTCGCCGGGCGCGTCCTTCACGTCTGCAATGTCGAAAACGGCGCTGCGATCAGGAATCGGCACCACCCGGCTCGGATCCGACGGGTATGAACCTTCCGCATCCTGCAGGTGGATGCGCATGCTGCGTTTCTCTTCGGGCGGTATGCCTGTCAAGGTGACGACCATCAGGTCTTTGCGACCGTCCCCGTCAAAATCGGCAAATCGTGCGTTGACAACACGGCCATCCCGGGAAATTTCGTCGATCTCAAAGACCTTGTCATCGGCAAGCGACGAACCACTGGTCGCAATAGCAGCACCGAGGAAAAGGACTCGCATCGTGTGTGAAATAGCAGCAGCCATCAATTGAGTATAATTCCGAACGCCATCGGAGTTGGGGTATTCTGACCCCCACTCCATCTCTCAGTGTGATTCATGGCCATTAAATTGCCAATTCTCGTTGTACTTACCAGTCTCCTATTGCCCTCCGCATTCGCACAAACAAAGGATTCGTCAATCCCATCGCAGGATGCGTTTGTTCGCGCCATTAGCGAGCTCTGCGGCAAGGCGTATTCTTGAACGGTCAACGTCGATAACGCTGACAGTGATAGTTTTGCAAACAAGAAACTCATCATGCACGTCAGGCGATGTGACGAGACCCAGCAGAGCGGACCATTCAGTTGAGTGCCAATTTCCGGTTCTGGCTGGAAGGCGCCAGTCGCACGGAATCGGAACCAGGGGCTTCTTCATGCCCCATTGTGGCCGCTCGAAAATTCTACGGTAAGATGAGGGCTTGTGGTCGATAGCAACAGTTTAGAAATCGGTCACGATCCTTGGTCGTAAAACAATCAGGTAAGACGAGTGATGAAGTCCGAGTACATATCACCAACTTTGCTGGTTCTGATTTATTGCATCTTGGTTCTTGTCGGAATCTACAGCCTGCTTTTCGAGAATTTCGGACTGATACGCGCTCTATCCGTGGCAACAAACACGGTGATTTTGATGGTGCTGTTAGTTGTTGCAGGCCGGCGAGCTCTCTCGGCCGGAATTCTGTTCTGCTGGGTAAAGATGGGTCTTGGCGCTGCGCTGGTCCTTGTTGGCGTATGGGAGGTTATTACTCTCAGCCCCTTAGTGGGCCTTTACTTGATAGCAGTCGGATCTATCGCTGGCATCGGGCTGGCTTATTGGACACTGATGGTCCTCCGGGTGATCGCGCAGCAATCACGAACGCCAGAGGCGTAGCCGTACTTTGATTGAATGACAGCAATTTCTGCTACTGAGCCGAAGGAGACACTCGCAATCTTGAGGACGGTCCAAAACTATCTGCAGAGATTCGTTTATATGTGCATCATCTTGGTTGGAGCGTGCCGGGGATCTGTGGTCGAGATCGTCTTCATTGTTCCGGACAACTACACAGGCCCTTTGTTGCTCGTTTTGGTTCCAAATTCCGGCCCAGTGCACGAAACGAAGGACGGTCGGAATGTCTATAGATTTTCGGATACAGGCATACTCTGTGTCCAGTCCTTTGACACTTTCAAGCCGCGGTTTCGGCTACACATGCAGTACGAAGACGGCACACTAATTCCTCAGGCCGACGGTACAGATTTTTCTGACATCCGAGCTTTGAGTCTTGGACAAAAATGGTCTGTGACCACCTCAACCGGAATTGATGGTCGACAAGAGACTTATCAGACCCAGAGCTACTGTTCGCTGTAGGCAGTTCTGATCAGGTACATTCAATTCACGAGAAGTGGCAAAATGAAACGCCACGCTTCAAACGAGACTACTGCAATGGCAATACTCGGTGACCGCTCCTGGCTGACTGCCGAAGTTTGCCAGGATAAATACCGAGGGTCCGGTATGCGCGCAAAAGCTGTCGGTCGAAAAATCTAAGGTAATATGACGGCTGATGACGCTAAGGAGACACTCAATCTTGCTACGTGACATGGCGATACAGCTATTAGAAAGGCGCTAACGTGTCGACTTTTGAATTCATTGCGGTTCTGCTCTCGATAATTTTTGGTCTGGCGATCGCCAATCTTCTGTCCGGGATGGTGCAAGCATTATTTCGGGGCGAACTAACGGACACGCGTCTGGCTTGGTCAGTACTTGTTGGCAATATACTCTTGGTCAATTGGTGGGTGTTTTTTCAGTGGAGTGATCATGCGAACTGGCGATTTCATGAGTTTCTGTACCTCGCTATGTGGGCAACCGTGCATTATCTAATGGCTGTGGCTCTCTACCCGTACAGCTTCCTGACCGACTATTCCGAAAAGCTGCAGCAAAAGTTCGTGCTCATGACGCTACTTGCGGCTGTCGCGCTGGATTGCGGAGAGAAGATTATTCGCGGCGACCTCTTGGACCCATGGTATTTGCCATTTTTCTATTTGTACTTCGTTATTTTCGTTACGCTGCCGTTGATATTTCCCAAGCCATGGATCATGCGGATCAGCGGCTGGACCCTGGTTATTTCCACGTTGGCTTGGTCTGTAGTCGCAAGGAGTGTTCTTGCAACTTGAACATGAGGCCGCTTATGGCCGTTCTGAGACAGTCGTCAGGAAGCTAACTGCAGGGCTGCTTTACTTTGCAGAGCCGCCGCACTGGAATGTCCGAGCGGCCAGGTAACCCGGCATTCAGACGAGACGACGCACGGCGTTGAGAGACTTTGACCGAACGCTTACTGGCGATGATCTCACCGGAGCCTGCCGCGACAGGTCTTCAAGCTGACCTGAGCTCATCTTCCAGCTTTCCAGGAATTTTTAGCCTGCACCAATCGGCCAGGACAAGATGCTAAAAACTCTTGGTAACAGCTTGTATCGCGGCATGATGATTGGCTGAAAAACCGTATATTCTGTGATCCTATGACAGACTTACAGCAAACCAGACCCGGCCGCTTCGCAGTGGCCCCTAAGACCGCTGGCAATCCGGAAGGGAAAGGCACCAGCGGCTTTCTGCTGGACTGGTACCGGAGCGAGCCGCGTGGCGTCGTGGCCAAGCCGCGCCGGCAGCTGCTGGCCGAGTTCTTTACGTCGATGCTGGTGTTGTCTGCGAAGTTCAAATTCAAACCGGTGGTGGGCAGACCGAGCTTCCTGTACTGGATAAACGATGAGTGGAATCTGAGCCTGATAGCGCCTGACGAGTGGTCGACCGAGCGCCGCGAGAGCTATGCCGCAACCTGCACACTGCAACGCGACATGACCTGGACCATTATTCCTGCCGAACGGCTCAAGGAACGCAATTCGGTATCGGCGGCCGTTGGCCGCTTCTACGATGCATTTGCCGAGACCATGGATACTGACCTGACATTGGAAGAGATACTGCCTTTCTATGTTGGCAAAATGCCCTACTACCAGCGCCTGTATGCCAGCGCGCTGAGTCGCTCCATGCGTGCTGCGGTGATTCTCGGTGACCAGGCATCAACGAGCTGTCGCGAGTGGCATGCCCTCCTGCCTGACATGAAGACCGGCTTGCTCGCGCACAGGAGCTGAACATGTACCTGGCATCACTTACGCTATTGACCGGACTGCTTATGACGACTCCCAGCGTTATCACTGACTTCACCACGGATACCGCTGATCTCGGCTGGTACGTCGTGAACGACACTGTCATGGGCGGGCGCAGCGATGGCGGCTACGAGCAGCGCGAGGGCGAAATCTATTTCGCCGGCAACACTAATACCAATGGTGGCGGCTTCAGCTCCATTCGCACCGGCAGCTTTTCGCTGGACCTGTCGCAGTACAGCGGCATTCAACTGCGAGTTAAAGGCGACGGCCGCCGCTACACCTGGAGGCTGACCACGGATGCACGCTGGCGCGGCGCCCAGGTCAGCTACTGGGCCGACTTTGACACCGTGGACGGTGAATGGATTTCGGTAGATGTTCCGTTCTCGGGCTTCGTCCCCCGCTTCCGCGGATTCGAGCTGGAAGGACCACAGCTGAATACATCGCGGGTAACCGGCATGGGGCTGATGATCTACGACAAGAAAGACGGTGCGTTCGAGTTACACTTGGATAGCGTGTCGGCGTATTAGCCGCACACTAACCAGGGGCTAACAGCATGGCGCAAGATCCATTTGCCATCCGGGCGCAAGGCTTGTGCCGGCGTTTTCGCGAAGGCAGTCGCGAGCACATCGTACTCGACGGCGTCGACCTCGATATTCGTCGCGGCGAGACCGTTGCCCTGCGTGGCAGAAGTGGCTCGGGAAAGTCGACCCTGCTAAACCTCATTGGCGGCATTGATGCGCCGGACGCCGGCAGTGTCAGCGTTGCCGGAATAGACATCACCGGATTGTCCGAGCGCGACCGAACACTGTTTCGCCGCGAGCACATCGGCTTCGTCTACCAGGCATTCAATCTCGTCCCGACACTGAGCGTTGCCGACAACGTGCGGCTGGTGCTGGAGCTGAACAAGGTCCCCGACGCACAGGCATCCGCTCGCATCGACGAGCTGCTCGACGCGGTTGGCCTGGCCGATCGCGCAGAGACGTATCCCGACGTACTGTCGGGCGGCGAACAACAACGTGTCGCCATCGCCAGGGCGCTGTGTCACGAGCCTGCGGTGCTACTCGCGGACGAACCTACCGGCAATCTCGACGATACAACGGCCGAGACCGTGCTCGAACTGCTCAACACACTGGTTCGCTCAACCGGCCACACCATGTTGATCGCCACGCACAGCATGCACGTCGCCTCACGATGTGATCGCATTCTGCAGCTGCAAAACGGTCGACTGGAAAAAAGTCCGGAGCAATGATCCCGGTCAGGTATCGCGCCAGCCTTTCCTACCTGCTGCGGCACCCGTGGCAGCTCGCCCTGGCGGTGCTCGGCATTAGTGTCGGCGTCGCGGTTATTGTTGCCGTGGATCTCGCCAACGCCAGTGCGCGAAAGGCGTTCCTGATGTCGATGGATACGCTCACGGGCAACGCCACTCACCAGATCATCGGCGGGCCAAACGGAGTCAGTGAGACCACCTATTCGAAGCTCCGCACCGAGCACGGCATCACCGCAATTGCGCCGGTCGTCGAGGGCACGGTCAGGATCGACGGCGCAACGCTCTCGGTTCTCGGCATTGATCTGTTTGCCGAACGCGACATCCGGGCATTCACGGGCGAGGTTAGCGGTGCGAACCCGGATGAGACCAACAACGAGTCTTTGTTCACCGGCTTTCTGCTCACTCCGGGCGCGGTAACGACCTCCGAGCAAACCGCGAACGATCTCGGTCTGACAGTTGGCGACACATTCTCGCTGCTCGCAGACGGCAGGCCTCACGATGGCAAGCTGTTGGCGACATTCGCCGACGATAGCAACAGCGTCTACCAGTTGCTGGTCACCGACATCGCCACCGCACAGGAGTGGCTCGACAAACCCGGCTGGCTGACGCGCATTGATGCGCGCATCGCCGATGGTGACGAGGCGGCTCGCACGACACTTGAAGCCGCGTTACCGGATGGCAACCAGCTACTCTCCGCGGCCGGCAGGACGCGCTCGACGGCAGAAATGAGCAAGGCGTTCATGACCAACCTGCAGGCGATGAGTCTGCTCGCCCTGCTCGTCGGCCTGTTCCTCATTTTCAACAGCGTCAACTTTTCCGTGTTGCAGCGTCGCGCCCTGATTGGTGTGTTGCGCGCACTTGGGCTAACGCGCCGCCAATTGCTGACCATGATTCTCACCGAGGCCGCTGTTGTTGGCCTGCTGGCGGCTGGTCTTGGCGTCCTGCTCGGCATTGTGCTCGGCGAACAACTCCTGCACCTCGTCGCCAGGACGATCAACGACCTCTACTTCCGGGTTAACGCGACCGATGTCAGTGTCGATACGTTCTCTGTCGCCAAAGGACTCATCGCAGGGGTTGCCGCCGCGCTGCTGGCCGCCGCACTGCCGGCGATCGAGGCAACCTCCTTCCAGCCACGACTCGCAATGACCCGTTCAAACCTCGAACAGCGCACCCGCAACACGGTGCCGGTCGTTGCGCTTAGCGGCATCGCCCTGATGCTTGCCGCGGTCATCCTGATTCTGCTGTCCGGCACCAGCCTCGTAGCGGGTCTGACAGCAGTGTTTCTGCTGATACTCGGATTTGCACTGTGCGTTCCCTATGTTGTGCGCATTGCCACCAGGTTGATTGCGCCTGCAGCCCAGGCGCTCGGGGGCACAGCCTCGCGCATGGCGGTAAGTGGCATTGCATCCGGACTGTCACGAACCGGCGTGGCGATCGTCGCGCTCGCGGTTGCCGTATCGGCAACCATTGGCGTCAGCGTCATGGTCGACAGCTTTCGCGGCTCTGTCAGCAACTGGCTGGAAAGCACGTTGCAGGCGGACGTCTATACCGGTTCGCAGCGCGGCGTCATGGACCCGGACTTGATCGACGCGATTAGGCAGCTCGACGGTGTCGAAATCGTGAGCACACAGAAGCGCGCCTGGCTTGAAGATGCCAACGGCCGCACGCAGCTGCGAGTCTTCGAAATGCCGCGCGCCTCGTACGCCGGCACCGACATTATCGACGCGGACCCGGATACCGTCTGGCCGCAATGGGAAAGCACCGATGCGGTGCTGGTTTCCGCACCCTATGGCTACCAGTTTGGTGTCGGCGCCGGTGACACGATCACGCTACCTACCGATAGTGGTCCGCAACCCTTCCGTGTCGCAGCAACATTTGAGAGCTACGACATCCAGGCCAGCGGCGTGATGATGAGTCGGCAGACGTACGCGCGCCATTTTGACGACGACACCGTCGACGCGCTGGGCCTTTATCTCGACGAGCGCGTCAGCCCTGATGCCATCGTTGCGAACATTGAGGCGCTCAGCGACAGCGTGCAGGCACTGTACGTGATCTCGAATGCCGACCTGCGCACGGAGTCGCTGCGCATCTTCGACCAGACCTTCATCATTACAGATGTACTCTACTGGCTGGCCCTTGGCGTCGCGTTTATCGGCATCCTCTCGGCAATGCTCGCGCTACAGCTGGAACGCGCCCGCGAATCTGCAACCCTGCGGGCACTTGGCATGACGCCACTGCAGGTTGGCGGACTCATCACCACGCAAACCGGCGTCATTGGCCTGCTGAGCGGCCTCGCCGCCGTGCCCCTTGGCGTGGTCATGGCATGGGTCCTTATCAAGGTCATCAACCGGCGCGCATTTGGCTGGCAAATCGAGATGACGGTTGCGCCGGATATCCTGCTTGCAGCCGTTGCCTTTGCCATCGGCGCAGCATTGCTGGCCGGTCTGTACCCGGCCTGGCGGGCCGGCCGCATACAGCCCGCTGTTGCGATGCGGGAGGAATAGGATGGCACCCATACGTCTCTTGCTGATTGCCCTGCTCGCCACCATCGGCCCTGCATCTGTTCTCGCTGAGGGCAGCGACGAGCCACCCACCCGACTCGCTGACCTGCTCGGCAGCGACGCCGACCCGGCGTTCGCCCGCGCGTTGACGCCACGCGCATTCGTGTTCCCCGACGACCACGGTCCGCACCCCGAATTTCGCAACGAGTGGTGGTACATCACCGGCAACCTCGACGACGAGGCACGGCGGCGCTTTGGCTTTGAACTGACGATCTTCCGCTTCTCGCTGCTACCAACTGCCCCGGATTCACCGTCCGCGTGGCGCACCAACCAGGTATACATCGCACATCTCGCGGTCACGGACGCAGACAACGAAACGTTCTACGTAGCGCAACGCTACTCGCGTGGCACGCTTGGACTTGCGGGTGCGCAGGCCGACCCATTGCGCGTCTGGATCGATGACTGGGAAATAGCGCAAACCGACTCCGGCGCCTGGCGCCTGCGTGCCGCCGACGATGTGGTTGGCATCGACCTTGAGGTAGCGGCGCTGAAACCGCCCGTGCTGAATGGTATCGACGGGCTGTCACAAAAGTCCTCCGATCCGGGTAACGCGTCCTACTACTACTCGATGACGCGTCTGCAAACGGACGGCGCAGTGCGTATCAAGGGTCGCGACTTCAAGGTGTCCGGCCTCGCATGGCTCGATCGCGAGTGGAGCACCAGCGCACTGGCGGCAGAACAAGTGGGCTGGGACTGGTTTGCGCTGCAGTTCGATGACGACACAGAACTGATGCTGTACGGCCTGCGCCTCAAGGACGGTCGCTGGGACACGGCGAGCGCCGGTACGTTCGTGGACGCCGCCGGCAACGCCACACATCTCACGGCCAGCGATTTCACGATTGAGGCACTGGATACCTGGGAAAGCCCGGAAGGCGGCGCGTACCCGTCACGATGGCGGCTAACCGTGCCGGGCGCGGATCTTGACGTGAGCGTTACGCCGGTCATCAGCGACCAGGAACTGTTCACAACGGTACGCTACTGGGAAGGCGCGGTGGACGTCGCCGGCACCCATGAGCAGCAGCCCATCAAAGGCCGCGGCTACGTAGAACTGACGGGCTACGCAGGCGACTGACACGAATTGACCAGATTCTGACGGCTTCTGACCAGACCCTTTGCGGTGCGTTTTCTATAGTGATGCCTTACACGGAAAGGAGATCGCTATGAGAACTGCCGCAGGCTACGCCACGCAAAGATATTCGTTGCTCGATACTGTTCGGGAACACGTGGCCAGGCACCTGAGTGATACTTTGGATAACGAGCATGGCGCCCTGGCGAGTCTCGACCACTGGACTCGGCAGCGTCTCATTGATGAGAATCTGGCCAAGATCTCCCTGCTGTTCGAGGCCGAGAATCCTATCGAGGTCTGCTATCACGATCTTATTCGGGAAATCGACATCGAAGCCGAAACCGGTATTTACCAGGCGCGACCGGACGCGAGCCACGCGTACCTGCGCCAGGTCGTTGAGGAGTCAGGCGTGTCGGGAGAGCTGTGCAACGACAACAGGCTGGTTGCGCACGAACGCGCCCACCTCGCGGCATCCGTTTCGGAACTGGCGATGACCTACCTGATGGACGATGCCGAGCCGGTCAGGGATATGTCCAGTGTCTTGCGCGCTTTCTTCTACACGATTCGTGAAGATGCCGAACGCAAGCACAGAGGTCTGCCAAGCTTGCTGGACGAGTCAGAACGTCGTGACCTTGAAATCATGGTGACTGAGCTGCGCCGCGAGGCCGGCACGCTCAAAAGTAATAAATAAAGACGTAGGTTGTCAGCAGTACCGCGATCCACAGCGCCGTAACGCCGATGGGCCAGGTGCGCGCGAACACGCCGGGCAGATCACTGCCCGGTGGTGTTCCGAAATAGCGGGCCGCCACCCCGCTGATCGCGGAGAATGCCGCGGCAGCCGCCGACGCAACGGACTTGCCAGCCAGGGCAACGCGCTGGTAGCTCCAGCTGGCGATGCGGAACAACAGCACTCGCCAAATCCAGTCGGTGTCCAGGCTGATGGTTTCGGTTCGCTTCATCAACGGCAATAGCAGGAAGAACGCCAGCCCGGAGAACATCAGCAGCTGCAGATAGAACAATACTTTGCCCGGCGTATACGCCACGTACTCAACCGGGTACGGCAGGAACTGGTACAGCAGTCCGGGGGCCACACCGAGCAGGATGCAGAGCACCGAGAAGATCACCATGGCGATCCCCATGTTCCAGGGCGCGTCTTTGGGCCGCAAACCGGAATCGCGCTGGAAGAACACGAACCACGGAAACTTGATGCCGGCGTGCAGAAACACGCCCGCTGAAGCGGCAGCCAGCAGCATGTAGACCCACACCAGGCTTTCGTTTGCGGCCGCCTGCGAGATCATTGTCTTGGTCGTGAAGCCGGAGGTCAGCGGGAATCCGGAAATCGCCAGCGCGCCGATGATGCCGCAGATCGCCGTCAGCGGCATCGTTCGGAACAGTCCGCCAACGTCGGTGCAGCGATTGAAGCCGGTGCGGTAGACAACGACGCCGGCGCTCATGAACAGCAGTGCTTTGTAGATGATGTGTGCGAACGCATGTGCGGCTGCACCGTTGAGGGCCAGCTCCGTACCGATGCCGATCGCGCAGACCATGAAACCGACCTGGTTGACGATCGAGTACGCAAGTATTCGCCGGATGTCGTTTTCGAGCAGCGCGTAGATGATGCCGTACATCACCATGAACAGGCCGATGCCGATCAGTACAGGTTCGCCCGGGAACAGCAGGATCAGCGCCAGCACGGCGGTCTTGGTGGTGAACGCCGACAGGAACACGGAGCCGGTCGCACTGGACGACGGGTACGAGTCGGCCAGCCATGCCGACACCGGCGGTGCCGCCGCGTTGATCAGGATGCCCGTCAACATCATCCAGGTATCGAAATTGGTCGCCAGCATCGGCTGGATATCGATAGAGCCGGTGTGCACCACGACACCCTCAATACCGACCTTGAGTATGACGCCGCCGAGCAGGTGCATGATCGCGTAGCGAATGCCTGCCTGCCGTGCCTCTTTGGTGCCGCCGCACCAGACGACGACGGTCGAAAACAGCGCCATCAGCTCCCAGTACAGGAACAGCGTGATGAGGTCGCCGGCAAAACTGACGCCGATGGCGCCCGCCGCGTAGGCATAGGCAGCGGCGAGTTCATACCACTTGGCCTGCCGGTAGGCATAGAGTCCGCCAACGAATGCCATCAACGCGAAAATGGTCGCGAACAGGCGCCTGAGTGCACTGCCCTCGAGCGGTTCGATCTGGTAATCGAGGAACGGCACGGTGTAGGCGACGCCGTCGGGAACCTGCCAGACCAGCCACAACGTAAGCAACGGTGCTGCGAGTACGACGAAGGTGCGCAGGTGGCCGCGCGCCGGTCCGATGAGCAACGCGGCGACGATCATGATGACCGCTGGTGGCAGCAACTCAAACATCATCGACCCCATCGTCGTAGTAATCTTCGCCGCGCTTCAGCACGTAGCCGAGCGCCTTCGCAAACAGCACCATCGCGAGACAAGACAGGAAACCGAACGCCGCGCCGAAGCCGAACCAGCCATCAACGCCGAAGTAGCCCTTGACGTGGATCAGCGTCTGGGCGAGGACCAACAAGATGAGAACGACAGCGAACACACGCCACAGGCGCTTGATGGTAGATGGCCGTGCCAGCCAGTGATCGTCGTGCTGCGGTGTATTCATGACAAATTCTCCACAACCTGGCGCTCCAGCTCGAGCGTTGTTCCGTGGAAGAAGAAGAACAGGATCGTCAACAGCGCGGTCAGGGACAGCGCGAGCACCGCGGGCCACGGCGCCTCACCATGGTCGTTGCTCACAGGCTCCGTCTCGCGCATGAACCATGCCATGTAGATGATCGGCAGGAAGTATGCGGCGTTCAACACGGTGCTCAGTATGATCGTTGCCAGCGCCACGTAGTTGTCGGCCTGGAAGGCACCGGCGAGGATGTACCACTTCGAGACGAAGCCGCCGGTGGGCGGGACACCGATCATGCTCAATGCGCCAATCGTAAACGCAGTCATTGTGATGGGCATGCGACGGCCTATGCCGCGCAGCTGGTAAATCTCGGTTTTCTTCGCCGCCACGTAGATCGCACCGGCCGCGAAGAAGAGTGTGATCTTGCCAAAGGCGTGCGCGACCATATGAACGGCCGCGCCGATCTCCGCCAGCGGTTTCAGGATTGCCGCGGCCATGACGACATACGAGAGCTGCGCAATCGTGGAGTAAGCCAGCAGCCGCTTGATGTTGGTCTGCTGCAGTGCCACCACACTCGCGGCGATGATTGTGAATGCGGCCGCGTACAGCAGCCAGCCACTGCTCGGTGTTGCAAACAGGTAGTCGACACCGAAGATGTAGACGATCACTTTCGTGATCGTGAATACGCCCGCCTTAACGACAGCGACCGCATGCAACAGCGCACTGACTGGCGTCGGCGCCACCATCGCCGCAGGCAGCCAGCGATGCACCGGCATGACCGCGGCCTTGCCAATTCCGAACACGAACAAACCGAGCAACAGGCCAACGGCCGGCCCCTCAACAACGCCCTCGAGGATGCCGCCGGCAACGAAATCGCCGGTGCCTGCGACGGTGTAGGTCCAGATTATGGCGGGCAGCAGCAGACCGATCGATGTGGTCAGCAAGATGCCCAGGTAGACCCTGGCTGAGCGCACCGTGTTCTCATCACCTTTGTGTGATACCAGCGGATACGTCGACAGCGTCAGCATTTCGTAGAACAGGAACAGGGTGACCAGGTTACCGGCAAACGCGACGCCCATTGTTGCGGCAAGGGCGATGGCAAACATCACGTAGAAGCTCGTCTGGTTCTTTTCCTTGTTGCCTCTCATGTAGCCGATGGAATAGATCGAGTTGATGATCCAGAGACCCGAGGCCAGCGCCGCAAACAACATGCCGAGCGGTTCAACGCGGAACGCAATTTCCACGCCGGGCAAGCAACTCGGTGATCGTCACACCGGGTCGACCGCCATCCATGACCAGCGGAATGAGACTCCACACTGTCGCCGCCAGACCAACAGCAGTCACCAGCGTCACCGTCTCGCGCAGATTGGCATTGATGCGTCCCGCCAGCGAAATCAGGAATGCGCCGGCAACGGGCAACAGCAACGCAGCGATGATGGTCATCTCGACACTCATGGCAGGTGTCTCAGCAGCTCGGCCGCAGCATCACTGGCGAGCGTCAGCGGCAGCTCGGGTGACAAGCCAAAGTAAATGTTCGCGAGCGCCACGACCCAGGCGACGCCAACCAGCAACGGTGACACCGTGGCTGGCGCCGTCGCATCGTTGGCCGGCTCTCCGAACCACAGGACCTCGACGATGCGCCAGATGTAGACAACCGCCATCAGCGAGCTGATGAGGATGATCGCCACCAGCACGAGTCCGCCGGGACCCAGCTGCATGGCGGCGGTTATCAGGTACCACTTGCTGATGAAGCCTGCAGTGCCGGGCACGCCGATGAGGCTCAGCCCCGCGATGACGAACGCACCGAAGGTCCACGGCATGCGGCGTGCGATGCCGCCGAGGTCTTCGAGCCGCAGGCTGGCGGCGATGGTCGCAAACGACGCCACGGCGAGGAACAGGGCACCCTTGGCGAGCGCATGATTGAAGATATGCACGATGCCCGCCGTGAGGCCCGCAATAGTGACGAGGCTGGCGCCGAGCATCATGTAGCCGATCTGCGCGACGGACGAGAACGCCAGCAGTCGCTTGACGTTCTTTTCGAACATCGCCACGGCCGAGCCGATCAGAATGCCGAGCAACGCCAGCGGCATCAGGTAGGCGGCGAACTGGATTGCGTGTCCTTCGAGGTTGCCCTGGAAGACGAAGAAGTCGAAGCGCAGCAGCACGTACAGGGACACTTTGGTCGCACAGGCGGCGAGGAATACCGTCACCATGTGCGGTGCATAGGTGTACGCGTTCGGCAGCCAGACATGCAGCGGGAAGATGGCCGCTTTCAGCGCCAGGCCGACAGTAATGAAACCGGCCGCCGCGAGTATCGGCCGCTGATCACCGACCGCGTGGATCAGCACCTCCATGTCGGCCAGGTTCAGCGTGCCGGTCATCATGTAGATGAGACCGACGCCAATCAGGTAGAACGTCGCGCCGATTGTGCCCATGAGCAGGTACTTGAACACTGCGGGCAGTGCGCGGCGATCTGGCCCGCCTGCGACAAGCACGTAGCTCGCGAGCGACGAGATCTCCATGAACACGAAGATATTGAATGCATCGGCGGCGACAACGATGCCGGCAAGCCCCGCCAGCGCCAGCAACCAGGCAGCGTAAAAGTACGGCTGTCGGTCTGCCTCGATTTGCGCGTCGAGACTCTGTCGCCCGGCAATGAGCGTCAGGACGGAGGCGCCATTGACGACCAGCAACATCAGGGCACTCAAGGCATCCACCCGCAGTTCGATGCCATACGGTGCCGGCCAGGAGCCCATCAGGTAAGTCACCGGACCGGTCGCAAGTACGATTTGCGTCAACTGTATGGCGATCGCGAACGCCATGGCGCTGGCAGCCGTGCATGCCATCCACGCCAGGCCCCGCGGTCGCAGCAATATGACCACCGCCGCCACCAGCATCGGCACCACAACCTGCAGTGCCGGGAGATGAGGTGCGAGCACGTTCATCGCCTGTCGATCTCCTGGATTTCATGCTCCTCGATCGAGCCGTATTCTTCCTTGATGCGCACGACGATGCCGAGTCCCAGCGCTGTGGTCGAGATGCCAACCACGATTGCCGTGAGGATCAGCACCTGCGGCAACGGATTGGAAAAGACCCCCGGCCCTGCCGCCGAGAAGATAGGAGCAGTGCCCAGTTCGACCTTGCCCATGGTGATGTACAGAAGAAAAACCGCGGACTGGAACAGCGACAGACCGATCAGCTTCTTGATGAGATTGAGCTTTGCGATCACGGCATAGAAGCCGATCATCAGCAGGATCGCGAACACCCAGTAGTGATAAAGGCCGAGGAGTTCCATGTGCTATCGCCCCCGCGCCGCGAAGGCATGAAACACACTGAGCAGCACGCCGGTGACGGTGATGCCGACACCGGCCTCGATGATCAGGATGCCGAGCTGCTGTCCTTTGACCGGGTTCGAAGCCAGCGGCGAATAGTCGAGGAAGTTGCCGCCGAGCACGATGCCGGCAATACCGACCGCGCCATAGATCAGCGGCCCCGCTGCCATCAGTCCGAGTAGCAGCCGATGTGGCAGCACGCGAAGCGCGCGTTGTTCGCCCTCGATCAGCGCGAACAGGATTATTCCCGCAGCGATTAGCGCGCCCGCCTGGAAGCCGCCGCCGGGACCGTACTCGCCGTGGAATTGCACATACAGCCCGAATAACAGGATAAAGGGAATCAGCACGCGACCCACAACGCGTGGTATCAGGTGATGCCGAAGGCCTTCGTTCTCATTGATGACATCCGATCGTTCCGATGGGCGTCCGCGGCCCAGCAGGAACAGCACACCGATGCCGGCCGTGAATACGACGAACACCTCGCCGAGTGTGTCGTAGCCACGATAACTTCCCAGCACCGCGGTGACGACGTTGGGTATGTCGATGTACTCCGGCGTTTTCTCCAGGTACCACGGTGCCACGTGTGTTTGCACCGGTGCGTTCGGGTCACCGAAGCGCGGCTTGTCGAAGGTCGCGTAAATGAGGACGAGCGCCGCAGCGCCGACGACCAGGAAAGAGAGAATCCTGTTCGATGATTTGGCTCGTTCACGCTCAGAAGTCAGGGCAAGGGCGCTGAGAAACAGAACCGTTGATATACCCGCACCGACGGCGGCCTCGGTCAGCGCCACATCGGCGGCATCGAGAATGAAGAAGTTTGCTGCAATCAGCAGGCTGGCAATACCCATCAGCATCACGGCAACGAACAGGTTTTCCGTACGCACGATGCCGACAGCGGTAATTACCAGCAGGGTCAGCAGGAAAATGCCGAACATGACGATCATTTCGCTTCGCCCTCTTCTTTTTCCTGTTCTGCAACGGTCTGCGCAAACGGCTTGGTGCCGGCGAGTAGTGCCGCGCTCGCCAGTGCATTGGAAGAAGTCGGACTGGTGATCAGCAGGAAGAAGAGGATCGCCACCAGCTTGATGGTCGCGAGCGTCAGGCCAGCCTGCAACATGACGCCACCCAGCACGAGGATCGCGCCAAGGCTGTCCGTTACGCTTGCTGCATGCATGCGCGTATACAGGTCCGGCATGCGCAAGGCGCCGATGCCGCCGATCAGCACGCTGATGCCACCAAGACTTAACAGCACCCAGCTAAGCACGTCGAGCAAGGTATCCATGCGCCTATCGACCCTCGCTGTGTTCAGCCCGTCGACGAATCGAACGGACGCGGAAGAACTCGAGTACGGCCAGCACGCCGATGAAGTTGATCAGCGCATAGGCAAGCGCGAGGTCCAGGAAGTCCGGGCGGCCGTAAAGAAACGCGATCACAGACAGCAGCAACACTGTCTTGGTGCCGAACATATTGACGGCCAGAACCCGATCGTAAACGGAGGGCCCCATTAAAGCTCGAGCAAGCGCCAGGCCCATGGTAACGAGAGTTGCAAATGTGACGACGTAGTACATGGCTAGCGACTCCTCAAGGCCGCAACGCGCCGCTTCATCTCGCCTTCTTCAAGCGCCGCAGCGGTGTTCGGTGTCAGCGCGTGCACCAGCAATCGCCCTTCGTGCACATCGAGCGTCAGTGTTCCCGGTGTGAGGGTGATGGAGTTGCCGAGCAGCGCCTGGTCCACAACGTGTAAATCTCTGGCATCAATATCGACGATACTTGGGGTCACCACGATCTTTGGCTGCAAAACCACCTGCGCAACCTCAATACTGGACTTCACAATCTCCTTGCCGAGCCATGCCCAGAAACCGAGCAGGCGAAAATCGTAGTTGAACGCAAAGGTTTCATCGTCAAAGTAGCCCATGCGCCTCACGATGTAGAGCGTCAACACACACGACACGGCACCCAGACCAAGCAGCAGAGCTTTGAAGAATCCGGACCACAGCAACCACGCTGCAATGAGCAGCAAACCGAGAACGAGCATGCGCAGCCATGCGCGGCCCGAGGGTTGGTTAGCGGTGGTTCCGGTGTTCATCAGTCGTCAGCCTGGCAGGGGTAATGGCGGCGCAGTGTTTCGTACACGACATCACGTGCAAGCTCGCGCCCTTCCAGATTCTTCAGTTTCATCAGGTCAGAAACAATGACCTGCACGACGGCCGCCAGCGGCAGCGGTTCACCCAGGCAGAACTCCGCGTAGTACGAGGAACCGAAACGTTCGATTCGGGACCCAACGCGCGTCCGAATAGCCCGTTCTGTGAACGACTCTTCACTGTCCAGCTCATCGGCGATGTTGTAGGTGACACGCTCGTCCGTAGCAACCGCACCATCGATGAATCCCTGGATGTAGCGCACACAGAAAATGCCGTCTTCACCATCAGGATCGTCTTCATAGACCGCGCAATGCTCGATCAGCTCTTCAGTTGATAACGCCTCAACTGCGCGTGCGTCCTGGAGCGTTGCCAGTACCAACAGCGTCCCAACGGCACACCACCATGCTTTCTGCATCATTTCTATTGCCCTCTTAACCTAAGATTTGCTTTCACCGGCCGACTGCTTGTCGTATGCCGCTTTATTTTGCGCCAGTTGTCGCACCCGCGCCGGTGACAGTACCAGCTTCAGCAACTCGCCAACTGTACAGTCTTCCTCAATCGGGTGTCGCAAGTGCGCACTCGTATCGATGTAGTACATGTTGCGGCGGCCCTGCTTCACTCGCGTCAGGATGCCGCCAGAGTCCAGGTGCGAAATCAGTCGCTGGGCGCTGCGCTCCGTGATGCCGACGGTTTCGGCAACGTCGCGAAGCCGGGCGCCCGGGTTTTCCGCCAGGCACACGAGTACATGCGCGTAGTTGCTAAGAAACGTCCAGTCCGGATTATTCACGATGATGGCACCTGCAGCCTCACTCAACGAGCGCGCAATCATACGCTATCAAATACCGGAAATAAATAACCTGTATTGAATTACCGGCTAAGTATTTCGGCTTATGTAGAATCCGGACAACTAGCGATCGCGACCGGATGCCGCCTCGAGCATGAATTCGACTTTCTCGCCGGACACCGGGCACCTGAAAGCCAGCAGATAGGCGGTTAGCTGCAGATCGACAGTGTCCGCGTCGCCGCTGCCATACAGGCGATCGCCGACAACCGGATGACCGAGCTCGGCCAGGTGGCGGCGAATCTGGTGCTTGCGGCCGGTCTCGATGCGCACCTCCACGATTGACTGCTGCTTGTCCGCGCTTAGTCCCTCAAAAGTGATTTCACTCACTGCCTGCTTGCCATCAATCGCCTGATCCACGCGCAACGGGTTTGGGTGCGCCGAAAAATCGCCGTCGACCAGCGCGATGTAGCGCTTCTCAACTTTGCGAGAACGAAACACGGCGCCGAGCTTGGCCGCCATCGCCTTCGAGTGTGCGACCAGGATCAGCCCGCTGGCGGCGCGATCGAGCCGATGTACCGTGAATGCCGGACGTTCCGGGACCAGGTGGCGCTCGGCCCAACGCACCACGGTGCAATGATCGCCCCATTTCGAGCCCTGTGAGCGCAGGCCGTAGGGCTTGTCCCAGACCGAGTACTCCCCAATGTCCGCGATCAACGTCGGTGCCGCCGGTTTTTCGGCGAGAATCGCGTCATCGTAGTAGAGATGCAGCTCATCGCGCGGCTTCAGTACCCGCTTTGCGCGTCGCAGGCGTTGCGTATGCCGACCACGCGTCAGCCACACGGCGCCCTGCGACATCGCGTGCTTGATGCGCTGTTTCGGCAATTCCGTTGCCTCGCGCAGCAGCTCTGCCGCGTTCTGGCCGGCGGACGCGACGCTCAGGTGTGATTCAAACTTCATGGCAAGCCGTTATCATGGCTGCATTCTGGCCTATAGCGGATCGCGGTGCGACCATGCAAAAAAAGAACGTAACGTTTGAGAACAGTGCCGGCGAGAAACTTGCCGGCATCCTGGACCTGCCGGTGTCGCCGCCACGCGCCTATGCCCTGTTCGCCCACTGTTTTACGTGCTCGAAGAACCTCAAAGCCGCAACCAACATCAGCCAGGCACTGACCGATGCGGGATTTGCCGTGCTGCGTTTCGACTTCACGGGGCTTGGACAGAGCGAGGGCGAGTTCGCCGACAGCAACTTCTCCAGCAATGTCGACGATCTGCTGGTCGCAGCGCGGTTTCTTGAACGCGAATACGAAGCGCCTGAGTTGCTGCTCGGACATTCCCTGGGTGGCACCGCAGTGCTACAGGCGGCACACGACATACCGTCCGCCAAAGCTGTCGCATCCATCGGCTCGCCGGCTGATCCCGGGCACGTCGCACACCTGTTCTCGCCCGCGGCCGAGGAACTGGAGAAGGAAGGTATTGCCGAAGTTAACCTGGGTGGGCGGCCGTTTACCGTCAAGAAGCAGTTTCTTGACGACATTCACAAGCATCCCATGCCAGAGTCGCTGGGTCGCCTGAGAAAGGCGCTCATGATCCTGCACGCACCTCTCGACGACACCGTTGAACTGGACAACGCCTCTCGCCTGTTCGGCGCCGCCAAACACCCGAAGAGTTTTGTCAGCCTCGACAAGGCCGACCACCTGCTGAGTCGTGAAGAAGATTCGCGTTACGCGGGACAAGTCATAGGCGCTTGGGCCGTTCGCTATCTGCCGCCCGTTGAGGTGTCGGCGAAAAACGCGGTGCCGGAAGGCTATGTGCGTGCCGAAACCGGCATCGACAGCTTCCGCACCGACATCCAGGCGGGCCCGCATCACCTGACCGCCGATGAGCCGCTCAGCGTAGGCGGCTCCAATCTCGGCCCATCTCCTTACGGACTGCTGTCTGCGGCACTCGCCGCATGCACTACGATGACCCTCAAGATGTATGCTACGCACAAGAAGCTGGACCTCGAGTCAGTAACGGTCACGGTGGAACATGAAAAGATCCACGCCACTGATTGCGAAGACTGTGAAGCGCAAGGCGGCAAGGTGGATTTGTTTCGCCGCTCCGTGAGTTTCGAAGGTAACCTGACCGTGGAACAACAACAGCGGCTGCTGGAAATTGCGGACAAGTGTCCGGTTCACAGGACGCTGCACGGCGAGATCAAGGTCAGCAGCGAGCTGCTATAGAGCAGAGGTAGAGAGATATCGTCACCACGAACCCGCAAACAGATACCGTAGCTGCGCCTTACGATGCGCCGGGCTGGGCGCGCTCCATGCGGCGCTTTACGGATCACCTGGTGCAGGACTTCCTCGGCGGACCACGCCCGTGGAAATTTGCGTGGGTAATCAATTTCCAGAAAGCCGGCACCTTCGTCTTCCTGTTCGCGTTGCTCGCCTGGTACCAGAACACCTCGACCGCCGCCTGGATCTATGTCGCCATGCAGGGCAGCTACGGCATTGTCTGGATTTTAAAAGACGTGGCCTTCCCGGATCCGAACTGGCAGAAGCGCATCACGATCGCCGGTGGCTTCAACGCCTTCATCGGCGTGCTGGGCTGGTACTGGGTGTTCGGCTGGTTACTCATATCCGGCACCTCGCAACCGGACTACCCGCTGCCGGACGTGGCCTGGTTTTGTCTGTGCATCAGTCTGTGCATCGTCGGCTGCGCGATTATGATTGCAGCGGACGCACAAAAGTATTTCACACTCAGGGAACGACGCGGTCTGATTACAGATGGCATGCACCGCTACGTACGGCACCCCAACTACCTCGGCGAGATCATGATCTACGGCAGCTTCGCCCTGATGGTCTGGCACTGGCTTCCCTTCGTCGTGCTCGCCTGGGTATGGCTGGGACTGTTCGCCGTCAACATGATCATGAAAGAAGCCAGCATGTCGCGTTACCCGGAATGGGCCGCGTACAAGAAGCGCAGTTGGTGGTTGCTACCGTTCGTTCTATAGGGCGCTCTGGTCACGGCGATAGCATCACTCATTACGGGCGCTCCAGATGACGAAAGCCTTCGAAAAACCAGTGTCGCATAGCCAGTACCATGGTGACACCATGACGATCGCTCGCGGCCAGCTTGCGCTCGCCCCAGCTGGTGTCGTCGAAAAGCTCGCCCATCGACCTGAGCTTCTCGATGAGCTGAATCTGCGCCTTGCGTGACAGCATGCCGTTCTTGACGATACGAATCGACTCATCATCCTGGAAGTCGTGGCTGAAGAATTCGGTCTGCACTCGTTTGCGAAAGAACTGTTCAATCGCGCCGTTCTTGCGCCAGCTGAAACTGTTCGCGATTAGCAATCGCACGCGGTCTCCCGGAAGCAGGTCGATCACCTTCATGCGATCAAGTTTTCTGAGATAGCGGATGCCATCCTGAGGCGTGACGTCATAGCGCTCGATAATTTCCTCGAACGACCAGTAGTTGATCAGGCAGTACGCGACCAGCAGCAGCCGCACATCGGACACGATCTCTTCCTCGTGCTCCTCGGACAGCTGCTCGATTCTTTGCTCGTGAGATTCGCTGATGCTGATCAACTCGCCGATATCGAGGTCCAGCACATCGCAGATTTCATCCAGGCGACGCAGCGAGAAGTTGCCCGTGGAAAACATGTGCTTGACGGCGGATTCCGACAGCGACAGCCGCTCCGCCAGTGCCCGGTAGGTCATGCCCTGCACCTTGAGCTGCCGTTTCAAACCGTCGATGAGCCGTGCTGAATTCGCCATAACTGTTCCCTTAGTACAATATTTTTATACTGATGGTCCGCTATCCCTGACTATTCAGACAATCGTTGCTAGTTATTGTACCAGCTTCTAGGCTTCTCGTTGCCCCCTGACAATTTGAAGGAGTCGTCATGAGCATCATTCGCAGAATCTCCACCAGCATCACTTCGTCGGTCGACCGCGCCGTAAGCAAGGTCGAGAACCACGACGCCATTATCAACGCCGCATTGCGCGACACGCAGCATGCGGCCGCCAAGTCCCGGGTACGCCTCGAGCGCGTCCGCAAGGACGGCGACGCACTACGGCGGCGCCACAGGGAATTGCAGATCGCAGTAACGCGCTGGACCGAACGTGCGAGAAGCGTCGCGAGCAGCGATGAAGCAAAGGCGCTCGAGTGCCTGAGGCGTCGCAAGGACTGTGAGGCGCAGCTGCTGAGCCTCGAGAGCTCGATCGAAAAACACGACGAGCTTGAAACGCGCATCGCCGAGCAGGTGAAGAAGATCGAGTCACGCATTACGGAGGTCGCACAGCAACGCAACATGATGCGATCCCGGCAGTCCGTGGCCGAGGCCATGCGCACGATCAACAACATCGAGGGCGTTTCCTACGGTGAGATCGAAGACACATTTGACCGCTGGGAAATCAATCTCGGTGAAACTGAAATCCTGATGGGCGCCAGTTCAACCAGGGATCCGCTGGATTCGAGCTTCCTCGCTGAGGAAGACACCGCGGAACTGCGCGCTGAACTCAGTGTGTTGTTGCAAAGTGATGAGGAGAAATTGTCATGAATACGCGAGTCGCAACCCCTTTCGACGACGATCTCGTTGTCGACCGTGAACACGGACCGCCAGGTTCGAGGTTCAGCGTTGACAAGGTCGTGCAGTCGGTAAGAAATTTCGCCACGCTATCAGAGGCACTGCGCATTCTGGGTGCATCGATCCTGCTGGCATCCATGTCAGTGTTCCTGCTGCAGGGCTGGAACGAAGGCAATGACATCAGCCGCTACTTCCTGCTGCTGATGCAGACCGGTCTGTTAACAGCTGCCGGCTTTGCGATGAGCCATGGACTCAAGGAAGCCAAAGGCGCACGCATGTTCTTCGGCCTTTCGCTGATTTCCATTCCGGCGAACTTCACAATCCTCGGCGCATTGCTGTATTCGGTGTTTCAGTGGGACAACTCGCTGACAACGTATCCGGGCTTTGCCACCTGGCAGATTGAGAACGTCGCAAGTATCGGAGCCACAATGGGTGCCGCGATGCTGGTGCTGTTACCCGTCACGTTCTTCTGTTTCGCCGTGATGGCAAGGCACTCGTCGAAGTCCCTGGCTGTGAACTTCCTGCTGCTCAACGTGTTGCTGTTGTTGCCGATTCGGGGCTCACTGGCCGCCGGCGTCGTCGCATTGGCAGGCGTCCTGTACGCGCTGAATGTCGTCAGCCGGGCTGCGAAGAAAGACCGTGCGCTGAAGACCCCGGAAGGCAAGTTCGCGCTGACAACGCTGTTTATTCCGGCCGGCATCATCCTGTTCAGGAGCATGTACTTCTACCAGGTCGACAGCCTGTTGGTTGCGATGGTCGCGATGGCGCTCTACATGTCCGCCCGCCAGGCATCGGTATTTCCCGGCCGCCAGAATCGCGTTGCCCTGACTCTTGAAGTGCTGTCCGTTCCGCTGGCATTGATTGTCGCCGTGGCACTGACCAACGCCTTTCACATGGCAATGCCGGCCGCGTTGACCGCACCGTTCTTCGCCGTGGTCTACTCGCTGCTGTCCGTAGACCTCATGCGACGTACGACGAGTCGCAAGCTCATTGGCCTGATCAGCACCACCGTCAGCCTGTTTGTCGCACTGAGTTTCATATTCAGTGTCGCCGTCACGCCGAGCATCGTCACGGCGTTGCTCAGTATCGCTGCCGGTGGCCTGCTGATGCTGTGCGGTTCAGCGCTCAGGAACGGTGTCGCGCTGATCGCAGGCGTCATCACCATGATCGCCAGTGTGCTCTTTGGCGTGGATGAAATTCTGCGCCTGATCGCCAGCAGTGGCTGGGTTGAGCTCGCCGTATTTGGCGCCAGTACGATTGCGCTTGCATCGGTACTGGACCGTTACGGCGTCGCCATCAAGCTGCGACTGGTCAAGTGGTTCGACGCAATCGGTGAGCAACATCGCCGTATTGCCCAGGAAAGTTAGGAGGCCTGCGAACCGGCCGCCGCGGTCAGCAGATCGCGGCGGCTTTTTGCCAGCTCGATAATCCTGCGAGCGTCGCCTGCCCTTTGCCGGTTGTCGTCCGGCTGCAAATTTGAGCCGTACGCTGCGTATTTCATCGCATCACTCCCCGCACGAGCGTCGTTTCACTCGGCCTGTTCCAGTTCCTCGCTGAACTCGAGCCACTCCCACTCCAGCGCTTCGATCGCGGCACGAACTGCCGCCTGGTCTTTCACCAGCCCGGTTAGCTCGTCCTTGCGGCCCTGGTCGGTGTAGATCGACTCATCGGTAAGGATTGCCTCAAGCTCCGCGAGCTTCGTCCGCTTTTCCGCCAGCGCTTTTTCAGCCTTGCGCACTTTATCGCGCAGCGGTTTCAGGCGCTTGCGCTGCTGCGCCTGTTCCTGTCGCAACTGCTTCTTGTTGACGCTCTTCGCCGGCGCATCCTGCCATTTGGCCACCTCCTGCTCGGCCGCCTCTTCCCGCTCCCGGAGCCAGGCCGGATAGTCGTCGAGGCTGCGATCAAAGCGATCGACAATGCCATCGTGCACGATGAGCAGCTCGTCGCAGACGCTTCTCAGCAAGTGACGATCATGCGATATCACGACCAGCGCACCCGTATATTCGATCAAGGCCACGCTCAGCGCCTGGCGCATCTCCAGATCGAGATGATTGGTCGGTTCGTCGAGCAGCAACAGGTTGGGCGCCTGGCGAATCATCAGCGCCAGCACGAGACGCGCTTTCTCGCCGCCGGAAAACGGTGCAACCGGCTCAAAGATGCGTTCGCCATTGAAGCCGAAGCGTCCCAGGTAGTTGCGATGATCCTGCTCACGATCATCAGGCGCATAGTCGCGCAAGTGATCGATGGGGCTCTGTTCCATGCGCAGCAGCTCCAGCTGGTGCTGTGCGAAGTAACCTATCTTCGTATCCTTGCTCAGCACCCGCTCGCCGCGCAGCAGGGTGCTGCCCGTTGACAGCGCTTTCACCAGCGTCGACTTGCCTGCGCCGTTGACGCCGAGCAGGCCAATGCGGTCACCTGCCGCAAGGTGCAGGTCGATGTTGTCGAGAACCACGGTCTCGCCATAGCCGACGGCGACTTCCGAAAGCCCGAGCAGATGTTGCGGCTGCTTGTGCGGTTCGAAGAAGCGAAAGCGGAACGGCGAGTCGACATGGGCGGGCGCAATTTGCTCCATGCGCTCAAGCATCTTGATGCGACTTTGCGCCTGGCGCGCTTTCGAGGCTTTGTAACGAAAGCGGTCAACGTAGCTTTGAATGTGCTTGATCTGCTTTTGCTGCTGCACGAACATCGCCTGCTGCTGCGCCAGCTGCTCGGCACGCAGTGTTTCAAACTGGCTGTAATTGCCGGTGAAGAGATTGACGGTGTCGTTTTCGATGTGCGCAATCCGCGTGCAAATCTCATCAAGAAAATCACGGTCGTGCGACACAACCAGCAGAATGCCCTCGTATTTCTTGAGCCAGTGCTCGAGCCATAGAATAGCGGGCAGGTCGAGATGATTGGTTGGCTCGTCGAGCAGCAGAATGTCCGACCGGCACATGAGCGCCCGCGCGAGATTGAGGCGCATGCGCCAGCCACCGGAGAACGCTTTGACTGATTGCCCGAATTCATCCGCGGCAAACCCCAGACCATGCAGCAATCGTGACGCGCGCGATTCGGCGGTGTAGCCGTCGATCGCCTCCATGCGCTCGTACAACAGGTGCAGATCGGGTTTTTCGGCGTCCGCTTCGCGGGCCGCTATCTCAGCCTGAATGGCGCGCAGCTCCTGATCGCCGTCCATGACATAGTCGACCGCACTGCTGTCGCTGTGCGGGCTTTCCTGGGCGACATGAGCGATGACATCGTTGGCGTCCAGCGCCAGCTCCCCATCGTCCGGCTCCAGTTCACCGAGGAGCATCGCGAATAACGATGACTTGCCACAGCCATTGGCGCCGATCACGCCCATGCGCTGCCCGGCATGGATCTGCAGACTGGCGTTTTCGAACAAGACCTTGCGGCCGCGACGTAACGCGATGTTGTTTAGGGCAAGCATGACCGCTGCAATGATAGCGGTATTTGCTGTGCCAGTAGCCTCCTACACCGGGCGCACGCCTTTTCTTATGGTGCCAACTGCGCCTTCAGGTGCCCCATGAGCTCTGCCATCTGGCCGCTAGGACTGAATTCCACTGCCTCGTAGTCTTCATTGACACGAACCGTGTGCCCCGGCGGCCAGTAATAAACCTCACCAGCCTCGACGGTTTCTTCCTGACCATCTGCGTATATAACGGTGATGGAGCCTTTCAAAACCGTGCCCCAATGCGGGCACTGGCACAGGTCGCCGGGTAAACCCTTGAGCAGCGGCGTGGCGTCAGCGCCTTTCGGAAAGCGGATCCGCGCTACGTTCATATCACCCCAATCATGCCCCTGGAAACAAATTTCTCCTGCCTCCAGCGCTACCGGTAAGTTGTTCTTCTGCTCTTTCATGCTGGCCTCCCAATGCTGCCCTGTGTGGCGCCCTGTGCGCCAGTTGCAGCAGTTATACCGCCCCGGAATAAGCCAATCATGGAGAAATCATGGAGATTTCCTGACGAGGCCTAGGATGCAGTGGCGGCTCTGTTCTATGCTGGCCGCAATGATCTATCGAGATTGGTGACTTCGAGCTGGACCTGGTCAGGGTCGAGCTGCGCGAAGCAGGCGTGCCACTGGACGTGGAGCCGCAGGTATTTTCCCTGCTGGCCTACCTGATCGACAACCGTGAGCGGCTGGTTTCCAAGGACGAGATCTTCGAGAAAGTCTGGGACGGACGCAGTGTCTCCGATGCAGCGCTTACGAGCCGCATCAAGCTGGCACGCAAGCTGCTTGGCGACGATGGCAAGGCGCAGAAGGTCATCAAGACCGCATACGGCAAGGGCTATCGCTTTGTCGCGAGCGTTCAGGTGCAACGCGAGCTTCCAACAATGACGTTTGTCGGGGAAGACGCCGCTACGCACGCTGAACAGATAACCCGGGCTCCCGGCGTCGACGACGCAAGACCGTCAATCGCCGTACTGCCATTTCGGGTCATCGGTGATGCGCGCCGGTTTTCCAGTATCGCCGACGGCCTGCCGCACGAACTCATTACCGAACTGGCCCGTCTGCGCTGGCTATTTGTTATCGCACGTGGGTCGTCGTTTCGATTGGGCGCAAGTCACCTGCAGGCTAACCAGATCGGCCGCCTCCTGGGCGTACGTTATGTCCTTTCGGGGTCTGTTGAGGTTATCCGCCAGCGACTCGTTGTCACTACCGAACTGGTCGATTCGCGCAATGATGAGGTGGTCTGGGGCGAGCGCTATAGTGGCTTTGTCGATGACGTGCATGCGCTTCGCGAAGACATTCGATCCAGGGTTCTGACGGCACTGGAGGTTCGTATACCGCTGCATGAAGCGGAACGTGCCCGCCTCCTGTCAAGCGACAACCTGGATGCCTGGTCCGCCTATCACCTCGGCCTGCAACACCTGTACCGCTTTAACCGCAAGGACAACGCCACGGCGACCGAGTTGTTTACGCGCGCCGTTACATTGGACCCGAACTTCGCACGTGCGCACGCGGGTCTGTCATTTTTGCATTTTCAAACGGCGTTCATGCATCAGACCGATGACGTTCAAGGTGAAGTCGCGCTGGCTCGTAGTTGCGCGCAACGAGGCCTCGACCTCGACCCGCTGGATCCGTTTGTGAATTTCACGATGGGGCGCAGCTACTGGCTTGAGTCCGACCTTGGACACGCAAGATCGTGGCTGGAAAGGGCAACGGCATTGAGCCCGAACTATGCCCAGGGAATGTACGCGCTGGCCTGGACCAATACGATATCCGGGGCCGGCACAGACGACCGCAACCAACTTGACCTGGCGATGCGGCTGAGTCCGCTGGACCCTCTGTATTACGCCATGCTCGGTGCGCGCGGTTTCACGCACATCGCGAAAGGTGAATACGACGAAGCGCTGGACTGGACTGAACGCGCCGCGCGCGCTCCCGGCGCCCATGTTTTCATGGCTTTGCTTGCAGCAGCGACGCAAGCGCTCGCCGGCAATAGATCAAGAGCAGCCGCCTGGGCCGCCGATGTCCGCAGGCGCGGGCCACTGATCGACAGCGCCGACTTTTTCAGGGGTTATCCGGTAAAGGCCGAGCCCATGCGGTCACGCATTGCGGCTGCCCTGCAAGGGCTCGGCTTCTAGCAGGAGCTGATCAGTTGAACTGGTAGAGGACACCCAGAGACAACATCGACAGATCGGCATCGTCAAGGTCGTACACTTCGTACTCGCCGCGGATCTTGACCGGACCGAGAGCAAAGCTCAGGCCAGCGCCGTAACCGAGGTCCGACCCATCGTCGCTGTCCGCCTCACCAAGCACTGATGCTTCGACATCCCAGGAGATGTAACCAAGCTTGGCGTGCAAATCGACAGGCCCCAAACCAAATCCCACGAGGCCCCAGATATTGTAGCCAGTCGGGTTGATCTCTATCTGTTCATCAAAAACCGTGATTTCCGGTGCGCCGAAGTCGACATAGCCAGCTTCGATGCCAAGATCCAGAACTGGCAGGTCAAAGTTGTAACCAGCAAACACTTTGTAGGCAGTATCGTCTTCATCGATTGACGACGGAAAACCGGGGATGCCGGTATCGCCGAATTCAGCTTCAAGTGTCGCGCTGCCAAAGGCGCCGCCAACATAAAAACCACTGTCTGCCATTGCGGCAGCCGGCAGCAGCGAGACTGCCAGGCCAAGCGCCACAAGACGTGCATATAGGGAGTTACTTTTCATTACGTTTTCCTCAAAGACCCAAGCAAATGCGACCCTGCGATGTCGCAGAGTGCGGGCCGCGAATATTTCAGACAGGCAAGTCGGCGTACAGGACACAGTTCCCATTTTATGTAAAAACGTGTTCCCTTTTATTGCCTGGCGAACAACTCTCATTGTGCTTGACGCTGCGGCCATCCACGATTTACACGCGCCCTGACACGGCGTGACAATACTGTGGAGGTGGCGACATGGACAAACGACGAAGAATCCTGGCGATCAATGGCTCCTATCGAGAGGGCGGCATCACCGACCAGTCGGTCGACAGTATCGTCGCCAGCCTGCAGGCACGCGGCGCGGAGGTCGAGACGGTCAGACTGCGTGACTACCCGATCGAGTTCTGCCTGAATTGCAGAGAGTGCATGCAGAAGCCGGGTGAAGCGCCAGGCAAGTGCGTTCACAACGACGGCATGGAAAAGCTGGTGCAGAAGATAGAGGCGGCCGACGGCTATGTGCTGGCTGCACCCACCAACTTCTACTCGGTAACCGCAATTTTCAAACGCTTCACTGAACGACTCGCTGTCTATGGCTACTGGCCATGGGGTAAAGCGGCGCCGCTCAATCGAAAGGCGAAGATGCGGCGCAAACCGGCCGTGATTGTGTCATCGTGCGCGGCGCCGGGCATTCTTGGTCGCTTGTCATATGGGACCAACAAGAACCTCAGGGTAACCGCCAAAACGATCGGCGCGAAAGTCGTTGGATCGATGCTAACCGGCCTCGCATCACAGGAACCACACCCTGACTTGAAGCCACACAATCATCGGCGTGCGGATCAGATGGCTGCGCGGCTTGTTGCATAGTATGACTGCGAGCCGCGGGCTGACGACTCTAGTCGTCGAGTTCGCCTTTTTCATAACGCTTTAAAAAGCGCTTGATGAAGCGGCGAACCTCGCGCGCCGACGTCGTATCGAGGTCGTGGCAGGCGTCAATAAAGCGATCGCGAACGTCTTTTGGCAGCCTCAGTACCAGCTGCGCGTCCTTTTTCTTCTTCTCTTTCTTGGCCACGTGTTCGCGTCAATCCCTTTGGTTGCGGTGCTTGTGCGCCGGCGTCGAGCCAACTGGCCATCAGTGTATATACATTTGATAGCGAAGGTCTATAACGGACGACGGCTTTATGTGACGAGAATGTGACGAAAAACACATACAAAACAGCTATTAAAATAGTATACAAAGCGCTTACAATTGATATACGCTGTATATACACCTGATCTGGCAGGAGCAAGAAATGCACAACCAAACCCACACACTCATTCTCAAACTACTTGTTTGTTTTTGCACACTTGTAGGATTTACCTCAAGTGCTATCGCGTCAGATGGCGCCGACTCATCCGTCAACTCGACCCAGGCCGCGCTGGGTGACAGCAAATCGGTTGTCTTCGGCAAATTTCGCCTGCTGATGAACGGCTACGAGACGGAGCTCGGGCAGGGCCTGTTTGGCAACACCGCTGCGCTGCGTTTGTACCGCGCTGACGACCAGGCCGAATTCACCGGTCGTGTCGGCAAGGACGGCGAGTTTTCGCTTGAGCTGGCGCCAGGTGATTACTACGTTATGAGCATCTCATTCAAGCATCGCGGCGAAACCATCGAGCCTGAGACGAACTTCATGTTCAACGTATCCGCTGACCACGAAGCGAGCTACATCGGTACGATCATGCTCGAAGCGACATTCAGCAGTGGTTACAACGGCATGAAGGGTACATTTGACCGCTTCACGATTCACAACGATTGCGTGACAGACTGTGATCGCAGGCTTGCGGAACTCGGACTCAGTCGCACTGCCATGGAAACGGCGTTGCCCGCCTGGCAGGCGCAGTTCGCCCGCAACTAAGCAGTACAACCACTCATCCGGGTGACAGCCGATTCACTCGGAGGGTGGTTTCGGCTGCTTGCCGATCACGTCAAAAACCAGCCCCGCCAGCGCATTGACCCGAGTGACCCGGAAGATCACCTTTGAGAACGAGATCGGTCGCACCCTGCGTGCCTCGCGAATTTTCGGCAGCAATACGGCCAGCACAACGCTCCGTGCTATGGCCGACACCGCGAACACACCTAGAATCGGGCTGAGCCACGCCCACGATAGTCCGCCCAGCTGCAGCGTTTCAGGCAGTACCAGCCCCAGGTAACCACCAACAAGCGCACCGCAGAATATGCCAATGCTTGCGAGGATGTTATGCACGGCAAGGTAGGTCGCTCGCTTTTCGCGTGCGATCAGGTCGTACAGGAAGTTAGTGGCACTCAGGGTGAAGCCGGCCCAAGCAAGACCGCTCAGCGCCTGCGCCAATAGCAGGTACCAGAAGTTCGATGACACCATCCATAACAACGGCATTAGTGGCATCAACAACCCCGTCGTCGAGAGAACGCGACGATTGCCGAATACGTCGCTGATGCGACCCCACTGGTTCAGAGTCAGGAACTGCGCCAGAACCGAGGCACCAGAATTCGCCATGAATTGCCCATAGCTGTAATTGAGGTCACGCAACATGTAGACCGCGAAATACGGTGAGGCAATGGCTACAGAGAACTGCATGAACGCAAAAAACACCGAGAACTTGACGAAGTTCGAGCCACGCAGCCGTTGCAACCAGCCCTTGCCTATCGGAACGTCCATCGCTGCGACGTGGCCAGGCGGATCGTGCATTTTTGCCAGGTGGTAGACAGACACCCATCTCGCAGCTGCGGCAATTCCGAACAGCAACCCGAAACCGGCCAGCGTACTGCCACGGACATCAAACTCGTGTAGCAGGATTCCGGCGATGACGAGCGACATGAACGTGACGAGCGATACGATCCTGGTTCGCAACGCAAAAAAGCGACCGCGGCGGCGCTCGGGCACGATGTCGCCCATCAGGCTGGCCCATTGAGGAGCCGCCAGATGCGCGCCGCACTGGTACACGATCACGGCCATGATAAGCAGTGGCACGGCGGCTTGCGGATAGAGCAACGGCAGCAACGCGACTGGAATCCACATCAGTGCCTGCACGCTCGCGCCGACGAGGATAATCGCCTGTCGCTTGCCGCTGCGCTTGCCGAGCCAGGCAGAGACGATTTGCACGAACGATGCCAGCAGTCCCGGAAGAGTCGCCAGCAAGCCCACCTGCGGTGTTGTTGCTTTCAGGAAGATGGCGAAAGCAGACAGATAAGACTCGCCAGCGCCGAACATGGTCGCATAGGCGGCAGCGTCCTTTAACGAGTGCTTGAGCGAACGCTCAGTCTGCGGGTCACTTTGGCTTGGCACGACGGGCATGATTTTTTCGCTTGATTAGCGCGAGCTGCGCTGTGCTAGTGGCTTCGGCGAGAGTATGATCGCCTCGACCGATATGTGGAAGTCAATTATGGGACATGATCCAAAACACTGGCTTGAAACGCTACCTGAAGCGTTCAAGACCTACCGCCGCGGCCGGGACGTCGACGAAGTCGAGTGTATTGTCCCTGACCTCGCAGGCGTTTCACGCGGCAAAGTCATGCCAGCGAAGAAATTCAACCCGGAATTGATGATCTACCTGCCGGTGTCGATCTTCTACCAGACCATTACGGGCAGCGACGTCGAGATGGACATCGACAACCAGTGGGCAGAAGGCGACCTGGTATTGCGCCCGGATATGTCGACGGCGATCGCAGTGCCGTGGGCAAAGGAACCAACGCTGCAGATCATTCACGACCTGTACAGTCGCGACGGTACGCCAGTCGCGATCGCGCCCCGGCAGCTGCTAAGGAACATTATAGAAAAGTACACGGCCAAAGGCTGGGCGCCCGTAGTTGCGCCGGAGCTCGAGTTCTACCTGATCAAACCGAACACCGACCCGAACGAGCCGATCGAGGCTCCTGTCGGTCGCACCGGCCGCAGGCCAACAAGCCGCCAGTCGTACTCGATGTCAGCGGTCGACGACTACGGGCCGGTCATCGACACTATCTACCAGTTCGCCGAAGATGCCGGGCTGCCGATCGACACCGTGATCCAGGAAGACGGCGCCGGTCAGGTGGAAATCAACCTGACTCATGGTGACCCATTGCTGCTTGCCGACCAGGTGTTCTATTTCAAGCGCATCATGCGCGAGGCTGCGCTTAATCACGACATGTTTGCCACCTTCATGGCGAAACCAATGCGCGATCAACCGGGCTCCGCGATGCACGTGCACCAGAGCATCACCGACATCGCCAGCGGCAACAACATATTCAGCAATAAGGACGGCAGTGAGAGCGATCTGTTCCGCTACTTTATCGGCGGCACGCAACAATACCTGCCGCAGTCTCTGCCGCTGGTTGCGCCATACGTGAACAGCTACCGGCGCTTCCGCGACCACGGGTCGAGCGCCCCGACCAACTACGCCTGGGGATACGACAATCGCGCCACGGGCCTGCGCGTTCCGAATTCCGACCCCGCAAATCGGCGCCTCGAGAACCGCATTGTCGGCGTCGATGCCAATCCCTACCTGGCGATCGCAGTCGGTCTCGCCTGCGGTTACCTCGGCATGCAGAACAAGATCGAGCCCGCAGCGCCGGTCCCGGGTGAACCCGAGGAAGGCGATGCCGCAATCCCGACGACGCTGGACGAAGCCCTGACGCTATTTGAGGAAGCCACCGATATCCATGACATTCTCGGCGAGCACTTCTGCATGATCTACGATGAGGTGAAGCGCGAAGAGATGCGCCAGTTCCACCGCGAAATCAGCCCGTGGGAGCGAGAACACCTGTTGCTGAACGTCTAATCCGGGTAATTGAGGCGCTCAAGCAGGGCCTGGTAGCGCTCGTTCGCAAGCATCTTGTCTGCGATACGATCACCCCAGACCTGACGCTCATCCCTGGCATCAACCATTGAGGCCGAGACGATTACCTGGTTAGCAACGATTTCAAGGCGGCCACGAATGACGCTATCCACACCGAGCTCACTGGCGCTTGATTCCAACTTGCGGGCACACAGTCTAACCGACAATCACTGGAATCGTGCGACTTCGGTGCTATCCTCAACTACTCTTGTGAGTCGTTGTGGCCTGACGTATGTCAGAAAAGCTTGTCTGGGTAATCTCTGCCGCTGTCCTGCTAATTGCTGTTATCGCCTGGTTGGCATTTCGCCGCGTGGCTGGACCGCCACTACCCGTCAATCTTCGCGTAGGTGAATCAATGCCGGAATTCGCTGCGATTGACGAGGATGGCAATGCGGTTGGTTCACACGACCTGTTGGGCTCACCGACTGCACTGTTCTTCGTGCGCGGCAACTGGTGCCCGTTCTGCACGCGCCAGGTCGAGGAGCTCGTCGCTTACTATCGGCAGATGACCGAGCACGGCGCGAAAATCATATTCGTCACGCCCAAGCCGATTGAGATGACAAAACGCGTCGCCGACTTCTTCAAGCTCGAATTCAATTACTGGCTGGATGCGGATCTGCGGGCAGCGAAGCAGCTACAGCTGCTATTGCCAGGCGGCGTGCCCGACGGCCACACCGCGGAATACGGCAGCGACACGATGTGGCCGGCGACATTGATCCTCGACGCTGAGGGCATCATTCGTTTCGCCAAGCTGTCGCGCCTTATCGTCGATCGGCCTAATGCCAAAATGTTGCTGCGCATCATCGAGCAACTGTGAGTATGAGCGTCGGCAACTTTTTTAAGGAACTGAAGCGACGGCGTGTCTACCCGACCATCGGTCTGTATATCGTCGGCGCCTGGGTGGTGCTGCAGGTCGCAGACCTCGCCTTCGAATCCTGGGACCTGCCGGCTACGGCACTTCGCTTCGTCTGGATCGCCGCGCTGCTGCTGTTCCCGCTCGCAATAGTATTTGGCTGGCGTTACGACATCACGGCCGGCGGCATCGTTCGTACACCACCGGCCTCTGGCGACGAAGACATTGCCCTTAAGAGAGCGGACTACGTGGTCCTCGCCCTGCTGCTCATCGTGCTTGCTGCGAGTGGCTGGCTGCTGGCCGGGCGAATTTCACAGGAAACGCCCGAGCCGATGGCGGAGACTCTGCCGAGTCTCGAGGTCGACCCATACTCCATCGCGGTGCTGCCCTTCGTTACCCGCAGCAGCGTCGATGACACAAGCTACTTTGCCGACGGTATTCACGACGACCTGCTGACGACCCTGTCGAAAGTGGCTCTGTTGAAGGTCATTTCACGAACCTCCGTTCTGGAGTATCGGGAGACCAGCAAGAACATCCGCCAGATCGGGCGCGAGCTGGGTGTCGCCAATATCCTCGAAGGCGGCGTGCAACAGGCAGGCGATAACGTACGTATCAACGTGCAGCTGATCGACGCCGCAACAGACGAGCACCTGTGGGCGCATACCTATGACAAGCAGCTCTCCATAGAAAACATCTTCGCTATTCAAAGTGAAATCGTCGAGACCATCGCGGCACAGCTGGAGGCAGCCCTGTCACCGCGTGAACGTGATCGCATCAGCCGCGACCGCACCGACAGCCTGGAGGCATTTCGTGAGTTCACACGCGGCAAACAGGAAATGGCGCGCGCCGCTTTCGAGGCGCTGCAACTCGCGATAGAACACTTTCAGGCCGCTGTGGATCTCGATCCCGAGTACACGCTTGCGCATGCCGCACTGGCCGACGCACACGCGACGCTCGCCAACGTCGGGGCCAAAACGAAGGCCGAGATGATCACCGATGGTCGTGCCTCGATCGATCGGGCGATTGAGCTGGATCCGGACAATGGCTACGTGCAAGCCGTGCTGGCACGCTACGCAGCTGCTGAAAACGACCCGCGCACGGACCAGCTGTTTCTGCACGCACTGGAGCTGGCGCCTAACGACGTTGACGTGCTCAGCATCTACGCCGCGTATCTTCGAACAGAACGTCGTAGCGAGGAAGCGCTGCCCATTCTCGAGCGGGCTCTGGATCTCGATCCGCTATCGGTCACGCTGTACCACGACCTCGGTCGGGTCAATCTCTGGATGGGAAGATTTGAGCCCGCGCTCAAGGCGTTCAGACGCATTTCACAAATCAATCCAGGCAACCCGTACGCAGCACATGGCGCCGGCATGGCAACCATTCTCAGCGGCCAACTCGTCGAGGCCGGCTACTGGTCGGCCCAAGCAGCTGCAGTCGATCCTGCCGACTTTGAAAACCCGGCGACCTCCGTGTTCATCTTCGTCAGTGCCGACGACATGCCGACAGCACATGATTATTTGCTGGCGGCGCTCGAGCTCGGACCCGATGAGCCCTACCCTCTGGCCGCCGAGGCGTTCTATCTGGCGCACACAGGCGAACGCGACACGGCAGTGGATGTCGCCCGAGCCGCAATGCTCAAAGGTCTTGAAGACCGCTGGGGTTCTGAGCTGGTGTTCCTTCGCCTTATCGCCGATGACGCATTGCGATCGGGCCGCTACGAAGAGGCACTGACCTGGTTCCGCAAGCAAACGCCGGAGCTGATGAGCGATCCTGCAAAAGTGGCGAGCGGCAATATCGAGAAGGCAGTAGACCTCGCACACATCATGCTGCAAACCGGTGACGCGGCTGGCGGCCAGCGCTTGCTGGAAGACGTTGTCAGAGTTTACGACGCTGAATACACGCTCGGCGCGGCCAACTACCCACTGGGTATTTCGAAAGTCGAGGCGCTCGCGTTGTTGGGTCGAAGTGATGAAGCACTGCAAGCGTTGAGCAAGCTGGTTGCTGATGGCTGGCGCATGCGCTGGCGCTTCGATTTGCTGATGACGCAGCACCTGGCGTCGATTCGCGAGCGACCCGAGTTTGCCGCAATCGTCGAGACCATCGAAGCTGACTTGCAGCAACAGGCCCGCGAGTTCGACGCAACGGCTTTATAAGCTCGCAATTGCCGCAGGTGGATGGGCGGCCTGCCGCCGCCCCGCCGCTACTTGTCCGCCTCCCGGGATATTTTCGCGCGCAAACGATGTATGCCAAGGAACGCGAGGCCGGCAATCAACGGGATGCTGGCCGCCGTCACAATCTTGATGTTCATCGGTACCCCCATAGACGCGACGCCATTCGCCAGCGTCCCGAATAAGCCCACCGCATAGTACGTAACCGCGGCTACGGAGAGTCCCTCGACAGTGCCCTGCAGGCGCAGCTGCGTTTTCGCACGGCGGTTCATGGACTCGAGCAGCGACTGGTTTTGTTGCTGCCGGGAAATGTCGATGCGCGTGGACAACAACTTGGTCGCACGTGCCATTTGTTCAAGCACCGATCGCTGCCGCTGTGACACGGCGCGGTAGGTATTGACGGCCGGCGTCAGCCGCCGCGTAGTGAACTCAGCAAATGTCTGCACGCCATGGATGCGGCTTTCCCGCAACTCGCTGATGCGTGTCAGGACGATCTCGTAGTAGGCGTCGGACGCCGCAAAGCGATAATTACTGCGCTGGTGGCGCGCCTGGCTGCTCGCCGAAAGCCGTGTCAGTCGGTCCAGCCACTCCTGCTCGTGATGCGACTCCGCATCAATCAGCGCATCGCCAATTGCGGCCAGCTCCGCTTCATCTTCGTCCAGTGTCGGTGCCAGCTCGCGCGCGAGCGGCAGTGCCAGCAGCGCCATCATACGGTAGGTCTCGAGCTCCAGCAGTCGCTGCATTACTCGACCCGTTTGCTGTGGTGGCATGTCTTCGTTCACGAGCAGCAGCCGGCTGAAGCCATCTTCGTGAATGCGAAAGTCGGTCAGGGCCAGGGCATTGCTATCTGCGATGCGCGAACCGATTAACGTGTTGCCGTTGAAAAACTCGGCGCTCAGCTCGCTGATGGACTTCTTGCCGTAGTCCGCGCCAACCACCTGCGCCTTGACGCCCACCAGCACCTCGCCCTGCATTTCCTCGAGCCAGTCTTGTGGAATGCACTTGCCCTGCCAGTCGAAAGAACGCTGGTCGCCACTGCTGCCAGCGACAAAGGTGTAGCGGTTGTACTCGGTGTGCCTTTCCCAGCGCAGCTGGCGGTCGCCCAGCGTCGTCGTGAAGTGATTGGTGTGCCTGTCAGGGCGCTGCTGACCGAAACGCTGCAACAGGTCGCCCAGCAGGTCTTTGCCCTCGCCGCTCAGCGGGTCGCGTTTGGGCAATCGAGCGACGTAGCAGATGCTGCCGGGTGTTTGCAGATCGTCCGGTGGCCGCGCGTGCACCTCGTCATTGAGTTCACGACGCCTTGCATGTTCAACAGACGAATTGATCAGCGGCATTGCGAAAATTCTACGCTTGTGCCCGCGGACTGGCATTGGGGAAAGTCCGTAGGCACGGACCGGGTGATGCGGTTATTCGAGGCAAAAAAAAGCCCGCAGATTATGCGGGCTTCAGTATTGATCAGTGAGTCTATGCCGCTTACGTACCAGCGACCTCAGGAACCCACTCATGCGTACGCAACAACGGCGATCATGGAGGTAGCAAGTGCTGCTACCCAGGATACGCAATAGCGGATCGTCTTCCGATCGAGTTGCGGTATGTGGTGCATTGTCTTCATGCTTTGTAGTGACATGTATGGCATTTTGGGCCTCCAAGCGATTGTAGATCCAGTGTCGTTGATGAACCTTTTTAGGCGATCCATCAGGTACAACCTTAGCTTGTACCCAAATATAGACAACCGAAAAGAACTCAGGCCTCAGATGAGAAAAACTCACGACGCGGCGTATTCGTCGAGACCACCGTTTGCGCCCAGCGGTGTAAGATGCACTCCTGCGCTTTAGATACCGAGCTGTCCGCCCAGTGACTATGATCTCGCCACGACTCGTCGCCCGCCTGCTTCTGGCGCTACCGGGCTTAAGCGTCAGCCAGGCAGGTCTGTTGTCTGTCGCCCATGCCCAGGATGCGAGCCCAAGTGCGGTTCACTGGGCCTACAGCTCTTATTTCGGCACTGGCTGGTACGAGGTCAGGGACGATCGCGACGTTTACGTGCTGCGCGTCATGCCACGATGGACGTTGCGTGAAGCCAGCCTTTCTGAGAACGGCGAACGCGAGCTGGGCATCGAGTTCAGGCTTGCGCTAACAGCCGGTGTGGACTCACTCACGCTTGACGATATTCCAGGCGTGATAGCGCCCGACAATCTCGCCAGTCTCAGCATGACGCCTGGCGTCGACATCACTGTACCAATCACCGATCGCTGGACTCTGCGACCGTATGCGTCGATCGGCTGGGGCAAACTCCTGAACAACAGCGAATCTGCCTGGACCTACTGGGCAGGCGTCAAGAGTCGCTACACGTTTTCGAAAGGGAAGCTCGATTGGGCGCTGGTTAATGCATTTGGCTATGTTGGCTACAGCTCGAACCTGGGGCAGTCAGAAGACTTTTGGCCTCTGATGGCTGGCCTCGAATTCGACTACCCGCTCGCCGATTATCAACTGGACGATGAACAGTTGCTGATAAGCTGGCATGGCCTTTATACGACGTTCGAAAACGACCTGAACCTGGATATCGTCGGCGGTTCGCAAGCGACAATCACAGACCAATGGGAATTCGGGTTGTCACTGCGCAAGGAGACATCGCCCATCAAAATCACCTGGTTCAGCTTTGATCGGCTCGGCCTCGCATACCGGTTCAGTTCCTCGGGGGAGCTTAAGGGAATCAACCTGGTTTTGAGCGCCGCGTTCGATCGCTAAGCGCCGAACACCGCGCCTCAGCCGGCTTTCTTGCCCGCCTTGATGGACTGTGCCTGCATACGACGATCAAGTATCGGCACAAGCCACGGCGCGAATCGTGTCACGTAGTGGATGCGACGCGAGTACTTGTCAGGAAACACATGCAGCCGATTCCGGCGCACGCCCTCTATCATCCGTGCAACGACATCCGCAGGATCCGAGATCAGGTACTCCGGTACGGTGCGTCGCTCCTCATAGCCAAATTGTGGCGAGTCGAGAATCGGCGTCTGGCTGAAGCACGGGTAAATGTTGGTCACGTAAACGCCACTGCCCTCGAGGTCGGCCGCCAGTGATACACCGAAGCCACGCAAGCCGAACTTGGACGCACAATATGAGGACAGCCCTTTCGAGCCGAGCCAACCGGCAAGCGACGATACATTAAGCACATGACCGCTACCGCGCTCAATCATCCCGGGGAGAAACAGGTTGCAGAGCCTCATCGGCGCCAGCAGGTTGATCTGCATGAGACTTTCCCAGTGATCTCGCGGGACCTTGTCGAGCCGCCCGGCAACGCCTATGCCAGCGTTGTTGACCAGGATGTCCGGCCACAAGTCGCGGGAAGCACAAGCTTCTGCGACAGCATCGCAACCCTCTGCCGAAGCCAGGTCCGCAACCACCGAAATAAGCAGATCGCTGCCGGCATCCTCAATAGCGGGGTGCAGTGCGCTGTCGGTAACGTCGCTCAGGATCAGTTTGGCACCCGCAGCACGAAACTGGCGCACGAGTTGCCGGCCGAAACCGCCGCCGGCACCGGTGATCAGGACTGTCTTGTTGGCTGGGTCTGTCATTGAGAACTCGACGCAATATTACGCCATTACTGCGCCCGTCGCCGCAATTGTGAATTTGTGGGATGCTAGCGCTTATGGCTGAGGAATATGTTGATGTCATCATCGTGGGGGCCGGCCTGTCCGGTATCGGCGCCGCCTGGCACCTGCAGGACAAGTGCCCTGACAGGAGCTACCTGATCCTTGAATCCCGGCAGTCCACTGGCGGCACCTGGGACCTGTTTCGATATCCGGGCATTCGCTCGGACAGCGACATGTACACGCTCGGCTATAACTTCAAACCGTGGACGGAAGGCAAGGCGATTGCCGACGGGCCGTCGATTCTGAAGTACATCCGGGAAACGGCCGCCGAAGCGGACATCAACAGCCACATTCGCTTGCAGCACGAAGTGACCTCTGCGAAATGGTCCAGCGATGATGCTACATGGACAGTCGAGGTACACAACGCAGCCACTGGTGAAACCGTCAGCATGCGCTGCAACTTCCTGCTGATGTGCTCGGGATACTACAACTACGAGCAAGGCTACCTGCCGGAGTTCAAGGGGCGCGACAGATTCAGGGGCCAGACGGTGCATCCGCAGCACTGGCCTGCCGACATCGACTACCGCGGCAAGAAGGTCGTCGTCATTGGCTCTGGTGCGACCGCCGTGACCCTCGTGCCGGAGATCGCCAAAGATGCAGAGCACGTCGTGATGCTGCAGCGTTCGCCAACCTACATGGCCGCAATGCCCGATGTCGACTGGGTCGCCAGGCTGTTGCAATGGCTGCTGCCAGCGAAGACCGCCTATGCAATCATTCGCTGGAAGAACATCCAGTTCCAGCGCTGGGTCTATTGGCGCAGCAGAAAGGTGCCGCACAGAATACGCAGGAAGCTGCTGCGAATGGCGCGCAAGGAACTGGGAAAAGGCGTCGACTTCGACACGCACTTTGCGCCGAGCTACAACCCCTGGGACCAGCGACTTTGCCTGGTCCCCAACGGGGATTTCTTCGCCACGGTCCGCGAGGGACGCGCATCGGTTGTCACCGACACGATTGTTGAATTCACCGAGAACGGCATACGCCTCGAATCGGGCACCGAACTTGAGGCTGACATCATCGTGACGGCGACCGGGCTTGAGCTGCGCGTGCTCGGCGATGTGAAGCTCAGCGTGGACCAGCAACCGGTCGATACTTCAAAGTCCTTTTCCTACAAGTCGATGATGTTCTCTGATGTGCCCAACCTGATCTCAACCTTCGGCTACATCAATGCATCGTGGACATTGAAAGCCGATCTCACGGCCGAGTTTTCCTGCCGCGTGCTCAATCACATGAGCGACACGGGAATGAAACAATGCACGCCGCGGTTGCCGGATGAGGAACGCGCTTCGGGTGGCAAGAACTGGATCGAGAACTTCTCTTCCGGCTACATCCAGCGCAAGTCGCATCTGTTGCCCAGACAGGGAGCCCGGTCACCCTGGGTGAATACGCAGAACTACGCGCTGGATCGTAAGACGATTGGCGAGGGGCCCATCGATGACGGCGTTTTGGTGTTCAGCTCGCCAGCAGCGCCGATACCGTGACCACGGTTTGCTGCTCTGCCGGCATCGCGGCGTGCTTTAGTCACTCCCCTCAATCCTCTGCAGCCGCTGGCGCAGCTGTTTCACTTCGTCAAGAAGGTCCAGCACCAATGCGGCACCGGCCTCATTCACCCTCAGGTCCCGGGTCAGGCGCTCTGCGACTACGACACGCCTGACGCTGCGGCCACTGAAAAGCCACTCGGACGGCTCGCGACCAACGGGCTCAACCAGGCCTTCGTCCACCAGGCGCACGACACGCTCGCTGCTCACGCTGCAGATCTCGCATAAATCGGTCAGGGTCAGCTCAACCCGCGTTTCTATGACTTCGCTCTGCAGCACCTTGTTGCGATCTTTATTGCTCATTGGCTACGCCCCCTTGTGCCGGCGCGGGTCGAATTCGAAGTGACTTGAAAACTCACGATAGGCGGCTTCCTGCTCATCCGTCTCTGCTCGTGGCAGGGCGATTTGCAGCACGGCGTAGAAATCACCGGGTTCTTTACCTGGCAGGCCCCGCCCCTTGAGACGCAGCTTTTGACCTGACTTCGAGTGCCGCGGGATCGTCAGGTCAACGTCGCCCGTCGGCGTTGCCGCCCTGACGACACCTCCGAGTTCCGCTTCCCACGGCGCTACTGGCAGCTTCAGGTATACGTCTTTGCCTTCCACGCTGAACTGCGGATCGTCGCGAAACGCTATTTCGAGAAACAGGTCGCCGCTTTCACCGCCACCGACGCCCGCCGACCCCTGTTTGGCCAGGCGAATATGCTGCCCCGGTCGCACGCCTTTCGGGATCTTTACGTTCAGGGATCGATTCCGCACCGCCGGACGGCCATCGTCGCCCATCTCGGTGTGCTTCAGGGTAACGGTGCGTGTCGCACCGAGATACGAATCCCGCAGATCGACAATGATCTTTGCGTAGGTGTCTTCACCACGAGCCGTGTACTGACGATGATCCGCTCGCGTGAATCCGCCGCGGAAATCGCCGCGGCCGAACAGTGTTTCGAAAAAGTCGCTGAATTCTTCGGCGTCGCCTCCGGCAGAGGGTCCACCGTGGAACTCGAACCCCTGGTCCCAGTTTGGTGGCGGCCGAAAATCCTGGCCGGTTTTCCAGTCAGCACCGAGCTGGTCGTAGGCGGTCCGCTTTTCGGGATCCTTCAGGACGGCGTAGGCCTCCCCCAGCTCCTTGAAGCGCTCCTCAGCATCCGCCACCTTGCTGACGTCCGGGTGATACTTGCGTGCCAGCTTGCGATACGCACGCTTGACCTCGTCTTGCGTCGCGTCGCGCTCGACGCCCATCACCTTGTAATAGTCTTTGAATTCCATGTGTCACCATTATGTGCTTTTGGGCGACGGCAACAAGACCCGTCGGCCAGGGCTTGCTGTTGACCTGCAGTCAGCTATTCGCCTGGACCCATCGAACAATGTCCGCCGCACCCATGGCGCCGGGTTGTCGGGCCACTTCACGGCCACCTTTAAACACGGCCAGGGTAGGAATGCTGCGAATCTGGAAGCGCGCCGCAGTCGCTTGCGCCTCTTCCGTGTTCAGCTTGGCAAGCCGGACATTGGGTTCGAGGTCGGCGGCCGCCTGCTCAAACGCGGGCGCCATCATCTTGCAGGGCCCGCACCATGGCGCCCAGAAGTCCACAACCACGGGCACATCGCTGCGGCTGATATGCGTCTCGAAGTTGGCATCCGTGAGTGTCACCGGGTGCCCCGCAAACAGCGGCTCACGGCATTTGCCGCAACGGGGCCCATCGGTGAGCCGAGCCGATGGAATGCGGTTCACTGCGGAACAGTGCGCACAGACGATGTTTGTCGATTGAGTCATGACGGTAGCGCCCGAAATTAAAGATGTTGCAAACCTTGGGGCGTGGCGCGGAAACTCAAGCATCCATGAAAGCGGTGGTAGCTGGCTCGGGTAACAAGTTGTATCGCCAGATGCCCGTCGCTTTCGTTCCTCCTGCCTGACAGCTAATGTAGGGCGTTGCCATCAATGGGCGGCTCACAAGCATCCGGCATATTGGATAAACTCGTCCGCTATGAGAAACGTCATGTCTATTCATCATCTGGCTGCCGCTGCACTCATCCTGATGCTCGCTGCCGTCGTCGCCGAAGCTCAGGTACCGGTGCAGGTTGAGACAGCCTCGAACCGCACTATTATCAGGGAAATCAACGTCACCGGCACCGTTACCTCGCCGCGCACGGCCGTACTGTCCGCAGCCGTACCGGGGCTGGTTGCCGAGCTGACCATTGACGAAGGCTACCGCGTCGAGACTGGCGAGGCGCTGCTGAAGCTTGATGCTGAACTGGCTCAACTCGCGCTGGAGCGCGCCCTTGCCGAGGTTCGACAGCGTGAGACTGCCGTTGCGGATGCCAGGCGTCGCTTCGACGAGGCGGAAAAGGTCGGCACTCAAAAGGGCATCGCACGTACACAAATTGAATCGCTGCGCGCGGAGGTATCGAACGACGAGGCGGCGCTTGTGGCATCGCAGGCCGCAGCGCGCGAGCAGCAGGCCATCGTCGAACGTCATACGCTAAAAGCACCCTTCGCCGGGGTCATCAGCGAGCGCTACGCCGAGCTCGGCGAGTGGGTCAACCCGGGCGACGGTCTGCTCGAGTTGGTGGCAACCGACCACCTGCGGTTCGATTTTCGCGTCGGACAGGATAGTTTCGCTGCGTTATCGCCGGACACCCCGGTTGAAATCACGCTCGATGCCTTGCCGCAACAATCGATCGCGGGGCACATCGATACGATCGTGCCCGTCAAGGACCCGAGCGCGCGTACGTTTCTGGTCAGGGTCCTTGCAGATAACACCGGGGCCGATGCTCCGCTCACAATTACGCCCGGCATGTCGGTTCGCGGCAAGCTGAACATCGACGCGAACCGCAGCGGCGTTGCCGTTCCCAGGGACGCGATCCTGCGGTTCCCGGACGGCCGCGTGACCGTATGGGTTGTCGCAACTGGCGATGCCGGGCCAGTCGTTCGCGAGCAGTCCGTACAAACGAGCTTTGAATTCGACGGCTTTGTAGAAATTACCAGTGGACTGTCCGATGGCGATGTCGTCGTCGTCCGCGGTAACGAGACGCTGCAGGAAGAACAGGCGGTATCGATCCTGGAAGGCAGCCGCTAAGCGTGTTTGAAGCCATTGTAAGGAACGGCATCCTGATGACCGTTGCCGCACTGATCATCTCGGTGCTGGGTGTCCTGGCCGCGTTTCGCGTACCCGTGCAGATGATCCCGGACCTTGAGGTCCGCACCGTCTCAATCGAGACATCATGGCCTGGTGCTACGCCGCAGGACGTTGAAAAGGAGATCCTCATAGAGCAGGAGGAGTATCTCCGCGCCCTGCCCAATATGCAGCGACTCGAATCATCGGCATCCAGCGGCAGCGCGGTCATCGAACTGGATTTCCCGTTTGGCGTTGACATGACGCAGACGCTGATCGAGGTCAACAACGCGCTGAACCAGGTGCCGTCGTACCCGGAGAACGTCGACGAGCCGCGAGTGTTTGCGAACTCGTTCTCCGCAAACTCGTTCATGTATTTCGCCATCTCGCCGCTTCCGGGCAACCCGCGCAACATCGACATGATTATGATGCGTGACTTTATCGTCGATAACGTGCGCACGCGGCTGTCGGGCGTACCCGGTGTTTCCCAGGTGAATGTGTCGGGCGGTGCCGAGCGACAGATCAAAATACTGCTTGATCCAACCCGCCTTGCAGATCGCCAGCTCACCATTCTCGATGTCCGCAACGCCATCAGGGCACGTAACCGCGATGTTTCCGGTGGCGAAATTGACGGTGGCAAGCGTCGCTATCTTCTGCGCACAGTTGGCCGATTCGATTCGGTTGACGCTCTTAAAGACATGATCGTCGATCGACGCGGCGACGCGCTGATTCGCCTCGGCGATATTGCCGATATCGAGCTGGGTCATTCGCGGATACGAAGTTACGCCTATTTCAACGCCGAGCCGATTCTCTTTACGTCCATTAACCGTGAGGCTGGCTCGAACGTCATCGACATCAAGTACGCGATGCTTGACGCTGTTGAGCGCGTGAACCGCGACGTACTGCGACCCAACGGTATGCGGATGCAGCTAATCGCGGAGGATGCAGGTTACGTCGAAGCATCTATCCGCAACGTCTGGCTGAACTTGTCGCTTGGCGCGATATTCGCCACCGGCGTGATGTTCCTGTTCCTTCGGTCAGCGAGCGCGACGGCGATCGGCGTGCTGGGTATTCCGGTATGCACGATCGCTGCGTTCATCGGCCTGCTCGCAGCGGGCCGCACGATCAACGTCATCTCGCTGGCCGGAGTCGCGTTTGCGATCGGCATGACGCTCGATAACAGTATCGTCGTAATAGAGAGCATCGAGCTTAAGCGAAGACAAGGCCTGGATCGGTTCCGTGCGGCCGTCGAAGGTGTGCAAAGCGTCTGGACTGCGGTGCTGGCTTCAACGCTGACTACAATACTTGTTTTCCTGCCGGTGTTATTCATACGCGAAGAGGCCGGCCAGCTTTACTCGGACGTTGCCATTGCGATCTCGGCTTCGATACTGGCGTCAATGCTGGTGGCTATTACGCTGATTCCGACAGCCAGCGCGCGACTGTCGTTTGGCACCGAACACCGTTCGCATACCGAAGGTGGCCTTCGGGATCGATTGCTTGCAGGCATCGAACGTCTCATCGCCACGCAAACACGACGACGAGCAACGATCGGAATTACCGTTATCGCGAGCATCGCGGTCATTGTGCTGCTGACGCCGCCCGCGGAGTATCTGCCGGAAGGCGAGGAGCCAAAGACGTTCGCATCGATGAGCGCGCCCCCGGGTTACAACATAGACACCATGAAAGAGATCGGCCTCGAGATACAAGATCACTTCATGCAATTCGTAAACGATGATCCGGAGCGCTTTCACCGCGGTGAAACCAGTGTCCCCGCCATCAAGTACCTCAACGCGCGGATATCAGCGGACGGCTTTCGAATCATATCGGAACCCGTAAATCATGCCGATATCGACGAGCTGATGGACGCGCTGACAGAGCATTACCGGCGCTACCCGGGCATGCGGGCTTTCGCCGCCCGCGGCTCCATCATCTCCAGCAATGATGGCGGAACTCGCAGCATCAATCTTGACGTGTCCGGTCCCAACCTCGGGGTTATCTACGATGCGGCGCTGGCGACCTATCGACGTGCAGAGGACGTTTTTGGCAATCCCCGCATTCAGACCAGCCCGTCGTCGCTCGCCCTGACCCAACCCATGCTCGAAATCCAGCCCGACTGGGCACGTGCGGCAGAGCTCGGTTTAACCGCGAGCGATATGGGCTACACGGTCGCGGCACTGACAGACGGTGCCTTTGTCGACGAGTACTTCGAGTCTGATGACAAGATCGATATGTACCTGTACGGCACCAGCGGCGGGGAGACAAATGTCGACAATCTTGGCGGACTTCCGATTTATACGCCGCAAGGAAGCATCCTGCCGCTGGATGCAATCGCCACGATTCACGAGACCGTCGACACTAACTCCATTCGACGTATCAACGGCCAGAGAACCGTGACACTCAACATCATCCCGCCCGCCTCGATTCCGCTTGAGACAGGCGTGGAGATTGTTCGCAACGACGTTGTTGCCTATTTGCGCGAGAGCGGCGCATTACCGGCCAACGTCAACGTCGATATCTCTGGTGCCAGCGACCAGCTTGATGCGACGAAAGCCGCGCTTGCGGCGAACCTGCCGGTTGCGCTGATCATCGTGTTCCTGCTGCTGGTCGCGATTCTCAAGCACTGGGGCTACCCGTTGCTGATCATGACCACGATCCCGCTTGGCATCGCGGGCGGCATCGTCGGGCTGACACTCCTGAATGTCGTGGGTAGCCTGCTGCAGTGGCTCGGTCTGGGCACTCTGAACCAGCCATTCGACATGATCTCAATGCTCGGCTTTCTGATTCTGATGGGTACCGTCGTAAACAACCCGATACTCATCGTAGACCGCGCGATGAAGCACATGAACGAAGGCAGCCTGTCCGCTATTGACGCGGTTCGCGAGGCTGTCGCGTCTCGCCTGCGACCCATCGCCATGTCGACGTTAACAACAATTTGCGGACTTTCTCCGCTCGTGTTCATACCCGGGGCCGGCACGGAACTGTATCGCGGCGTCGGCGCGATCGTACTGTTCGGCATACTCGGCGCAGCGATTGTTTCGGTAACGATGTTGCCGGCGCTGACGATCTCGGTGCTGGAGTGGAACCAGCGGCGGCGAACTGCCTGAACGTTACTTCGACCTGCCTGAACGTTACTTAAAGAATTCCGCAACGGTTGTATCGGCGATGCGTCGGAGGAAGCGAGCATCGTCGGCGCTCACAGCGCCAAAATAGTCATACGCAATGTCGGCAACCGGCCGCTGGTAGACGCTGGCATACACGACGCACGCCGCCAGGTAGGTGCCAAGCAGACTGGGGTGCGTGCCATCAAACGCCTTGTGCAATTGCATCTCGGGTCTTTCCTTGTAGGCACGCTCGAACGCAAGACCGACCGGAATAACCAGCGCGTCGATCCTGTTGCCGGTTTGCACATAGGTCGGCTCGATTTTCTCGATCATGTTTGGGTCGAACCTGTTGTGCGGTTCAACGTACGCATGCGTCATATACAGCGCCACCTCGGCACCCGTGTCGCGAATCTTCTCGTTCAGCTCAATGGCCTTGGCTTCAAACGCCTGCCGGCTTTCTTCGCTGAGTGGCTCGCTGCTACCGCCCTGCAGGATGACCAGGTCGAACGGCTCGTCGATGCCCAGGCGCCCGGGCTCCAGCAGGCTGTCGATGTTGTGATGGGACAGTCGCGCGCCGCCGATGGTTGCTGATTTGTACCCGTAGTCTCCGGCCTTGTACGGACCGTTTTCCTCAGCAATCCGCTTCACGTGATTGTGGATGCTGTCGTTGTAGTACAGATAACTGTTGCCAACGAACAGGATGCGCCGCGGCGCCGGGTTGTCGAGCGCCGCTCGTTGCGGCTGCAAGTCCGGGCCGTCACCCGCCATGCACGAAGGTTGCAGTAACGCACCCAACAAGAGGACGATCAACCACAGGTTCGCGGTTGTTTTCATTGCTTCACCTCCAATTCGCTCATCGACCCTGCCATATCCAAACTATGCGCCGGGCGCCTGACTCTTTCACTTTGCCATCGCGGCTTCGATATCGGCGACGGTTCGTGGAATGTGACGCGACAATACAACAGGACCATCTTTGGTGACCAGCACGACGTCTTCAATCCGAATACCGATGCCCTCTTCAGGGATATAAATGCCGGGCTCTACGGTAACAACTACGCCTGCTTTGTAGGGCAGGTCGTAGTCGCCGGCGTCGTGGACATCGAGTCCGAGAAAATGGCCGGTGTTGTGGATAAAGTACTGGCCATAACCGGCTTCGTCCAGAACCGCTTTCGCCGCCATGTGCACTTCATCATGATGGTATGCACCGACCTGCACTTTCTTGATTGCAGCATCGGACGCCTTCAGCACCAGCTCGTATAACTCTTTCTCGCGATCGGTGAACTTGCCGTTGACCGGAAATGTTCGTGTGACATCAGCACTGTAGTGTTCCCAGGCCGCGCCGGTATCCACAAGAACCAGCCCCGAGTTTTGGATGCTCTCGTTATTCTTCGTGTAGTGCAGGACCGTCGCATTCGGGCCCCAGGCGAGGATCGTCGAGAAGCCGAGAAACTGTGCGCCCTCCATTTCGTACGTGTGGTCTACAACGGACTGCAATTGAAACTCCTGCATGCCCGGCTGAACCGCCTGCATCGCGGCCAGCAAGCCTTTGCCCGTAATATCAACAGCTTTCTGAATGCGTTCTACCTCGTAGTCGGTCTTTATTCGTCGCATCTCCGGAATCAGGTCCGCCATGTTTTCGAGGACGGATCCAGGGACCCTGTCACTTGCATTTTTCAACATGCCAAGAGCTGGCGGTATCGGTGCTGTTGCGCTGACAACCGGGCCAAGAAAAGCCGCTTTCCGACTGCGCTGCAGCATAGGCGTAAGATCACTCCCGAGCCGGCCTGTGCGCCGCACTTCAGGAAAACCGGTGGCTTTCTCGAGCGCTTCACCAAGCGGAGCTCGACGACCGTCCCAGTTCTCAACGTCCGGGTCGCGGGGGCGCAGATAGAGAATCTCCTTGTACCGCTTTTCATCGGGCGCAAGGATCAATGCCGCGCCTGGTTCCGATATGCCGGTCAGGTAATAGAAATTCGATTCCTGGATAAAGAGTTCCTCAACAACACCGCCGCCACGATGTTCGGCGCCATATAGAACGGCAACCCGGCCATCGAGTGCCTGCATGAGCGCCTGCCTTCGTTCCTTGAACACATCCGTGTCAACACTTGCTACGTCCGCGAACGCCGTTGAACAAGCACTCAAAACAACCAACAGTGCGAATTTCTTCATGAACGAACCTCGATTAAGAACCATCGTCGGCATATTACGCTAACATCAGCGTTTAAACAGCAGGCCACGATTAGACAGTCGCGCTCTCTCACTATGTCACTGATCAATAGAAAACGGACCGGGTTGTAGAAAACTTGGCAGACGCGTTACGCATCGATCGCTGGCTGTTCTATTGCCGTTTCTTCAAAACCCGCGGTCGTGCAACCGCAGCCGTGACCGGTGGTCATGTGAAAGTGAACGGAGAGCGAGCTTCCCCTGGTCACCGCGTCAAGTGCGGGGACCGTATCGACCTCGTTCGTGAAAGACTTCCATACTCGCTCGACGTCATCAGCATTCCATCACGGCGTGGCCCCGCGGCCGAAGCAAAAGCCTGCTACACCGAAGATGAGGAGGTCGTGCGACAGCGAGAGCACCAACTTGCGGCTCTGCGCCAGGACCGGATGCTCATGCCAAAGACCGATGGTCGACCTGACAAACACACGCGTCGCAAGCTGAGAGAAAGAAACCGCAACTAGGCGTGCTTCGGACGACTGAAACACCCCGTAACAAAAGCGACTGTTTCGGAAATCCTCGCGAAACACATTCATAAGATACTCATGATTTCGGTGCGGCAGCTGCGCTGCAGCTCGAAGTCGAGGACGCTGAGTAACCCCCCTGTCTCGGCGGCCTCTGTTTGGGGCCGGTCCTGATCGGCCCCTTTTTTTGCGCGGGCGGTGACAATGAGGCCCGTCCGGACAATGCAGACCTAAACGGCAGGAATTACGAATGCTCCTGCTGCGGGCAGTGCTGTTTCGAGTCCGAGTCCACCGTGTCGCCCGGTGGGGCGTAGCAAGAAACCGGCAGGCCGAATCGGCGAGCCGGGGGCAAGCCCAGCCTCGCCGTTGTGCCCCCTCCCTCGCGCGGTAGCAGCTCGATTGTCCAGCCGTGCTTAACGGCCAGTTGCCGCGAGATAGCCAGTCCCAGGCCGCTGCCGCCAACGCCGTTGCTGCGAGCCGTTTGCAGGCGGTGGAATGGTCTGAATGCACTTTCTACCAACTCGACAGGAATGCCCGGTCCCCGATCACTGATCTCAATCGAAACAGCGTTCTTGTTGCAGTCCAGACTGATATCAACGGGTTTACCCGCGCCATATTGAACAGCATTCTTAAGCAGATTCTCCAGCACGCGCTGCAGTGCTACGGCGTCGGCGAAGTACACGCAGGGAGGATCATTGCGATGCAGTACCAGCTCTTTTCCTTGCCGTCTCAAGTCCGCCGCAAGCGACTCGATGACCTTCCAGAGATCGACCTGCACGGGCACCCCGTCTTCCAGGCCTTTTGAAAACTGCAGAAACTGTCCAATCAGGTTGTTCATTGCATTCAGGTCGCGACGAATACCCGCAATAATCAGGGGGTTTGATTTCTCGTCAAGCATCTCCACAGCTATCCCGAGACGCGTAAGCGGCGTTCTAAGGTCATGCGAGATACCCGCTATCATGACGGTTCTGTTCTCTGCCATTTCGCGAAGATCACCGGTCAGACGGTTGAACGCTCGCGCCAGTGCCGCAATTTCCGTCGGACCGTCTTCAGCCACTGGTGCTGGGTTTTCACCGCGGCCCAGTTTCGCGACAGCCAGTGACAGGCGGTGCAGCGGGCGCGCAACCTGTCGCACTTCCAGCAGGCTTGCTAACAGCGTAAGCACCGCGCCGCCACCGATTGCCAGCAGCAGCGCCACCGGTTGATTCGTGCCGAGTCGCTGGCTGTCGAATCCCAATCGATAGAACTTTTCATGAGCCGGCACATCCACCCAGATAAGTGTTCCTGTTTCGGACTCGATGATCGGTAGTTCCTCGCCGGCGCGGCGTGCCAACGAATCACGAAAGAACATCAGGTATGGCGCGTCTGCTACTGTTTCCGGCAAATCGTTTGTGGCCGCCGACACGATCAGGCCATGATCCTGCAACAACTGCTGCTTTAGCTCTCCATGCATTTCTTCGGGAAGGCTTTGCAGAGAATGCGCTGCCGATACGATGACTGCCGCGAAGTCGTCGGCCGACCGTTTAGCCATTGGAATCATGATGAAGTACACGGCAGCAATCATCGAGATAATCATCGACAAAGAAATGGAGATGGCTATCGTCACTCCGGTTCGTGCGAACAGGGATCTCGGTAGAAGCCTCAAGACGCATCTCCCCCAGGGGTGAACTGGTAGCCGACCCCCCAGACCGTGCGGATGAAACGTGGCTCAGCTGGATTCTCCTCGATTTTGTGTCGCAAGCGCGTGACCCGAACGTCGATGCTTCGATCGTATGGATTCCTGTCGTGCCCGCTTAACAGGTCCATGATCTGGTCCCGGCTCAAGACCCGGTTCGGGTTACCAGCAAACACGCTGAGCAATTCAAACTCGGCTCTCGACAGATCGACCTCATCGCCATCCCGAAACAGCGCGCGTCGATCAGGCTCCAGGCGGAATGGCCCAAACTCGTGACCAGTCCCACTCTGATAACTACTCTCCATTATCGGCGCCGAGCGGCGGAGTACCGCCCGGACACGTGCCAGCAGCTCTCGAGGGTTAAACGGCTTGGGAAGGTAATCGTCGGCACCCACCTCCAGACCGACGATACGATCCAGCTCCTCGCCGCGAGCAGAGATCATTACGATCGGCAGCTTGTCGCTGGTTTGCAGACGCCTGGCGATGGAGAGGCCGTCCTCACCAGGCAGCATCAAGTCAAGAATGATCAGGTCCGTTCTATTTGTGGCGAGCCATGCGTCCATGGCCGGGCCATCTTCCACGGTGGCAACATCGAAGCCCTGTTCACCCAGATACAACGACAGCAGATCGCGGGTTTCCCTGTCATCGTCTACAACGAGCAGGTGCGATTTGGACGCTGTCGTGCCTGGAGAGCGGGTGTCCATGGGTAACAGTCTGTAACACTTTGCCACCCTGCGGAAATACGTAGGAAACACGACTAGTACATGGTTTACAAACTAGGCGAGTTCAGCGCCGGCTACTTGGGCAAATAGCTGATCGCCAGGAGGTAAAAGCCATGAAGAAACTACTTATCACGCTGCTCGCCGCCCTGCTTGTCGTGGGCTGCAGCAGCTCGGACAGCGACTCAGTCATTCAGGACCCACCGACCACCGACGTCGTAGCAAGCGGCGCGATAACTGGATTCGGTAGCGTCATCGCTCACGGAACCAGGTTCGACACCGACTCGGCGACGGTAACCATGAATGGTCAACCGGGTAACCTGTCGGACCTTCGCGTAGGCATGGTCGTAACGATTCGCGCCACGGTCCAGGAGCAGACCCGTGCCGCCGTTGCAAGCCAGATAATGTTTACCGACGACGCCCAGGGTCCGATCTCCAACATGAACACTGTGACAAACAGTTTCGTTGTGCTGGGCCGCAAAGTCATGTTCGACGAAATGACTGTGTTTGACGGCGCGGCCATGGAGGAACTCGCCGAAGGCAACATGGTCCAGGTTAGTGGCCAGTGGCGCAGCCAGGAGCGCATTCAGGCAACGCACATACATCGTATAGCGAATGCCTATGCGCCGGGCATGACCATGGAGGTAAAAGGCCAGGTCAGGGAGCTAAACGCGGCAACACTGCGCTTCAAAATCGGCACACAAATCTGTGATTACTCTGCCGCCTCGCTCGAACTGGGTGGCGCAACCCTGGAGGACGGACTTTACGTCGAAGTCTCCAGCAGCTCACCACTGTCGAAAGGCGACATGCTGCTGGACCGCATACGGGCCAAGGACCGGGACCGCGACAGGGACCAGCTGTGTGATAGCGACTGCGATTTCGAAATCGAAGGCTACGTCAGCAGCTTCACATCGGCTACAGAGTTTGAGGTTGACGGGCAGCCGGTGACCACCACGGACGCCACTATCTATGTGAACGGCACGGTCGATTCGCTGGCACTCGACAAGAAGCTGGCAATTGACGGCACCATCGACTCGGCTGGCGTGTTGGTCGCTGATCGAATCGTTTTCAGGCTGCCATCCGTAGTTGAGATCGAAGCCAACGTCGAAGCCGTCGACACGCAAATGACAGCCGTTACCCTGCTGGGTATCCAGGTTGCGACCGACGACTTCACGATGTTTAGAGATCATAGCTCGATAGGCCTTACGGACTTCGGATTCGATGACCTCGCCATCGGTGACCGTACAGAGGTTCGCGCATACATCGACGCAGCGGATGTCGTTGCCACGAGACTTGAGCGCGATGATGCGGACGATAGCGTCACATTGAAGGCACCGGTGGAAATCATCGCTCGGCCTGACCTGACGCTGCTCGGCATGCTGGTTACAACGGATCAGAACACCGTGTTTCAAAACCAGTCAATGGAAGTCATCGATGCAGACGCCTTCTTCTCCCTGGTTGTCGAGGGCAGCCTCGTAAAGGCAGAAGGTACGTATGACGGTTCGTCAATCCTGGCGAGCAAGCTGTTCCTTCGCGACTGTGAATATGGCTGCATGTAAGGAACACACGCGCAGCGAATATGAAAGGAGGTGAGCGCACAAAGAGAGTCCATAACCAGAAAGACTACCGGGGGGGCCAAGGTAAGGAGTAATGACATGAACAAGGCAACTTCACTATCTATTCGATGGCCAGGATGGCAAATCGTCGCGATAGCGGTATTTGCTATCGTCTTGATTGCCTTCAGCGCGCCCGGATTAACGGCCAAAGGCGGCACAAAAGGCCCGCCAGTTGGCGGCGAGGCGGGCAACAACCTGTCGACGCCATCGATACAAACGGAGTCGTCACTATCGACCGCAGCTCGCTGGAACGTGCCAATAGAAGGTGCAATTCTTGGCGAACACTATTCGTACGGTTGCGATGAACCGCAGAGCGATGGCCAGTTCAACTATCCGAATGCGTCTTGCGTAGATAACTTGTCGGAGCCGACAGTTTATTACAATCCCGACGAGTGTCGAGCAAGTGTCCCGGAGTGCGCCGATAAGGACATCTACCGCATCTACTGGCAAAAGGTTGAAGTCAACGAGTGGTGGGCTGACGACGAAGGCATAGGCACAGGAAACTCTGCCGAGGCCAAGTTTGTCGACTGGGGCGACGCTCTCGAAGCGGTGTCCTGGAACGAACGCTCAGTAATTCGCGTAGAAACCCAGCCTTACAGCAGCACGTTGAGTGACGATCCCGCAACTGAAGGGATCTACGAAGCAACGCTGCTGGCAGACGAAGTCAGCGGTCAGATGCCAACCTGTGCGCAGGCTACTGCTGGTCAGGGACTCGATCCTACGATTGCCTGCAAGATCGGTTTCCAGATGTGGCACGTTTCCGGTCAGGGCATCACCGAGCACTGGGGTGTCAGGGCAACCGATCTGGATGACGCCGTGTCGTTCAACTACGACTCTCCGTTCCAGATCATCAAGTCGACAGAAGCTCGACTGAACCTGGCAAAGATCGAAGCTGGCGCAAGTGAATGTTCAATGCCGGGCGGCAATCCTGGCGATGATCCGCCGGACGTAGGTGACTGGACAGGCTCGGGATGGCAAGGAGCCTGCACCTGGTCAGACATTCCCTACACCGTTGAGACGAGCGTTGGCGGCAAGTACGTCTACGGCTACAACTGGCGTATGAAAGACGTCGACCTCAGCTCTTGCGACGGCGGTTCATGGCTCAAGACCGGGTTCTGGCGCCTGACGTTCTATGCGCCAGAAGACGTCACGTTTGACATCACCGATCAAGCGGTTATCGCAGCAAACATCGTCAACAAGGCACCTCCTTCGGTTGTTGCGGAAGCGAGAGCACTGGTTGAGGAGGCACCGGTATTCACGACCTCGACAACGCTTGCTGCCGTCGCAGCAGCAGAAGAGTCGGATGAAGAAGATCCGGATGCTGACGACCGACTGTACCGACCGGTTATCGACAATGAAAACAACCTGACCTATCTCGACATTTGCATCGTCGGCAAGACCAAAGGCGGTGGTGGCGGCGGTGGCGGTTCCAAAGGTGGAGGCGGCTCCAAAGGCGGAGGCGGTTCCAAAGGCGGATCGCACTAGCTGATGGCCAGGCGAATAAACAAAGAAGTTTAAGCAAAGCAACGACCCCGGGCTTTCCAGGCTCGGGGTCTTTGGGGGAAAGGACGATGAATAGCAAACTCAAAATGTACGTATGCCTGGCACTGGCAGCCGCCGTTGCGACAGCGACTCCAGCCATGGCGAAAGACAAGTCATCTAAAGTCAGGCCTGAGTTTAGATGGCGAACAGTGGTGAACAACAACGATCTGATGCCGCCGCTCGACATCAGAAACTTCAACAGCTACAACCAGCCATCCGTGAACATGGGCGGCCTGGTTGTCATTCGAGCGCGCAGCCGTGGCGGTCCGCCATTGGGACCACCGACACACGGCATCTACGCTCGTGACATGTCCGCACCGGGCAGCACGATCTATAGAATCCTGGACAAGACCACCCAGGTCCCACAGCCAAATAACCTCGGTACAACGTTCGTCGAAACACCGTCGTTTCCGCGTATCGACATGCGCTCGGATACGATTGCCACGCGCGGTAATCACCAGCCAGTGCACCGCTATCTTCTTGACGATGGCAGCGAGACGCGCGTGGGAACCACAGGTATCTATGCAAACCCGTTTGGCGAAATTATTACCGGTGCCGCGAAACTTGGAGATGCTCCGGGATTACGATTCTATCGGGTACCGGAATTCAACAATATTCGTTTCGAGGTATTCCCGGGCGCACCGTCTGTTACCGGCGGAAATATCATTGCGTTCAAGGGCAACTACACGGTCGGCAGCCTCGGCAAGACCGGCGTGTATTACCGTGAGCTGCAGCGCGGAGCTTTTGGCGGCGAATCGGAGGCGGTGCTAATTGCAAACAACACCGATACCCTGATTCCCGGAACACATACCGTGTTTGGCTCCACTGCGCCGCCCAACGCTGCTGCAGGCAAGGTGGTGTTTGCTGGCTTTGATAACGAGGATGCGCCAACGCTTGGCGGTATCTACATGGCGCCACTGCGATTCCAGCCGCCGCTCACAACACTGGTCAGCATCGGCGGTCGTGTTCCCGGCGAGACTGCCACTGAAACATTCAACAACCTGGGTGAGGCTTCCGCATTTGACGGTCGTCACGTCGGATTTTGGGGCGCCTGGGGCGAGGAGACTCGAACAGTGCGCCTGTACTGTGCCGAAGAGGGTAATCGGGATGTTATCGACTACTGCAACCAACGGCTCGAATGCAGAAATACTGGGGTGACGTTAGGCGATCCAAACAGCATCTGTGATGACCAATCCGACCCGCAATTCGGCAATAGCTGCTACGTGCAAAGAGAGATTCCCGTCAACCAGGGCATTTTCGTCCACGACACCAAAACGGGTAAGACACACATAGTGGCGAAGAGCGGCGACGAGTTCGACGAATTCCTGTTCTGGAATTATTCCGGTAAACCACCCTGTTCCGGCAAAGGCCACTCGGAAGAAGGTGGTGAAGACGATGGCGAGTCAGTGCGCTGGCGCTCATCTGCGTTTGTCGCTGTTGGCGGCAGTGAGGGAGCCGCATTCACGGCGGCTTTCAAAGCGCGGACGCCCGACCTGGTACGTGGCATTTACCTCAGGAAGGGCCCCGGCCGTATGCCGATTGTTCCGGTTCTGGACACTACGATGGATGGCCAGATGCTGGATCCTGAAGCGCCCGCGGGCTCCAAAGTCATCGCGCTTGGCCTGGAACGCGAAGGACTCCGTGGCAACTGGCTGGCAATCAACGCCAGTATGGGTGTTGCGGGAGGCGAGGAAGAGGACGGCATGGCCGGGATTTACGTCACCAGGGTTAAGCAAGGCGGAAAAAAGAGGTGATCGAGCGCGAACGCCGACGCTTCTGTTTGGGGCCAACCTAAGGAGCAAGCAGAACTACTTGCTGCGCTTGCCCACTTTCGGCTTGCCGGCTTTCTTTTTGCCCGCGCCAGGTTTCGGCTTAGGCCCGGACTTTGGTCCCGAGTGAGGCTTCGACTTGGCCTTGGCGTTACCTTTCGACTTTGGTCCCGACTTCGGTCTCGCCGTGCCCTTCGCCGTGCCCTTCGACTTTGCTCCTGACTGAGACCTCGACTTACCCTTTGAGTCGGGCTTGCCTTTCGGGTTCGGCCTGCCTTTGCGTTTTCGTGGCGCCTTGGTCTCATCCGACAGTGAAATGTTCAGCGCCTGGCCGCAGACGCGGACCTTCTTCAGGTCCATGAAGATATCTTTCGGCATTCCCGCCGGGAGATCGACCAGGCTGTAGTCATCCTCGATCTCGATACTGCCGATATGCTGCCCATCCAGGCCCGCCTCATTGGCAATGGCACCAACGATGTTGCCTGGCTTAACGCCGTGCACATGACCGACCTCGATGCGGTAGCGCTCAGCGCCAGCCTCGACATCCCTGACAGGCCGCATCCGTGCCCTGCCCGGTTCTTTCTCGGGCCCGAGCAGCAGCGGCGTGTCGCCGATAGTCATCTTCGCCAGTGCCGCTGCAATCTCGACCGCCGGAACATCGTGCTCCTGGCGGTATTGCTCGACGATGCTCTGCATGAATTCGAGCTCACCAATGGCCAGCGTATCCGTGATTGCCTGTTTGAAATCGGCAACGCGTTTGTTGTTTACAGTCTCGGTGCTCGGCAACACCATCTGCTCAATCTTCTGCCGCGTCGCTCTTTCTATCGCCGCCAACATACGGCGTTCGCGTGGCGCCACGAACAGGATCGCCTCGCCCGTGCGCCCTGCACGGCCGGTACGGCCGATGCGGTGGATATAAGCCTCGGTGTCATAGGGCACGTCGTAGTTAATAACGTGGCTGATGCGGTCGACATCGAGACCGCGTGCGGCAACATCGGTTGCGACCAGTATATCGAGCGAACCTTTCTTCAGGCGCTCAACGGTCTGCTCGCGGTGCTTCTGCGCCATATCGCCGTTCATAGCAGCAGCCGCGTAGCCGCGCGCCTCGAGTTTCTCGGCAAGCTCGGTCGTTGCAGTCTTGGTGCGAACGAACATGAGGATGGCATCGAAGGTCTCGACCTCCAGTATGCGCGTGAGTGCGTCGAGCTTGTGCAAGCCACTCACCTGCCAGTAACGCTGCCGAATGGTTTCCGCGGTTGCCGTGCGGGCCTTGATCGAAATTTCTTCCGGGTTATTCAGATATTGCCGCGCAATTTGCTCGACCTGCTTCGGCATCGTTGCAGAGAACAATGCCATCTGACGTTTGTCAGGCGTCTGCTCAAGGATCCACTTCACTTCATCAATGAACCCCATGCGCAGCATTTCATCCGCTTCGTCGAGGACTACGGCTTTGAGGCCGCCGAGTTTCAATGTGCCCTTGCGCATGTGGTCCATCAGTCGACCCGGCGTTCCGACGACAACCTGTACGCCGCGTTTCAGCTGCCGAATCTGGCCACCATATTCCTGGCCCCCGTAAATCGGCAGTACATGAAACCCTTTGATGTGCGCCGCGTAATGCTGAAACGCTTCGGCCACCTGGATAGCAAGCTCGCGAGTCGGCGTGAGCGTCAGTACCTGGATATTCTTGTTGTGCACGTCGATGGCGGACAACAGCGGCAAGGCAAAAGCTGCTGTCTTGCCGGTGCCGGTGGGTGCGTGCCCGAGAATGTCTCTGCCACCCAGCAACAGCGGTATCGCCTGGCTCTGGATCGGCGTCGGCGTCTCATAGCCGATCTCATCCAACACTCGTATAAGGGGCTCGGACAGCTTCAGATCGCGAAAACTGGTCGCGCCGGGGCTGGCATCGGACTTGGACATTGCATTGCTCTGGTGTAGGAAAAAGCCGGTGGAGACCCCGCCGGCGGGCGCAGCATGATAGCATCCGGCGGCTGATTAACCCCTGTTCGGTTCAAACCCATGATTTCTGCAAATAACCTGTCGATTCAGTTCGGCGCCAAACCTTTATTCGAAAACGTTTCCGCAACCTTCGGCAACGGCAACCGCTATGGCCTGATTGGCGCGAACGGTTGTGGCAAGTCAACGTTGATGAAGATCCTCGCCGGAGGGCTGGAGCCCACGGCTGGCAACGTTTCTATCGAGCCCAATGCGCGCGTCGGAGTTCTTTCGCAGGACCAGTTCGCGTACGAGAAACATCGCGTTCTGGACGTGGTGATGATGGGATACGAGAAGCTCTGGACCGTCATGCAGGAACGTGATCGCATCTATTCGTTGCCGGAAATGAGTGACGAGGAAGGCATTACAGTCGCCCATCTCGAGGTGGAATTCGCGGAAATGGACGGATATTCCGCAGAATCGCGGGCCGGCGAGCTGCTGGAGGGCATCGGTATTCCTGTCGATCAGCACGACGGACCCATGAGTGAGATAGCACCGGGCTGGAAGCTGCGAGTGCTGCTCGCACAGGCGCTGTTCTCCGATCCTGATGTGCTGCTGCTGGATGAGCCCACCAACAACCTCGACATCAACACCATTCGCTGGCTGGAAGATTTCCTGGATACCAGCAAGTCGACGATGATCATCATTTCCCATGACCGCCACTTCCTGAATCGCGTCTGCACGCACATGGCCGACCTCGACTACGGCAAGTTGCAGCTGTTCCCGGGCAACTACGACGAGTACATGACCGCCGCAACGCAGGTCCGCGAGCGCATGTATGCGGACAACGCGAAGAAGAAAGTGAAGATGGCCGAATTGCAGGCGTTCGTCAGCCGTTTCTCTGCCAACGCGTCGAAGGCGAAACAGGCCACATCGCGTGCCAGGCAGCTGGAAAAAATCCAGCTCGAAGACATCAAGCCGTCGAGCCGCGTCAGCCCCTACATTCGCTTCGAACAATCCAAGCCGCTGCGTCGTCTCGCCGTTGAAGCCAAGGGCCTGAGCAAGAGTTTTGATGAAGGCCCGCTGTTCGAGGATCTCAACCTCACCATCGAAGCAGGCTCACGTGTCGCGATTCTTGGGCCGAACGGCATTGGCAAGACCACACTGCTGCGCTGCCTGTTGCAGGAAATCGAGGTTGATAGCGGCGAGATCAAGTGGGCGGAAAACTCACAGACCGGCTACTTCGCTCAGGACAATGCACACGAGTTTGAACACGACATCAGCCTGTTTGACTGGATAACACAGTGGCAACCGCCAGGTTCACCCGAGCAATTGCTGCGCGCGACGCTGGGTCGCATGTTGTTCTCCAAGGACGATAGCGAAAAGTCCGTGAAGGTCGTATCGGGTGGCGAGCAGCGTCGCCTGATGTTCGGCAAGCTGGCTTTGCAGGAGCCAAACGTCATCGTCATGGACGAGCCGACGAACCACCTCGACATGGAATCCATCGAGGCGCTGAACCTCGCACTCGAGAATTACCCCGGCACATTGATCTTTGTCAGTCACGACCGCGATTTTGTCTCGACGCTGGCGACACGCATCATCGAAATGACGCCGGAGAAGATCATCGATTACTCGGGCACCTACGATGAATACCTGCGGTCGCAGGGTCTGCTTGAGAAGACCCGCGCCGCTTGAATAGCTGATCGTCGTGAGCACGCCGGAGCATAGGGACGAGTCCGACAACCTGGTGCTCGGCATGTTGGCGGGCGCCGGCGCGATATTCATGTTCACGCTGATGAACGCGTTCGCGAAACATCTCAGCGGCAACCACTCGATTATCGAGATTGTCTTTTTCCGCAACCTGATTGCGATGATTCCGTTCCTGCTTGCCGGGTTGACGTTCCGCCGAGACATATTTGTCATCCAGAGCAAACCACACGTGATCGTGACACGTGCGGTTCTGGGCGCGATCACGCTGGGCACGACATTTGCCGCGTTTTCGCTGATGCCGATGGCGGAAACAACGGTACTGTTGTTCACAGCATCACTGTTCATTCCCGTACTTGGCGTGCTGGCCCTTAAAGAACGTGTGGGCCCGTATCGCTGGGCCGCCGTCATCATGGGTTTCATCGGTGTATCCATCATGGTGCAACCGACCGGTGCGGTGACCATGATCGGTGTCGGAGTGGCGCTCTGCGCCGCAATGCTGCAAGCCATCATGAGCATCCTGCTGCGACACCTGGGTAGTCACGAGCGCCCCGAAACCACGACCTTTTACTTCTTCGTCATCGGCACCCTGCTTAGCGGCGCAGCGATGCCGTTCGTGGCCAGCAGCCTGACGCTCCGCGAGGTCCCGCTGTTCATTGGCGTCGGACTTGCCGGCGGCGCCGCGCAGTGGCTGTACTCCACGGCCATGAAGTACACGCCGGCGGCACTGATGGCCGTTATCAGCTACAGCAGCATCGTGTGGGCAATCCTGTTTGGCTGGCTGGTGTGGAATGACTGGCCGCTGCCGATAGTGTTCGTTGGCGCAACCATCGTGATCGCATCGAACCTGACCATCATCTGGCGGGAAACCCACCTCAGCCGTACCCTGAAGCAAAAGCAGGTACCCCTGCCCTGAATGGCCGTTGATAACGGCGCCTGCAGGCGTATGACAAACGCATCCGGCAGGAAAATCTGCCATACTTTTGCGCTGCTGGCGCCAGGCCGAGGAAAGCTTTCTTGAGCGAACTTTTTGAAGAACTGAAACGACGCAACGTAGTTCGCGTTGGTGTCGCCTACGTGCTGGTTGCCTGGCTGCTTGCCCAGGTTGCCGAACTGGCGCTAGACAGTTTTGAAGCACCTGGCTGGGTGATCAAGGCGGTACTGTTGCTGCTGGCGCTGGGCCTGCCCGTCGCCCTGTTCTTCGCCTGGGCATTCGAACTGACACCGGACGGCATCAAGAAAGAAAAAGACGTCGATCGCAGCCAGTCGATCACAGGCACGACCGGACGCAAGTTGAACGCGCTCATCATTGCCGTGCTCGTCATCGCGGTCGGCATGCTGCTCGCCGACAAGTTCCTGCTGCAATCTGCACAGACGCCGCCTGCAGCTGAGGTCGCGGACATCGACGCGGCCCCGATCACCGACACCAACTCCATCGCAGTACTGCCGTTCGTCGACATGAGCCCTGCGAAAGACCAGGAGTACTTTACTGACGGGCTGACCGAGAACCTGCTGCACGCACTCGCCCAGATCCGCGAACTCAAGGTCGCGGGGCGTACCTCGTCATTTGCGTTCAAGGGCAAGAACACCGACCTGCGAGAGATTGGCGAACAGCTCAATGTCAGCAATATTCTCGAGGGCAGTGTGCAAAAAGCCGGTGACCAGATCCGAGTCACGGCCCAGCTCATCAGCACGGCGGATGGCTACCACCTGTGGTCAAAGACCTTTGATCGCGACCTGACCGACATCTTCAGCGTGCAGGACGAAATCGCTGAGGCGGTTGCAACAGCATTGCGCAAGAATTTGCTGGGTAGCGACGCAACAAGCACTGCCGCGAGCAGCACCACGACGCGCGATTTTCAAGCATACAATGCCTACCTGCTGGGCTTGTCGTTCTTTCACAAACGCAACCAGGAAGACTGGACCAGGGCCGTCGAGCAATTCGAGCTCGCAATAAACCAGGATCCCGGCATGGCACTCGCCTGGGCCTGGCTGTCGATGACGATCAGCGAACAGACCGGTTTCGGCACCGAGTTCGAAGCGGGATTCGCACGGGCGCGCGCAGCGGCGGAGAAAGCACTGCAGCTGGATCCAAACCTGGCTGACGCCCACCTGGCACTAGCGAACGTGCAGGTCAGCTATGACTGGGACTGGGATGGTGCGGAAGCATCGCTGAGCCGTGCTTCCGAGCTGCGTCCCGGCGATCCCGATATCATCGCCGAAATCGCTTTGTTGAAGTCCATACGTGGCGACGACGCCGAGGCGCTTCGGCAAGTCGAACAGGCGCTGCCGCAGGATCCGCTCAACATTGCACTCGGGCGCCTTCATATAGGCGTGCTGGCGAGAACGGGGCGGCTCGACGAAGCGCTGGCCAAAGCGCTCTTCCTTGCGAAGGCGATGCCAGACAGCGGCGGCATTTATTCGTCAATTGCCTATGTCTATCGTCGTCTCGGGCAACCGGATCAGGCGTTAGCCGCGGCCAAGAAGGAGAAGTTCGGCTTTCTGCGCCTGCAGTTCGAAGCCATCCTCTACCATGAGATGGGTGACCACGAGACGTCAGTACAGAAGCTGCAGGAACTGAAGGACGAGTACGGCGACGATGCTTCGGTACAGATTGCCGCCGTATACGCTGTATGGGGCGATGTTGATGCAACCATGGCTGCTCTTGAACGCGCTTATGAGGTAAGAGACCCGGGGCTTGTGTATATGAAGCGCAGGACGAAAACTCTGGACTTGGTGCAAGATGATCCGCGTTTTCAGGAACTGCTGAGAAAAATGAATCTGCAGTAAGCACAAGAACGCCAGACACGAACAAACAGAACAAACAGAACAAACAGAACAAACAGAACAAACAGAACAAACAGAACAATAATAAACAGGGGTCCAGCGCATGGCAGTCAACTTTATCCTTGCGGACAGCACGCGTGTGCGTTACGCCACCGGCTCGTTCATGTACTTCGCACAGGGTATTCCGCAGGGACTCCTGTCCATCGCGATACCGGTATGGCTGGCCGGTCAGGGCGTTGGCGCCGGCGACATCGGCTCCTATCTCGCGGTTATCGTCCTGCCCTGGGCCTTCAAGCTGGTTACGGGTCCGCTCATGGATCGCTATGAATTCCTGGCGATGGGCCGGCGCAGGCCTTGGGTGCTAGGCGCCCAACTCGGCTTATCGCTATCGCTGCTGGCGCTCATCCTTATAGAGAAGCCCGCCGAGCAGATTGGGCTGCTGATGATTATTGGCATGCTCATTAACAGCTTCGCGGCAACACAGGATGTCGCGGTTGACGGCATGTCGATTGACCTGACGCCGGTCAGGGAGCAAGGCCGACTCAACGCCTTCATGAGCTTCGGCAAGGCGATCGGCTGGGCCTCAACCGCTGCTGTCATGGGCATACTGGTCAGCTCCTTCGGGTTGGGCACGGCGGCTAGTCGTCGCATCTTGTGTATCCGCACTGGGCGTACTAGTCATGCTGTTTGTCCTCGAACGTGATGGCGAACGCACCCTGCCGTGGACCGCGGGAGAGGCAGCAACCGTACATCGCTCCGACACTTCGTTTGCCGCCGTATTCAAAGAGCTCAACAAGGTGTTGTGGATACGCACCAGCCTGGTGGTCATGGCCATCATGTTTTTCGACGGCCTGGTATTCGGCTATGGCCAGGCGCTAATGCCGATCGCGGCGGTCAACGTCTTCGGTTATACAACGCCGCAATGGTCACAACTGGTTGCCATGATGGGCCTCATCGGCGCCGTGCTGGCGCTTGGCATTGGCCCGCTCATTGATCGCATGGGCGCAAAGCGCATGCTGGTGCTGGCCATCGCGCTGCTCGGCATCCATGCGTTCCTGATCGCACACACCCAGGACATGTGGGAGAACACGCTTTATGTGCGTGTGATGCTGTCGATCTGGGTCATGATGATGCCGGTCGTCATGGTTTCGAGCCTCGCGCTCGCCATGGCGATCTGCAAGAGCGTCAATTCAGCCACGCAATTCGCCATCTACATGTCGGTGGCCAACTTCGGCCACTCGGGCGGCTCAAAGCTCTATGGCATGGTCGCCGAGACATGGAGTTACGACCAGTCCTACACGATGCTCAGCGCACTTGTTGTCGCGATGATCGTTGTTGTCCTGCTGCATCGGCACAGCCATCAACAGGCAGAGGCAGAGACCTCAGCGCAAGGCAGCAAAAAGAGAGAGAACCCCAGGTACACCATCAGCGCCGGTGGCAATGAAGCTGGTATCTTCTGGTCAGGTGCCATGCGCTGCCCGAAATGCAGGGCCGATATGGAACAAATCGACTACGAAGGGACTGAGGTTGATCGTTGCACCATTTGCAACGGTATCTGGTTTGATGCCGGGGAAATCGATGTCCTGAAAGGCAAGCGCGCAGCAGCGGCAATCGACACCGGCGATGCCGAGACCGGCAAGCAAGGCAACACCAAGACCCACTATCAATGCCCGCGTTGCAGTGGCGAAATGCTCACCGTGGTCGACCCGGTAAAGACCCACATCTGCTACGAGACCTGCAGCTCCTGTCACGGCTCCTACCTGGATGCCGGTGAACTGAGTGATCTCTCCTCGGCAACCACTGCGGTCTGAATTACTCCCGCCACAACAATCGCAACGCGATCGGCGTAGCCACGGTTGTCACGATCGCCATGATCACGATCGTCGAGAACAGGCTTTGCACGATGACTCCGGGCGGGTCGGGCTGCAGGAACAGTCCGGCTTCCAGCGCAACACCGGCAATGATCAGCTCCACTGCTCCCCTGCCGCTCATGCCGACGCCAACCAGCAACGCCTCGCGCTTCGAGAAGCCGGCCCAGTAGGCGGGTATCCCCGAGCCGATCAGTTTGCTGGCAAGCGCGAGCAACGTCAGTACGACAACAAAGCCCGGCACCTGGCCGACACTGCTGAAGTCGAGATGAAAGCCGACCGAAACGAAGAAGATAGGGGCGAGAAAACCGCGTGTCAGCCCCGACATCTGCTGCTCGACCCGTTCATAGATGGCCTCGTCGACCGATTTGGGATGGAAGAACATGCCGGCCATGAATGCGCCGATAATCGCGTGCAGTTCAAAGAACTCAGCCAATACCGCGTACGCCAGCGCACCGATCAACAACATGCTGAAGTCCACTTCCGGGAAACTCAGGTGATGGAAGGATTTGCCAATCCACGGAAAGATGAACAGACCCACGGGAATGGTGATGGCGAAGAACAGCAGGACCTTGCCGACAATAGGCAGCAGGTTGAGCAGCGAGAAGTCGCCGGTTGCATCGCTGCTAATTGCGCCGAGAAGCAGCGCTATCAAGAACAGGCTGATGAGATCGTCCCAAAGCGCGGCCGCGATGACGGCCTTGCCCACCCGGGAGTCGAGCGCGCCGAGATCCATGAACATGCGCACAGCAACCGGTACCGCAGTGATGGCGAGCGCCACGCCGAGGAACAGACATTGCGCCGTCTTGTAGGCCGATTCGGGCAAGACAGCGAAACCCAGCGCATAGCCAACGGTGACCGGTACGAGCATGCCACCAATGGCAATCAGGACCGCCGACTTCGACGAGCGCGCGAACTCCAGCGGCTCCATGCGGATACCGGCCAGCAACATCAGGAAGAACATGCCGAGGTCCGCCAGCCCGGCGAAAATGTCGCTATTCGCCTTGAACCAGATGGAGGGGGCCAGGTGCTGGAAGCGCAGCAGCAAATAACCGAGGCAAATACCGGCGACCAGCTCGCCAACCAGTGTCGGCAACCTCGCCCGCTCAGCCAGCTCCCCGAACACCCGGGTCACCACGAGCAGAATCAGAACGATCAACAGGATATCCATCGCACTGGCCTCTGTGGCCAAACTTGGCCACAGTCTAGCTTTAGAGCATTACTGTACCTTAGGGCAATACGCAGTTTTACGTTACTATCGTCCGCTAACCCGACTCAAGGAACGCCCTTGAATACTAATAAGAACAATCGGGGCAAGCGCATATTGCTCCTGGCTTTTGTGCTCCTCCCTTTCACCACAGCACTCGCCGAGTGGTCCGTACCCAAGGACCTCAGCGACAAAGTCAGCGCGCTCAATGACGCGCAGCAGGCGTTCATCACGTCCGGCACTGCAATTACGATCGTCCCGGAAACCCAGCTCAAACACGAACTGGCGACTCGCGACCCTGAAAGCCTGGCGAAACTGATCGATGACCTGATCGCTGTTGCAGCGCAGTTTGGCTATGCGCCCGAACGTGACATGGGCGCAGTGCCGCTGAACCTGACCACTGACGATTTCAACTGGCGGGTACTGGCGCCGCCGGCGCTGCGGGATTCAAAGCGCGAGCCCGGCCCGTTCAGCGTGCACAGATACCTGCACCCGACATCCGGAGTACCCACGTTTGGCGGTGCCAGGGTCGCCGTCTGGCCTGAAGATCTTGTGGCCGGCGACGTCGACGTTGCGATCGTCGGCGTGCCAAGCAATATGAGCAGTGGTGCGCGCGACGCCCGATGGGCGCCGGACAGGATGCGTGCGCTGAACACCATCGCAACACCCGACCTGCAGTCACTGCTCAAGCCATTCGAGGTCTTGTCCGTGGTCGACTACGGTGACTTTGCTATCGACAACATGAGTGTCGAACTCTCCGTCGCCCATATCGTCGACATGGTTGCCGAGACTGCGGCAACGGGCGCAATCCCGATGCTGGTCGGCGGCGACACCTCGCTGCTCTATCCCGGCGTTAAGGGCGTCGCCAAACAACACGGCGAAGGCAGCTTCGGTTTGCTGCATTTCAGCGCCCACCCCGACTCCGTGCGCGATGATGCTCATACGATCTCTGACCGGCAGGCGGTCTTTCGCCTGCTCGATGAGGACGTTGTTAAGGGAACTGACACGATCCAGGTAGGCCTGCGAGGGCCGGACGTCGATGCAAGCACGTTGCAATGGCTGCGTGACGAGGGCGTGCGTTATCACACGATGGTCGAGGTTCAGCAGCGCGGCTTCGCAGCGGTTCTGAAACGCGTATTGCGTGAAGTCGACAAGGGCCCCGATGCTTTCTTCGTCTCAATCGACGTTAGCGTGATCGCGCCAACCGACATGGTTGCCGCCGGGCGTGCCGAGGTTAATGGTCTTGGCATTGATCAGGTCCGAACGGCGATACGCCACGTATGCGCGGCGAAGGAGGTTGTTGGATTCGAGATAACCGACCTTGCGCCAATGATGGATCTGTCGAGGTTGTCGGTCATGCACGCGAACGCTGTGCTGAACGCCTGCCTGAGTGGCATCGCGGTGCGGAAGGCGGGACTGGATCCCGACTACGTGCATCCACTCGCTCTTGATCACAGCCAGCGCTAAGGGGTGTCGAAATGAAACTACTAACAAAGAGTATCCGCACCCTTCTGTTGCTTGCTACCTCACTCGTGGCACCGCTTGCCTGGGCTGAGGAAGTACCTGCGACACCAGAGCATGTCGTTGGCGACGCAGCCTACCCGTTCGACACCGTTGATAGTCGTGAGGAAGAGAAGAAGTCCATCGAATTGCCGGAGAGTGTCGCGCCAAAGCTCGAGTTACTCAGTGACGAGGAGATTGCGTTCCTGCAGAGCGGTGAAGCTCGCCAATTCAGCGGATCGCTTGAAGACACCGTTGAAGCTCTCGAAGAACGCACACCGGAGGACATCAAAGCCTGGGTCAACGCCATGCAACAAATGTGGTCGGCACAGCGCTACAAGGAAGGCCGTGACCTGCCCAATATTCCGTTAAACACAGAGTCGCCGACATTCAATGCGTGGCGCGCGGAGCGCCCGAGATCCATGGACCCGAAACGCGAAGACGGACCAGTCGCGCTCGGTCGCTACAAAGGCCGCGGCGGCCCACCGACGTTTGGCGGCCTCCCGCTGGCGCTGACGAAAGAAGACCTCATAGCCGGTGAAGTGGACGTCGCTATCGTGGGCGCACCATTGAACATGGGCTCGGGATGGCGAGATTCCGGATCCCAGGCAACGACAGACTTGCGGCTGTATGGCTGGCCGATGGGCTCGCATGACCAGTACGTGCAGTTGAGCGCTGGCGAAGTACTGAAAATGGTCGACTACGGCGACATCGCGATCGATAACAACAGCACCGAGCGCTCCATGCGCCATGTTCGCGAGAAGGTTCGCGAGATCGCGGAAACGGGCGCAGTTCCGGTCATCATTGGCGGAGATCATTCGCTCGAATACCCGAACGTCGCGGCTTTGGCCGATGTCTATGGCAAGGAAAAGGTCTCGGTTATTCACTTCGACTCTCACTACGACGCCTGGTGGGGCGGCCCGCACCTGATCGATCACGGCGTACCCGTGTATCGGCTGATCAACGAAGGGCATGTGCGCGCTGCGGACTACATCCAGGTTGGTCTGCGTTCAAGCGGTCCAGACAAGTCGGGATTTGAGTGGATGCGCGAGCAAGGCATGCGCTATCACACGATGGCCGAAGTTGAGAAGCGCGGCTGGGACGCAGTGCTGGAGCGCGTCATTGCCGAGGCGAGCGAGGACGGTCGCAAGATTCATATCTCGTTCGATATCGATGTGCTCGATCCCGGCTTCACGCCGGCGACCGGAACACCGGTTCCCGGCGGCCTGACCATGCGCGAGTCGCTTACGATCGTGCGACGCCTGTGTGCCGAGTCGAATGTCGTAAGCTTCGACCTGGTGGAGTTTCATCCGGCACTGGACCCGACCTACAAGACAGCACTCAACAGCGTACACATCGTCAAGGCCTGCCTGACCGGGCTCGCAATGAACAAAGAGGGCAAGACCGCGGAACACTACCTCAGCCCACTCGCCTCTGAGCATGCCCTCGACGACTACTACGGCGACCAGCAGCAACACCTGGATGACACCAGGGCCGAAAAAGAGGAAGCGGAAGCGGAAAAGGAAAAGGACGCAGAGGAACAGGATGACGACCGGGAGTAGCGGGCACTTTGCTATGAACAAGACGCTGCGGGCAGCTACGGGCCAGCGGGTTTGGTTCAGGGCGCTTCTGCCATCTCCCAAATCTTTGTCGATGCTGAGCCTGTGCGACTGAATAACAGGAGAGGTCGCTCGAGCTCTTCACAGCACCTTGTGAATGCCTCGAGGTCCTCGTTCGAGATCGACTTCGGGTCGACGGCGAAATGCACAAACGTCATCCCAAGTTCCTCGGCGACCTTTGCAAGATCGGCTGACGATGGCTGTTCCATTGCCTCGTCAGCAGGCCGATTGTCCATGAGGCTGCGAACCCCCTGCTTCGCCAGCAGCCGCACATCATGTTCAAACAGCTGCTTGGAAACATACACCAGCGGCGCCAGCTCCAGCACCCGTATTTGCAAGTAGTCCTGCTGCAATCGTTCAGCCTCTTATTGTTCAATGACCCGATAATACACTCGTTGTAGACTGCAGTACGATGACCACTGGCTACGAAGTATATGGCGCTTTATAGAACCCGCACGTGCGGCATCTTGTTGCTCATGACGCTCGTCGGTACGAGTGTCGCAGCAGACGGCGAGATCCACCGCTGCGTGCTGGACGATGGCACGATTGCCTTTCAGGAACTGCCCTGCGCGGATCCCGTTGAACGTCCTGAGCCCGATGCTGGCGAGGCGGACGACTCAGACGCGACCCGCAGCGCCGACGATGGCGGGTTCGACTTCGTCAATCCGTTCGACGAACCGGCAGCGCCAGTTGAAGCAGCACCGCCCGAACCTGCCTCCAAAGACCGCGCTGAATGCGAGAAGGCGGCGCGGGATGCGATCGATGAGATTGACCAGGAAATGCGCGTGACGTCCTATACGCCGGAACAGGGCCAGCAGTACCTGGCCGAACTACTCGAACTGACGAAGCAGCTGCGCAGTTGCAAATAATTGATATGGCGGTTTCCTACCAACAGGTGAAAGCGTTATTCTTGTCCGCCTGAGACCACAATTTAAACAACGAGACATCGGACGACTATGCCAACAGATCTGTTTAAAGTTATCGCCAGGTTCGAGAACGCTGAAGGCCAGCCGTTTTACGGCTCGGAGTACCAGGTGACACTGCTCGATAAGGACCACCTGTTCGACGACAACCTGGGCTCGCGATCAATCAACGAAGACGGCACTGCTGAGTTTGTGTTTTCAGTTGCCGATATCTTCTCGGTTGACTCACCGGGCGAACGCACACCAGACATCTATTTCGTCATCACCGAAAACGGCAATGAAGTATTCCGTTCCGAGATATTTCCCGAAGTGGATTTCGACGCAAGCAATCCGGTTACAGGCCGGCAGGACAACGCAACGAGGGAATTCGGCCCGTTTCGCGTCACTGGCTGACCGAGGGCGTCGTTGTCCGGTGGCTCGGGCCCGAGCCGACTTTATTTCTGCAACGGCGGAGAGGTTCTGCCGAACAGCGCCCTCTTCAGACTTCCTGGACCAAAGTGCTGATCAATCGTGACGATCGTGCTAAACGCCGTGATTGATACCAGCAACCACAACTGTATCGCCATGAAGTGCGGCCAGGACACCTCATCGATGAGATGTCGATTGGCCTCTCCGAACGACCCGAACTTTGACCACAGTGGAATCAGTTCTTCCGCGTAACGAAAGATCGCGACGAGGATGCTGTAGATGACTGTCTTCCAGACGATGTGATACACGAGTCGCGTGTCCCGGAACATGCGCCCCGCAGGGGTCATGTCAATAACGAGAATCGCTTTCGCAACGATCAACGCGGCAATCAAAGCAGAGGCCGAGCTGACCCAATGCATGTTGTAGGAATCCAGGATCAACGTCTCTGTGATCATCATGAAGTGAAAGATCAGAAAGAAGAAAATCGTTGGAAAAATGGCTTCCTTGAGCTCGTGCTTGATAAACGCGCCGGCCTTGCTCACCGGTCTACTCTTCCGGCCTCTCGGTCGCGGCCTGCACAGTGCCGAGATGGTCACCAAGAAGCCCTGCCCACCTGCGGAGAATGCGGTCTGCCTCGACCTTGTTGGTCATTCGATTTGCCTGCATGGCAAAGCCGCCGCGATCCGCGGCTTGCGGATCAATTATTCGCGCGATAATTGCGCCACTGACTGAATCGTACAGCTCCATGTACAGCGTCATCTGTCCCGCGGAAGTTACGATCGTGCGGGTCATTGCTGGAGTATTTAGATCCGGCGCGGTTACGTCGAGATTGACCAGCGCCGGCCTGATGACCAGAACATCATCACCGGTTTTGTCGACAATTTCGTAGCCGCGCTTTTCCTGCAATTCTTCGGTGAAGACCTTGCGGAACTCATCGGCGAGCGCTTGCTTGATCTTCTCCATATCATCCGCCGTTACGCGCCCGGTGAGCGACGTACTGCGATTGTGATCGCGTTCCCAGTTCTTCACGAATGCCACATAGCAGTCCAGTATCGCCACCTTGGTGTATTGATCAAGCGACGCGCCGGGCATCGCGTAGACGGCCCTGACCTTGGTGTCTTTCAGCAGCACCATGCCTTCCGGCGATGTTTCCGGTAACTTGTCTGCCGCCTGTGCCGGCGCTGCAAGGACCAGCGCAGCCAGAATTATTGATGAGATGAAGCTGGTCGTTATTGTCGTTTTCATGCTCTGTATCCTCAATTACTTCTTGATTGCTCGTTCGCAACCGCAAGCGGCAGTATCAACGAGCCGCCCCGATCACGCAAATACAAATTCTGACATTAGAAGTCGTAGCTGAGAGACGTCGTGATGCCATAGTCGTTTTTGGATGCCGTAGCTGACTGCGGTTTGTTGTCGTAGCTGTCATAGAAGTCCAGCTGCCAGGACAGGTCACCAATGATCTCCCAGCTTAACGTGATGTCGAACTCACCACGAACCCGCCCCGACTCTGTCAGGCTCGGAATGACCTCTATGCTGGTCGACCAGTCGAACTTGGGTGAGTCATAACGAAACCATTCCCACTTGAGGAGTCCATATGACTCGAGGGAGTCGAGGTCCTCCGGCTGATCAACATTGTTCTCGCGGGTCGCCTTCAAACCACCCTTCAATACGAGGTAGCTGCTATTGGACTGCATCAGGATGCGGCCACCGCCGGCTGACAATGACGTACGCAGGTTCAGGCCCAGCTCATCGTTGCGGTCCAGGCTCAAGCCGCCGTCGTTCAGCCAGCGATTGGCGCGCAAGCGCGTGTAATTGACACTCAGCGACTGGCGCTGGCTGGAATCGTTGCCCGTGCTATTCGAAATGGATGAGGCGAAGTCTGCGGACAGTATGCGTATGCGCGTGCGATATGCGGAATCAAGGCCGACGTTGAATTGGGTAATGTTGCTGGCATTCGTATAGTTGTAGCCAACCGACACACTGAGGTCGATATTACGAAAGCCTGCATCATCGATCTGGTCCATGGCGACAACCAGGTCATTCTTGATTTTTGTCGTACCCTTCTCGGTCTCGATTACGACTTCGTATGCGTTTTCGCTTCGCCGCAGTGGCCCGAAGTAGCGGGCACCGTTCTGGGTCTCGACCTGGATGCTGTCGTCGACCTTCAGAAACGCAACCTCTTTCCATTCGATGCTAATAACGCCGGTCGCATCCGTATCGAACTTTAACCGCGCGCGATCCAGTGACTTAACTTCGCCCGTGAGTCGGTCGCCGTTGATGAATTCAACAACGTCCGTACCGGCGATTGCACTTTGCCATCCTGACAACGAGACCCATGCAAGCAGAAAAATGCCGCGAGTTGTGTACATATGAACATTCCAGATCTTTTACCGAACACTGGTCTTGGCTGGCTCTTGGTTCACTGGGATCGGGTCAGGGAACGGCCAGTTCTTGACGGAGACCGCCTGCCGCGGCTGATAGAGGCGCATGATGCAGCTCTGGCTCTCTATGGTCGGAATGCAGTCTACCGGGCCATCGTCGCAACCGCCAAATTGAAACGTCGCTCTTGCAACCATCTTCACACGGCATTGTTTATACTGCCCGCGTGAAGATATGGGTAGATGCAGACGCCTTTCCTGTCGTAGCCAGGGAAATTCTATTTCGGGCAGCCGATCGAACGGGTGTGAGTGTGACGTTGGTTGCGAATCAGGCGTTGAGCATGCACCCCTCGCCGAACATAAACACCATTCAGGTCAGGCAGGGATTCGACGTTGCCGATGATGAAATCGTCAAGCGACTGGACCCCGGTGACCTGGTTATCACGAGCGACATCCCGCTTGCCGCAGAAGTTATCCAGAAGGGTGGTCACGCACTCAGCCCGCGTGGCGAAATGCATACAAGCGAGAACATTGGCGCCCGACTCAATATGCGAGACTTTCTCGACACGATGCGGGCGAGTGGCGTTGACACTGGTGGCGGACCGGCTGCGTATAGTCAACGCGACAAACAGGCGTTCGCGAACAGCCTGGATCGTTTTCTGACGAAGCATGCTCAATAGAAACAACCGTGGGTGTCCTCGAGACAACTCAGCACTGGAATCCGTCCGTGCAGCGGGATCCATGTCTACGCGCTACAATCCAGATTCCGCCACTTTGGCAGCCGAATTGCACCCTCGCACATGGCCAATAAGAAGAAAGACCAGGCAGTAGGAATTCGAGTTCGTATTGACGGTCTCGACATTACCGCCACGTCCGGCGAGCGCTCCGTCGAGTTCGACGAGCTGCTCAAGCAAAACGGCGCCAGCTCGTTTGTCTTTATTCCACTGGGGAAGTTGAAAAAGAGGAAGCGTAGCAAGGCTTCCACGCCACCGGACTTCACCAGGAAAAAAAAGAAGCTGCCGGACGGCACCTGGCTCGATGGTGAGCTTGGATACTCAGACGACGGCGAGACCGTGCCCGGTGTGCTCGCATTCGATATTCGGCGCCGCGAAGCACGCGGGATCGCGGAGAAGGTCGGTGTGAAGCAATTTGTGTGGGGCGCAGCCGGCGCGCCGGTTGAGAACCACTTCACGAAGATATTTGAAGACGATGACGCGTATTCATGGAGCTCGGCTCGTCGGCGTGCGTTTGCCGGCCTGACAGACATCTATGCGACAGCCCTCAATATCCGCAGCCTGCCGCAAGCCGTTGAAGAATCACAGACCACCATGCAGCGCTTCAGGCAGCTTGTCTACCTGGTCATTGGCCTCGCGATCGTCGCCGGTTTGATGCAGATGACGCTACTGGGCATGGAGAACTGGTTTGCGAATGTCACCAGGGTCTTTTTCTATCCCGCCGTCATGCCCGCAGTCCTCGTGGGTATCTATCTGCGCGCGTTGATGAAAAAGGCTGATGAGCAGGATCGTGATTTTACCGCGGCGGAAGGCCAGCAAAACTGGGCACTGGTGGCGCCGCATCTGCTTGCCCTCTGGGCGCTGTGTTACACGGCGGTTGTCCTGCTGACATGGCTGCAAGCTGTGCCCAGTACCGAACTGCCCTTCCTCGGTCGAACCAGCGGCGTGTCGACATCCTTCATTATCTGTGTGTGGATGTTGCTGCCCATCGCTCACTCACGTGGTGTTGAGTCTCTTTTTGGCTCTGCGTTCGAATCCGGAATCACCGCACTGGTATCGATCTTTACGATCAAAGTATCGCTCTTTGTGACCAACCTGTTTACCGATCTCATCTGGGAGGTCGTCGCAGCAGTCATCCCTATCGACATTCCCGAAGCCCTGCAACGCGTCATCAACGGCATCATCAACTTCGGCGCCGAAGTATTTTTCCTGGCGGTGCTGCTGGGGTACGCCTGGTCGCGAACACGCCAACAGTTTACCCGGCTGTAGTCAGTTCCTGAGTACGGACAGAAAACGATCGCCGTAGCGATCCAGCTTGGCCTGACCGACACCACTGATATCCAGCATCTCCGTGGTCGATTGCGGTCGATGCGCAAGCATCTCGTGCAAAGTCTTGTCGTGAAAGATGACGTAGGCCGGCACGTTGTGCTCATTCGCCAATTCCTGCCGGCACGCGCGTAACTCTTCCCACATGTCTGCGTCCTTGTCGGCGATCACGCGATCACTGCTCGCTCTCTTCGACACCACGACGGGCCGCTTGGGATCCTCCCGAAACTGCAAAGGCTGCTCGCCACGCAGAACGCCACGACTGCTTTCTGTGAGGACCAGTGCGCCGTAGCGCGCAGCATCGGCACGCAGATGGCCGGCGACAATCAGCTGGCGCGCGACCGAGCGCCAGGTGTTAGACGGCAGGTCCTTGCCGATGCCGAAGACGCTAAGCTGATCGTGACCGTGCTGCCGAACCTTGTCGGTATCCTTGCCCAGTAACACATCGACGAGATGCGCAGCGCCGAAGCGCTGTTCGGTGCGATACACAGCAGACAGCAGTTTCTGCGCCGCTTCTGTTCCGTCCCAGGTCTTCGCTGGCGTCAGGCAACCGTCACAATTGCCACAGTCCTCCAACTGAGTGTCGCCGAAATACTCGAGCAACGGCCGGCGCCGGCAGCCGGTGACCTCGCACCAGCCTAACAACGCATCAAGCTTCAGGCCTTCGTAGCGCTTGTACGCTTCGCCCGCCTGGGATTCCTCCAGCATTTGCCGCAGACGCACCACGTCTTGCAGGCCATAGACCATCCAGGCATCCGCGGGCTCGCCGTCGCGGCCGGCCCTGCCGGTTTCCTGGTAATAGGACTCGATGCTCTTCGGCAAGTCGAGATGAGCAACGAAGCGTACGTCCGGCTTGTCGATACCCATGCCGAAAGCGATGGTCGCGACGATCACCAGGCCGTCCTCGGAAAGAAAGCGACGCTGGTTCTCCGCACGCACTTCAGAGGCGAGGCCAGCGTGATACGGCAATGCCTCGAATCCCTGCTTGTTTAACCACGCGGCGGTGCTCTCGGTTTTCTTCCGCGACAGGCAGTACACGATTCCTGCGTTGCCGCGATGCGCCTGCAGGAACTTCAACAGCTGCCCGCGAGCATCGGTTTTGACCTGCACCGCGTAAGTGATATTCGGCCGGTCGAACGGTGCGACAAATATTTCGGGTTCGTTAAGTTCGAGGCGCGCGACGATCTCTTCGCGCGTCTTGTCGGTGGCCGTGGCCGTAACCGCCATGCGCGGGACGCCGGGGAACAATGCACCCAGATCGCCCAGCCCCAGGTAGTCCTGGCGAAAATCGTGGCCCCACTGCGATACACAGTGGGCCTCATCAATGGCGATGATCGATAACGGGATGTCACGCAGCATTGCGCGGGTGTGAGATGTAACCAGGCGCTCCGGGGCCACATACAATAGCTGCAGTTCGCCCTGCCGGAGCTTGTTCATCACCGCCCGACTCTCGTCCGGCGATTGGCTGGAATTCAGGAACTCTGCTGCTATACCGAGTTCACGCAGCGCCGTGACCTGGTCCTGCATCAGCGCGATCAAGGGCGACACGATAAGGCCAGTGCCCTCTTTCAACATCGCTGGAATCTGGTAGCACAGGGACTTGCCGCCACCCGTCGGCATGATCACGAGCGAGTCGCGCCCCTGCAGTGTGGCGTCAATTATTGAACGCTGCTGTCCGCGGAATTCGGCGTAGCCGAATACGTCCTCCAAAACATTCTGCGGCACCGCAAGCTTGTTCCAGAATGCTGTTTCTCGATCCATCGGGTGGTTCCGTCGGGTGGGCGCTGCAGCCGCAATCATATCAGGGTCACAGCGCTATGCTGACGGCACAGGAATACGCATGGAATTGGCATACCTCGACGATCACCCATAAAATGTCAATCTACAAGAACAAGAACATGGGGAATCAATAATGGATCGTCGCAAGTTCATCCGTTCGTCGTTATCCGCTGCCGTCGCAGCATCAATACCCGGCACGCAAGCTCTTGCAGATTCGCTGCTGCATACGCCAACAAGTGTACCCAGTGACATTGACGCTATCACCGGCAATGGCGCTGAGGTCACGCTGGCACGAGCGGCAGTTCAGGAGCTTAGCGACAGTCTCAAGGGCAAATTGCTGCTGCCAGGCAACCCTGCGTATGACAAGGCGCGCTCCGGATTATTCCCAGGGTCCGACAAACACCCGGCACTGGTGGTACAACCAACAGGCGCCGCCGACGTTCAATACGCCGTCGACTTTGCCATGGACAATGATCTGCTGCTTGCAGTGAAGTGTGGTGGTCATAGCGCCGCTGGCATGTGCAGCTGTGACAAGGGACTGCAGATTGATTTGTCGCGACTGCGCAACGCGCGCGTCGATCGCGCGGCGAAAACGGCGCGCATTGCCGGCGGCAGCCTGCTTGGCGAGCTGGATCACGAGGCGATGTCCCACGGACTGGTCACGACCGCAGGCAGCGTGTCGCACACCGGCGTGGGCGGCCTGACTCTCGGCGGCGGATTTGGCCGGCTTGGCAGGCGCTTTGGCATGTCGATCGACAATGTTCTCGAGATGGACGTCGTAACGCCGGATGGCAAGTTGCGGCGCGTGGGCCCTGACAACGACCCTGACTTGTATTGGGCGCTTCGCGGCGGCGGCGGCAACTTCGGCGTCGTCACATCCTTCCTGTTCCAGCTGCACGAGATGCAGCGCGATGTTGTTACCGGCTACATCGCCTATCCCATGTCGGAAGCCAAGCAGGCGCTCAGCTTCTTTGCAGAATATTCGCTGAAGATGCCCGATGAAATGAGTATGGGTGCTGGTATTGGAGGCCGCATGGGGAAAGACCCCGGCGTTGGAATTTCTTTCGTCTGGAGCGGCGACCCCGCAAAGGCGGAAAGCTACATAGCACCGCTGCGCAAGGCGGGCACTGTCGTGTTCGAGAACGTTGAGTCGAAAGATTACGTTGCCGTGCAGCGCTCGGGCGATATTGACGATACGCGCGCGTTCACCGGCTATATGAAGTCCGGTTTCGTCAACACTATAAGCGCGGGTCTCATCGACAACCTGGTCGACAACTTTGAAGCGAATCCGAAACGCGCCACCCGGGTGGTCTTCGGCCAGGCTGGCGGCGCCATTGCAAGAGTTGGTCGGACGGATACCGCTTTCTCGCACCGTGAGGCGAATTACAACGCGATGTCATTCGTCAGCTGGAAGACCGGCGACAACGGCGAAGAGCATGAAAAGTACATCAGGTCACACTGGTCCAGAATTGAGCCATTTACAACCGGCTTCTACGTCAATGACAAGTTCGACCAGCCACAGGAAATGGTCGACAAGACCTACCGCGAAAACCTTCCGCGGCTGATGGAGATCAAGCGACAGTACGATCCGACCAACCTGTTTCGCCTGAACGCGAATATCAGGCCGGCGCCGCTACCGTCCTAGCTCTTCGCGGACCAGGTCAGCCAGTTGCTGCTGCCCAAAGCTGGGTAGCGGCCGGCCGTTAACAAAGTACTCCGGCGTCGCGGTCACTTTCAGGATGATGGCATCTTTCTTGTCCTGTTCTATGCGCTGCAGCACGTCCACGGAGTTCATGTCCTGCAGCAACTGCTCCATGTCCAGTCCGACCGCTGCGATGGCCGGCGCGATTCGCTCGGGCACGACCGTGTGGTTCTGCGTCCATTGTCGTTGTGACCGAAGTAACGCTTCCAGAGTCTGCCAGTACTTGCCCTGCTCCCGGCTCGCCTCCAGGACTTTGACCGCGTAGTCCGAACCCTCATGGAACGGCGCGTGCCGCATCGATAGCCGGATCTCGCCCGGCAACTCGGACATCCAGTTCTTGACCATGGGGAAAAACAGGGCGCAGGTTTCGCACGCCGGATCGATAAACTCGACGATATGAACCTTGGCGTCAGGCTCACCGAGTGTCGGCGCGTGCAGGCTCGCGAGGGCCGCCTGGCGCTCAGCGGAAACTGCCGCCTGCGGCTCGCCCTTGTCACTCTGGTACAAGAATTCTGCTGCCACGATACCAAGCACCACGACTGCGACAGCAACACCGATTAGCGTTGTCTGGTTGCTGCGTCTGTTAGATTCGGCTCGTTCAGTGCGGGTCTTGCGGCTCATGGGATTTCCTGTCCTTTGCCTGGCTCGGGGCGAGTCAAAATGAAGGTGGCTGCTACGCCGAGGACGACAACCTGGCAAGCGACCATCCACAACGGTGCGCCCAGCAGCCATGTGATTAATGGTGTTATTACGATAGCAACGATCGCGATCCGCTTCACCTTGCGGTCTATACTACCCTCGCGGTGCCAGTTGTTGATCAGCGGCCCAAACGAGCGGTGTTCTCGCAACCAGCTATTCAGCCGCGTCGAGGAACGCGCGAACGCGAAGGCAGCGAGCAGCAGGAACGGCGTCGTCGGCAACAACGGCAGAACAAGGCCTGCGGCGCCCAAAGCAACCGAGGTGAGGCCCGTCAGCAGCCAGAATATTCTGATACCCGTATCCACGCTGGCAGTTCATCACACCAGCGCCGCCAATAACAATCGCTTTTTCGCAGCACTGCGGAAATGTGCCAATACAACGAATACGCCAGATTTCCAGATTGTCACTTCGAGGATCTCTATTAAATTTACATCTCCCAACGGCAGGGATAGTGTTGTAAAACCTGTCTCGGAGAGGCCACAGAAAGCATGCTATTACGCCGCGTAATCACACACGTCCGCCAGCAGGAATGGACAGCAATAGTCATCGACCTCCTGATCGTCGTGGTTGGCGTCTTCATCGGCATACAGGTCTCGAACTGGAATGACTCGCGCCTTCGGGAGGAAACCGCCCAAGACTATATTGAGCGCATTCGGGCAGACCTGCAGGCAAACCTGGACGACTTCCAGCAGCGGTCCGCCTACTTCAGCCAGGTGAGAATCCACGCGCTCAGTGCGCTTGAGGCATTGGATAAATTGGAGGCAACGCCTGGCCAGCAGTTTCTGATCGACGCCTATCAAGCCAGCCAGATGCTGCCGCGGAGTCTTGGGCGAGATACCTATGATGAGATTCTGTCGGTCGGAGCGAATGATGCGATTGCAGATGTCACTATCCGCAACCGATTGGCAAACTTCTATCGCAGCACGGAAGCGCAGGTCGTTCTGCTAAGACCGGAAATGCAGTACCGCAGCCTGATTCGGGGAGGCATGCCCTATGCGGCGCAAGCGGCGATTCGCGCGGCCTGTGATGATATCTCGGACACGGGCGAAGCCGGCGAACCCATTATCTCGCTGCCCAACTCCTGTCATCCGGACCTGACTCCGGAGGAAATCGCGGTGGCGGTTGACGCCGTATTGCAGCTTGATATTCGCCAGGACCTTACTCGGCGGCTGACGGATCTGGATCAGAAACTGAACGCCCTCACACGGAGTAGTGAGCGAACCGGGCTGCTGGATGCGTACCTTGCGACCCAGTAGCGGGTTTCTAACTACTGCCTCAACAACTTTTCGTATTCTTGGAGTATTCTCCGTCACCTGTGAAGTCTAATAGCAAAACGCCCCCTGCAACGATCGCCCTGCTTTCATTTTGCCGATCGTTGTCGAGCGCGTCCTTTAAAGGCGTTAACCCGTGATCCGAACTGAAACCGACATGCTGGAGTGCCGCAAACTCTGGGACTTATTCTCGCCGCAACAAGGTGCGTGGGACGACTGGGACCTGATGTTTGCTTTTCATGACCAGGACACGCATCGCTTCAACTTCCTGGTGCATGAAAGCAGCGATGGGCAAGCGGACGGTTTGCTGCCGCTGGTTTTCGACCCGACGCAAAACCGCTACATGCTGATGGCCGGCAGTTATCCCGATGGCCGAATACTGTGGCTGCGGAATCAGGACTTCCCCGAGTTTTTCGAAGCCTTCCCTGAGCGGACGGTTTTTTTCGACCTGGAGCAGCGCTGGGTCAGTGAACTGCTGCGGCAGCACCCGCAATTCGAAGCAAATTTTTCCGAGCAAGATGTGCGCTATCACCTGGTGCCGGCGGAGTTCGAGTTTGACTTCCACAAGCACATCGATGCCTTTGCGCCTGAAAAGAAGCAGAAGTTTCTCTACGATTTGCGCAACATACGTAAGCGCGAGCCGGTTATGCGATGGAGCACTGATAACGAGGCCGAGTTGTTCATCGAACTCGTAAATCGCAATTTCGGTACCGAATCCGATTACGCGGATGAAAAGAACGCAAATGAATTGCGCAGGGTTATCGATGAGCTTAAACGTAGCGATCGCCTCAGAACCCTGACGATCGAGGTTGATGGCAGCAGGCAGGCGGTCGCACTGTCAATGCATCACGGCAACAAGATGATCGCGCTGTATGCGGCGAGCAATAATGACTACAACAATCTTGGCAAGTTACTTAATTTCGAGACCATTCAGGAAGCCTGCCGGTTACGCGTCGACGAAATCAGCTTTATGGCCGGCATGCAGTGGAAAGCCAATTGGAGGATGAAGGGCGAGCCGTGCATCACCATGCGCAAGCCGCCAGCTCCCTGGCCGGAAACTGAGGGCTCCAAAGCCTAGCACTCCCAATGGTGAAGCCGGTTTACAGCCCGATATTCGCCATAGCCTCCCACGGAGCGGTTCGCAGCGATTCATCCTCCTGAGCATCCATCTGTTGGTTTCTCCTTACCGTACGCGTACGCTTAACATTCTGAGGAATTCGTGCTGATCTATTGTCCCTATTCAGTGAACTAAAGCGTCGCAACGTCATTCGCGTAACAGCCGGTTACATCGTGCTGTCGTGGCTGCTATTGCAGGTTGCCGACCTGCTCATGGACATGCTCGGTCTGCCAGAGATTTGGGGCAAGGCCATTTTTGGATTGCTCGTCATTGGCATTGTCCCGGTGATGATCTTCTCCTGGGTCTACGAAATGACGCCGGAGGGCCTGAAGCGCGAGTCCGAGATCAAACCCGACGCCTCGATCACCGCAGAGACCGGCAACAAACTCAACATCGCGATCGTCGCATTACTCGTGGTCGCGATTGCGGTGTACTCGATCGAGAACTTTGTCTTGTCGTCGCGCACAGATCCAACCGTAACCAGCGTTGAGACCACTGCCGACCCCGCCCCCGGCGAAACATCGCTACCGGTCATCGCAGTGCTGCCGCTACAGGCACTATCCGCCGCAGACGAAGGCCAGTTCCTGGCAACGGGCCTGCATGACGATTTGCTGACACGACTGGCACGGCTGCAGGCGTTTCGGGTCATATCGCGCACTTCGGTCATGGAATATGCGGACACCCGCAAGAACATTCGCGAGATCGGCGCAGAACTGGGAGCGGGCTATATTCTCGAAGGCGGTTTGCAGGCGATAGGCGGCAATGTCCGCATCAATGCACAGCTGATCAATGCATCGACCGACGAACACCTCTGGGCAGAGACGTACAACCGCGCACTGACGACGGCAAACCTTTTTGACGTGCAGGCCGACATTGCCGGCGCAATCGCAAGCGCGATGCACGCGGCATTGAGTCCGCAGGAAGAGGCACAGATCAAGGCAGTGCCAACGAACAACCTTGACGCGTACGCGGCTTATTTAGACGGCCGGAGAAGCAGCGGCACCCTGACACGGCCGGCGATGGAAGCCGCCGTGGATGCGTTCGCTCAGGCAGCTGAACTTGACCCACAGTATGCCGAGGCATGGGCCGGGCTCTCTGTTTCCTTGTCGCGAAAGTACTGGGAGACAGGTGCGGAAGACGGCATCGGTGCCGACCCTGAGTTGCGGGACTCGGCGCGCAGGGCCCTGCAGCGAGCACAGGCACTGGCACCTGACGACGTTTCAACGCTCGTTGCCGGTGCTTATTATTCCTACTATGGTTTCCGGGACTACGCACAGGCCCTGGAAATCACAGGGCGCGCCAGTGCAGTCGCGCCTAACGACATCGACGTTAATGGTCTGCGTTCCTACCTGCTCCGCCGTCTTGGTCGTGCGAGTGATGCCGCCGATGTCATGATCGCGAATCTGCAGATGGATCCGAACAGCCGTCCACTCCTCGTGCAGACAACGGGAACGCTTATTGATGCGCATCGCTGCACTGAAGCAAGACGCTATGCCAATCTGGCGCAGGACAAATATCCGGATCACGTTGAATCAGATTTGATTGCCGCAAGTGTCAGCGTGTATTGCGACCATGATTTTGCGACCGCACGCGATTACGTGCTGCAGATGTCGGTAACGACGTTTCAGCACATGGGTTACGTCGACTGGTACCTGGTCCTGGCTGGCGATCACGCGGGCGCAATCGAGGCTCTGCTGCTGCAGCGCGAGACTATGAGCGAACAGCCTACGGTCGGCCTTTGGATTGAGAACAGGCTCGCACGGCACTACCAGCATTTAGAACAGCCTGCGAAAGCAGACGCTGCATTGCAGAATGCCCAGAATATCCTTGCAGAAATCGACAACCCGGGTGCAACCGCGCTGGCGGAAGCCACCCTCACGGCATCGCTGCGAGGCGATGCCGAGAAAACCCTCGCAAACGGTCGGCGCCTGCTCGCGAGCCTTCCCGACGATCCGTACCGTTATCCGGATTTCGCAGCCGGCACGGCGGCGTTCTATGCCGAAGCTGGCTTGCTAGACGAGGCACTGGATCTTCTGGAGCAGACATCTGCGTTGTATACGTTCGAGCAGGAGCTGATTCTGGAGTACATACCGTCTTTTGAGCCGCTGCGCGACCATCCGCGTTTCAAGGCACTGATCGAGAACGTCACTGTCTACTGACGCTGGAGCGATTATTCAGATGCTAGTATTGGGCCAACTAAAAGCCACCACCCGGGATACTTTCAATGCGCGTTAGATCTTTACTGTTTTGCCTGTTTGCATTGCCTGCTGTTGCCTTCGCGGATGCCAGCGATGGACAGTTCATGGGCTATGAACTCGGCAAGGCAACCCCCGACGCGGCTCATGCCGGTGAGCGCACGGCGACGGGAAATTTGATGGTCTCGGCGCAGAATCCAATAAAGCCAGCGGATATCGAAGAAGTGGCGCTCGTTATAACGCCCGTTACACGAACCGTTGGGTACATTAGTGCCGCAAGCTGGTTTGCGACGGAGGAAGAGGCGCGTGCAAGCGCTCGTCGCTACGTGGAATTGCTGCGGGTCAAGTACCCGGACTGGACCTTCGGCGCGGAGGTATTGGACGCAAGCCTGCGTATTGTTGAAGTCAGCCTGGTGCAGCCGCCGTATAACCTGAAGTTTCGGCTTGGTAGTGACGTCCATGAAGGTCGTGAAATGTGGCGCTTTTCCATGGGGCTGGGATGGCTGCCAGATGCAGCTGAACGGCGCGCATGGCAGGAAAAGGCCAGCGCCGAGCAGGCAGCCGAAGACTCATCTGAGCGCGAACAGATACTGAAAGACTCGGACCTTCGCGGGCTGTAGCGCCTGGCGCTCCGACGGCAGCCGATCGGCTCGGCTTATTCGCCCAGGCGTCCCTTGTCGTCCTTCTTGGCCTTCTTCGCGGCCTTTTTCTCTTTAGGCGTCATAGCCGGGAGTTTCTTGGCTTCTTTGTTGCTCTTGCGTTCTTTGCTCATGGTTTTCGCCTGTACTGTTTGCGGTTACGCCCACAGTACAGGAGAAAGTAAGCACTTATCGCAATAAAGAGACGCGCCGCGCTCGGCGACGACGCGTCAGCAACAACGGCAAGCCAAGCAACAACAGCAGAACTGGCCCGCTTGAGCCACCACCGCTACCACCGTGCCTGTCGTCATCGTCGTCGTCACTGCCAAGGAAGGCGCTGATCTCTGCAATATCGGCCGCGGGCAGACAGCTCAGGAAATGCATTGCAGACTCATCGGCAATTGCTTCTCTAATCTCGTCACCTTCACCGCGAATATCGCCGGCGATAAATCCACCGCTACCGTTGTCGCCATGACAACTGGCGCACGCGGTCGCGTAACGCTCGGCACCGCTAACGTCCGAGCGATTCATCCAGCTTGAAATGGCATCGACTTCGGGGTGCGATAGCGAGCCCTGCATGAACTGCATCTCCGGCACGCCGTCAGGGTATGGCGAGGCACTGCCCGCCGCATGGTTGCCGTTGATCGAAGCGTCGATAGAGCATGCCCGTGCACCTAGGACCTTGATGGAAGATGCCTGGTTCGGTTGATCGAAGTCGCCGTGACAGCCAAGGCACCACGCGTTGTACAGGCTTTCACCGTCTGGACTGGACGAGCGCGCTTCGATGCTCGCGGTCGTGGTCGCCGTAGCTTGCAAGCCACCGGCATCGGTGACAACCAGCGTGACCGTGTAAGTACCCGCAGCGACGTAGCTGTGGGTCGAATTTTCGCCAGTGCCAACACTGCCATCACCGAAGTCCCAGGCGAAACCAAGCGCTGCGTTCGAATCCTCCGGGTCGCTGGAAGCAGAGCCGTCGAAGGTGACGGTATCACCTGCGAACGCTGTGTATGGGCCGCTGGCATCAGCCGTCGGAGCCTGATTTACAGGTGGTCGATCCGCAACGGTGACCGTCGTCATGGCGACTGCACTGACCTGCCCCTCGTCGTCGGTAACCGTCAGCTGCACCGGGTACCTTCCGGCTGCAAGATAGATGTGCGTCGGAGTCTCGCCAGAGCCGATGCTGCCATCACCGAAATCCCAGCTCCAGGACTGAATGGCACCACCGTCCGGATCCGACGAACCACCGCCATCCAGGGTTACTGACTCGTTGACGAAACCACTGTAAGGACCGCCCGGATTGGCGACGGGCAAGAGTGACATTTCTGAGATTGTCGCCGTGGTCGTTGCCGTATCGGTCAGACCGTCGTCGTCCGTCACCGTCAACGTCACTGTGAAACTTCCTGCGCTCGAATAAGCATGCGTGGCCGATGCGCCAACCGCTGTGCCGCCATCACCGAAGCTCCACTCCCAGAACACGATGTTGCCGTCGGTATCCGTTGAATTGTTACCGTCAAACGTTACCGGCGTGCCAATCGTTGCGGAATACGGACCGGCTGGGTTTGCGAGCGGCGCGGCGTTGGCAACCGGATGGTCGAGAAAGGCCGCTATCTGATCGACGTCGGTACCGGTCAGGCAACCCAGGTATCTCATCGAGTCTTCCTCGGATATCGCATGCCAGGTCTCGTGCCCGTCGCCGCGCACGTCCTCGCCCACAAAGCCGCCGCTGCCGTCATTGGCGTGACAACCTGCGCAGTTCGAAACGTAACGCCGCTCACCGGAGACCTGACCAGTATTCAGGTACTCGGCAATTTGCTGCATCTCGTCGAAACTGAGATGTTGCAGGAACATCATTTCCGGAACACCGTCCGGGAAACGCACGTCACCTCGTTCTCCGGCCTGGTTGCCGAAGATCGAGGCCTCGATCGTGCAGACGCGGGACCCGGTGACGCGACGCAGTCCCGCCAGAGTGGCATCGACCGCCGGCCCGACAATTGGGTCACCGTGGCAGAAACCGCAGTTCTGGTTATAGAGCAGTTCGCCGCCCGTGGCTGGTGCCTGTGCACTAATCAATGCTGTATCCGCAGCACTGTCGAAAGTGCCGTCGTTAACGATGAGCTGAACCACATAGGCGCCTTCAATATCAGCGACAAACATCGGATTCATTGCGCTGGGATCGGACAACGATGCACTGGAACCAGCCGGCACGTTGGTCAGCGCCCAGCTGTACGAGATCGGATCGTTGTCCGGATCGCTTGAGCCACCACCGTTGAGTGAGACTGAATCACCAATCGTGACCGTTTGATTCGCACCTGCATTCGCCACCGGTGGCTGGTTAACAAGCGGTGGTGCGGCAGCGATGACGGCGCTGTCCGGAGCGCTGTTGTCGAGGCCGTCGCTAACGATCAGCTGCGCGACATAGTCTCCCGCCACGTCTGCTACAAAGGACGGGGCTGCTGCACCCGCATCAGACAGAGCGGCGGATGAGCCTGCCGGTACCGAGAGCGACCAGTTAAAGGTCAACGGATCGCCGTCCGCATCAGTCGAGTTGCCGCCGTCCAGGAGAACCATCTCTCCAACCAATACCGACTGATCCAGTCCGGCATTTGCGACCGGCGGCGTGTTCACGACAACAACTTGCGCGGTAACGAGGACCGCATCGGCCGGGCTGTCCAGATCACCGTCATTGACGATAAGTTGTGCAACGTAATCGCCGGCGAGGTCCGCTACGAAGGTTGCGCTGACAGCCGTGGCGTCAGAAATCGTCGCGCCGGAGCCCGGCGGTACCGAGGTCAACGACCAGCTGAATGTCAGTGGATCGCCTTCGGCATCGGTTGATGCGCTGCCGTCGAGTACGACGACATCGCCAACGCTGGCATTTTGATCCGGCCCGGCATTCGCAACCGGCGCCGTGTTGATGACCACCGTCTGTGACGTGATGATGACGCTATCGGCCGGACTGTCGACTTCACCGTCGTTAACAATCAAGCGGGCGACATAGCTGCCCTCGACGTCAGCCACGAAGCTCGGGTTGCTCGCCAGCGGATCGGACAATGCTGCAGCACTGCCCGCAGGTACCGCTGTGAGGGACCAGCTAAAGGACAGCGCATCACCATCCGCATCGCTGGAGCCACTGCCATTGAGTGGCACCGTGTCGCCAGTCGTAACAGTCTGGTCGGGTCCTGCATCGGCCACCGGCGGAGTGTTGACGACAACTATCTGTGCCGTGATTGACGCGCTATCCGGCGCGCTGGCGTCGATACCATCGGTGACGACCAGGGTCGCCGTGTACACACCGTCCACATCCGGCACGAAAGTCGGGCTTACGGCGTTCGGATTGGAAAGCACCGCACCGCCGCCCGGCGTAGAAAGGCTCCAATTGTAATTCAAGGAGTCGCCGTCGCCATCTGTGGAGGCGCTGCCATCAAGCGTGACTATGTCGCCGACATTGACTGTCTGATCAGCGCCTGCGTTAGCGATTGGAATCGTATTGGCCGGGGCACAGTCTGAATCTGCGGCATCCGTCAGCCCGTCGCCATCGTTGTCCAGGCTCACGGAATTGGACGGAAACCGCTCTTCGGAGCCGTCACATGAGTCGAGCCCGGCGCCGCCGAGCGCGGCCATAAAGAACGATGGCAGTATATGTTCGCCAACGCCTAACGGGCCGTTTGCATCGGAGTGACAGCCGCCACACGCGGCCGCATTGGTAACCTCGTGATGTTGTCTCAGCCCGCGACCGATGCCGGCGGAAATGTTGTCGCCGCCTGCGTCCTGATCACGACCGTGGCATTGCACACAATTGTCGAGCGGTGGATTGTTGAACCCGCCACCACCGTGGCACGCCGCGCAGTCGTTGTTAGCCAAGGTTGCATGCGTCCCGTGGTCTGGTCCGCTGTTTGCAATGTCAGTGTGGCATGCTGCGCAGGCACCGAAGTCCGGATTAGCCGAGGCTAACGGTGTCCACAGCATGACTAGCAGGCTCAGGCCGATCGCGGCCGAAAATTTGCTCAGGATTCTCATGGCGTTTCTCTTGAGACGCAGGCAATGCACTGCGTAATGTTGAGATTGAGATTGGAGTTGGACCGTTACCGGTCTGTCGGTGCTGTCACGAAAAGCGCGGTCGCGCAGACGCAAGGAGTTGGTAGGCATCTCTAATCACTCGATTAATGCCTTCCATGGACTTGAAGGCTCCGGGAATCCTGACCTTGCGGTCGACCCTCCCCGGGTACCCCGTACCTTCCCTGGCAAAACTGGTTTCTTATTTTCGTTGCCAAATCCGCCGTAGGGGTCTTGTTGCTTCTCCGTACGACATTTGACGCTTGTTAATAAACACGAGGACGAACTCAAAAAGGTTCCATCCGCGCCGATCCCACGATGTAACGACTACTTGGCCTTGACTTGAACATGTCCCACTTGTACCATGCCTCTCCTTGGTACATATGGGACAGGAACTGTCATGCAGATAGTCATCGATATTGATGCGCCGAACCCACCGTTCGCACAGCTGATTGAGCAAATAAAAGAGGCCGTCAGCAGCGGTCAGCTAAAGGCGGGCGAGCCGCTGCCGTCGATTCGGCAGCTGGCAACGGACCTCGAGCTGAACAACAAGACGGTGGCGAAAGCGTACCGTCTGCTCGAACGGGACTCGGTCATTCAGTCGCGCGGCTATCGCGGCAGTTTCGTGCACCCGGATGGCCGCGCGAACAGCGCTCGCGATCTGAATGCATGGGTCGCAGAACAGCTGCACGATGCAATTGCGGCGTTTCGTAAAGCCGGGGTCACCGATCCCGAGATCAACAATGCATTTCGAAACGTCATGAACGAACAATCCAAATCAGGAGGCTAAAAAATGGCCTGGTCAAACAATCTCTTCTATATCGCGTTCCTTAGTCAGATCTTTGTGCTGTCCTATTACTTACCCAACAGGCTGTTGGCGCGCATGCAACACGTCCTGACAACCTATCCGCCGGAGGCCTATCCCAAGCTGTACCCGCGGCCCAAGGAACACTACAAGTCATCCCACCGTGCGTTTAAGTTCGCATCCCGCTTCGTATTGGCACTGGGGTTTGCGATTCTGTTCGCGATCATGTTCTGGGTAGATCACAGCACCTTCGCCGACCATGGCTTCATCTCCGTGGTGTGGCCGGCGGCCTACGGCGTGATTCAGTTCCTGCCGCTGATGGCGATTGAGATCTCCGAGTTCAGCCACCTGAAGCAAATGAAGAAGGCTCACGCCAGCCCCAGGCGCACGGCAGACTTACGCCGACGTGGTCTTACTGACCTGGTGTCGCCAGCGTTGATCGGCACGGCTGTGCTGCTGCTTGCTGGCGCAATCCTGTTCGACCTCTATGTGCACGACTTCGCCGTATACCTGGGGCACGACACAGTCCAGAGAGCAATCGTCATGATCGTGACGAATGGCTTTCTCGCAGCCCTGGGTGCATGGCACCTGTACGGCCGCAAACTGGACCCACATCAGTCGGCCGACGATCGAGCGCACCACATATCGGTCAGCCTGAAGTCATTTCTTTTTATCAGCATGGCGCTCAGCGTGTTCATTGGCGTGACTGCCGCTGACGACAAGTACAACATGGAGCCTGTTGAAGCCGTCATCATGAGCGTCTATTTCCAGGCTATAGCGCTGTTGTCTCTGGGCTTCTCGCTAAGCAGTCTGAAGGTCGATGAAATCAACTTTGATGTCTATAGAAAGGATCCAGCCACAACCTGAGAAGCGGCGTAGCGCCGCTATTTCTAGACATATTGGCGTTGAACTGCAAGACTGCGGCGGTCGCTACTGACAACCAACAACAGACCACGGAGCTTCTTCATGAGAGCGTTGATTTCCCTGCTTGTCCTCTTTGCCTGCACCACGTCGTTCGCCCAGGGGCAGGTCGATACTCTGAAAAGAATTGCCGAAACGGGCGAGATCCGCATCGGATTCACCGCGGATGAACCGCCGATGTCGTTTACCAACGCAGAAGGCAAAGTCACCGGCTACTCGATTGCTCTCTGTCGACACATCGCAGCCGCTGCTCGAGATGCGGCCGGGCTCAAGGAAATCAAAACCGTGTTCGTGCCGCTGGTCACCATGGAGGCGCGACTTTCTGCAATCGAGAACGGCGATATCGACATCGAATGTGGTTCAACGACCGTCACTCTGTCACGCAGGGAGCGTGTGGATTTCACGTTGATGACGTTCATCACGGGTAGCGCGGTGCTGTCGCTGAAATCGAATCCGATAGATGGTATCGACGATATCGACGGCACCAAAATCGCTGTCATGACAGGATCGACTACTGAACAAGTGATGCAACGCGTCATGAGTATCAACGAATTCAAGATCAAGCTGCATCAGGTCAAATCGCATGACGAGGCCATGGAGCTCCTGAACACCGGTAAGGTTGACGGTTTTGCCTCGGATCGCGCCATGCTGATTGGACAGGTCTTCCGCAATGCGGACGAAAGAAATCCGTACATGATGACTCAGACGGCACTGTCGTTCGAACCATACGCCTTCATGGTGCCGCGTGGAGACACGAAGTTCCGGCTGGTGGCGGACAGGGCTCTCGCTGCGCAATTTCGGGGTGCCGGAATTCGCCGTCTCTACCACGACTGGTTTGGCCGCTTTGGCGAGCCGCTGTCACCGATCGTTGCGGCAATGTATGAGTTCCAGGCAGTTGGTGAGTAGTGCGAGCTGACCGGGAACTCTGCGACTAGTGGTGCATAACAGATGAAACTCACGAAGTTCTTGCTGTTGTTGCCGCTGGCGTTTCAGAGCGCTGCTGCAGAACAGGACACCAATGAGTGGCAGTTCCAACTGACCCCGTATATTTGGTTGCCCACAATTAGTGGCACATTGAACCACGATGTTCCCCCCGGTGACGGCGATGGCGCACCACAGGTCGATGTTGGGCCCACAGACTGGCTCGACCTGCTGAATGGTGTTTTTCTGTTGCAGGGTGAAGCTCGCAAAGATCGCTTCTTTGTTTTTGCCGACTTTGTGTACCTGGGACTGGAGTCCGACAACGACAAGGTCATCGCGATCTCACCTGGAACCGGCGACCTGATTCCCGTAGATATTAGCGTTAACCTCGACACGAAGACCGATCTTGACGGCTTCACAACGACGTTTGCAGGTGGATACAGCGTTCATGACGACGGAGATTCAACGGTGAATGTCTTCGTTGGCGCCCGTTTCCTGAGCATTGACACGACAACGAGCTGGAATCTGACCGCCGACATCGAATTCCCAGGCGGCGGCAACGCCTTTCCGCGTGAAGGCTCTATCGAAAGTGACATTGATTCCTGGGATGCCATTATCGGCATCAAAGGTCGCAAGGATATTGGCAACGGCAAATGGTCGCTGCCCTACTATCTCGATGTCGGCACTGGCGAATCTGACCTCACATGGCAGGCGATAGCCGGAGTTTCGTATGCCTACGGCTGGGGTGACCTGATATTCAGCTACCGCCATTTTGAATATGACGGCGGACCAAGAGGGCTGCTGCAGGAATTCAGCTTCAGCGGCCCGCTGATCGGTGCCCGCTTCTCGTTCTAACCGGGCGTAGAATTACACCAGCCCGATGCGGAAACAAAAAAGGGGCGGCCAACCAAAGTTGGCCGCCCCTTGTTCCTGCCGGCCTAGTCCGGCGTAAAGGTCAATGCATCCGGATCGCCAAGGTCATACGGAGTCCCCAAGGTGAAGTCCTCAACAGGCGACGTGCTAATAGAGCCACCGCCTGTCGCGGACAGATCCACCGGTGTCGACAACGCGCCGTTGCCAATCGCCGTTCCGATAATCGATCCCGGCGCCGTTACCGACCCGTAATCGAAATCGATCGTGCCATCCGAGTGCAAAGTCACCGAGAAGTTGTTGGCACCAACGCCGGTCGGGAAACCCCACTCCGGTACATCGATGTAACTGATCTTCAACCATGACTCGAAGTCGGTGTCAGCCAGTACCAGCGAACCTGTTGCATCCAGATCGGCCCACAACGGTGCCGCTCGCGGCGGCCCGTTCTCGAAGCCGAAGGTATCGACGATGAAGTCACCGAATTCCGGTGGAGCACCAAAGGTAATGTGCCCATTCGAATTCACGAACACGTTCGGGTAGGAAACGCCGTCAAACGGAATTTCGAATCCGAAGCCCGACAGGTCGATGGAGGTTTCGTCGCCGAGTGCCAACGGGAATCCATCAAGCAGCTGTATGTCGAGTACATAGCGCCCCTGGTCGAACGGCAGACCCTGGCCCGGATCCACGCCATCGAAGTCGAGATCGCCATAGAACGATACGGCGATCGCGTAAGTGCCCTCGAAGGGTAATCCGCCTTCAATGCGCGATAGCAGTCCATTGGTGTCGTCATTGACGGCCAGCAGGATGGCGGTGTCCGCGTCACATTTATCCATGCGATTCTTGCGATACCGGTCCCACCAGCGATCCCAGCGGCTACGCGATTGCGACTCTTCACTCGGCGGGCAATAGTACAACGCCATCACAGAATCGATCTGGCCGCGCGCAACGTCTGCAATCAGGTACTTGCCGGCTTCCGACTTGAACCGATAGAAGTCGATGTCATCAGCAGCGGGATCGATCGCAGAATAGCGCCACGCCGTATTGAGCGTGTTGAAAGGCACCGAAATGGCGCGCGCCTTGCGCAAGCTGTCGTTGCGCTCGAATCGGTCCCAGAACTTCCGGTCGAAATTGTCCAGGCGCAGTGAGCTACCGTTCAGGTCGAGGTCGCCATCGCTGAAGTTCTCAAACACGGCAGCAGACGTAAAGAGCCTGATCGTCTTACGACCGTCACGACTCTTCCTGGTCAGGTCTACCTCTTCTTCAGCACCAGACGTGGTCGCAAGACCACCACTGAAGCCGACAATGCCGAACTGGGCATCGACAGCATGGTGCTCGATCTTCGCATCCGAGCCACCGCCAATCCAGCCGCCCCAGTGTTCGTTACCACCCGAGCTACCGTACTCATCGTCGTCACCATCGTGTCGGTCAACACAGGAGCGGGAGTTGTCATAGATCGTAATGTCGAATGTATTGGAACCAAAACCAACCGGGAAGCCCCACTCGGGCACGTCCTGCCATGACACAGTGAAACTGCGGTCGGTCTGATTGAAGAACACCGAGCCTTGCGGGTTGCCGTCGAAATCGACCGGCTGCAAGTCGCGCCACAGTCCGGCGATCATTGGTGGACCATCGAGGAACTCAGCCTCACTCTCGGAATAGTCGTTGTTCGGACCACCGAAGGTCAGGTTGCCATTGGCGTTTACGAACACGGCATCGAAAGCCTGCCCGCGGATGCAGTAAGAGAACGGCAAACTCAGCTGAACACTGCCGTCATCCCCGACGGGCAGAGGCTCGCCAGGTCGTGGTTCGTTAAAGATGATATCGATACCCGCGGTTGGGGCGCCTGCCGCAACCATGACCGGCGTGAACTCCGCCGGGTCATCGACGGATGGATCCGCTGATTCGGCTGTACCGTTGTACAACTCTTCGGGACCCGGTAGCGGTGCCGCCAGGGCCGTCGAGAATCCGCCGGCGAGGACCGTGTCGATATAGACACCATAGCTTGCGCCCGGTGTCAGACCGGTAATGCGATACACACCAACGTTTGGATCCGCAGGGTCAGTGTTGTCCGTGAAGTCAGAGGAGATCGCCGACACAGCATCGTCGAACGGGTCATCAACGTTACGCGCGATGATATTCACGCCGGTAACGCCGCTGCTGCCCAACAGAATCTTGCCGCTAATCTCACCGGTTGATGCCGCGTAATCAGGCTCCGGATACATGCGCGACGCAATTGCGATGTCGTCCGCTTCCAGTGTTTGCGTACCGATTCCAGCACCGTAGTAAAACGGATACATCGTCGCGACTACATCCGTGAACGGACTGGGCGGTGGACCGAACGTATCGTTCGGCGTCGGGCCCGTGCTGTCGCCGCCAACTGAGCCGAGATAGATCTGACCGTTGACGACCGTGTGTGCAAAGTTTGTCCAGTGGCCAAACTCATGCACCATCACGTCCAGCGCAGCCGTATCGTCAGTAAACGACGGACCGTTGAGGAACGAGAGTCCTTCCTCGATAGTACAAGTCGTCGGATCGGCGAATTCCGGGCCCGCGAAGCCGAGGATGCCGGATCCGGAACCGTACAGCAGGTCAAAAATCTCACCGGTGTCATCAAAGACCACAGCGCTCAGACCGTCCGGGACAAGTGCATCCAGGTAGGGTCCAAAGTTGGTAATGTCGACGTCGACCGGTAACAGCGGACCTGCGTCATAGCTAAGCGTCGAGCTAGGCAGATCTTCCCAGGCCTGGAAGGCAGACCCGACGAGCGCGACAGCGTCCGCGGCTGCGACAGGACCAAGGTTACCCTGGTCCGGGTTGAAGGTAATGTTTCTGCCGCCGTTCGCCCAGAGGTAGGCCTCACCCGACTCACAAACAGCGAGTGGCCCGCCAGCGAGTGACGGTGCAGCCGACAGGAGAAATGCGGAACCCGCGAGTGACGCGAGCAATGCTTTTGTTGATTTCATCGCAGTCATCTCCTATTGGCCCAGCAGCGTGCGAATTTCCGCACTCAGCTTGACGTATTCGATCGGACCCGGCCCATTGATCCCCAGACCGGCATTATTGAATTCATTGACCGCGCGCATCTCGCCATCGACAGTGCTGACTTTGAACGCGCCCTGGCCGAGACCAACCGTGGTTGACAGGCCGATTGCGCTTTCACGCGTCGCGAACAGTAGGTAGTCACCGCCCTTGCTGAGTCGCGGCACATCGCGGAACGGAGAGAATTTGACCTTGCCGTCGACCGTCGCCGGTGCTGGCTTGATGCTGCCGATCATGCGAATTTCCATGACGGCCTTATCGCCTTTGACGTCGGTTGCCTCGCCTTTCAGGAGCTCGGTCACTCTGAAACGGTAGGTAACGGCCGGCAGTTCTGCGCCGCCCGCCATGACCGTCCCTTGCTGCACACTGATTACAGTGCCGCGAAATATAGTCCCTGCTCGATCTGTCATCTCTTCAAGATTCATCTGCACCATCATGGTCGCGTGGACCTGTGCAGCGAGAATCAGAACGGATGCAGCGGCAATTAGATAGCTGCTGATCTTCCGAATCATGCGTTTCTCCTGGAATTTAAAAGGGTATTGGTCTGAGTTTTTGTCGTGCTGGAGGGATTGGTCTGGACGGCCAAATGGCCGCAGCAGGCAGGGATAGCAAGACCGCTATCCTGAGATAAAGCCTGATCGAGCAACGGAACGTCGCTGATGAAGATTCCCCTATGCTTATTCTTGCGGGCTACTTGGGCGCGCAATGGTTTGTTGCTGTTTTGTAATTCTTATTTTTCTGCTGTGGTATTTATAGTACGTATTGAAACGAATTTCCATAATCTGGAGAAATTAGATAGCAGAGTTTGATTTACACGCGGCAAGAATCACGCAATAGATTTTACATAACGAAATGTTGTGATCAGCGCAGCAAGCTTGAAGCGGCCTTCAGTTACCTTCTCGCGACTTGTGTAGACACCGAGGATATCGCCGACTCGCACCGGTCGCCCGATGTGATTGCACTCGCAGAGGCGCGCGCCGCCAATCTCCGGCCTGCGGATATGTATTCGATGTTGCAGTCACCGAGCTTTATCCTGTCGCCGTCTTCCAGGACATGCGAAGTAACTTTGCAGTCGTTGACAAAGGTCCCATTGGTACTGCCGAGATCCATGATCTTGACCCCATCAGCCGAAGTCACCACCAATACATGGTGTCGACTCACGGACAGACTGGGTATCCGGAAGTCGTTTTTCGAATCACGCCCGATGGAAATGCAGTCGCTGTCGATTGCGCGTTCGAACATCGAATTTTCGCCCCAGCTGGCGAACAGCTTGCCAAAGCAATGCGCATCGCTGCCAACACTTGATTCAATCTCGATCGTATCTGCCGACAAGTCCGGGGGCTCGTCGGCAATCAAACCGCTTTTGCTGGCCGCCTTGCTAACAGCGTCGGCGGTAATCGGATAACCGCCCCCCGTTGCAGCCAGGTACAGGCTCTTTACATAGAGGCCATTAAAGGTGTCCGCAACCCCGGCGCTGATCTCGTGCAGTCGGGCGATTGCTTCGAAGTTGAAAACCTCGCTTATGTCCGCCGCGCCTTGCGCCTGAATTTCCTGGGAAATAATTTCCTGCGTCTCTGACAGCGCCAGCGGCGACACCGATATATGCCGCCCCGCATTTTTTTCCAGCGCCCTCAATGGTCGTTGCTGCAGATAATCCTGCATTTCACGCCGCCCGGAAACGACAATGAACAAACCGAACTTTTTCCGCGCTTCCAGCTCCGCGAGTTCGGTTATTTTGCTAAACACCCAGGGATCACAATCCTGAGCGTCCTCAATGCAGATCACTGTGCGCACCGCGTGCGCTTTCTGGTAATTCAGGAACAGCAGAAATATTTTCTCAAGGTCGGCGAGACCGAGTTCCTTCGGATCGAAGCCGACTGAGACGATGACAGCCTGCATGCATTCTTTCGCACTGCTGCATGGCCTGGTGATGCGTGCCACGCAGGTCTCGTCGTCCAGCCCCGCGAGAAAGGTGTCGATAACCTGGCCGGCTCTGACATTGCCATCGCCGATCAATATGGCGGCGGGCGTGCGCTTCTCGTACGAAGCGTTTAGTCGGCGCAACGCTGTTTGATCACAGGGCAGCAACTTTTGTAAAACAGATTCTGTGCGAGGCGGAGACCCCGACGTTTCCGCAGTCAGCAGACGATGAAGCATGGTGTTGACCTCTTCTGGCTCGTGAAACGGATCGTTCCGAGCTCTTATTCGTTATTAGTGCAACGAATTCAGTCTATGCCAGGACTCTAATTATGTAAAGTCAATCCGAACTGAACCTGTTAAGCTATTGAAATATAAATGTTTAACCTCACTCAACGACCGCCGAAAGCCTCCCGCGCCCAGGCCAGTTCCGGTTGCTCGCTGACGCGGTGCTGACAGGTGGGCGTAATAATCTGCGGCGCCAGTCGGTCTGTAACCCAGTAGACCTAAGGAGAATTGCTCATGCGCATCGCGCGAAACATCTTCGGCCTGGCCTTTGTCGGCCTGCTAGTTGGCACACTCGTCCTCTCGCACCCCGGCAGACTGGCTGCGGCCGACTACGCGGCATTGCCTGCCAATGCAGCGGAAACAACACCACTCAAGAGCGGCGATCGAGCGCCAGCGTTCACTGTGCGTTCGGTTGATAACCAGCCCTTTTTGTTTGATCCGGATAACCTCGAACGCCCTACCATCCTGATCTCGTTTCGAGGCGGCTGGTGCCCGTATTGCAACATGCATCTTTCGGAGCTGCGTACTGTGATGCCGGAACTCAAGGAGAGGGGATTCGACATTCTTTTCCTGAGCAACGACAGGCCAGAGTTGCTCTACTCGAGTCTGCAGCGTGAAACGCAGGAAGACATTGACGGGCTCGACTACGTCATTCTTTCTGACGCGGAATTGAATGCAGCAATGGCGCTTGGCACAGCCTTCAGGGCCGACAAGCGGCTCACCGATTACCTCGACCAAAAAGGTCGTGATTACCAGGGCTCCTCGATCGGCAAGCACAACGCTTTGGCCGTACCAGCGGTCTATGTCATCGATCTCTCAGGCAACATCGTTTTCGACTTCGTAAACGATGACTACAAGATTCGCCTGTCTGCCGATGACTTGCTTGCGGCAGCGGACGGCATCTAGGGACGTTGTACTAGTCGGCGACCGTATCGGTCCAGATACGTTGCCAGGTCCAGGACAGCGCGCGGTTGGTCAGCGACACCGGCAGCAGCTCCGTGGGAATCGGTTTCCAGTGCGGATTGCCGCGAGTCGCAACGACGTGGCTGAACACGTAGACAGGTTCCTGCCCCATGCGCAGGTCACTCAGTATCAATCGCTCGTCATCGACCGTGGCTTTCACGAAGCCCCGGGAGAACCAAAGCAAACGCTCGACGGCCCACACGTCGCGAGCCTCCTGCAACGACTGTGTGTCCGACGCTGCGGCGCTGAAGGCCATCTTCGGCTCATCGACCAGCAATGAGTCGAAGCCTTCGAGAAAGCCGTCGTCCGTAAGCACGACAACGCGCCAAAGCAACGTGTTCAAGGGCGTCGGCGTGACGAACACGTCGGCGTTTTCCAGCCCGAGGTCCGCCAGCGATTGTCGTGCGTGGCGTTCGACCACGGCTTGCGCTGTCCACGACCAGCCCAGATAGAGCGTGCTGACGACGAGGCCGGTTCGTAAAGCCGTGTTACTCCACTCCCGCGCCGGCCTGACGGCGGCACACAGCGCTCCGACAAGCAGCGGCAGCGTGTACATCGGGTCGATAATAAAGATCGTCGCCCAACTGATCGGTGGCGAGGTCATCGGCCAGAACAGCTGCGTGCCATAGGCGGTGTGCGCGTCGAGTAATGGATGCGTGATGAGTGCCAGGCTTATCGCCCAAAGCCACGGCAGCGGTGCCTCGCGCACCGGCTTCCAGACGCGCTTCAGCAATATCCACAACAAGACCGAAAACGGCGCGAGCACGAACAGGGAGTGGCTGAAGCCGCGGTGATACGTGAAGTTGCTCACCGGGTCGCCGTAGTCGATGAGCACGTCCAGATCCGGCAACGTACCGAGCGCCGCACCGAGCAGCATCGCTTTACGACGATGTCCGCGTGGCGCAACAGCGCCTGCAACACTGGCGCCAAGAACGATCTGGCTCAGGGAATCCATGGTGCTCTTCCGGATATGGGGTGAAGTGAGATCTTAGCGTAATCGCGAGGTGCTGGTTCAATACCGCGCCGATGCTGATGGGCTGCACCGTCATTCTGATTGGCACCGCTCTCGCGACTGGAATGCTGCGGCTGCCGTTTGGAAAGCGCTTGTAGGTTTTGTGCTTTTGCATCCGCGCGGAAAATGCCAGGGCGGCGCAGAGAAAACGGTGCCGCGTATCGACTAGCCAGACACTATCGGAATGCGAGAGTGCCGGCCTATTCGTTCTCGCTGCGCGCCGTGACTGCTACATCGCCGTCCAAATCGACCGTCACGTTCATCTCGATCGGCCGGCAGCACACCTGGCAATCCTCGACATAGGTTTGTTCAGGCAGTGAATTGTCGATCAAAACGGAAATCGATTCGCCGCAGTAGGGACAGCTGATATTGGATTCTATGATCTCAGACATAGCGAAAGTGTATGCCTGTGCGCGCAGCCAGTAAAACGCGCGATGTGCAAATTTGACGCATCCAATCGCGCATTCCCTGCATCAGTACTAAAAGAACACAGGGACTGACACTGATGCCAGGCAAACTAATGACACTCGGAACGGCACTGCTGCTGGGGATGCTTCCCTTCAATAGTGCGGCCGACTCGCTCGAGAATGCGACGGTCTACGAGATCAGCATTCCTGCAGACAATCATCGTGTCGCAAACGTGACAGCATCGCTGACACCAGCTGGCCAGGAGTTCTACATGTTCCCGGGCGCGCAGCAATTGCCAGCGCGGTGGGCGACATTCGTGAGCAATCTCGAGGCTCAGGATGAAGACGGCCGAGCCGTTCCAATCTCAGCGCGCGATGATGGTACCTGGCAGCTGTCGGGCATGCCGCAAGGTCGGATAACTCTAAGCTACCGTGTCAACCTCGATCACGAAGATCACGCCTGGAGCGGCGGTGTCGATGGCGCCGCCTACTGGCGCGAATGGGGCGTTTTCTATACGGCGCGCTCCTTGTTTGTTGTGAATGGGGACGAGCGCACCAACATCACGGTCCGGTTTCAGCTTCCCGAGCAATGGCGGGTAACGGCGCCGTGGCAACGACAAGGCGATAGTGCAACGCAGTTCGTCGTACCCAGCCATGACGTGCTCGCGACATCCATGTTCTTTGCAGGCACTCACAAGGAAGTGTCCGTCAAGCAGGGGCCTTTCGAGCTTTTGTTGGCGCTCGGCGGTGAGGATGTGCTGGCACAGGAAGATGAGTTCGTCAGCATGGCCAGCGGCGTTCTTGATTACTACGTGGGCCTGATGGGTGATGTTCCCAGGCTGCAGTCCCAGGACGCGGCCGGGACGCCCGTAGTCATCATAAACCAGGCTGACCTGACCGACGGCGAAGCTATCGGCAACAACATCAGTATTCTGCTGCAACCCACCGGCAACCCGATGTCGCAACACATAGCGCGACTGATCTTCGCTCATGAGTTCTTCCACCTGTGGAACGGCAAGTCGTTCACGCCCAGCGGGGAAGACGCTGAGTGGTTCAAGGAGGGCTTCAGCAACTACTACACGCTGAAGGCGCTGCATCATATCGACTATCTGAACGACGAGTCCTACCTCGCACTGCTGAGCGGGCTCTTCTACCAACGCTATGTCAACGATGACGCCGTCGGACAACAACCGATGACCAACGGCCAGCTAAAGCATGAGCACTGGGGTCTGATCTATTCGGGCGGTTTGCTGGTGGCGATAGCCCAGGACCTGCAGATCCGCACCGCAACCGGGAACAAGAAGAGTCTCGACGATCTGATGCGACTCATGTTCGATGAGTACAGCGATGACGCCTACGATCTCGAAGATATTGAGCGCGCGCTTGGTAATCTGAACAACGCCAGCCAGGAGGCTTTTTTCAAGCAGTACATTTACGGTGTGGAGCCGTTACCGATCTCGACATTCCTGACGCTCGCTGGCATCGACACAATAGAAGAAGATGGCCGGACAGTCTTCAAAGCCCGTGACGATGTGGCTGCGAAAACCCGCGAGATTCAACGCGGGCTATTCGGCGACTGACACGCTCAGCATGCGAATGTCGGCGTAGGGGACAAGCAGTTCGCTGCCGCCAATTCCCTCTGGCGATACTTCGGTTACTTCGAACTTGAGCCTGGTACCGTCATTTCGCGTGATTGCAATGTCGTCGCCGAATGACGAAATACTCCCAATTCGCGGCATTCGCGTTACCTCACCTGCTACGTCTCTTCGTAGTAAAGTACCAATGAGACTTCGTTGCGCTGCACAACACCGGTCGCAGCAAGAACGAATCCCGTGGGGCTCACCGTGTTGTCAATTGCGCCAACTCCCGAGAATGTAACGCCGTTTAACGAAGCGGCCTGTCCCACGCAGGACGAATATGTCCACTCCATGTCGTATACGTTGAAGTCCGGGTTAACGATTGATACCTGGCCGCTGTAAATGCAACCAGAGCCGCTGCCGTCCTGACCGGTGATGGCGCCCATAGCATCTATATTTACAACGTCACCACCCGGGTTAGATGAATCCGTCCACGTGCCGCCAAATGCAGCCAAGCTTGAGTCCAATTCGTACAGAGCCTGGTAACTCAGGTTAACCGCGACAGATGACAGGGCACCGCTAGGTGTTGTGCAGTCTATGGTAGCGTCAAGAGCTGCTCTTTCTACTATTGAGCCGTCAAGCGAGCAGTCCGCGAATATCGAACCGTCGGCAAATGAACCACCCAGTGACGACAACATTCGGAAATCTGCGGCGATTTCATCGGCAGCCGAGACTGTAAATATGCCGGACCCTTGAAACTCAAATTCGTCCAGCAAGTGGAATCGCCCCGTCTCCGTAATCAACGCGAAGATTTGCGTCGCCCTCTGAATTGGTGCCAATCCATATACCTCCGGGAGATGCGTTTGTCGTCGAGGCAATGACCGCAGACGTGTTGCCAGAGTTGACGTTGCACACCGAGGCGCTTTCACAGACTCGCAAGGTTACCGTGTAGGTACCGGCAGCCGAATAGGTATGTGTTGGCATGGCAAGAGTGGCCGTGCCGCCATCGCCAAAATCCCATTCATAGGTGAGCGTATGGCCCTGGTCGTCTGAAGAAGCGCTGCCATCGAACTGCACTGGCTGCCCAGCCAGGCCATCGTAAGGGCCGCCCGGCTCGGCGAACGGAAAATGGAGCGATAAGTCACTTAAGTCGATCGGACCAATCGCACCCACGCCAACATGGCAGCCGTTCATCAGAACTGCAAATCATTATCATCAGGACTGGATTTCGGTATCTCACGATTCTCTCATTTGCTTCTTGCGCGGGGATTTGGTGCAGACTCGCGACTGCACCCACTTGACTGATCCATGATGACGAGCTGACGAAGATCTGCCCCACCCTTAATGGATCCGATAGATACTGCCGGTCTGCGTCTCCGAGATGTAGAAGCCAGTCTGATCAAGGAACAAGGCCTCGTAGGCGACGAATGGATCGAATGACAGGGATATCGGTATGTTGATCCAATCCCCAGGGCCGTCTGTCTTTACCATGCCTGCCGGGCTTTCCAGTTGCAGGTCGAGCCAGTAAAGCTCGTCGGCATCGTTGGCCAGCACCCAGCCGCTGACGTTGCTGGCAACCAGAACGCTGCTGCCTCCGGACACCGGTACGCTGCGTATTGAGTCGGTGGCGAGCTCCGCGAAGTAGACGTTGACACCATCGACAGTGAAATCAGTCATATACGCCTGGTCCACGAGAGTGGTCACCACCCCGCCGTAGACCGACACCTTGCGGATCGCACATCCGACCGGATGCGCCATCGATCCCTCGCTCCAGTAGACGGCCTCACCCTCGACCGCTATGCGTCGATAGCAATCCTGCGTATTGACCTGGTTTCCCTCGTTCGCGATAACCGCTGAACTTCCGCCCGCTATCGGGAGCTGGCGCACGACCGGTGGGCCGGCCACGCGCAGCATGGTCCAATAGAGGTTCTCGAGGTCAGCGGTGATGTCACCGCCCTGCACCGAAAAGTCGCTGATGGCACCATCGGCTAAAGGCGCGACTTTCTCGATCGTGCCGCCCGACAGCGGCACGGCCTTGATGTAATCGCCGTCCAACACGAAGACTGTCGACTGGCTGATCGCAATGCGTGCCATATTCGTTGCAATACCGCTAACCGCCGTTGACGCATTCCCGCCACCGACAGGCGCCTTGCCAATTCGCCACGTCTCGCCCCACGCGATACCAGAACCGTCCGCGGCTATCGCACCCGGGTCATCGAGATTTGCGACGGCGGTTGCGGCTGCCCCGCCTGACAATGAGACTTTGCGCACGCTGCCGGCACCCACGACCAGGCAGCAGCCGTCATATGCGCCGCTTTCGGTCCAATATGCTGTGGCCGCGTACACCGCCAGCCTGCCGGGATTGACCAGCCCGTTCGCAATCGTCGTGATCGTACCGCCAGTCAGCGGCAGTGACTGCAGCCCGGCATTGTCCGTGTCGAGCCAGAGAATATCGCTACCCGCGACGGTAAGATCGACTACGGCGTCTCGCGAATTGCCGAGAGCTGCAACGCTCGCCAGGTTCTCAATAACGCCGCCGGACTTCGGCAGGGACTTGATATCGTAGGTCGAGTTAGCGGAGACGGCGAATACGATATTTGCCGACGACAGCGCAATGCCACCCGTGGGCAACCAGGACGCAGGCGTGTATCCGGGCGGCACGGGCGGCAGGCCGCCGTTCAGCGAGCCGTCCACCAGCAGCACGGGACTGCCACCGGATTTCGGGATGGAAAGAATTTTGCTGCCACAGTCGCAGCCGGGATCCAGGGGCTCGAGACTGTCCTCCTGCCAATACAGGTTGTCGGCATCGATTGCCAGGGAGGCAATGCGCCTGTCTGCGACGGCCACGTCGACCTTGACGCCACCATTCAGCGGGACCTTCATGATCACCGAGTTGCAGGGTGGACTACAGCTATGCTGCGGCGCCTGGTCGACCCAGTATGCAAAGGCATCGTCGACGACGATATCGGTTGTCACGTCGGCACCTGCGTCGCGCAATCCGACGGCGATTACTGTCGTGGCGCCGTCGGGAGTCATCCGGTGCAGGTCGCCGCCTTCGATCCAGTACATGCTGCCCTCGTGCAGAACGACATTTTCAGCCGAGTCGAAGCGGCCGGCCAGAGCCACCGGCGGCGAGGCGTCGAGTGGCTGTATTTTCAAGGGCGACTCGCTCGAATCCGTATAGACGAGACCACCATCGGCCGGGTGCAGAGACACTCGCAGTTGTGTGTCACTGGACCTGAACTGCGGCAGAAAATCTATCCCTGACCCAACGATCGACTCGCGCAGTGCCAGAAAGTCGCCGTCGGTGACATTTGCGCCGGAGACCGAGATTGAAATGGTCTGCGGCAGGAAAATCACGTTCGCAAGGGCAGCGGATACGGTATAGGCGCCATTGGCGAGGCCCGCAAACGTGTAGCGCCCGTTAATGTCCGTTGTTGCCGTAGCCGAGCCGCCAGAAAGCGACATCTCGACCCCCGCAATACCGGAGTCGTCGAACGCACTCGTGACATAACCGGACACGCTGTACGTCACGGGGGTACCGCCACCGGAGTTATTACTACCAGCGCTTCCGCCGCCACCCGAGCAGGCGCCCAACACCAGGCCCACGACAACCCCCGCAAATAGCCTTCTGATAGACATGTTCGTAATCCACTTCCTGTACCGAGGGCGAGATGCCTCCGGTTACCTGAAGTCGAGTACACTCCAGATCGCGTTGGTTTTCCTTTCCGGCTCCTGTTCTTTTCCTTTTCTTTTCAGTTGTCGCGGACTGTCGCGCCGATCGGCACCCAGATCGATCCGGTGACGACCCGGCAATGCTCTACATAGGCTCGTTCAGGCAGTGAGTTGTCTGACCAATAAGGAAGTCGATTCGCCGCAGCAGGGACAGCTGATATTGGACCCAATGACTTCGGACATACCGAATCTGCACATCCAAAAGACGATCCGAGGCATCTTATTTGAGACAACGCCCTGAACACGGGCCAGCAATTTTAGGAGTTTTGTTATGCGTAGCACGTATCGTCACAGCGTAATTCGGTTAAGGACATCGGCTAAGTCGATCAGCATCCTAATCCTCGCCAGTATTGGTTTCTGTGCCCCTGGCGTTTCGAAGGCTGACGAGCCGGATCGGCCAACAACCGAATACTCGGAAGTTGTTGCCGCTATCAATGAGACGATGCGAGCCCACCACTACAATCCAGCCGAACTGGACACCGCTGAATACCGTGGAATCGAAGCGCAGCTCAATGACCTGGGAAATGTCGCGACATCCGACGAAGTATTTCTAAAAGGCTTTTGGGAGATCTGGGAAAACGGCCCGTTCTCGCACGTCACACTCAACATAGCAAAGCAGACGGCCGAAGACCTTGCCGACTATCTGGATACGATACGCATTGGTGGCGGGGGTGCGTCATTGGCCTGGCAGGGCGAGGTCGCCGTATTGACTGTAAACACGATGATGGGCCTCGACACGATTGAGGAGATCGATGCTGCGTTCGCCGAGATTGCCAAAAGAGAAACCCTGGCACTTATTATCGACCTTCGAGAAAACGGCGGCGGTGCTTTCGCGGTTCGTCCGCTCGTGTCCCATTTGCTGAGCAAACCGTTCGACGCAGGAAGCTTCGTTTCACAGCCCTGGAACGCTGTGCACAATCGCGCGCCCGATCGGGCCGACATAGAGGCAGTCGAGCCTTGGCAGGGCTGGTCGATCAAGGCCTTTTGGGCAGATGTGCAGTCCGATCCTGTTACGCGCATCAGCTTCTCGCCCAAGGAACCCGCATTCGATGGGCCTGTTTACGTCCTGACCAGTAAACGCACGGCCAGCGCGGCTGAACTGGCAACTGATGCACTAAAAAGTGCTAATCGCGCGATCATTATTGGTGAAAATACGGCGGGCGAGATGCTTTCGCAGAAGATTTACGATGTTCCGGGCGGGTTTCATCTAAGCCTGCCAGTCGCGGACTACTACTCAGTCGTCAATGGCCGAATTGAAGGCGTCGGAATCAAGCCGGACATAGAGACGGACGCGGCCGACGCGCTCGATGTTGCACTGAAGCAGTTGTAGGCAATCACGTCACTGCGGGCCGATGTCGTGTGAGCCGGAATGGTTGCGCCGTCGGATAACCAGAATAATCTTCAACAGTTTCACGCGTTTTCTCCACATCGAAACGCTCGACTGCTTCTATGCCATTGCTGCATCTCTTAGCAAAATGTCGTTGTCACAATACACCTATAGCAGCGGAGTTTGTGTTAAAACAATACGCTCTGGATGCAGAAATCTTATTGTAGAGATGACGAAAGTCGGAATTCCAACCTCACGTGATATCGCAGACCTTGCCGGCGTTTCCCAGGCAACGGTCTCGCGTGCACTGCGGAACTCTCCACTGGTGCGGGAAGAAACTCGTGAGCGCATCCACAAGATCGCGCGCGACCTCAACTATTTCGTTAATCGCAATGCCGCAGGACTGCGGACCCACCAGAGCAACACCATTGCCCTGCTGCTGTTCGATGAAACGGGTGGCAAGGACGCACAAATCAATCCGTTTTTCCTGTCAATGTTGGGCTGCATCACCCGCTCTGCGGCGCGGCTTGGCTACGATGTCCTCGTCTCCATGCAACAGCTTTCCGACGACTGGCACGTGGAGTACGAGGCGAGCAACCGCGCCGATGGCCTGATTCTGCTCGGCTACGGCGACTATGTAACCTACGGCGAAAAACTCGCCGCACTTGCGCGCGCGCACACACGATTTCTGATCTGGGGGCCGACCGTTCTGGACCAGCCCGGGCACTCCGTCGGCTGCGACAACAGCAGCGGCGGCTACCAGGCTTGCAAGCACCTGCTGGCCTGCGGCCGGCGCAAAATAGCGTTTATTGGCAATACCTCGGAGCACTGCCCGGAATTTGCCGCGCGCTACGACGGTTACTGCAAAGCGCTGCTGGAAGCCGGGCTGACGCCTCAGCCCACATTGAAGGTCGATGCGGACAACGTCGAGGACCTCGGTGGCCAGGCCATCGACAAGCTACTCTCAAGAGGCGCCGAATTCGACGCCGTGTTCGCCGTAACCGATGTCATCGCGATCGACGCGATGCGGGCATTGCAGGCACATGGTTTGAACGTGCCAGTAGATGTCAGCGTGGTCGGATTCGACGATCTGCAGCTCGCCGCTTACGTAACGCCAGCGCTGACCACGGTGCGGCAGGATGTTCGCGAAGCCGGCGAAAGCCTGGTGAGCAGCATCGTCGGGCTGATCGAAGGAAAACAGGTGGAGTCGACCCTCATGAAACCGCGGCTGATTATTCGCGAGTCCTGTGGCGCGCGCCGTTAGCGTCTTGTAGTCGCGCCAGCTCCACCGCCAGCGTCGCGTTGTTTACAGGGGCATCGAACAGAAAGACGCGCACATCGTGTGCCGCGACCACAGTGGTCAATATCGGCGCTGCCGCATTCACAACCGTGATCTCGCCAGTATCCGCATTACGCCACGAGCCGTGGCTCAGACCGCTCGATATGTCGAAAGCCGTCGGCGTGTCGCCCTTATTTAAAAGTACGAGTGCAGTCTGGTTGTGCCCGTCTCTCTGGTAGACACGATAAAACGCGGCGGTGTCGTCACCGAACTCAAGATTGCTCTGTAGCCCGCGCTGCAGCGCAACGGAGTTTTTGCGGATGGTCGCAATCCTCGATAACGCCGCACGTATCGGATGCGTCGTGGCGAGCTCGATATTTTCCTGACCAAAGTAGTCGCGATTACCGGAGTGCTGATCGGCACCCGCCCGAAAAGCGATTTCGGAACCGTAATAGACCACGGGTATACCGCGGCTCGTGAACAGCCAGTTGTTGGCATCAATGAAGCCGCTGTCATCGGCGCCCATGCGCGACATATCGTGATTGTCGTAAAACGTCATGAGTTCGTAAGGACTGCGGTATACGCCGCTGTCGAGGTGCAGGTACTCCAGCAGCTTGCTGTAGGCACCGTTGTCCTTGCTGAACGCGCCGATCATTGCTTCCCTGCCGGGGAAGTCCAGCACGCTGATTTGTCCATTCTCGGGATACGTGTACTCGGCGAGAAACTCTGCATCGTATGACCAGGCCTCGGCAAACATGAACAGGTCGGGATGCTGTTCCCGGAGTCGATCGGCGAACGCTTTCCAGAACGTGTGCGGCATGTGCTTGATGGTGTCAATGCGAACGGCGGACGCGCCCTCTTCAATCCATTTCGAATGCGCTGCTACGAAGTAGTCGAGTACCGCGGGGTTGTCGTAGTCCATGTCCGACAACTCAGCCAGGTCCGGCTCGTGCCGGTAAAACGCGTGTAGCGGATTGTTGCTGTCCAGCTCGCTCGGGTGCAGGTTGCCGTGATCCGCAACCAGCTTGCCATCGGCATCATAAAGCTCACCGTACTTCGGCTGGTCGTAGCGCATGGAAAACGACGGCGAGCCGTGATTGCAGACGACATCGAGCACCGTCTTGATGCCGTGTTCGGCCAGCAGACTGCTCGTGAGATCGGCATAGTCGAGACCGGAGGAAGGCAGGTGCTCATCCAGTTCGAAGAAGTTAACGCCCCAGTAGCCGTGGTAGCCCGTCTTGCCGAGATCGTTGGAGCCACCTTCGCCGGGTGCCTTGCCGCCGGTGAAGGCTTCGTCCGGGTTGTCGACGATCGGCGTCAACCAGATCGCCGTGAAACCCATGTCAGCAATGTAGCCGGCATTATCCAGTACACCTTTGAAATCGCCGCCGAGGTAGCCGATGTTGCCCTCGGGCAGGCCAGGCAGATGAACCGGCCTGTCGAAAGTGCCGAGTTCCACACCGCCCTGCTCTGGAAAATTATTCGTCGGGTCACCATCGACAAAGCGATCGGTAACGATGAAATACACGGCCTCGGATGCAAACGGTTCGAGCGTGCCGAAGTAATCGGTCGCTGCTATATCCGGCGGCGTATCGCCGTTAGTCGCGCAGCCACCCAGCGCCAGCGCGGCGATAAGAGCAAAACAGGGGTTTGTCAGCTTCATTGCGGCTCGGCGTCCTTGTCGACCAGCAAGGTCGCAAAACCGGCGACAATCATCAGGCTGCCGCCAATGACGAGGCCAAATATCGTCTGCAGCCCAAAGAACTCACGCAGCACCAGCCCAAGCACGCTGGCGGCCACCAGTTGCGGAATGACGATGAAGAAATTGAAGATGCCCATGTAGACGCCCATTTTGTGCGTTGGCAACTGGTTGGAGAGCAGCGCGTATGGCAGCGACAGAATCGAAGCCCATGCGATACCGACACCAATCATCGGCACGATCAGCATCTTCGGATCCTGAATAAAGTAGAAACTGATGAGCCCCACGCCACCGAGCGACAGGTTGATCAGATGTGTCACGCGACAACCGAAGCGGTTGGCGAGAAACGGTATCGATATGGCGGCTAACGCGGCGAAGCCGTTATAGGCGGCAAACAGCACACCGGTCCAGTCCGCGCCATTGTTATAGGCGGTCGATGTCACGTCGGTCGTGCCAAAGTGGTGGCTGGTCACAGCAGCGGTGCCGTAAATCCACATCGCGAACAGCGCGAACCACGAAAAGAACTGCACGACCGCGAGCTGCCGCATCACCCTTGGCATGTGAAACAGGTCGTGCACGATCTCGTACAGGCCATTCGTCGTGTGTCCGCCGTTCTGCATAACGCTGGTAATGATCTGCAGCAAGCCGAACGTGGCAAATCCGCCCGCAAGCACGTACAGCTGCTTGTCCAGCCCAGCCGCTGTAATCCAGGCCCAGCCGAGAATGCCGATGATGGCCCAGACGATGCCGCCGTTGCGGTATTTGCTCGCGGCACGCAGCGTCACCGTAGCCGCCACCTGCTCGCCCTCGCGGGCCGCATCGAATGCATCCAGCTCGGCCGGCGAATACTCTTTGGTGCGCAACACCGTCCACAACACGGCAAGGAAAAAGACCGCGCCGCCAAAGTAGAACGACAGCTTCACGGAATCCGGCACCACACCCGGCGCTGCCGTATTGCTGACCTCGAACCAGTTCGTCATCATCCACGGCAACGCCGATGCCACGATGGCGCCGATGCCAATGAAGAAGGTCTGCATCGCGAAACCGCTGGTGCGCTGTTTCTCAGGCAGCATGTCGCCAACGAACGCACGAAACGGTTCCATGGAAACGTTGATGCTGGCGTCCATGATCCACAGCATGCCTGCCGCTACCCAGAGTGCTGGCGAGTTTGGCATGACGAAGAGCGCGAGCGACGCGCATATTGCGCCAATCAGGAAATACGGACGGCGGCGACCGAAACGGTTCCAGGTCCTGTCGCTCATGTAACCGATAATCGGCTGCACGATCAATCCGGTTAGCGGTGCGGCGACCCAGAGTATCGGTATGTCATCGATCTCGGCGCCCAGCGTCTGGAAAATTCGGCTAACGTTGGCGTTCTGCAGCGCGAATCCGAACTGGATGCCCAGAAACCCGAAACACATGTTCCAGATTTGCCAAAAGCTTAAGCGTGGTTTTTGCGTCATGAGTCAGCTCGGAGTTTGGTGACCGTCGATTGTATCAACAGCGCAAATAGCACGCGCTTCCTGCAAACGTATTCATTCCCGGGAAACCACTGAAATGTCTATATTTAATGCCATAAACTGGGGGGCGATATGACGAAGTACTCCATCCTTGCGACCAGCATTATCTTTCTCGCAAGCTGCGGCAACGCATCCGAGACCGGGACCCTCGACGGTATCGAGCGGGTAGAGCCACCGTTCTGGTGGCAGGGTTTCAAGCACACCGAGCTGCAACTACTCATCCATGGTGATGACATTGCTTCTCTGTCGCCGGTGATCGACTACCCGGGCATAGCGGTCGAACGCATCGCACAAGGCGACAGTCCCAACTACCTTTTCATCTATCTCAACATCGACGCATCGGCAACGCCTGGAACGTTCGACATCGTACTCAATGGCAAGGATCGATCACTCTCGTACAGATACGAGCTGCGCGAGAGGCGACCTGGCGCTGCCGACGTTAGAGGCTTCTCGCCTGCGGACGTGATCTACCTGATAACGCCGGACCGGTTTGCGAACGGTGACCCCGCAAACGACTCGGTCGACGGTTACGCCGACAAACTAAATCGCAGCGATGACTACGGTCGCCACGGCGGTGACATCGCCGGTGTTCGCCAGCATCTCGATTACATCAGTGATATGGGTTTCACCGCGATCTGGCTCAACCCGGTCCTCGAGAATGCGATGCCCCGCGGCTCGTACCATGGCTATGCAACCACCGACTTCTATGCGGTTGATCCGCGATTCGGCAGCAACGAGAGTTACCGTGAGCTGGTAAGCGCGGCGCGTGAACAAGGCATCGGTACGATCATGGATATGATCGTCAATCACGGCGGCAGCCAGCACTGGTGGAAAGACGATTTGCCAACAAGCGATTGGTATAACGTGCCCGACGACCGCACCGTCACGTCACACGCCAGGACCTCGATTCAGGACCCGTACGCGTCCGACTATGACAAGCGCGTATTCGCCGACGGCTGGTTTTCGGACTCAATGCCGGATCTGAATCAGCAGAACCCCCTGCTCGCGGACTATCTTATCCAGAATGCTATCTGGTGGACCGAGTATCTCGGTCTGGCCGGCATACGAATGGACACCTACTCGTATCCCGACAAGCAGTTCATGAGCAATTGGACGCGGCGAATTGTCGATGAGTATCCGGGAATCAATATTGTCGGCGAGGAATGGAGCACAAGCCCCACCATCGTTTCCTACTGGCAGCGTGGCAAGGAGAATCATGACGGCTACAAGTCGTGGCTGCCCAGCGTCATGGATTTTCCCCTTCAAGAAGCGCTGATCGAGTCGCTCATGCAAGCGCCGAAGGATTGGGGCAGCGTCTGGACGCCGGTCTACGAGATGCTCGGGCATGACTTCCTGTATCCGGACCCCTCCAACCTGGTGATCTTCCCGGACAACCACGACATGAGCCGCATCTACACGCAGCTCAACGAGGACGATCAGCTGTTTCGCATGGCCATGGTCTTTTACCTGACCATGCGCGGGATTCCACAGATCTATTACGGCACCGAGATCCTGCTGTCGCATCCGGGTACCGATAGCCACGGCGCTATTCGCGAAGACTTCCCCGGCGGCTGGCCGGGCGACGAACGCAACGCGTTTAGTGGTAAGGGGCTCAGCGGGAAACAACGCGAAGCTCAGCAATTTTTGCGAACCTTATTGAATTGGCGCAAGGATGCCGACGTCATTCACAGCGGCGGTTTGATGCAGTATTCACCGATGCGCAAAGTATACGTCTACTTTCGTTACGACAATGACGATACTGTCATGGTCGTTTTCAATCGCGGCGAGGATGACGTAGAACTCGACCTGGCAAGATTCTCCGAGCGACTGCACGATTCTGCCAGCGCTGTCGATGTGCTCTCCGGCGAATCCTACGACCTGAGCTCATCGCTATCGCTTGAACCTCGCTCGGTGCTGCTGCTTGAAGTGAACGACTGAAAAACCTGACCCGGAGACACACTGTTGAAGCAATTTCTTTGCACTATCGTCTTTTTATTCGCAGCGACAACCGCGACGGCGGACTTCGGCCAATACGAGGACTACAAACTCGATGGAGCATCGCTCGTCGTCGTCAGTGATATCGGGGAGCTCCATATCACCCCGGTCGATGATGCAGCATTCGAAGTTCACTACATCGAAAACGGCGTCAAGCAGCTACCGTCTTTCGCACTCGCAGATAAGGCAGGCCCGCTGGTCAGCCCTGCTGTTACCGAAACGGCGGACTCAATACTTTTCATGATCGATGGCCTCACAGCGGTTGTGAACAAATCACCCGTGCGCGTCTCTTTTCTGAAAGACGGCGAACCGTTGATCAAAGAAGAGCATGGCTACTTTGCCTATGAGACCTCGCGCGGCTTTCGCTTCCAGCTCGACGACAACGAGAAGATCATGGGCGGTGGCCAGCGCGTTATGGGCATGGATCGTCGCGGCCAGCGCATGCCGCTCTATAACAAGGCCTCCTATGGCTACGAGACCGAGGCGGTCCAGATGTACTACAGCGTGCCGGCCGTCCTGTCTTCAGACAAGTACATGCTGGTATTCGACAACTCCGCAAGCGGTTGGCTCGATATCGGCAGCACCGAGAGCGACGTGCTGGCATTCGAGGCAGTTGCCGGGCGCACGGCCTATTTAGTGATTGCCGGGGACAGCTACCCGGACTTGATCGAAAACTACACGGACGTGACCGGCAGGCAGCCGCTGCCGCCGCGCTGGGCGTTTGGCAATTTCGCCTCGCGCTTCGGCTATCACACCGAGAAAGAGACGCGCGATGTCGTCAGACGCTTCCAGAGCGCGGATATTCCGCTCGACGCCATCATTCTCGACATCTATTGGTTCGGCCCGGACATCAAGGGACATATGGGAAACCTGGACTGGGACAGGAATGCCTGGCCAACGCCTGAGGTGATGATCAGTGACTTTGCCGAACAGGGCGTGAAAACCATCGCGATCACAGAACCATTCATCCTCAGCACCTCCAGCAAATGGCAGAGCGCAGTCGATGCGGGCGCGCTTGCAAGGACGCCGACCGGTGAGCCGCGTCGCTTCGACTTCTATTTTGGCAACACCGGCCTCGTCGACGTTTTCGACGAGAAAGCACGGCAGTGGTTTTGGCAACCGTACAAAATGCTGTTCGAGCAAGGGACCGCCGCAACCTGGGGCGATCTCGGCGAACCGGAAGTGCATCCCGGCGACTCGCTGCACTGGCTGTCCGACGCTGGCATAGAAGCCACAGGCGACGAAATTCACAACGTCTACGGCCACGAGTGGGCGCGCATGGTCTACGAGAAACAGGTTGAGAGCTACCCGGACATGCGATCGATGATTTTGATGCGCTCGGGTTTTGCGGGCTCACAGCGATACGCGATGATCCCGTGGACCGGCGACGTCAGCCGCAGCTGGGGCGGCCTCAAACCGCAGATCGAACTCAGCCTGCAGATGAGCCTGCTCGGCCTCGCCTACACGCACTCTGATCTCGGCGGATTTGCCGGCGGTGAGACGTTCGACAAGGAGATGTACATACGCTGGCTGCAATACGGCGTGTTCCAACCGGTGTATCGACCGCATGCGCAGGAGCACATTGCGGCTGAGCCTGTTTTTCATGATCGTGAGACGCGCGACATCGTGCGCGACTTCATCAAGTTGCGCTACCGCCTGATGCCCTACAACTACACGCTCGCGTACGAAAACAGCACAACGGGCATGCCCTTGATGCGGCCTGTGTTTTTCGAAGACGAGAGCGACGCGTCGCTGATCGATGAAAAAGACAGCTACCTGTGGGGCGATGCCTTCTTCGTTGCCCCGGTCATGGACCCGGGTGTGACATCGGTCAATACGGATCTGCCCGCCGGCACCTGGTTCGACTTCTGGGACGGCACCCGCTACGAAGGCGCACAGAACGTCGACATTCCGGTGACGCTTGAGACCATACCCGTGCTCGTGCGTGCCGGTTCGTTCATCCCGATGACAGCGGATATTCAAACGACACGCGACTACTCGAGCGAGCAACTGACGCTGCACTACTATGCCGACGCCACCGTAGCGAATGCCAGTGGCCAGATGTACGAGGACGACGGCAATAGTCGATCGAGTCTCGAGAGCGGCAACTTCGAGATACTGGAATTCGACGCCACGCAGATTGGCGACTCGTTGACGTTTTCGTTGCAGCGAACAGGCGGAGCCTATGACGGCATGCCGGAGCGTCGCGAAGTCACGCTGATCGTGCACAACTGGGAGGATCGCGTGAATTCGCTCAACGTCGGCGGCCAGGATATTCCGATAAAGAGGCGCATGCCGCGCGACGGCGCTGGTGCCAGTGTCGATGACAGCGCGAAAACACTGAGCGTGCGTTTCAGCTGGGAGCAGCCGAATGTCACAGTGCAGGTTAATGAAAAGCCGCAAACCGCCATGACCGGAAAGCCGGTTGTATACCAGGCGTTCACGCGTTTGTTCGGTAACAAGAACACGACGAACAAGCCCTGGGGAACGATCGAAGACAACGGCGTCGGCAAGTTCAGCGATTTCGATGACAAGGCACTGGCTGGCATTCGCGAACTCGGCACAACACACCTCTGGTATACCGGCGTGCCGCACCATGCTGTCATTCGTGACTATTCAAACTATGGCATCAGCAATGATGACCCGGATGTCGTCAAAGGTCGTGCCGGGTCTCCCTACGCCGTTAAAGACTACTTCAACGTCAACCCGGACCTTGCAGACAACCCGGCAACGCGACTCGCCGAGTTCGAAGCACTCATCGAGCGCACGCATGCCCACGGCATGAAAGTGATCATCGACATCGTGCCCAATCATGTCGCGCGTGGTTACCAATCATTGCAGCGGCCGAACGGCGTCGCAGACTTCGGTGCCAGCGATGACACGTCGGTTGAATGGGCGCGCGACAACAACTTCTATTACGTGCCCGGCAGTGATTTCCAGGTTCCGGAGTCGCCCGACGACTACAAGCCACTCGGGGGAGACGCGCACCCGTTGGCTGACGGTCAATTCACCGAGTCGCCGGCAAAGTGGACCGGCAACGGCTCACGTGCGGCGCAGCCGCGTTTCGACGACTGGTTTGAAACAGTGAAGATCAACTTCGGGGTGCGCCCCGACGGCAGCCACGCCTTCGAGGAGCTACCCGACGAAGCCCGCGACTGGTCGATCGAACAACACGCAGAATTCTGGGCGGATAAAGACGTGCCTGACAGCTGGCTCAAGTTTCGACAGATCGCCTTATTTTGGCTGGACAAGGGCGTCGACGGCTTTCGTTATGACATGGCCGAGATGGTGCCCGTCGAGTTCTGGAGCTACCTGAACTCAGCAATAAAGGCAGAAGACAGCGACGCGTTCCTGCTTGCAGAAGTCTACAACCCGAAAGAGTACCGAAACTATCTGCAGCTCGGCCGCATGGACTACCTCTACGACAAGGTCGGTTTTTACGACACGTTAAAACCGATCATGCAGGGCAAAGCATCGACCGATACCCTCGCCCCTGTGCACGCTGAAGTTCTCGATATCGAGGAACACATGCTGCATTTTCTCGAGAACCACGACGAGCAGCGCATTGCGAGTCCGGACTTCGCGGGCGATGCGAACAAGGGCAAGCCCGCGATGGTGGTGTCGGCCCTGATTGGCCGTTCGCCGACAATGCTGTACTTCGCCCAGGAAGTCGGCGAGCCCGGCGACGGCGATGCGGGCTTCGGCGACCCGACTCGAACCACGATATTCGACTACTGGGGAGTACCGTCGCAGCAGCGCTGGATGAACGGCGGTGCGTTCGACGGCGGTCGGCTAAACGAAAAAGAAAAAAACTTGCGCGATTTTTATCGTCGCCTGATGTCGTTCAGTGCAAGCAGCGCGGCACTGACCGGCGAGTACGCCGAGATCCACAGCTTCAACCGGGCGGAGGACAACGCTGCCTACAACGACAGGGTCTTTTCTTTTGTGCGCTGGAATGACGACGAGCGTCTCGTCGTTATCAGCAACTTTGACGCGACGTCGGGCCACGATCTGGACGTGCGTATCCCGGCCGAAACCATTGCGGCGTGGGAACTGGCTGACGGTGGCTACAGGCTTGATGAACAACTGTACGGACTCAACCACGCGCAATTGGTGGTCGACAATGGACGCGGCAGCCTGCGCATCACGCTGCAACCACTGGCTTCCGCGGTACTGAAAGTAGAAAAGTAGAAAAGCCCCCGCAAGCAATGCTCACGGGGGCTTTCGGTCGGTCTTCAGATGCCCTCAGGCATCATGCTGCTCAGAAGCGGTAGTTGAGCCCCAGCAGATACTGCGTGCCGTACTCCTGGTAATCGAGAACTCGCGTCTGGTCTTGCGAGTATGCGACGTACGGCTCATTCGTCAGGTTGTTGATCTGGAACAGCAACTGCAGGCCAGACAGGGTGTCGCCGTCGAAGCTGTAGCTGAACTGCGCATCGGTGATCTGGTCCGAATCGACGAAGCGGAAGCCGCGATCATTGGCGAAGTTGGTGACCTCACCGATGTACTCAGAGCGGTAGCGCGTATTCACTCGGGCCGCGAAACCGTGCTTCTCGTAGTACAGGGTCAGGTTCCAGACGTCTTGCGACAGGCCAGGCAGCGGGATGCTGTCAATCGATACGGAGCTGACCGATCCTTCGATCGATATGTCGCTATCCGTGTACGAGTAGCTGAATAGCGCACCGAAGCCGTCGAGGCTCTCAGAGAACATGTTGAAAGGAACAGATGCTGCGAACTCCAGACCCTGCAGGTAACCGCCACTGCCATTGACCGGACGCGTGAAGTTACCGGTAGTCTCCGGCACCACACCAGGCTGGAAGAATTCCGGAGGCGTGTTCTCCAGCAGGTTCGTGAAGTCATACAGTACGGTCTGGTCGTAGATGTAGGTATCAAGATCCTTATAGAAGCCCGCGATCGACACGTAGCCCTCACCGTCACCGAAGTAGCGTTCGTAGGAAAGGTCAAGAGCCCATGCTTCCCACGGATCCAGCAACGGGTTACCGCCGCTGCCGCCAGGTTCGCCGGTGAAGGAGTTGTAACCGCTTTCTTCGGTAGCCTTCAGCTGGTCCATACGGGCGCGGGCGATTTCCTTGGCAATGCCGACGCGTACGGCCTGCGTATCGCCCATGCCGAAGACAAAGTTGAACTGCGGCAACACGTGTTCATAGGACTTGCCGTCGGAAACGACCAGGATTTCCTGTTCTGGCGTATATGCGTTGGCCGCGAGGAACGAGCTTGAGCTCTGGTCGGTACCAATAATCTGCACGCCAACGTTACCCATCAGGGTCACACCGTTGGACATCTCGTGGAACAGGTTGCCGCGCAATGCCACCGTCCAGACGTCTTCCTGCACCGTCCAGTATTTGCCGGCGAGGTAAGGCAGCGAGGTCGGGTCACCGTAAACCACGGGATCGAAATACTCGTTCAGCACGCCACCAACGTCCCAGGCGAGGGCCTGGCCGGCGCCGGCGTAGCCCAGGTCCATCGGGGCGAGCAAGAAACGGTCATCGACGCGGTTGTAGCCGCCGTTGGCCGTATTCAGGCCGCCTTCCGGCGAGATCTTGTCCTTGGTGCGCTCACCGTAATTCATCATGACGGCGATTTCTTCGAACCAGCCCCACTCAGCCGAGCGTACGAGGTCGACGCGGAAGGACGTTATCTCGTCTTCGACCACCGGAGCTTTCGAGTAGCCGGCACCGTAGATGGTGGGACCGACCTGAACAAGGTCAGGATCGGCGTAATCCCGGTCGAAGGACACGCTAGGCATACTGGAGGTTCCATTCAGCCGGAACGTCGTCGTGTCGTACTGGTTGGCGGGCAGGCCCGGATCGGCCGTTTGCGGGACGTACTGAGCCTGCGTCTCGAACTGAGACTGCTCACGCGTCGCCTTCGAGTAACTGATGTCAGCGAGCAGGCTCCAGTCGTCATTGAGAAAGAACTCGTTGTTGAAGCCCGTCGAGAGAATCTCGTCATCGGTCAGGAACAGGAAGTTACGCGCCAGCGGCACCGTTTGCAGCACATCACCAGCAACGACGGTATTGTTCTCAATAGTTACATTGCTGTAACCAAACTGCGTGCCTGGCGGCCAGGGGCCGTCGCAGCAAACGGCGGGATAATCACCGAGGTTTACTTCGAGACTGCGCGCGTTGTTGGTCTGGTCCATCGTCGAGTAGTAAAGGTCGATCACGCCGCTATAGCGATCGTTGGGCGCAAACTGCAGCGCGGCCATGAAGCCGTCGCGCTCGGTTGAACCCATGTCGGTGCGGACCTTCATACCGTTGGTAGTAAAGGTGCCTTCGGGAACGTCGGCATTCCAGTCGGGGTTGCCTTTGTTCACCGCACCCCAGGGCTCGTAGGTACCGAAGCCTTGCGTCGCGAGAGGCGCGTCGAGTCGGGCGTAGCCGACCGCGAGGCCGACCTTACCGTCAGCGAACTGATCGATGTAGGAGAAGCTGATTCGCGATCCCATGTCGTCTGAGTCGGCGCCGAGGTTGTCGTTGCCGTTCATCTCGCCGCGGATATTCAGGGCAATGGCCCTGTTGCCGTAGTCAAGTGGGCGAACCGTGCGCAGATCAATCGTACCTGCCAGGCCCTGGCCGACGAGACCTGAATCCGGCGTTTTGTAGACGAGCACCGAGTTCAACAGCTCCGAAGGATACTGATCGAATTCAACACTGCGGTTGTCGCCGGTGCTGACCTGCTCACGACCGTTCAGAAGCGCCGTTGTAAAGCCCGGGTCCGTTCCTCGCAAACTGATGGCCGAGGCACGACCCTCAGCACGCTGCGAGGTCAAACCCGGCAGACGTGAGATTGAGTCGGCAATACTGGTGTCAGGCAGCTTGCCCAGGTCTTCAGCGGAAACCGCCTCGACAATACTGTTGGATGTCTGTTTGAGGTCAATGGATCGTTGAATACTGCCACGTATTCCCGTTGTGACAATTTCTTCCATGACCTCTTCTTCTGCTGCGGCGCCCTGCCCCTGGGCGTTTGCCATCCCGGCAGTGAGTGCCGCAATCGCGAAGGCAAGCGACAGTGCCGTGCGTCGAACAATGTGACGCAGGCTGGTTGTGTTAGCAGAAGTGGCTTTCGCGATCTCGCGACTATTCTTGACCATTTTTTTCCCCCCCACAGGGTCTAATGCGGATGTTCCAATGTGGGACATATTATGAACCCTGCCAGAACCGGGCAACTCACTGCATACGTATTCATTCCCTGAATACGTATGCATTGTGTAGCGGCGAGCATCCTCCTTGATTAACTTCGCTCTTATTTGCTCGTGGATTGAATCGTGCATGCATCAGAATTATCGATGAGCAGCAGTGCAGCTCCGCAGACGCTGCCATCCGAGAGGCGCGCTGGTGTATGCCTGCACATAAGCTCGCTACCGGGTCCGTACGGCATTGGCGAGATCGGCCCCGATGCACGCGCCTTTATCGACACGATGAACAGCATGGAACTGGCTGTTTGGCAGTTCCTGCCGACCGGGCCGACCGCCTACGGTGATTCGCCCTACCAGCCCTTGTCGACTTTTGCCGGCAACGAGATGCTGATTAGTATCGGTGATCTGCTCGGGATGGGGCTGCTGGTTGAACAGGAAGTCGAGGAGCTGACCACGCTGCCAGAGAGCTTTGTCGATTACGGCGCACTGATACCGATCAAGAATCGCCTCCTCGACATCGCGGCGCACCGCTTCCTGGATCGCGCTGCAGATGAATTGAAAGCACAATTTGCAGACTTCCTGGCGGCCAGCGACGCCAGCTGGCTGAACGACTACGCGCTATTTCGTATCCTCAAGACACGCCATGGCGAGCGCCCGTGGCCCGAGTGGCAGGCGGAGTATGTACGCCGCGACCAGCAGGCGCTCGACGAACTGCAGGCGTCGGCGGAGGATCAACTCCGTGCCATCAAAATCATTCAGTTCCTGTTCCATCACCAGTGGCAGCAACTGCGTGGCTACGCGCACTCGAAAGGCGTGACCCTGTTCGGCGACATGCCCATCTGCATCGCGCTGGACAGCTCGGATGCCTGGGCCAGCCGCGACATCCTGCGTCTCGGTGCGGATGGCCGCCCGAATCACGTTGCCGGTGTGCCGCCAGACTATTTCAGCGAAGACGGCCAGTTGTGGGGTAATCCTCTGTACGACTGGGACAAACATGCCGAACAGGGCTACACGTGGTGGGTCAATCGCCTGCGTGCAACGACCGAACTCGTCGACATCGTTCGCATCGATCATTTCCGGGGCTTTGAAGCATACTGGTCAGTTCCGGCGGATGCCGCTACGGCGCGCGTTGGCGTCTGGGAGCCAGGCCCCGGTGATGCAATTTTCGACGCAATGCAGGCCGCGCTCGGTGCGCTGCCGATCGTTGCCGAAGACCTCGGCGTGATTACGACGGAGGTCGAAGCGCTGCGTGACCGACACCACATACCGGGTATGAAAGTGCTGCAGTTCGACGTCTCTTACCCGGACTTCCAGCTATCGGATGTGGGCGATAACAGCGTCTGTTACACCGGGACGCACGACAACGATACAACCGTTGGCTGGTTTCGCGGCAGCCCGGACGACATTCGCAGCGCTGAAGAAATTATTCGCACGCAGCTGGCGGCGCTGGCCATCACCGGTGGCACCGCGGCAACCATTCATACGGACCTCGTAAGAACCGCCTTCGCCACCGATGCGCGGCTCGCGATCGCGCCGATGCAGGACTATCTCGGCCTGGGTTCGGAGGCGCGCCTGAATACGCCGGGAAAACCTGGCGGCAATTGGCGCTGGCGCGTGCTTGACTCGCAGGTGTCACCGCAAATGTGCGGCAGTATCGCCAAAATGGTGCGCGAATCGGGGCGCATGGCGAGCAACAAGAGCTAACTCAATCACGGAAGCATTGGCGCTGTCATAGTTTCAATCGCTTCCTTGATGTAGATTTCGGTAGGCAATACGATCGCCCGAAAAGGTACCTATCCAGAGCTCTTTACCGACTTCCAGCCCCATCGTGACATTGCTGAAGTGTGGTTGGGCAGGCGAGCTTGCAAGAACGCGTTCATGCATGGTCTGCGGATCAACGGCGAGAATAGTAAAAGGCCTGGAACAACTCGCAAGCTGCCCTAAATCAAACTCCAGCGACATAGCAACATCGCCACACTCGGGGTCAACCACCGCCATCCCGGCCGTGATGATGTCGCCGTCGTTACCCATATGTAGATTGTCCGGAACAAATGAGAGTGCTTTGCTCTTACGAAGCAAGTGACTGGGGCGAGTGTTCGAGAAAGCCAGTATTTTGAGCAACCCCGAGGAAGCAATGTAAAACTCCTTACCGTCGTCAGACACTTCGATCCCGTTAGCGTAAGGCATTTCGGTGCCTTCTACTTTCCTGAAGGCCTCACCACCCGGAGTCCATGCATAAACAGCGCCAGTCGGCTTTCCGGCAAATGCTTCGTTTATCTGAATACCTGTGTGGAGCGGGATAGTTACGAGCAACGAGCCATCTGCTAGCGACGCGACACTGTTAGCCTGCATGCCATCGGGTGTCATGATGCAACCCACCCATGTGAGTACAGGCACATCACCATCTGTATTTACATCAAATACCTCGATTGCTTCGCGCTCGCCGTGGCCAACCACGTAAAGCGTCGAATGCCCGTCAGCCCCCGCACGAATATTTAATCCATGCGCGACGAAGCCGTTGGGGTCGGGCGAGCCAGGACATGCGCCATATGTCCTGATGTTCTGCAGGGCACGCGGCTCGTCTCCCGGATAGAGATTGCGCCAGGTCTTTTGCTCTGAGTCGACAAGGTAAAGAGATGCACCTCCGCCGAAACCGCTCGCTACGACCCATTTTGTACCTGGAACGAGCACCAAGTCCTCCGCACTTATCGGGCCGCAAACATAAGAGTAGTCGCCAAAGTCGTCGCATCCATCCTCCGCCGCCGTGACCGACGAAAAAGCCAGCATGACGAGAACCGCGAATGCGGCGATATTGATTGCAATCAGTTTGCTCATATTGGTGCCCTTATTGTCATCTCTTATGCTGCCTGCCCTCGATATGCGGGACATGCGTTAAGATCTTGCTTGCAAAGAAGTCATCCTACCTCAAGTCGTCTGGTCCACCGGATTTTGGCTGAATCCGTCATTTGCGAATGGCCGGAGCGACACCGGGATTAGCTATCGCTCTTGAAAAAGCCGGGGGCTCTTGACCCTGAATTGGCGTTCAATCCAAGGGAAAGACCGGGTCAGGACTCGCCGTTTATCTGATTCCGCCGGCAGAACTCGGCTGCATAAGTTTCGAACCAACGAGTTCGAATCAGCTTCCGCATTCCGAACTTATCCATCGCATGCTGAGCCTCAGCGACATACACCTCGCCGTATTGCCTCAATAACGACTCATGCCGGTTCCGAATTGGAATGTACTGTCCGACGATCGCTTGAAATAACAGCACAGCCGCAAACACGACGCCCAAAACCGCGTAATTTCGATGATCCAATATCCAAAACAGTACCAGGCTCATCAAAATCAAAATTGATAAAGACTTGCCAAAAGAAATCCACACTTCGCGTCGCACTGCTATCAATATGTCGTTGGCATTCACTGGTATCGACCCCTTCACTGTGTAGAAGATCTTACAACACCAAATGGTAATTTCTGACCCTCTCTTCGCATTCGATCCGAGCCGCTAATATTCAGAAGCCGTACTTCGTGGAAAAGAGAAAGCGGGTCAATCCGCCTTCGAGACCGCCCTCAGTCTCCCTCTCGGCATACATGACCTCACCGCCGATTGTGAGCTTTGGAATGGGCTCGAACAGCAGATTGGCATGCACGCTATAGACATCTTTGGTAACACCAAGTCCCGTCAGATCCGTATCGTTATCGATGGACAGATAGGACAGCGTAATACTGGAGCGCCAGTTCTCGCGCCAGAAGTGTCGGTAAGCCACGAAACCACCAAATTCATCGATCGCATCCAGATTGCCATTTGCATCCAGTACCGCATCGTTTGCCGTATTCAGACCAAGGTAACGTCCGGTGCCACTGCCAATAGTCGCCATCCAACGCAGGTCGTCCATGCCATACTCGCGCTTCCCGGACAGGGATAGACCCAAGGCTGTTTCACTGTCGCTCTGCTCGTTGGTGTCGTAATGAAGGCTCCGTGCGAGGCCGGCAATTTTGATATAGCCATTGTTGAGAGGCACAGTGTAACGAGCGACCAGGTCAGGGATTGCGGCATCGTTGGTCACAATCGGCTCGCCACCACCGAACGGCGTGATGGTGGTTTCGGGGTTTTCGGCTGCTAATTCCCAGGCTCCGTTGGTGTAGCGAATCAAGGCCTGTCGGCCGAAAACCGTACCCTCAGATGGTCCGATGAAATCGAGCAGATCCGGCAACACACCAACATCCTGAAACGTGGTCCATGTCTGACCCACGGTCCAGTTGTTGAACTTCGCGAATGCATGACGCAACCGAGGATTGTAAGAATTGCTGATGCGGTCGTCGCCGCCTGGGCTCAAAAAGAAATCCATCTCAATGAAGGCAGCAAGGCTGTTGCCGCCCGCCGTCTCGTGCTCGGCGCGGAAATTTATCCGCGACTCCCGCGCCTGAAAATTAGCGTCGTAATCCCCACCGACACCACCAACGGGGATCGTGGCAGGAATGTAGAACTGCGTGCCAGCGCTGCCCGGCGCCAGATCGCCGGCGGAGTACTTGCTGAACATCGCATCGGCCTTGATATACCCGCCGAAACCGTTTCGGGACTGTTCCGGCATCACTCTTGCCGGTACGGACTCAGGCATCGAATCGGGCACAGCAACTGATGCTTGTGCTGCGACCAGTTGCTGCACCAGAGCCTCAAGTTCCGCCACGCGCTCCGCGAGCTGTTTGATCTCGCTTTCTTGATCCTTCTCGGCCATGGCTATCTGCGGACTACCGGCCAGCGCTACTGCCGCTAGCAGAAGTCCTGCGTACCAACTGGCCGATTTCGTGGCCAATCTACTCGACCAGCCGAGATTCGAATGAATACTGGGCATCGCCGCTACTCCTGATGGTTTGGATAGTCGAAGTGTTGGCAGTTCACACACAGCTCATTGCCAGTACTTCGCGGTAACCAAGAATCATAAACGGCAAAAAAAATGGCGCGTACTCGCATTTGTACCAGTCTTCGCGCGGCTTCCCCTAACACCCGGAACAAGACGGATAGCTATATGCTTCGGAAACTCTGAAATGGGCGATGGTCGTTTAAATCATCTCGCAGGCTGTCGTCGTTGCGCCCTACTCTGCGATCGCCGCCAGGTTTAACAACGCGGGAACGTCGCTCGGCTTATAGAGATCGATCTGGGTTAAGTTGATTTAACCACACAGCCCGTGCCTGCGTTTTGGCTGAAAGTCGAGCCATCGCTGGCGAACGCACAAAAAAAAGGGCGGCGGAATTGCGTCCGCCGCCCCTTCGCCTTTCAGCAAGGCTATTTGCTAGCTATTGCGTGAACGTCAGGCTATCCGGGTTTCCCAGATCATACGGGTTGCCAAAGCCGAATAGCTCGACCAGCGAATCAACGACATCGCCACCACCAACTGCAGAGAAGTCGACGGGCATTGATACGGCGCCATTTCCGGGAGTCGCGCCAATAAGGCCGTCTGTTGCCGTTACCGAGCCATAGTCGAAGTTGACCTGGCCGTCGGCAAACAGCGTGACAGAGAAATTGTTGGCTCCGGTGCTAGAGAACTCCGGCACGTCTACAAACTGTAATCGTCAGTTCCGTAGCAAAGTCAGTCGATGCCAGCACCAAGCCGCCATTGAAGCTGAAGAAGTCGATATCAGCTGCGTCTGGCGAGAGCTCTGTAAACATCGAGTTTGGCGCGGTTATGAAATGCCATCTTCCTACGTGCCGATTGGCATGGCATTAGCTGTCAACATGCAAGGTCATGGCTTCTTTTCAGGTATTTATGCGGTGAAGCTTGATTAGTACCTTAAGAAACTAATTCTTGCGGACCGCCATTGGCGCGATCAATTATTTACCGGATTGCGCAAGCAGGTCTTCATCAGGGCCCGATCCAGGCGCAAACACTATTTTCACCAGCTCGGACGGCTCCCGCATGCAATTCCAGAGCCGCACAAGCGCCGCATCCGCGACTACGTTCTCAGTTTTGGAGTCTGCTAAGGCACTGAATTAGCAGCCATTAAGGACGTCCGACTGCATGAGTGAACTAATGCTGGCGAAATCCTGATTCTCGGGGCACCATCGATCAACCGACATGCGGATTCTCCGTTTGCCTGTCTCCGCTAAGGACCTGATACGCCCCATGCTTCCCCGTACCCTGCTTGGCACCGCAGTAATTCCCGACACCAAAACGGAGCTGCAGCTGTTTCAATCCGGCGAGCTTTTCTCGATCAAGATTCCGGGACGTGGCGATCTGATGAACAGCCGTGTGCACGGCTCTGAAAAGGCCCTGGCAGATCTCGCCTGTGAAAAGCTCGGCAACAACGAGAAACCGCGCCTCCTGATCGGTGGACTTGGGATGGGATTTACTTTGGCAGCAGCCCTTAAGGCCGTTGGCCCCGGTGCCGAGGTCGTCGTTGCTGAACTCGTGCCGGAAGTGGTGGAATGGAACCGCACGCTGATCGGCGCGCCGGCTGGCAATCCGCTGTCTGACAAGCGCAGCAAGGTCATCGTTGGCGATGTTGCCGACATCATTCGGCAAGAGCGCGGCGGCTTCGACGCCATCCTGATGGACGTGGACAACGGACCCGAAGGACTGGTCCGAAGGGAAAATGACTGGCTGTACAGCGCCGCCGGACTGCGAGCCACGCGCGCTGCGCTGCGCTCGAATGGCGTACTAACGGTCTGGTCTTCGAGTCCGGATCGCGCCTTCAGTAAACGGCTTCGGCAAGCCGGCTTCGATGTGAGCGAGCGCGTGGTGCGGCCGCATCGCGCCGGCAAGGGCCCGCGCCATCACATTTGGATTGGCAGGTAACGCCGAAACGGGCACCACGCCTGCCTTTTCGATCGAACGTCTGACCATGACAACGGCAATCTCTGTTCGGCCCCCTTCTTGCTTCAGGGATGAACGCCGGTCGCGTGCAGCGAGAATTCGATATCGGTTGTTGGGCCGCTGCCGGTGACGGTTGTGATGACGAGTAATACACCGGTATCGCTGTTCGCGTCATAAGTGCACAGACCTGGGCCCAGACTATTGCCGTCCGCCGTAATAATGGCTCGTGGAGTTGCTACATCATTGGTGTCCCGTGTAATGGTTGCGCTTGCGAAATCAGCAAACGAAAACACCATACAACCCTGATGATCCGGATCTGCACCTAAAATTATTGGCGTTGTCACTAGCAGGATACTGCCATCACGGCCAACCGAGATGTCTGCTTGCTCAATAGTGTCGACGCCAAGATCAGCCGCATCCTGCCCGTCCAGAATAGTCCCAACATAGACATAGCCGTTCGGGCTCTGCCGCAGTAGCTCGATACGCTCCAGATCCGTTCGCCGACCCGTGCCATCAACAACCAGGCAAGATGTCGCGAGGTAGCTTTCACCGTTGAACGCAAACAGAGCTGGCTCAGTCTGCAGGATGCAATCGGCGAGCTCAGGGATGCTATTGAAATCGAACGGCGCGCCCCAGGACGCAGAGGTGGCAGCGAACTTGCCCCAAACGGCGCTGTTGTCGCCGAGAAGATCCGGTGTCGCAGCGGTTGTGCGCCAGTAGAGAAACTCCTGGCGCTCATCGACGCCGGTGACGGTACCGAAGGGGTTGAAGTATTTCAGCCATAGAATCTGCCATGAACCTGATGGTTCTTTCACGAGCGTTGACACTTCATGGACGCTCCACCCCATTACACCGGTGTCGGGATGTGCCTCCATCTGCATCTCATTGACAGTGCGCACGAAGGTGAAAGAGCCGCCGTTATCATCACTGCGGGCGAGCCGGGTTCGCACGCCAAGATCGAAGACGAGTGGCGGACCCTGGTCACTCACCTGCGTGTTGAGCCAGCTATAGGCCAGCCATAGGGTACCGGTGTCAGAGTCATGCTCGAGACTGGGGTCGCCATAGCCGCGGAAAGGATCCGGCACGCCGTTCAGGTCGGAGTGCGGATCGCCAATGATTGTGACCTCAGGGCAGGTCGCATCCTTGCTGCAATGGAATGTGATTGGGCCCTGCGGAGGAACGATGACAGGTGGCGTTGACGAGCTGGATCCACCACCACAACCGAACAGCGCCAGCGACGGGAACAGAATCAGTACAGCTCCAATTACTTGGTAATTCATATTCCTATCCTAGGCACCATAGTGCCTGCAGGCCCGTGCACGGGTCTCAAATCTCCGGGTATTTGCTGGCATCTACGCCAGCTGGATCTGGTTGGGGCGCGAAAGTACGCGTTCTATGTCCGTCAGAAATTAACTATACTCACGCCACCCATAATTAAGCGACAGCGAGATCACAATGACCTGGTTAAGACTTGTAGCAGCAGGACTCTTACTTAGCGTGGCGGGTTGCCAGCCTGGCGGGCAAAGCGAAGACGCACAAAACTCGGCAAACGACGCGACGAACGACTCGGAAATCGTTGGCGAGGCCGCAGAGGCCAGCTACACCATGGGTATGATGGTGGCCCAGGACGTTGATGAAGGCTTCGCCGGCACCCTGGATGAGAAAGCATTCGTGGACGGTGTTGCGGCCCATTTCGCGGGCCAGGACGCAGGCGACATGGAAGCCCGCGTGGAGGAAGCAATGGCGTATGTGCAGAAAATTCAACAAGCCGCTGCGATGGCGGAAGGCGCGGAGAACCTGGCAGCTGGCGAGGCGTTTCTTGCCGAAAACGGTGCACGCGAAGGTGTGATCACGACCGAATCCGGACTCCAGTACGAAGTCATCACGGCGGGTGATGGCGCAATGCCAACACTCAGCGATACGGTTACGACGCATTACCATGGCACGCTCATCGACGGAGAAGTGTTCGACAGCTCCGTAGATCGCGGCCAACCTGCGAGCTTCCCGGTGAGCGGCGTCATCAGCGGCTGGACCGAAGCACTGCAGCTTATGCCGGTTGGGTCGAAGTGGCGTTTGTTTGTTCCGGCAGATCTTGCCTATGGATCGCAGCAGCGCGGTCCGATAAAGGCGAATTCGACGTTGATCTTTGACGTTGAGTTGTTGGAGATTAATTAGGGCGTGAGAAAGTCGCCGCGCCCCCGGTCATTCCGCAGCCGGGTTCACTCGATGACCTGAACGCCCCTCCAAAATGCAACGCGGCCGGCGATTTGTTTGGCGGCGTCTTTGGGATTTTCGTAATACCAGGCGGCATCGCTGTTTTCAGTGCCATTGACGTTCAGCGTGTAATAGTTGGCGGTACCTTTCCAGGGACAGACCGAGGTCTTGCTGCTTGGCTTCAGGTAAGACTTGTCGACCGCGTCCAGGGGAAAGTAATGGTTACCCTCGACAACGACCGTGTCGTCGGACTCGGCTATTACTTCGTCTTTCCAGATTGCTTTCACGGTTAGGTTGCTCCTGAAATAAGGGTTTCGTTACCAGTCCTTCAGCGGAAAATTCAGCGGCGCCGTGGGCGGCCAGGCTATGTTCGCTTCCTTGATCTTCGCCGCGAAGTTCGGTGTTGCCTCAAGATCCCAGGGGGAACCGCACTGGCACCAGTTTGCCACCTGCCACAAAGCCATCGCGCCGAAAAAATGCTCGTCAATTTTCGCCGCTTTGCGGTTGGCCTGCTCTCTTGCGCCGCTCCACGCGTGAACCATGATGTCATTGAAATTACGGACGGAGTGTTCGTTATATTCGGCGAGGAGTCGATCCGATCGTTCCTTGTCACCCTGGTGCGCAGCAATCAGTATCTGGAACACCCGCACCAGATCGTCATCACGAACATCATTCTCGATCACCCGCAGCGCTTCATCGTACAAACCGTTGCTGGCCATTGCTTGAACCATCGTCATGGTCAACCATCCACCGGGTGCGATGTCCGCACCCTCACGAGCGACTTTGAGTGCTTCTTCCGCGTCGCCTGCCCACAGTTTCGCCCTGCCGAGATTGAACCAGGACAGCGTGCGTAGCGGATCGCAGGCAAGGATGTTCGTGGCAAGCTCAACATAGTCGCCGGCATAGCCGAGTACATTCACGACGGTTGAGGTCCAGTTTCCTTCAAGGCATCCCGGCTCCGCCAGTGCTCTTTCCACGCGCCCCGATATTCCTCGCCAGTTACCACTTAAAAAGGCGAGATCGAGTTCGGCAAGATAACGTGCCTGAGTTGTTGGCGCATGCTGACTCGCGGCTTCCAGATCGGCAATTGCTGTCGCATAGGCGTCGACCAGCATTGCTTCCGTGACGCCTTCTTCTGCCCGTCCAACAACATTATTGGTGAGCATATGCGTGTACAGATCGGAATGGTCTGTGTAGACCTGCCAGTATCCCGGCACGAGTTCGATGACCTGCTCAAAATAGACATTCGCCTGCCGCAGACCCTCAATCTGTGGAATCTCACCATGGGCCCGTTCGTACAGGTCCCTGCCTTTCTGATACAGGGTAAACGCCTCGATATCCCGCAGGCCAGCGAGGCGCATGGCATTACGCTTGTTTTCGTCAAGCACAACTTCCAGCGCAACAGCAATCTCTTCCGCGATGCTCTCCTGCACTTCAATCATGTCTTCCGACGTACTGTCGAATGTTTCTGACCACAGATGAAAACCGTCGTTGGCACGAATCAGCTGCGCCGTGACGCGCAGCCGATCGCCAGACCGGCGCACCGAACCCTCGACAACGTGCCGGACACCCAACGATTCGGCGATTTGCTGAATCGGAATATCCTGGCCCTTGAACGAGAATGCCGAGGTACGGGCTGTTACGAGCAACTCGGGTAGCTGCGCCAGCGAGTTGAGAATTTCCTCGGTCATGCCATCGGCGAAGAACTCGTCGTCCGGGCCGCTGCTCATTGCGACGAACGGCAGGACCGCTACGGACTTGTCCGACACAGAGACCGCAGCAGCAGGACTTGTTTCTGTCGGGCCAGCGAATTTATCCCAGGCAAACCACACAAGCGCCACGGCCATGACGGCGATGATCACACGATCCAGTTTCTTTCCTGTTTGCGGGGCAATGGAGTGACTGCGATCGACTTCCTTTTCGCGCTTGATGCCCTCGGGCGTCATCTCGAAAGCCCACGCAAACAAAATCGCTATGGGAAGTCCGAGTAACAGAATGACGATGACGCTCTTCAGCACCCAGTCCGGCGCACCGAAATTCTCAAACGCGAACTCGGCGACCTGGGCCACGACCCAGCCGATAACCGCATAGGCGATGGCAACGCGTATGACGTTGCGACGTTTGAGCTCCTGAATTAGAGACATCCAACCCCCTGTGGTATGGCCAAGTCTTTGTTGTTGTTATTTTTTTGTTGCCAGATTTTGGCACAAAACGGTGGCTGCGTGTGAATAGTGGGCGAGCCCACTGACTCAGCCTCAATCAATCCGCGTTATCCAGCCTTCGCGTCGCAGCCGGGCAATCTGCGTCACTATCCAGGCTTGTCGCTCGCGAACATAGTCGGACGGCGCGTTGACGTGCAGCTGATTCGGATTGGGTAAGACAGCGGCCAGCAATGCCGCCTCACGATCACTCAGTCGTGCAGGCGTCCGGCCGAAGTAGACCTGGCTCGCCGCTCCCACGCCGTAGATGCCAGGCCCCAGCTCAGCGATGTTGAGGTAGAGCTCAAGGATGCGCCGCTTTGGCAGGCAGGCCTCCAATACCAGGGTCAACCAGGCCTCGAGCCCCTTGCGCACAAAGCTGCGCCCACGCCACAGGAACAGGTTCTTTGCGGTTTGCTGCGAGATCGTTGAGCCGCCACGCAGGTAACCGCGTTCGGATTTTTCTTCTACGGCTTTGAGCATTGCTGCAAGGTCCAGACCGAAGTGATCGGCAAAGCGCTGGTCTTCGGATGCCACCATGGCGAGTGCTGCTGTGGTGCCAAGCTCATCCCAGTCCACCCATTCATGACGTAGCGGATCAACACCACTGTCGTCCTGCAGCATGAACGCTGTTGTTACTGGTTCGAACCAGCGGAGCGGTAACACCAGTGCCACGCTGAGGAGCACAAATCCGACACCGACCCACGCGATACGTTTGAGCCAGCGTCTCAATCGGTTTTTTTGTTTGGTTTTTCTCCTGGGTTTTCGCTTGCGGGCCATGGGCGGGACTGATCGCTGCTTCTGTTAGACTTTCGGGATGACATTCATACTGACAAGCGCCGAGGAAATCACGAACGCCATTGATGCCATTATTGCAGATGTATGCCCCACTGCAGGCCGTCGACCCATGTATGGCGGCATTGTGTTCGAACGCGAGCCAGGCGTGCCCAAGACCATGGTGTGCGGCCATTTCGTGTACAAGAATCACGTGAGCCTGGAGTTTGGTGACGGCTACCGGTTCAGCGACCCCGAGTCAGTATTGGAAGGCAAGGGAAAGTTCAGACGGCACATCAAGCTCACAAGCCCTGCTGATATCGAATCGAAGTTCGTTCGCTCGATGATCGAACAGGCGTTTTCGATAGCCATGAGTGAGCAATGAAACTCCGATACAAGATTGTTAATAGCTTCCTGGCACTTCTGACCTTGGCCGTTGTGGCGCTCGCGATTACGATCAGCTACACGTCCGAGTGCACGCCAGCACCGAACGTTGCGGCCGATGCGGAGTCGATGAAAGCCGTTGTGTCACGATGCTACGGCGGACCTGAGGCAGTTGAGTACCTGGACGTCGAGAAACCGGAACCCGGACCGACAGACGTCATCGTCAAGGTCAAAGCGGCGGCCGTGAATCCACTCGACTACCACTACATGCGAGGGTCGCCCTACCTGATGCGCCTCGCAACCGGAATCGGCAAGCCGAGTGATCAGCGAATGGGTGTCGACTTCGCGGGCGTGATCGCCGAGATAGGTGACGACGTAACAAGATTCGCTATCGGCGATGAGGTGTTCGGCGGAGGCGACGGCGCGTTCGCGGAGTACTTGCTCGTCCCCGAGGACGGCGCGATTGCCGCGAAGCCCGAGAGCGTCAGTTTCGAAGGCGCCGCTGCCATCGGGATTGCCGCATTGACCGCTCTGCAAGCGCTGCGCGACGATGGCAGGTTGGTGGCTGGCGAAAAGGTCTTGATCAACGGTGCATCGGGTGGCGTTGGAACCTTTGCGGTGCAAATCGCTAAAGAACTCGGCGCCGAAGTGCATGGTGTTTGTAGCACGCGCAATGTCGAAATGGTGCGCGCACTCGGTGCCGACCACGTCTTCGACTACAAGAAAGAGAATTACACCGAGAGCGATAACGAGTACGACCTGATTGTCGACATGGTGGCCAACCATTCCCTGACAGCGAATCGCCGTGTGCTTAAGCCGAACGGACGCATCGTGCTGGTGGGCGGCCCTAAGGGAAACTGGATCGCACCACTCTTGCCGCCACTAAAAGCCGCGATGCTGTCGCCATTCATCGACCAGGACATTGGCTTGATGCTGGCGATGCTGAAAGGCGATGATCTCGAATACATTGCCAACCTGATGGCTGACGGACGCCTGACGGCACGGATTGACACTCGTTACTCGCTGGCCGAGACGGCTGAGGCCCTGCGCTATCTCGAATCGCGGCGAGCGCGTGGCAAGGTGATTATCGCTGTGGACTCGTTGTCGGAGTGAGAAGCGTTCGCTGGTTCGGTCACAGCGCAATTGCACTGAATATCTGCACGATATTGATGAAACTACCTATGCCCTGTTAGGCCGATTCCGCACCGCGTTCCGGTAAAATTGGGGCGTGGACAGAATAGGCCTCCTCGACTCGGGGTTTCTTTACCTGGAAAGTCCCGAGTCTCCAATGCACGTGGCCGCCCTGTACCTGTTCAAACTGCCCCCACGTGTAAACCAGCGGAAGTTCATGGCCCGGATCGGCGATTCCTATCGTTCGACGACCGAGCTTCGCAAACCCTTTGCGCATCAAGTCGCACACGGCACGCTGGGGCGCTTTGGTCCGCTCTACTGGGAACACGATCCGGACCTGGACATCGACTATCACGTTCGGCATTCGGCGTTGCCGCGGCCGGGAAGTTATCGCGAGCTGTTCTCGCTCGTGTCGCGCTTGCATTCCACGTTGCTCGACCGCAACCGCCCGCTGTGGGAAGTGCACCTGATCGAGGGCATCAAGGACCGTCAGTTCGCCGTTTACACAAAGGCGCATCATGCACTGATTGATGGTGTGGCCGGCATTCGGCTGCTCGAGGGCGTCTGTACGCCAGACCCGGAGGCAGAGAGCGACATTTCTCCATTGTCGTTAGAAGCGCTCGAGCGCTTCAGGGAGCAGCACGGGCTCGGCCGTAAAGCGCAGGACCCACCGAGCGAGTTTGAGCTGAAGGCGATGGCCGAGTTTCTAAAGGCGCAGTTCGAGACATCCGCGCACGTCCTGGGCGTGATCAAAAGCTACGCAGCCGCATGGCTGGGCATGGGCCATGGCCTCGCGGTCCCTTGGCGCCATGTTCCCCGAACCGTCCTGAACACACCTGTTTCAGCCTCGCGGCGATTCATTGCCCAGTCGTGGAGCATGGATCGTGTGCGCGCTGTCAGCGATGCGGCCGACGTAACGATCAACGACGTCGTGCTGGCAATGTGCTCGGGTGCATTGCGGCACTACCTCGATGACCAGGGCGAACATCCCGAACATTCCCTGCGTGCACTGGTGCCGGTATCGGTGCGGCAGGGGGACGACGTCGAGTCTCCCCTCGCGATCAGTTATATCGTGGCCGATCTTGGTACTCGTCATGAAGACCCGGCCGATCGGCTCGAAGCGATCGTAGAGTCAACACGTGCCGGCAAGCGCATGCTCAGCGAATTAACGGCCCGGGAGGCTGGCCTGTATGCCGCCCTGATACAGGCGCCGCTGTTTGTTGCCAACCTGATGGGAGTCGCAGACTGGTTCCCACCGGTCAGCACGGTCATCTCGAATATTCCCGGGCCCAGGGAAAAGCTGTATTGGAACGGTGCGCCATTGCTCAGCTCTTACCCCGCATCCGCGGTCTTTCATGGCTTCGCTCTGAATATCACGTTCATCAGTTACGACGACAAGCTCGACTTCGGCATCATGGCCTGCCGCCAAACGGTGCCCGACGTGCAGCACCTCGTCGACTACCTGGAACAGTCATTGGCCGAACTCGAAGACATTGTGTAGGCCGCAACAACACATATTGGAATTACCCTCATGTCACAATCCGACCGAATCCCACGCAATAAGCAAAACGATCACACACGCGAGATGGCCTTGCAGCGCGCTGCGTTCATCGAGGCAATTTCAGGTAGCAGGCTGGATACGGTATCGAACTACTCCATCGATCCGGCCAAAACCAACGGCAACATCGAGAACTTCATCGGCGCCGCGCAGGTACCGATCGGCCTCGCCGGGCCATTGAAGATGGTCGGGGAGCACGCTCGCGGCGACTTCTACATTCCCCTGGCAACCACCGAGGGAACCCTCGTGGCGAGCTACAGCCGCGGCATGCGAGTCATCAGCGAATGCGGCGGCGCCAGGACCACTGTTGTGAAGCACTCTATGCAAAGGGCGCCCGTCTTTCTGTTCGACAATGCACTGGAAGCGCGTGAATTTGGCGAGTGGCTGAATGACAACCTCGAAGCGATACGTGCCGTCGTCGACGCCTCAACGGACGTGCCATACCTGACCGAGATTGAGCAGTACATCGTTGGCAACATGATGTACACGCGCTTTTGCTATACGACCGGCGACGCCGCTGGCCAGAACATGACCGGCAAGGCAACGCTCTTTGCCTGCGAGTGGATCCGTAAAAAACACCCCCTGAAGCCTCGCTATATCCTGTCCGGCAACATCGACACCGACAAGAAACACTCAGCGATGAACATGATCCAGACGCGCGGCAAACGGGTCATTGCCGAGTTCACCCTGAAGCGGGACGTCGCGAAAGACCTTCTTCGTATCGACACAGAATGGTTGTACAGATTCCGGCAGATCGCGAGCGTCGGCACACACCTTGCCGGCGGCTCCTACAGCGGCGCGCATGCGGCAAACGGCATTGCCGCCATGTTCATTGCCACCGGTCAGGACGCGGCTAACGTCGCCGAGTCCCATGCCGGACTGAACTATGGCGAACTGCTCGACAATGGCGACTTCTACTGGTCGGTGACGTTGCCCGCACTGATCTGCGCAACCTATGGTGGCGGCACGGGCCTGCAAACCCAGCGCGAATGCCTCGAGATGATGGATTGCTACGGCACCGGCAAAGGCGACAAACTGGCCGAGATCATCGCTGCCGTCGTCCTGGCGGGCGACGTGTCGCTGTCATGCGCCATCCTCGCCCACGAATGGGTCAGCAGCCACGAGCAGATGGGGCGCAACCGTTAGCATGAAGATCCGTCGTGATCACGAGTACGCACACAGCACGGATGCCGTGTATGCGCTGTTTGTGAATCGCAATTCGATCAAGGCAAAACAGAAAGCGCTGGGCGCGCGCAACCTTCGTATAGAGGAATGCAAAAAGAGCGCTGGCGGTGCGGCCGTGAGTTTCGTTCGTGAGCTACCCGCCGACGTGCCCGGCATTCTTAAGAAGTTCCTGCAGCCCTGGAACACCGTCGCGCAGTCGGAGCAATGGACGTGTTACGACGATGGCGTATACCAGGCCGAATTCGATATCGATATCACCGGCGTCCCGGTGACCATCGAAGGAACGCTGGAACTGCAGCCCCGCGACGACGGCTGCGTTAATCACGTGCGCATGACGATCGAGTGTGGCATTCCGTTCGTCGGCAAGACCCTGGTCGAATTCGTTGCGATAGACTGCAAGCGCCTCATCGCCGCCGAGTACGAGTACATCCGCGAGCGCCTGGATTCAGCGTGAAGCGCCCTATGCGGCCTTGATCGCGTCCGCGATCTTTTCTGCGATCATAATCGTCGGTGCGTTGGTATTGCCCGAGACCAGCGTTGGCATGACGGACGCATCGACGACTCGCAGCGCCTGCACGCCGTGAACTCGTGCTAACGGATCGACCACTGCGGCCGCATCCGTTCCCATGCGACAGGTCCCGATGGGGTGATAGATGGTATCGCCACGACTCCTGATGTCATCGACCAGTTCGTCGTCATCCGCAGCGTCGTCCACATACATGTCCGGGCCTATGACGTTCTCGAACGCCGGCGCCTTAAGAATGCGGCGCACCAGTTTCGCACCCTTCAAGGTACGGTCCAGGTCGTCGTCCGCGCTCAGATAGCGGGGATCGATTGCCGGCGCGCTGCGTGGGTTGGAATCAAGCAACGTCACGCTGCCGCGACTCTTCGGATCTAACACGCAGACATGGCAGGATACGCCGCCGGTGAAGTGCTTCTTCCTGCCGTGGTCATCGACGATGCCCGGGACGAAATGCAGCTGCAGATCCGGCGCCGGCGCCTCGCTCGATGAGCGCAGGAATCCGCCCGCTTCGGCCAGGTTGGACGTGAATGGGCCTGCTCGACGCAAGTACCGAACGAAGTCAGGAATCGCACGCAATGCCCTCGACAAGGTATATCCCTCCGCGTGCACTGAGTTCACCCGTCGAATCGCCGTGTAGTCGAAGTGATCCTGCAGATTTTCGCCGACCCCGGGCGAACTATGGACAACGTCAATGCCGTGTTCCTGCAGGTGCTCGGCCGGGCCGATGCCGGAGAGCATCAGGATTTGCGGTGACTGCAGTGCTCCGGCTGACAGCAACACTTCCCGATCGGCCCGCAGCGTCATCTTGCGATCGCCTTTCTGGAACGCCACGCCGACGGCGCGTTTCTCCTCGATCACCAGCGTTTCCACCTGTGCCCCGGTGACCACCTCAAGGTTGCTGCGACCGAGCACGGGAGTCAGGTAAGCGGCGGCTGCGCTGCAGCGGCGGCCGTCTCGCTGTGTCACCTGGTAGAAACCCACGCCCTCCTGCGAATCGCCGTTGAAATCGTCATTCAGAGGCAGATCAAGCTGCCGTGCCGCGTCGACGAACATGTGGCTCAGTGGATTCTTGTAACGCAAATCAGTGACGGCCAGCGGGCCACCGGTGCCGTGAAACTCGTCCTCACCACGCGCCTGATCCTGCGAGCGCTTGAAGAAAGGCAAGACATCCTGGTAAGACCATCCGCTGGCGCCCGCCTCTGCCCACCGATCATAGTCCGCAGGCGTCCCGCGGATGTAGACCATGGCGTTGACCGAGCTGGAGCCGCCAAGAACCCGACCTCGAGGCTGGTAGCCTCGTCGGCCATTCAGCTGCTGTTGCGGAACCGTCTCAAAGCACCAGTTGGTCTTTTTGTTCTCGCTCATGAGAGAGAAGCCAATCGGCATGTGAATCAGCGGGTTGCTGTCCACCGGGCCTGCTTCGAGCAGACAAACGCTGACCTTAGGGTCTTCGCTCAGTCGATTGGCCAGTACGCAGCCGGCCGAACCTGCACCGACAATGATGTAATCAAAGTGATCCATGGCTGTACGAGTAACGATCCTCCATGAGGTCCATGTCTCCCCAGTTCAACGCGAATGCTTCGACGCGAAGTCGAACCTCCCCTGGAGCCGGTTCTTCGTCAGGAAACTGTTCGAGGCTGAGGCCTTCGAACCCGCTGTAGTCGCGCATCACCCAGGCTCTGTGCATGGCCTCATACCTCTTGGAACCCGAGCGCGCTATGCGCTGGCGTGCATTGCCTCGCGGCGCTTCTCGGTGCCCCTGACATCGATCTCGAACGACTCGGTCAGCACCACGCCATAGGCGTCGTTCGCGTGCTCGATCGATACGTAGCCGTCGATGACATCCTGACGAACCGCCTCCGGATCTCGCTCTACCGCGGGCCCGTAGCCGCCGCCACCACCGGTGAGGGACTTGATAACGGTTCCCTTGCCGACTTTGATGCCGTTGACTTTCAGGAACTCGCGTTTCTCATCATCAGGCCGTTGCACCGCCACATTCGGCGCGGCGCCGTCACTGCCGCCGAAGATCCCCCAGCCTGTCGTTACGGATCGTTCGAACCAGAGAAACAGGTCAGACTCGGCCTGTACTTCATACTCTCGATAGGTGCCGTTGCCGCCCCGGTACTTGCCCGCGCCGCCCGAGTCCTGGCGTACGCCATAGTCAAGAATGCGTAACGGGTACTTGCTCTCAAAAACTTCGATCGGCAGGTCTTTGAAACTGCCGTTAACATTGTTGATCAAAGAATTGGCGCCGTCGCCGCCGTCGAACGCACCCCACCCGCCGGTCGTCGGTTCGATCATCATGTAAAAATCGTTGTTGTGACGGGGGTCCTGTCCGGCAAGCGTGATGACCATTGAGTCACCATAGTGTGCACCGGCCGCTTTTTCCGGCATTACCGGGGCAAGCGCCTTGATCACGAGGTCTATGAGTAGTCCCAATGACGAGAAATACCAACCACATGCAGCCGGTTCCTGGGCGGAAAAAATTGTTCGATCCGGTGCCGTGACATCGAGCGCCCTGAAGGAACCGCCATTAGGCGATACACCCGAGCAAATCAGAAGCTTATAGGCGACTCGTGCCGCCGCGATGGTTTGCGTCATGCCGCAGTTGACAGGGCCTCTGGCCTGCTCCGCCGATCCTGCAAGATCGATAGTCATCGAGTTGCCTTTCACGCTGACGCTGAGATTGACACGAAGCGAATCGCTACCGAGGCCATCGTTGTCGAGATAACCATCAGCGTGATATTCGCCGTCAGGCAGGGCCGCGACGGCCTCACGTTCCAGGACTTCGGTCTGTTCGAAAATGGCATCGCGCGCTACCCGAATTGTGTCCTTGCCAAATCGATCGAACAAAGCCCGAAGGCGCTGCTCACCCGTGCGGCCCGCGGCAATCTGTGCATTCATATCTCCGATGGTTGCTTCGCCAAAGCGGCTATTGCGACGCAACAGGTCAATGACGTCCCAGCGAGGCTTGCCAGCGTCATAGAGTCGCGTCGGCCCCCATCGGGTACCTTCCTGGTAGATTTCGTGCGAATCCACCGGTGTACCGGGATCTTTGGCGCCGACATCCAACCAGTGTGCTCGCGATGCAGCAAATCCGACACGTTCACCTTTCCAGAATATCGGCATGATGATCGTCGAGTCATTGAGGTGCGTGCCAGTCATGTACGAGTCATTCATGTAGAAGACATCGCCATCCTGGAAGTAGTCCCAACCATGCTGTTCCGCAATCAGCTTTACGCAAATCTCGAGGTTGCCGAGAAATAGTGGCAGCCCCAGGGACTGTCCAAGCACGTCGCCCTTCTCATCAATCAGGGCGACCGAACAATCCTTTCCTTCGTAGATAACCGGTGTGAAGGCGCTGCGAATAAGTGTTGCGTTCATGTCGTTCGCGATCGAGATAAACGCATTGCGAATGATTTCCGTCGTGATAGCGTCAACTTTACTCATCAGCTCGCCTCCCGGTGCAACAGGATATTTCCCTGCCCGTCGACTTTGACCTGCCAGCCTGGCGGGACGACTGTCGTCGCGCTTTGTTCTTCGATAATTACCGGCCCATCGATGCAGTAATCCGTTCCCAGCCTGTCCCGAGCCACAACCGGCGTCATGTGAGCAGCACCGTCGAAAATTGCATCACGTTCGCCGAGGATCACCTTGTCATGATCTGTAGCGCCGATAGCGGCCGTGCTAGAGAACTTGCCGACTGCGCCGATAGCAGCAACCCTCACATTCACAAACTCCACCGGCGCTTCGGGGCTGGAGTGCCCGTAACGTCGCTTGTGTGCGTCGTGGAAGTTCTCGATGACTTGCGGAATATCAATAGCGCCGGCCACTGGCACGTTAATCGTGTATTCCTGCCCGATGTAACGCATGTCGGCAGACCTCTGGTATGAAATGTCCTTCTCTTTAACGCCTTCGGCCAGAACAGAATCCTTGCCCTCCGCCTCAAGCTCTTTGTAGGAAGATTCGAGTTCGTTGACGTCGACCGCCTCCACTGCGCGGTAGTAATTTAATGTGAAGTCGTGGCGAAGATCCGTTTGCAGCATGCCCCACGCCGAGAATGTACCGGGAAAGCGTGGAACCAGCACTTCACGGATATCCAGTTCCTTTGCGAGGAATGCTGCGGCCATCGGCCCGGCACCGCCGAAGGCAACAAGCGTGAACTCCCTGGGATCAACTCCCTGGCTCACCGTAATCGTGCGCATTGCATCGGCCATCGCGGCGTTCGAAATTGCGAGAATGCCCTCGGCGAATTTCGTGGCCGACAAGTTGGCCTCCGGTGCAAGCCGTTCGATCGCCTTCCCGGCCGCCTCCTCATCCAATGACATATCGCCACCGAGAAGAGATTTTGCTCCGAGACGCCCGAGGAAAAGGTTGGCATCCGTTACCGTGGGCTCGGTGCCGCCTCGACCGTAGCAGGCTGGTCCCGGGATCGAACCCGCACTATGCGGCCCGACGCGTACCGCGCCATTGTCCATCCACGCGATCGAACCGCCGCCCGTGCCAATCGTGTGAATGTCGACGATCGACATCAGCAACGGTAATCCCTCGAGTTCTGTTTCTAGCGTCGTACTTGCCTTGCCCTCGACGACGAGACTCAGGTCGAACGAAGTGCCGCCCATGTCTACGCACAACAGGTTCGGTCGACCGGCGCTCTCCGCCAATGCGGTACCGGCAATCGTGCCACCCACAGGTCCAGACAACAGTGTGAATACCGGCTTTTTGCGTGCACTCTCCGCCGTGGTGACGCCACCGCTCGATTGCATGATATGCACGGGCGCCGACATCTTCATATCGTGCAGCTGCTCCTGCAGGCTGCTGAGGTAACGCTCGACGACCGGGGCGACGTACGCGTTCATCACCGCCGACGACGCTCTCTCGTACTCACGCCATTCGCGCGCTATGTCATGCGATAACGATATCGACACGCCAGGCAGTGCTTCGGACAGAACCTCGCGTGCCTCCAATTCATGCTCAGGATACGCATAGGCATGCAACAGGCAGACAGCCACGGCCTTGATATCTTCGCTTCGGACCTTTTCGATAATTGCTGCAAAATCGTCGTGATTGAGCGGTGCGAGCACACTCCCGTCCCAGTCGAGCCGGCCACGGACTTCATGTACGTCGCGCCTTGGAACAAGCAGCTTCGGCTTCGTGTAGCGCAGATCATAGAGCGTATGCCGATTGCCGCGGGCAATCGTGTAGCTGTCCCGTGCCCCCGCCGTTGTAATCAGGAGCACGCGTTCTCCACGACGCTCCAGGAAGGCATTGAGGCCCACGGTTGTGCCGTGAACAAAGAACTCAACCTTGGACAGATCCGGAACGAGTTCGATGATGCCGTTGATTACGCCGCGGGCGGGATTTTCCGGTGTAGTCGGCACCTTGCCAACGTAAACCGGAGCGTCCGATGGCTGCACGACGATATCCGTGAATGTACCGCCGATGTCGGCTGAAACGTGATAATGAGTCATGACTAACGCCTAAAAGAAGTTGTACCGTGCTTCGACGTTCCAAATCCGCCCTGGCGCCCTCGCGGAAAACCCACCAGCAACCCACTCGGAGTTATAGAGTTCGTCGGTAGCATTGTCGACGGAACCAATGACAGACCAACGGCCTTCGCTGTCTTCAACGCCGAGGCGCAGGCTGAGCAGATTTAGCGCGTCCCTGGCCGTGGAATTCAGAACGTCCCAGTACTGTTCGCCTCGCCGCTCGAAGTCCACACGGGTAAATAGCATCGTCTGCCCGACTCCCAACGGGATTTTGTACTGCGCACCGACGTTCAGCGTATTCTCGGCAATGTATGGCGCATCGTTGCCCACAGCGGCCGGATCGACGTTGTAGGCCTTTATTTCGCTGTCGGTGAAACCGTATGACGCATACAAGTCGAGATTGTCGGTTGCGCGATAAACGACATCCAGCTCACCACCCTGCAATTCGACCTTGTCGATGTTGGTCAGGATTTGTGCACTGATCGCTCCGATGAATGAAAAGAACTGCTGGCCTTCAACTTCTGTTGAGAAAATGGCTGCGCTGACACGAAACCTGTCATCCGCAAACTGACCTTTGAATCCGAGCTCGATCGACTCAGAGTCTTCCTGGTCGGCCACATCCGAAACGCCGTTGATGCCGACGGCTGCGGCAACCTCGGCAATGCCATTCTGATTGAATTGCCCGCTACGGAATCCTTCGCCCCAGGTCAGATACCAGTTTGTGGCATCGGTCGGCTGGTAACGGAGCGTGACTTTGGGCTGTAATTTGTCAAATGTCGCCGTATTGCGTGCCCCCGGCTGGCCGGCCGGGAACTGCAGAGGAGAGACGTCCTGAATGCGCTCTTCCTCGTCGTATCGCATCGCGAGAGACAATTCGAATTGATCCGTTACATCAATATTCAACTGGCCGAAAACGGCTTTTGCCGTGTTGTTGTTGTTGTCAGCCAGGAATGATGTCGTCGGATTGGAGGGATCCGTCGTCGGTTCCCGTTCGAGGCGAATAATCCCCGCGCCGGTATCGACACCGGTTGACAAGGAAACAAATCTTTCCCAGTCAAGGTAATAAGCACCGATCTCCCATCGCACACGCTGATCGGCAAGCGAGCTGAACCGCACTTCCTGGCTGAAAGCGGCAAGATCGAACCAGCCAGTTTGTGTGCCATCGAATCCAAAGAGCGCCGGCGAACTTCTCGCCGCGGTGTACGGGAACTGGTCCGAATCTGACCATTCGTCCATGTCCGTGTAACCAGTCGTCGCCGTCAATGTGCCAGCTTCTGTCTCCCAATCGAGCTTGATAGACATGTCGATCATGTCACGTTCGCCGTAATCTACGTTGTTATCCCGAACGGGTAACACATTATTTGCATCGATAGGGCCAGTATCGGTGCCAAAGCCAATTGCCGTGATTCCATCGGCATCTATATCCACAGCCTGGTACTGGAAGCCGATTCCTCGGCCCTTGTGATTCTGTATGCTGCCGCGCAGATCCACGGTCAACTCATCCGTAGGCTGCCAGATCAGTCGTCCTCGCAATGTCAGGTCTTCGAAACGATCGGCCTTCTCGCCGCGTGTGATGTTGTCGAGATAGCCTTCCCGATCGATGTATCGTGCCGAGAGCTGTCCAAGAAACCCGTCACCGATGGCGCCACCCACAGAACCTTCGACAGAGTATTGATCGCCGTTACCTACACCGGCTGAGACGTAACCCGTTGTTTCTTCTGTCGGCTTCTTGGTATTGATGATGATCGCACCGCCAGTTGCATTGCGACCATAGATTGCACCTTGTGGTCCCTTAACGACCTGGATGCTTTCAACATCGAACAGTTCCTGACGGAACTGGATGCCGCTGAACTGGAGAACGCCGTCAATAATTGTCGCCACGGGCGCCTCGCCGTTTCGTACCTGCGTCAGTCCACGAATGCTCAGGAAGCTTGTGCCGATTCCCTGAGAGGTTGCCAGTGTCACGTTTGAGGTCAGCGCGACGAAATCCTCGACACGCTTGATTCCGGCGTCTTCGATGCCTTGTGCGGAGAATGCAGTAACGGCGTAAGGCGCGTCCTGTATGCTTTCCTCTCTGCGACGGGCCGTTACAGTAATCTCATCGAGGGCGACAGCACCATCTTCAGAAGAATCCTGTGCCAATGCCGGCAAAGCCGGAAGTGCGAAAACAGTTACCGAAAACAACAACTGTGCCAGTCTGATCATTTTCATGCCTTTCCCCCTTAAAACATCGATTTATGCGGGTACGCTGCGTTGCAGACAGGGCATCATCTTGCGGTAGGTGCCTGCCGCGGGCTGGTTACGAATTTCAATATACTAAAAATTTTAAATAAAGCAACAATTTTTGACATATGGCTCTTTTAAGCCTAAATTAGCCTGCACTTAATTTTTAACAGGACTCGAGGCGTGGCCGGACCTCAGCGAAAACCGACGGATTCATTCAAGCGCGCCATTGGCGGCCTGCTCAAAGCCAAGCGCAAGGAGATGGGGCTTACGCTGCAGGAACTCGCCGAGCGGTCGGAGCTCTCGGCGGCATTCCTGTCCCAGGCCGAGAGAGGCAAAGCGACACCGTCAATAGTGTCGCTGATCAATATCGCCAAAGCGCTCGATACCGACATCAACTACTTCCTGACGCCGCCGGAGCCGACAAGCCTCGTACGGCGCGCAGACGATCCGCGATTTGTCGACATCGATTCACCGGTGGTTTACCGGCGACTTGACGCTCAGATTCGCAACCAGAAGATGAATGCTCTGCTCATGGACATCCCGCCGGGCACAGGTCTTCCGGCCGTGCATCGCGGAGAAGGTGAGGACTTGTTCTACGTTATCGACGGAGAAGTCGAGTATGGACTCGGTGAGGAAGTCTTCACGCTTCGCGAAGGTGATTGCGCGCATCACAACACGCAGATCGACCATACGGCCGTCAATAATAGCGGTAAGGTCGCGAGACTCCTGTGGGTCGGAACACCCGTGCTGTTTCCATCCAGCCTCGACGCCGAGAAAAAGAAATAGTCCGACCATGCCCTGACCCGAAAAGGCAGCTGACGATGGCCATACTGCAAATCACCACGGACAGCGGGAAATTCGAGATAAAGCTGCACGAAGATCGCGCGCCGGCTACGAGTGCCTATTTTGCAGACCTGGCGCGCAGCGGCTTTCTCGACGCCTCCAGCATTTTTCGTATCGTCGCGCCAGCTAATCACCGGCCAGACGACCCATGCCCGATCAATGTGGTCCAGGTCGGGCCCAAGCACGCACTATCAGACACACGCCATCGGATCCCACACGAAAACACGAAGATAACCGGTACCAGTCACAAGAAGTGGACCGTTTCTGCCGCGCGCTTCGACCCTGAGCAGCTTTACGGAAACTTCTTCGTCTGCATGCGCGATGAGCCATCGCTTGATTTCGGTGGAGCCCGTCAGCCGGACGGCCACGGCTTTGCGGCGTTCGGCGAGGTCGTATCGGGATTCGATGCGCTCGAGGACGCATTTAGCAAGGCAGAAAGCGACGATCTTCTCCGGGAGCCGATTCCAATTCGGGCCGTCAGGCTCATCAACGGGAAATAGCTCTTTATGCGCCGATCGAGGACATCATGACCGAACCAAAACACGCAAACCCCCTGTACCCGGCGATCGAACCCTACAACGTCGGCAGCCTGCCCGTCTCGGATCTGCATACGATCGTCTACGAGGAAGTCGGCAACCCGGCCGGGCGGCCGGCGCTTTTCCTGCACGGCGGTCCAGGCGTCGGAATCTCGCCGGACTACCGGAGGTTTTTCGACCCCGACTATTATCGAATCATTCTTGTCGACCAGCGAGGTGCCGGCCGCAGCATGCCGCACAGTGAAATCAGAGAAAACACGACCTGGGACATCGTCGAAGACCTGGAGAAGCTGCGAAAACAACTTGGCTTTGACGACTGGATTGTAATGGGCGGCAGCTGGGGCAGCCTGTTGGCGCTCTGCTACGCGATCCAACATCCCGGCAGTGTTGCGGGCATTATAATTCGCGGCATCTTTCTCGGCCGCCAGTTCGAGATTGACTGGATCCACGGCGAGCATGGTGCCGCACTTATTTATCCTGATGAATGGGAACGTTACAGCGCGCCGGTCAATGACGCCAAGGACAAGGTCGCTGCGTACTGCAGATTGGTCAATGATGAGAACATCTCTGTCGCAATCTCTGCCGCGAAGTCCTGGACACGCTGGGAAGGTGCAATGAATACCTTGTTCCCCGATCCGCAGGCGCTCGACGGTATGTTGCAGGATGACTCGTCTTTGTCAATCGCACGTATCGAATCCCACTTTACCGCGCACAATTTCTTCCTTGAGAAAGACAACTTTGTACTGGACAACGCCCCTGTCATATCGCACATACCGACGCGCATCGTGCAAGGGCGCTACGACACCATCTGCCCGCCGGTTTCGGCGTGGGAGCTGCACAAAGCTCTCGGCGAGTCGACCTTGACGCTCGTCCCGGACGGCGCACATTCGCCCCTGGATGGCGGAATGACGGCCGAGCTGATCAAAGCTTCCGACGAGTTCAGGGACGCGGCCCTTTAGAGCTGGCCAGGAGATTGGCTCATGACTGACGAAAACGATCAACCGCCGGTGGAAAGCAAGAACGTCGGGCAATGGTTCGAGCAGATGCCGCTCACCAGGGCGCACTGGGTAGCCGGCCTGACGTTATTTTTCAGCTTCGTCATCGAGTCGTGGGAGATGATGATTATCATCTTCAACAGCGGAGCGGTGGGCGCGGAGTTCGATCTCGGTACGGCCGAGATCGGGAGACTGATCGGGGCGATGTTCATCGGCATGATTCCGGGCGCGCTTATCTGGGGCAAGCTGGTCGATCGCCTGGGTAGAAGAACCAGCCTGATACTGAGCCTTGCACTGTATTGGCCGCTGCCATTGTTGAGCGCTTTTGCGACGAGCTTTGAAATGCTGATGTGGCTCCGGGGCATCGGCGGCCTCGTCCTTTCCGGTGCGCTCGTCGTGACCTTTCCGTACTTCGAGGAACTGGTGCCAGTGCGCAGCCGGGGTCGGGCCACAGTTTACCTGTCCGCCGGCTGGCCGCTCGGCGTGCTCGCCGCAATTGGTGTGACGACGTTATTCATTGATCTCGGCTGGCGCTGGGCCATCGGCTTTAGCGCGTTGTCAGGTCTCTGGGCGATCGTCGTCTACAAACTCGTTCCCGAGTCGCCCTACTGGCTCAGCGAAAAAGGCAGGACCAAAGAAGCAGAGGCTGCGATCTCGCGATTGTCAACCGGGCTTGTCACGGCAAAGGTTAAACCGATGGTGCTCGCAGCACACGCGGACGGCAAGGCTTCGTTCTTCGATATATTTCGAGCGCGATCGATCCGGATAACGCTGCTGCAGACGGTTATCAACTTCTGCTTCTCCTGGGGCTACTGGGCGCTGACCTCCTGGATGCCATTACTGCTGGCCAAGAAAGGACTCAGCGCACCGCAGGGCTTGTCGTTTATGGCGCTCTCGGCGCTTTTCATGTTCCCGGGCTATATTGCGGCGAGCTACCTGACCGGCAAGTTCGGCCGGAAGAAGGTCATGACGGCATTCGTGTTTGTTGCAGCGGTGACTGGCTTCGGCCTTGCAAACTCGGCAACACTCTTTCAGATGTACGCGTGGAACTTCACACTGTCGTTCTTCAGCCTGGGTGCATGGGGCGTATGGAATACCTGGCTCGGCGAGATCTATACGACCGATACCCGTGGTGCGGGTGTGGCGTGGGGAATTTCCGCCCAACGCGTCGCTAATGCGGTCGCACCGATAACGATCGGTGCCATGTTGACGACCAGCAGCTTCTTGCAAACAGTGACATTCATCTCGGCTTTTCTCGCCGCGACTTTTGTTGGAGCACTCTTCTTGCCGGAAACCGAAGGAAAGGTATTGGAGTGAGTCGCGAGCTGACGTGTCACAGGGGTTTTGAGACCCTACAACCAGATCTCTCGACATGACCAATCAGACAATCAAGTTCCACCTGAAGAATATTTTCAGGAAGCTCGGCGTCGACAATCGTAGCGCCACTATCAATGCGGGGAGCGAACCCGGCCTCATTTAGGGCGCCCCTTCAGGAGATGGACGTGCTTGAACAATTCACTCAACCGCAGGCAATGGGTTTGTATATCGCGCTAGCAATCGGCTACAACGTATTGAGCCTTGCTTGGAAAGAGCTCTCGGGCAAAGCATTCGCACCCACCGACCCTGTGTCGGGCATCACGATCATCGCCACCGTGTACTGCTGCTATTTACTCCTCGACACAATGCCGCCTGCCACCGCCGCGGTGATATTGGTTGCGTTCATCGTGCTTATCGGCCGATTCGGAATTTGGCAGCACGCAATGAACTTCAACAGCACAACGTATCTTTCCAGAGGAACCTGGGGTCTGGCGATGGCTATCAACGTTTTCGGTGTCGGCGTGTTGATCCTGGTACTGCTGCATCTTCTGTTCTGACCACTGCCTTCGGCGAAAAATACTGTATGCGGTTAACAGAGGTACTGAGCCTTCGCGTCTGGCTTTTCCACCAATACAAATCTACTGGTTTTCCGGCGATGCCTGCACAGCCGGTGTAGAGCAACACTCGATCGAGAACACGACGGTTCGGGTATACAGTGCCGAGAAAACACTGGCGGATTGTTTCAAGTACCGAAACAAAATTGGTATGGACACAGTAGTCGAAGCGCTCGAACTCTATCGTGAGCGCACAAAACCCAAATCCAGAAAGCTGATTGAGTTTGCTCGAATCTGTCGCGTAGAGAAGACGATGCGGCCGTACCTTGAGGCAACTCTGTGAATCGGCGCACTCCGCACAATGTATCTGCCTCGGTACACCAGCGTTTGTTGAACATTGTCCGAGAGACCGCTCGCCCGTTTGACAAGGTGCTCCAGTACTTCGCCATGGAAAGACTCATGTATCGGCTCAGCCAAACAAAACATGCCGACTCGTTTGTGCTCAAAGGAGCGCTGCTATTCCGAATCTGGGCTACCCCGGACAGCCGTGCAACCAGAGACATAGATCTTCTGGCTTACCTGGACAACTCGCCTGACAACCTGGCGAACATTGTTCGCGACGTCTGCACGGTCGGTATCGCGGATAGCGGGTTGCTGTCCACCGGGCCTGCTTCGAGCAGACAAACGCTTACCTTGGGGTCTTCGCTCAGTCGATTGGCCAGTACGCAGCCGGCCGAACCTGCACCGACGATGATGTAATCAAAGTGATCCATGATGGTTGCCAGAATAGCGACTCGATTTGCTGCCGCTATTGTAGCGCTTTCGGTGTGGTACGGGGATACGTGGTTAGCGCTGGCCAATTTGCATCACTGTGCATTACGATGCACAGCTACTCACACGCAAATGGAATAGCCAGTGCCGGCGGCCGATTGACCTTCTCGCGTTCCAGTAGCGCTACCAATTCCGGAAAGGGCGCAGGATCGAACTGGCGATAAAAGAGCCAGGACGCCCTTGACGACAAGATATCAGGACTGGATGTTCGGCGAATGAGGTCGTTGGCGTCTGCAACTCGCCCCAGCAGCATATAGAGATGCCAGGCCGACGTGTCACCTTCCGGATCGTCCTTGGAGCCAACAAATTCGGCAGTGATTCGCTCGGCATCACTTGTCCGGCCTTCGGCGCACGCCTGCCGCGTACGGGCGACTGCGTACGAATCTGCAGTGTCGTCTACCAGGCTCGGCAACAGCCCGGCAGCGGCCTCTACGTCACCGGCCCACAGTAACGCCCGGTGCGCCTGGTAAATGACGCCGATATTGCCGGGAAAATCGCTTAATGCCTGCCGGGCGAACTCCGCACCGTCCTGTGCCCTGTCGATGCGATGGAGAGTGATGAGGATACCAGTGGCAACATCAGGATCCGGTTGTTCGGCATACAGGGCCATCAGTGAATCGGCGGCGTCGCTCGCAGCTTCAAAATCGGACAAATTTACCGCCAGTTGCATTAGGCTCATCCAGCCCTGGGCATAATTCGGACGCGCTTCCAGCACCCGCTGCAGCAGTCGCATCTCCTTGCGAAACTCAAAATGTACGGCGGCCCGCCCTGACTGGTACAGCCACTGCATGACCTGGTCCGGCGCCGAATCGATGGCCGCGTCTATGCGCTCTTCGAACCGCTGCAAATTTTCACTTCCCGGTAAATCCGTGGCACTTGAATTCCGCGACGTCACCTGCAGCTGACCCGCCCAGAAGTCCGCCGCTTCCCAATGGGCATGGGCAAATGACGGATCTATGGTGCGGGCTTTCTCGAAGGCTTCATACGCGGCCAGCAAATTGTCGCGATCAGCCGTCTCGCCGTATTCGTAATCCAGAGCGAGACCATTCAGGTAGTGCTGATAGGCCTCAACAGAGTGCGTGCCCGCTGTCATCATCGCCCGCAACGCGGCCGGGTCCATGCTGGTCTCCAGGGCGCGTGCAATTGAGACAGCCAGGTCTTCCTGAATCGCTATGACATCACTGACCTCGCGGTCGTAATTCTGTGACCATAAGTGAAAGCCATCTGATGCCCGGATGAGTTGCGCCGTGACGCGAACGGAGTCGCCTGAGCGCCGTATCGATCCCTCGACGACATGAGCCACACCCAGCTCGGCCGCGATATCACGAATATCGAGGTTGGAATCGATGTATTTGAACGCCGATGTTCGAGAGGCGACTAACAGGTCCGGCGTGCGCATGAGCGCATTGAGTATCTCGTCTGCCAGTCCTTTGGCGAACCAGCCCTGGTCCTGCGCCTCGCTCAGGTCGACAAACGGCAACACCGCAATGGACTTGTCCGTGATTGTTGCCGTGGCAATGCCGTCGCCGGTGTCTTCGACCTCGTCGACAAACCAGATGCGTTCGACGACCAGCCCCACAACGATAAGGACCAGGAAGCCGATAATGAGGCGATCCAGCCGCTTGCCGGTCTGGGTTGCGATCGACTGGCTACGATCAACCTCGGCATCCCGCTTCAGTCCACTCGGCGTCAGTTCAAACGCCCATGCAAACAGCAGCGCCAGGGGAAAGCCGATCGCCAACACCAGCATGATTGCCTGCATTACCCACGCAGGTGCAGAGATATTGTCGAGTACCAGGTCGGCGAGCTGGAGCAACAACCAGGCAACCACCGCATAGGCGGCGCCCACGCGGAATACGTTCCGTCGTTTGAGTTCTTCGAAAAGTTGCATCGTGCGCCAGAGTTGCGGTTTGAACATCGCTATTCTAAACGGTTCAAACACTTATGCGAGCTTGTTTTCGGAACCATTACTCGTGCGTCCGTCGCAAGGTGACCCCAACGAAGGCGCCTTCCTGAACCGCGAAACCTATTTCGGGATGTCGGATCGCTCATTCAACAATCGCAAGACCTGGGAAAAGGGTCGCTATGAAATGGTGGCAGTGCGCTCTCGTCGCTGGCCGGCGCTACTATCACGGTGATAGATCCAACAAACCCGACAGTCTTAGAGAATACAGGAGCCGGGTTTCCTACATTCTGTTCCTTAAGTATTCGAAGATGCCTCTGACTTCTTCACCGTCAAACGTTTGATCAAAATATTGTATGTAACCGATTAGTTCGTTTAGAGACAGTACTTTTACATGCTTGAATTCTTCTCTGGGCTTTTCATTGATCATAACGATAATATTTCTGATTGGTATTTTCTTGGCACCCCAGTGATGGTGTCCAAGCCTGATATCGCTGAACTGTGATTCACTATTTAGCAATACAAATAGTGCGAAGCTGGTTCTCAATATTTGCTTGACTGGTGATCTCAAGTCGAGGCTCTCTACTGAGGTCTTACTCCAATTCTTCGTTTCAAGAAGAAATACGCCTGACTTACAAACTAGTAGATGATCAATTTGAATACTAAATATTCTGTCATTTTCCTTTCTGTTGTATATGGGAGGATCAAACTTTAATGAAAAATCGTTTATTAGATAGTAATCATCTGATAGTTGCTGAAGAGCATTCACAACGGAAGTTTCTCCAATTGCTCCAGCAACTAATGTGTAAAGACCATCAACAACCTCCTTCGTATAAGTCAGGTCATCAAGAGATTCCTTGCAACGCTCCGAAACTAGATCTTTCCTATTCTCAGGCGATCCGCGATTTCATGCTCTAGTCTAGCTACCGTATTCTCGGCATCGCTTGTCTTCTTTTTGAGAATGCTTTCCAGATTACGTCTTAGGCTAGACGTCCTGCGGGATAAGAGCTTGATTCTTAGGAAGTAGAGAATCTTAAAGAAAGAGCTCCTATTGCTCCTGTCGCTTGCCAGTCTGATCTTTGCTTCGAGTCTGTATACCTGTTGTTCTAATTCAATTCGAATCTTGGCTCTTAGTTCATCGTAGGCCTGTTGATGACTAATAAGGGTAGACTGCATGTCTTGTATTTCTGCCTCTAGTTCGCTCTCAACACGAGTAGGCAGTTTCTTCTTTTCAGACTCAAAGTCCCTAAGAAAACGACGTATTTCACCGATAGAACTAAATCTGGTTATGCCGCTTCTGCTTAAGGATTCTTTCAGTTTTTCTAGAGACTCTATTTGTCCTTCTACAATAGTCATATCTAAACTATCTTCTAGAAATTTGGCTTGATGCTACGATAGGGCGTTGGACCAACTGCGTATTGTCTCAAAGGCTCAGTTTTTAGTCATTTGTTGCAGCCATCGAAACACCGACACGCGGATTTTCAGTCCGCTAGGGGACCGCGCCCAGTTCAATTTCTCAACAACTTGCTAGGGACTCGCGTGGGTGAATGTCAGGACGATGCGTCACGTGGCGGGGCCGATTCACGCAAGATTCACGCACACCATTCTTGCGCTAGCCTTATCGCCGCTCTACCCTCCCTGACTAATATTTGAATCGGCCTCAGTTTTTCGGGCCGCAAAGACCTAAACTTCGTTTTGCTTTGGTCCACAAAACTATTTTTGATCGCCATCCTCTTCTTCATGGAGAATCTTTAAGAATGTATCTAGATCCGCATAATCATTGTCTGGCGAGATAGGGATGATCTGCATATTGTAGTCCTTCTTCCACCGGTTACGCTCTGTTGGACGGATGTTCGCCGTGGACATCAAGGCATATTGCGGAACACCACCCTGCGGAAATGCAGCGTTAATATCGTTGAGTAATAAGCGAAGCTCCGGATCATCAAGTGAACACCCAGGAAAATTACCGAGTACATTGTAAAAATCGATTGTAAAGCGCTTTGATAGCCTGGCTCTTGATACAACAGCCGACGATAGTCTTTGTCTGTCAACACAACTTCTTCAGCAGCAGTTTCCGCATCCCCGTGCGCCTTCAATACAAACGGATCTCGACGGTAGAGTTGCCGCTGAATTGCGTGCGCCTCATAGTATTTCAGCACCGTTGGTCGGATCTGTTCTTGGGCGAACGCATTCTCGATCAGCACATCGTAGTTAGTGGTAATAATAAACTTTGATTTACGCAGCGTTACAAGCAGTTGATGCACAGGTCTATACTGAACATCATCTCGGAGAAATGTCTCCTCGAGAAAGCTCTTGAACTCGGTTGGCCCAAGAACCTCCTTGAGCTCTTCTGCAAGCATTAGATACTTAGTTCGGTCCGCAACTAGCTCGCGACATTCTGCCGCTTTGTTTGGCCCATCATCTGACTATTAAGCCCATGCTCGATCATGCCAATAAGAAGTCCTTCCCCAGTCCGGAAATCCGGCGCCCCGAGAAAGCCCTGCGCCAACAAAAAATCCACATTTTTCCTGACCGTAACTTTCCAGTAATTGGTGCGGAATCTCGTCTCGTGTAATGGCCATTTTAGTCTCTCAGTAGGTGGTTGAATCTTCGCTGCTACCCTACATCTAGTTCGCAGGTTCTTTCTTTCTCCGCCAGATATTTTGAATGCAATGATGTATTCGTAGAGGTCGCGTCGTTTCCTGCTCGGGCTGCCAGCCAACAGGGCCTCTGGTTCGGCATTAAATTGACGTCGTTGATCGTCGAAATCCGAATACACCTTTGCAAAATCAGCTGCGCTAATCTTGTTGATATTCGATTTATTCTTGAACAAGAAATAGCAGAGATCGATGAATATCCATTTGAGTAATCCGCCCTGATGAATGCCCGTTTATGAGGTTCATGAAATCGAGAATTCGGTCGCAATCCGCGACGCAG
>CAVOQR010000002.1:0-517434 GCA_963698425.1 uncultured Gammaproteobacteria bacterium | reverse complement strand
GGCCGCCGTGCGCTGGCGGCGACGCGCCATGAAGCCGATCGCGCCCAGGCCGAGCAGCATCATCGCGTAGGTCTCGGGTTCCGGAACCGGCGCCACGTTGCCGTTGAGCGAGTTCGGATCGACATTGAACGACGAGAAGGCGGTGACCTCGGGGGCCACGGCGATGTTGTCGAGCAGCGCACCGCTGCGCTTTTCCGGACCGTCGGCCATGGCCAGCGGCGTCAGCGAGCGGAAGGCCACCGTCGTGGCACCGTCCGGCGTGAAGTTCAGGCTGCCGACGTTCCAGGAATTGCTGCCGTCCAGCACCTGCGACGTGCTGCCCGAATCCCCAGCTCAGGCTCACCTCGAAGCTCGCCGTGTTGACCGCCGAGGGGTTCGCGGCGAAGTCGAACGACAGCGAGTAGGCCGTGCCGGCCGTCGTCGCGAGCGATTGCGAGATCGCGCCCGGGCCGTTGCCGCTCAAGTCGAGGAAGTGGTCGCCGGCGTCCGCGTTGCCCGGCTTGGCATTCAGCAGGTTCAGCCACGGCGCGCCGCCGAGGCTCTTCCAGAAGGCGGTGTCCTTGACGTCCACGTCGCCCGACGTGACCGTCCAGCCGCTGACGGTGGTGGTGGCCGTGGTGCCGCCGGCGTTGAAGTCGCCGTTGATGACCAGCGCGTGAGCGCTGCCGGCAGACAGAAGGCCGATGACGACAGAAGCGAGAAGGCTGACTTTGATGTTCACGATACGTCCCTTTCAGAGGTCCCAGGCAGGTGCATGCATGCTACGAACGGGCCGCTTCGGGCGCACCACCGGCCTGGGTGATCCGGCCGGTACTACTTCTCGACCTGTCAAGCCCTCCCCCTCTTCAGGTGGTGTTCGATGTGGCCGAACACGCGCTCCACGGCGGCGCGACGGGCAGATCCGGCTTCGGGCGTGCCCCAAAGCACAACGCCCCGCGGGACACGCGGGGCGTTGGGAGGGAGGCGACAGCGGGCGCTCAGGCCACGCGGCGCGGCATGGCAGCGGAGAGGCTGCCCGCGTTGCCGGACTTCAGGCCGCCGTGCGCTGGCGGCGACGCGCCACGAAGCCGATCGCGCCCAGGCCGAGCAGCATCATCGCGTAGGTCTCGGGTTCCGGAACCGGCGCCACGTTGCCGTTGAGCGAGTTCGGATCGACATTGAACGACGAGAAGGCGGTGACCTCGGGGGCCACGGCGATGTTGTCGAGCAGCGCACCGCTGCGCTTTTCCGGACCGTCGGCCATGGCCAGCGGCGTCAGCGAGCGGAAGGCCACCGTCGTGGCACCGTCCGGCGTGAAGTTCAGGCTGCCGACGTTCCAGGAATTGCTGCCGTCCAGCACCTGCGACGTGCTGCCCGAACCCCAGGTCAGGCTCACCTCGAAGCTCGCCGTGTTGACCGCCGAGGGGTTCGCGGCGAAGTCGAACGACAGCGAGTAGGCCGTGCCGGCCGTCGTCGCGAGCGATTGCGAGATCGCGCCCGGGCCGTTGCCGCTCAAGTCGAGGAAGTGGTCGCCGGCGTCCGCGTTGCCCGGCTTGGCATTCAGCAGGTTCAGCCACGGCGCGCCGCCGAGGCTCTTCCAGAAGGCGGTGTCCTTGACGTCCACGTCGCCCGACGTGACCGTCCAGCCGCTGACGGTGGTGGTGGCCGTGGTGCCGCCGGCGTTGAAGTCGCCGTTGATGACCAGCGCGTGAGCGCTGCCGGCAGACAGAAGGCCGATGACGACAGAAGCGAGAAGGCTGACTTTGATGTTCACGATACGTCCCTTTCAGAGGTCCCAGGCAGGTGCATGCATGCTACGAACGGGCCGCTTCGGGCGCACCACCGGCCTGGGTGATCCGGCCGGTACTACTTCTCGACCTGTCAAGCCCTCCCCCTCTTCAGGTGGTGTTCGATGTGGCCGAACACGCGCTCCACGGCGGGGCGGCGGGCAGATCCGGCTTCGGGCGTGCCCGGTGGCGTGCGGGACGAGGAGGCCGGGCTTGCGGCGTGCCCCAAAGCACAACGCCCCGCGGGACACGCGGGGCGTTGGGAGGGAGGCGACAGCGGGCGCTCAGGCCACGCGGCGCGGCATGGCAGCGGAGAGGCTGCCCGCGTTGCCGGACTTCAGGCCGCCGTGCGCTGGCGGCGACGCGCCACGAAGCCGATCGCGCCCAGGCCGAGCAGCATCATCGCGTAGGTCTCGGGTTCCGGAACCGGCGCCACGTTGCCGTTGAGCGAGTTCGGATCGACATTGAACGACGAGAAGGCGGTGACCTCGGGGGCCACGGCGATGTTGTCGAGCAGCGCACCGCTGCGCTTTTCCGGACCGTCGGCCATGGCCAGCGGCGTCAGCGAGCGGAAGGCCACCGTCGTGGCACCGTCCGGCGTGAAATTCAGGCTGCCGACGTTCCAGGAATTGCTGCCGTCCAGCACCTGCGACGTGCTGCCCGAACCCCAGGTCAGGCTCACCTCGAAGCTCGCCGTGTTGACCGCCGAGGGGTTCGCGGCGAAGTCGAACGACAGCGAGTAGGCCGTGCCGGCCGTCGTCGCGAGCGATTGCGAGATCGCGCCCGGGCCGTTGCCGCTCAAGTCGAGGAAGTGGTCGCCGGCGTCCGCGTTGCCCGGCTTGGCATTCAGCAGGTTCAGCCACGGCGCGCCGCCGAGGCTCTTCCAGAAGGCGGTGTCCTTGACGTCCACGTCGCCCGACGTGACCGTCCAGCCGCTGACGGTGGTGGTGGCCGTGGTGCCGCCGGCGTTGAAGTCGCCGTTGATGACCAGCGCGTGAGCGCTGCCGGCAGACAGAAGGCCGATGACGACAGAAGCGAGAAGGCTGACTTTGATGTTCACGATACGTCCCTTTCAGAGGTCCCAGGCAGGTGCATGCATGCTACGAACGGGCCTCTTCGGGCGCACCACCGGCCTGGGTGATCCGGCCGGTACTACTTCTCGACCTGTCAAGCCCTCCCCCTCTTCAGGTGGTGTTCGATGCGACCGAAGACGCGCTTCGCGGCGGCGCGGCGGGCGCGACGGGCAGTTCTGGCATCGGGCGTGCCCCGAACAAAGCACAACGCCCCGCGGGGTACGCGGGGCGTTGGGAGGGAGGCGACAGCGGGCGCTCAGGCCGTGCGTCGACGCCGACGCGTCACGAGGCCGACGATGCCGAGGCCGGCGGCCAGCAGCGCGTAGGACTGCGGTTCGGGAACGAGCGCCACGTTGTCCAGGCCGATCGAGACCGTGGCGCCACCGATCGAGCTGCCGGCGAAGCTGATGACGTTCGGACCCGCGGCGGCGACGAAGTCCAGCGCGTACGAGGTCCAGGTGTTGGCCCAGGGACCGGCAGGCGCGACATCGACGCCGATCGAGCTGTACAGCGACGGCAGCGCGGCGCCGTTGATGCTGACCTGGATCGCCGCGCTGTTGGCACCCTGCAGGCCGATCGCACCGACATCGAAGCTCAGCGAGTAGGTGCTGCCCGGAACCAGGCCGTTGAGGATCTGGCTGACGCCGGCGCCGAGCGCGCCGCCGTTGGGCGTGTCGAAGCCGCCCTGGCCGGTGAGGTCCAGCCACTGCAGGCCGCCGACACCCTGGCTGTCCTGCTGCGCGAGCGCATTGCCGAAAGCCGCGCCGGCGAGGATTTCCTGGATCAGCACGACCGAATCGACCGCGCTGCTGCCGAAGACGGTCCAGCCCGGAATCGCGGCCGAGCCATTGCCCAGCGACCGCCAGGCACTGTCGGTGACCGGCAGCTCGAACGAGCCGTTGACGATCTGTGCCTGCGCAGTCCCGGCCAGCAGCGCCAGCACGGTGCAGGACATCCCCAGTTTGCGGTGCGTCATCGAGTCACTCCCCATGTCAGCGCGGCGCCAACCCACTCGGCCTGACCACCAGGCGCCGGATCGAGAACGTCGCAAAGCCCATCGTAGGCAGGCGCTCGACGACCGAACTCGTGAAATACGGCACGATTGGGGGCGCTGTTCGGCCCGCTGCCGATCCGGCGTGGTCGCAGGGCCTGTGCCCAGGACGACGAGGCGTCGCGAAGGCCGCTGACGCGGGGCGATCTAGGCGTAGGTGCGCCAGGCGGCGCGCTCGGGGTGGTCCAGATGCGGCAGCGTGTTGAACGACAGCAGCGCGTGACGCTTCGCGGTGTAGACGAACTCGGTCAGCGCGCTGTTGCGGATGCGCATGTTCAGCTCGACGATGCCGGCGCCCGGGATGCCGAGCACCTGCCCGACCGCGGTGGCGATCGGCCCCCCGCTGGAGACGAGCAGCACGTCGCCGTCGAAGCGGCCGCGCACCAGGTCGAGCGCCGCTACCACGCCGGCGACGAATTCGGGCCAGCTCGGCATGCCCGCGGGACTCGTCTCGCCGGCCATCCATCGCAGCAGGCCCTCGCGCAGCAGCCGGAAGTGCTGGCGTGCGACCTCGGGGTCCCTCGACGGCCGCAGCGGCGCCTCGTGCACGGCTGCGCACGACGGCTTCGCTGTCGTATTCGTTCAGGCCGGGCCAGGCCAGCGCGTCGGGCAGCCCGGGAAGCTCACCGGCCATCGCCTGCAGCGACTGCCCGTGCCGGCGCAGCGTGCCGCACAGCACGCCCTGGAATGCCACGCCGCGCTGCCGGAACCAGGCGCCGAGGGCGGCGCACTGCTGCTCGCCGAGCGGGCTGAGCCGGTCATAGTCGTCGGTGCCGAACGACGCCTGGCCGTGGCGCACGAGGTAGAGCGTTCCCATGGCCGCGATTGTCGGCGCCGGCGGCGCCCGGAAAAACAAAGACGCCCTGCGCCAGGCGCAGGGCGTCGACGGTCAGGAAACCTGCGGAAGGAAGCGGATCAGCCCTGGCGGCGCCGACGGCGCGCCAGCAGGCCCATCACGGCCAGACCGGCGAAGGCCAGCGCGTAGGACTGCGGCTCCGGAACCGCGGTGACCGCGTTGATCTGCGTCGCGAAATAGACCGGCGTGGTAGAGAAGTCCATGCCGAGCCAGACGAACTTGGTGGCGCCCCAGGTGTCACCCTCGCCGAACGCCCAGTTGTCCGGCGTGCCGCCCGCATAGCCGGACGCGACATTCGTCGGTGCCACGGCGCCGACGAATGTCGACGACGAGGACGCCATCCAGTAGTCGGTGCTGGCCGTGGTGAGGGTCGAAGACCCGTTGGCAGAACTCGAAGCCGCCACCCGTCAGCGACAGGTTGGCGACGAACATCGCCGGCCCGTTCGGTACGAAGATGTTGTCGACCACGACGCCTTCGTTCTCGGCCTTGACGAGCAGGTAGCCGGCACCGGTCACCCCCGTGCTGGCGTTGAACATCGTCTTCCAGTCGGCGCCGGTGGCGAAGGTCGGGCCGCAACCCGCCCAGTCCAGGCTGGCCGAGAGGCAGGCCTGGAAGGTGTCATCGGCCGTGCCGGAGAAATTCAACGTATCGGCAGCGTGCGACGCGCCGGCCACGCAGGCGGCAGCGGCAGCAACCAACAGCTTCTTGTTCAGCATCGTGACCCTCTCAGAGATCCAGTCAAACGACAAGGACACGAATGTCGGCCCTTTTCAATCGTTCGATGAGTGGATGCTAGAGAGTGCCAGCAAAAAGTGTGCCCCCGATCTGAGGGGTCCAACCACAGTCACAACGCGCTTGCGGGGGGCGTGCGGGGCTTTTCCAGCCCTGCCGGGGTTCGCGCTTCAGCGCCGCGTCGCCAGCCAGATGCTCGGCAGGATCAGCGCGACACCGACCGCGTGGTACCAGCCGGGCCTCTCGCCGAGCACGAGCCACGCGCCGAGCGCGCCGTAGACCGGCGCCAGGTACAGCATCAGCGCCGTGCGCGCGGCGCCGAGTCCGCGCTGCAGGTAGGAGTATGCGCCGTAGGACAGCACGCCCGGCACCAGCGCCGCCAGCAGCACCAGGCCTGCCGCCTGGGCTCCGAGCGGCGGCTGCGGCGTGGCGAACGCCTCGATCAGCGCGCCCGGGATCAGCAGCACGAGACCGCCGGCGATGATCACCACCAGCCGCTCTGCCGGGCCCAGCACGCTCGGCCACTTGCGCAGCAGCACCGAGTAGGCGGTCCACGCCGCGGCGGCCGCGACGATCCAGAAGTCGCCGGCGGCGAACTTCAGCTCCAGCAGCACCCGGACGTCGCCGCGCGCGATGACGAACAGCGTGCCGGCCAGCGCGAGCGCGATGCCCGCCTTCTGCGGCGCGCGCAGCGGCTCGTGCAGCATCCAGGCACTGGCCACGGCGATGCCCACCGGGGTGATCGCGTAGATGATCGCGATGTTGGCCGACGTCGTCGTGTGCCCGGCGATGTAGACCCAGGCGCCGCAGATGTACATGCCCAGCGTTCCGAGCACGAGCAGGTGCGGCCACTCGTGCCGCCACTGCGCGCGCCGGGCCACGAGTGCGCGCGCGACGAACGGCAGCATCACCGCACCGGCCACCACCCAGCGGCCGGCCGCGAGCGCATGCGGGCCGATCAATCCGTCGCCGAGCCGCGCGATCCAGTAGTTCGTCGACCACAGCGCCGGCACGACGAACAGCAGCACGCGCGCCCAGCGAAGGCTCCTCGTGCTCATCGTTCGGCGCTCGTCACGCCGACCGGGCGGCCGCCTGCGGCCGATTCACGCCGCGCGCGCCATCGGCTGGCCCATGCGGATCGCTCCTGCGGGCTGCCAGGCGGGGTCGAAGTGCAGCGGTCCCGGCGGGAACAGCATCACCACGGTCGAGCCGAGCAGGAAGCGGCCCATTTCGTCGCCTTGCCGCAGACGCACGTCGGGCGGGCCATAGCGCCACTGGCGCACGCTGCCCGGCCGCGGCGGATTCACGACACCGTGCCAGACGGTGGCCATGCTGCCGACGATGGTCGCACCGACCAGCACCATCACGAACGGGCCGCGCGGGCCGTCGAACACGCAGACCACGCGCTCGTTGCGCGCGAACAGGCCCGGCACGCCGCGCGCCGTCGCCGGGTTGACCGAGAACAGCTCGCCGGGCACGTGGATCATGCGCTGCAAGCTGGCCGTCGGCACGGCATGTGGATGCGGTGGTAGTCCTTCGGGCTCAGGTACAGCGTCGCGAAGTGCCCGTCGTCGAAACGGCTCGGCCAGTTCGGCGTCGCCGCCGACGAGCGCGCGTCGTGCGAGTAGCTGCTGGCCCTTGGCCTGCAGCAGACGGTCGCCGTCCATCGCGCCGAACTGGCTGATCGCGCCGTCGACCGGGCAGATCCAGTCGGCGCCGCGCGAGCGGCCGCGTGCCGGGCTTCAGCGCACGCGTGAAGAAGTCGTTGAAGCGTCGCGTAGGAGGCGGGGTCCGGATCGGCCGCCTCGGCCATCGTTCACGCCGTAGCGGCCGATGAACCAGCGGATCAGGGCGGTCGTCGCACGGCCGCCGCGCGCACGCGCCACGACCCCCGCGAGGCGCGTCAGGGCGCCCTTGGGCAGCACCTGCTGCAGCAGGACGAAGCCGCGCTCGGAGATCACCGTCGCCGGGTCGTCCGGTGAACAGCCGCGTGCGCGGGCAGCGCCATCAGCGCAGCGTCCAGGTCTCGCGCAGCGCGCGCATCGCCCCGCGGCCGGTCTCGGCGCCGAAGCGCCGCGCCAGGCGCTCGGCGAAGTTGCCGCGCGGCGTGTAGTCGACGATGTCCTCGGCCTTGACGACCTCGCGCGCGACCTGGTTCAGGTTGCCCAGGCGGTCGGCCAGGCCGAGCTGGATCGCCTCCTCGCCGTTCCAGAACAGGCCCGAGAACGTCTCGGGCGACTCCTTCAGCCGCTGCCCGCGTCCGGCCCTGACCGCCGCGATGAACTGCTGGTGGATCTGGTCGATCATCTGCTTCGCATACGCGACGTGGCGCTCGTTCTGCGGGCTGAACGGGTCGAGCATGCCCTTGTTCTCGCCCGCGGTCAGCAGCCGGCGCTCGACGCCGAGCTTGCCCATCGCCTCGGGGAATCCGAAGCCGTCCATCAGCACGCCGATGCTGCCGACGAGGCTGGCCTTGTCGACGAAGATCTCGTCGGCCGCCACTGCGATGTAGTAGGCGCCCGACGCGCAGACATCCTCGACGACGGCATAGACCTTCTTGCCGTGCAGCGCCTTCAGGCGGCGGATCTCGTCGTTGATGATGCCGCTTTGCACCGGGCTTCCGCCGGGCGAGTTGATGCGCAGCACGACGGCCCGTGCGCCGGGGTCCTCGAAGGCGGAGGTCAGCGCCGGGACGATGTTGTCGGCACTCGCGTCGCCTTGCGCGTCGATCGTGTCGTGGATCTCGATCAGCGCGGTGTGGGGGCCGCCAGCGGCGCCCACATGGGCACGATTGGCGAAGATCGCCCATGCGATCGCGACGGCCAGGCCCAGCCACGCGAGGCGGAAGAAGACGCGCCAGCGACGCTCGGCCCGGCGATCGCGCAGCATCTGCGCGGCAATCGCCTGCAGCGTCGTCTCGAGCACGGCAGGACTGGCCGCGCGGCGCAGCCGCGGGAGCGGACGACGCGGCAAAGGCCGGAGGTTCAGGGGTGGTCGGTTCGTTCATGGCTACTCCCAGCGCCGGGACACGCCGCGCGCCGTGCGGCGCACCGGCGCGCGATCAGGGTGCGGCTTCGGCCGCGATCTTGGTGCCGCGAGACAGGCGGGCCGGGGCAACCCCATCGGCACGCCCGGCTGCGGCACGGCAGGCAGTCCCGGCTTCACTCGAAGGCCACCGGCTGCACGTCGCCGGAAGGATACCAACACACCGACCCGTCGCTCTCGCCGACCTGCAGCGACCGCAGCCGCCCGCGGCCGCACGGTCCGCCGGTGCAGCGCCCGTCGCGCGGGTCGTAGCTGGCGCCGTGGATCGCGCAGACGATCTCGCGCCCGTCGGCATCGAGGAACATGCCCGGCAGCCAGTCGAGCTCGGCAGCCACATGCGCGCAGCGGTTGAGGTAGCCGACGACGCGACCCTCGAAACGCAGCACGAAGGCCCGCACCGGCTGGCCGTGTTCGAGCACGTCGAAGACGACGCCGCGCCCGCCGTCGGCGAGGTCCGCGCTCGCGCAGACCAGCTGCGGCGATGCCGGCTGCGGCTGTTCAGGCATGCGTGTCGAGCCACGCCTGCAGTTGCGCCGTGCTGTTCGCGATGAAGGCCGGATCGAATGCGGCGAAGCTCTCGTGGTCGTGCGCGCCGAAGCTGACCCCCACCGCGCGCACGCCGGCGTTGGCCGCCATCTGCAGGTCGTGCGTCGTGTCGCCGATCATCAAGGTGCGCTCGGGCGGCGTGCCGAGCTCGGCCATCAGCTCCAGCAGCATGCGCGGATGCGGTTTCGACGCGGTCTCGTCGGCCGTGCGCGTCGCGTCGAACAGGCCGCGCAGGTCGGTGCTGGCGAGCGCCTCGTCGAGCCCGCGGCGACTCTTGCCGGTGGCCACCGCCAGCAGGCGATTGCGCGACTTCAGCTCCTGCGAGCATCGCCAGCGTGCCGTCGAACAGCACGATCTCGTGCTGGCTCGCGACGTAGTGGCGGCGGTACGCGTGGCCCAGTTCGGCGTAGCGCTCGTTCGGCAGGTCGGGAACCGCGTGCGTCAGCGCATCGCGCAGGCCGAGCCCGATCACGTAGGCGGCCTGTTCGTCGCCCGGCACGGCCACGCCCAGATCGCGGCACGCGTTCTGGATGCAGCGCACGATCAGTGCCGTGCTGTCGAACAGCGTGCCGTCCCAGTCGAAGGCGATCAGGTTGAATCGTTGCGGCATGCGCGCAGGTGATGCGTCGGGGCGCGAGACGATCAGGCGCGGCCTGCGGCCGAGCGCGCGGGCCGGCGGACGCCTTGCGCGACGTCGTGCCTCGTGCCGACACGTTGACCTTCCGGCCACGCTGCGAGCGTGGCCCCCGTGCCCGGTGCGCCTGGCCTGGACGCCGCAGCGGACTTCCCGGCGGCCCGGTCGTCCTTCATGACGCGCGCCTCGGCCTGCGACGCGCCTTGGTCCGGCGAACCGGTAGGCCGCCTCGGCCTCCTGCCGCAACTCCACTGCGCGTGCCAGCGCTTCCTTGAAACGCTTCGGCGTGTAGGTGCTCTCGCTGCCGATGTAGACGTTCTTGTTCGCGGCTTCTCGCCGAAGCGCGGCAGCAGCACCTGCAGGCTCGCGTAGCGCGTGTTCGAACCCGACGCGCGTGCGCACCAACGGACCGCTGATGCCCACCGGCAAACCGCTCGCCTTGCCGGCGCTCGGCGCAGGCTGCAGCTTGCGAAGGCGTCGGCAGGGTCGTTGATGCGATGAACCAACTCAGCTCCTTCGTGGCCGCCTGCAGCGATGCCGTCGGCACCGCTGCCGTCGTTGGTGCCGTCGGAGTACATCTTGGTGCCGCCGTAGCGGACCTGCCAGCCGTGCGTGTAGCGGTGATCGATGCGCTGGATGCACTGCGGCACCTTGAAGCGCTTCCCGTTGAAGATGACGACGTCTCGTGTTTTCATGCGTTGGGGCACTACAAGTGAAGGACTCCCCGCGCTGCGCGGCTCTGCCGGCGTCGTCCGCTGCGTCACATCGCAAGCCACTCGCGCGATGAGACATCGCTTGACCGGCCGCTTGCTTAACGCCTTGGCGCAGCGGCGATATCTTCGCACTCTTTTGGCCACGGCGCTTCGAGCTCGATGATGCGCTCGTCGACGGGGTGACGGAAGCGCAGGCGCCGCGCGTGCAGGAACATGCGCGCCAGACGCACCGGCAGTCCCTCGCCGCGCGCCAGCCGCCGGTTGACCTCGAAGTCGCCGTACTTGTCGTCACCCGCGATCGGGTGGCCCGCGCCGGCCAGGTGCACGCGGATCTGGTGCGTGCGACCGGTCTTGATCGTGACGTCGAGCAGCGTGAATCCGGGCAAACGCAGCGCCACCTTGACCAGCGTGATCGCGCGCCGCGCCTGCGCATCGTCGGCCGTGCTCGTGCGCACGCGGCGCTCGCCGCCGTCCGTCAGATACTTGTGCAGCGGCACGTCGATGACCTTCAGGCTGTCCGGCCACGCGCCGAGCACGAGCGCGCCGTAGGTCTTGGCCACCGCCTTGTCGGCCCCGCGTGCAGCGGAACTGCGCCTGCAGGTGCGTCAGCGCGCTGCGCCGCTTGGCGATCAGCAGCACGCCCGAGGTCTCGCGATCCAGCCGGTGCACGAGTTCGAGGAAGCGCTGCGTGCGGCCGCGCACGACGCAGCTGCTCGATCACGCCGGAGCTCACGCCGCTGCCACCGTGCACCGCGACGCCCGCGGGCTTGTCGATCGCGAGCAGCCACTCGTCCTCGAACAGCACCGGGAACTCGCGCGCTGGCGCCGCAGGCGGCTGCTGTGACAGCCGCAGCGGCGGCACGCGCACCTTGTCGCCCTCGGCGAGCCGCGTGTCGGCGCGGGCGCGACCGCCGTTGACCCGCACCTCGCCACTGCGGATCACGCGGTAGACGAGCGTCTTGGGCACGCCCTTGAGTTCGCGCAGCAGGAAATTGTCGAGGCGCTGGCCCGCGCCGCGCTCGTCGACGGCAAGCTGCCGCACCGTGGCTTTGCGCTCCCCCACGCTTGGCGCCCCGGTGCTGCCGGCGGCGCCCCGGATGCCGCCGGCACGCCCTGCACCCTGGCGCCGACCGGCGGTCGGCGCACGAGAGGCGTTCCCGGCCTTGTTGTCGCAGCGCCTTTGCCGCGCCGCCCGCGGCGGCGACGGGCCGTGCCCGTATAATGTGCCTCACCACGTGCGTGCTGCAAGTGCTTATTCAGCGCCGCTCCAGCCGGGCATCCAGGCTTGAACGGCTCGACGTGGACGGTGGCCGCAGTGCCGAGTCGGTCGCGCGAGCCACAAGCGCAGATGCAGTGCCCGCCTTCGGGCGCGCGGTGCCGGACCCAAGTGGCCGGCAAGCCGTCAGGACCGGGCAGCAAGGATTCGATACCGGAACCGGCCTTGCCCCGCGCAACACGGCGCGGGACGAGGCGTTGAAAAGAGAGTTCACGGTGCCAGACAAGGGTTGCCTTCCGCGTGTGCGCGGACCCGGCGGCCTGCCGAGCTGGCACTTGCGCCTGGCGCCCTGAAGCCTTCAGCGATGGCCATCCTGTCCGATCACCCCGAGGCCCTGTCACGCAGCGGCGCGCACCCATCGTGCACGCCGCGCGGCAGCGGGGCTGCCGCGTTGCGCGTCCTCGACGCAGCGCGCGGCGGCGGTGACACGGCGGCCGACGCCCACGGGCCGCAGGACCGCGCGGCGCGCGCGCCAACGCCACGATCCTGACCGGCACGCTGCCGTTCCCGTCGACGCAGCAGCCGGTCGCCTCGCGGTCCAGGGCGATTCGACCTCGGTTCGACCGTCGTTTCTCGTGCATCGTCGAAATGGCGCACGGCCGCTGCTGCGGCGCTGTGCGCGTGTTGGAGTGCACGACCGATGAAACGCATGCTGATCAATGCCACGCAGCCGGAGGAGCGGCGCCTGGCGATCGTCGACGGGCAGAAGCTGCTCGACTTCGAGACCGAGATCGAGGGGCGCGAGCAGCGCAAGGGCAACATCTACAAGGCGGTGGTCACGCGCGTCGAGCCCGCGCTGGAGGCCTGCTTCGTCGACTATGGCGAGGACCGCCACGGCTTCCTGCCGTTCAAGGAGATCTCGCGCGCCGTCTTCAAGGAAGGCGCTGACGCGCGCAACGCGAAGATCGGCGACGTCATCCGGGAGGGCCAGGAGATCCTGGTGCAGGTCGACAAGGAGGAGCGGGGCAACAAGGGTGCCGCGCTGACCACCTTCATCAGCCTGGCCGGCCGCTACCTCGTGCTGATGCCGAACAACCCGCGCGGCGGCGGCGTGAGCCGCCGCATCGAGGGCGAGGACCGCGAGGACCTGGAGGAGGCGCTCGACCAGCTCGAGTACCCCAAGGGCATGAGCCTGATCGCGCGCACCGCCGGCATCGGACGCAGCGCTCCCGAGCTGCAGTGGGACCTGAACTACCTGCTGAAGCTGTGGGACGCGATCGACGGCGCCGGGACGGCCGGCAAGGGCGCGTTCCTGATCTACCAGGAAAGCTCGCTCGTGATCCGTGCGATCCGCGACTATTTCTCGTCGGACATCGGCGAGATCCTGATCGACACGGACGACATCTTCGAGCAGGCGCACCAGTTCATGAACCACGTGATGCCCGACATGGGCAATCGCGTGAAGCGCTACCGTGACGATGCGGCGCTGTTCAGCCGCTTCCAGATCGAGCACCAGATCGAGACCGCGTTCAGCCGCACGGTGAACCTGCCGTCGGGCGGCGCGATCGTCATCGATCACACCGAGGCACTGGTCGCGGTGGACGTGAACTCGGCGCGTGCCACGCGCGGCACCGACATCGAGGAGACGGCCACGCGCACCAACCTCGAGGCTGCCGACGAGATCGCGCGCCAGATGCGGCTGCGCGACCTCGGCGGCCTGATCGTCGTCGACTTCATCGACATGGAGGAGAGCAAGAACCGGCGCGAGGTCGAGCAGCGGCTGCGCGATGCGCTGCGCAACGACCGCGCACGCGTGCAGTTCTCCTCGATCAGCAAGTTCGGCCTGCTCGAGCTGAGCCGCCAGCGGCTGCGCCCGGCGCTCAGCGAGGGCAACCACATCACCTGCCCGCGCTGCAACGGCACCGGCCACATCCGCGACACGGAGTCGAGCGCGCTGCAGATCCTGCGCGTGATCCAGGAGGAGGCGCTGAAGGACAACACGGCGGCCGTGCACGTCCAGGTGCCGGTCGAGGTGACCAGCTTCCTGCTGAACGAGAAGCGCACCGAGATCACGAAGATCGAGCTGAAGCAGCGCGTGACGGTGCTGCTGATCCCGAACAAGCACCTGGAGACGCCGAACTACAAGCTCGAGCGGCTGCGTCACGACGATCCGCGCCTGGAGGCATTCCGCGCCAGCTACACGATGATCGAGGAGCCGGACGACGAGGTCTCGATCTCGCGCCGCGAGAAGGCCAAGACCAGACAGGAGCCGCTGATCAAGGGCGTGCTGCCGGACCAGCCGGCACCGATGGCGCCGCCGCCTGCCGCCCCGGTGCTGCAGCCGGTGGCCGCCGCCGTGCCGCCCGTCGTCCCGGCGCCGGTGCCCGCGTCCGCGGGTGGCGGCTTCTTCGGCTGGCTGCGGCGCGTGCTCGCCGGCACGCCGTCGCAAGACGCGGCGGGCGCGGCGGGAACGGGCGCCGTCGCGGCTGCGGCAGGCGCAGCGGCCGCCACGCCAGCCACGGCACAGGACAAGGGCGGCAAGCCGCGTGGTGAGCGGGGCCGCCGAGGCGAACGCGGCGAACGCGGCGAACCGGCGAGCGTGGAGGCAAGGCGGGCGAGCGCGGATCGCGCGAAGGCCGCGGTGGACGCGGTCGTGGCGATGCCGCCGACAGGCCCGCGGGGCGCGGCGAGCGTGCCGCGCAGCCCGAGCGCGCCGAACGTGGCGAGCGCGCGGAGCGCGCCGAGCGTCCGGAACGTGGCGAGCGTCCCGAGCGTGGCGAGCGCCAGGATCGAGGCGCTCGCGCGCCGCGGCGTGAAGCCGAGGAGGCCGTTGCGCCCGGCATGGAGGCCAAGGCCGAACTCGCCGCTGCGGCGACCGAGGAAACCGACTTCGCCGACACCCTGCCCGGTGCCGAGACTGCCGAGACCGGGGCGGCCGAAGGTGAACGCGGCCGCCGCCGGCGCCGCCGGGGTGGTCGCGGCCGCGGCCGCGCCGAAGGCGAAGCTGGCGCCGCCGATGCCGGTGCGCCAGGCGAAGGCGCACAGGCCGACGCAGGCGTCGAGCCCACGCTGGAGGGGGTCCAGCCCGGCGCGGACAGCGACGCGCAGGCCCCGGCAGGCATGGCCGAGGGTCCCGAGCAGGAAGAGGCCGGCGAGCGCCGCAGCCGCGGGCGTGACCGCATGCGCCGCGAGCGGCGTCCCGAGCAAGCGACGCACGAGCAGGCCGAATCGGCCGCGACTGCCGACGAGCAAGGCACCGGGGCCGCCGGAATCGGCGCGGTCGGGTCGGCCGCGATGACGGCCTTGGCCGCGCCAGCGGCCCTGGAGGCGCTGGCCGCACCGATCCATCGCGACGCACTGGCCCCACCGCCCGCCGCGCAGGCCCTGGCGGCGCCCCCGCCGCCGGCACCGCCGGCGCTCGAGCGCTTCGTGCTGCCGCTCGACGAACTGCAGGGCATCGCGCAGTCCAGCGGGCTGCAGTGGATCAACTCCGACGCCGGCAAGATCGCCGCCGCACAGGCCGCGATGGAAGCCGAGCCGCGCCCGGTGCACGAGCCGCGCGAGCGCAAGCCGCTGGTGGTGGTCGACGAAGGGCCGCTGGTGCTCGTCGAGACGCGCAAGGACCTCGGTCAGGTGCGGCTGCCGTTCGACGAGCCGCAGCGATCCGAGGCGCCGCCGACCGAGCCGGCCTGAGCACGCCCGGGCGTCCGGCAGCCTGGCGCCAGGCTGCCGGGCGCGTCAGGGCGCCGGCACGAAGCCCAGGCGCAGCACGACGCGGTGGGCCTCGATCTGGCGCTCCAGACGGATGCCGCATCGATTGCACAGCAGCGACAGCAGCGCCCAGTGCAACTCGTCGAGCGCCTCGCGCGAGGCCGCGAAAGCCTCGATGAAGGGCAGCGCGACGGTCAGCTGCAGCGTCGGCAGCGCCGGGTCTCCATGGGGCGCGATCTGCGCCTGGATCTGCTTGCCCAGCGACAGCGCGTGGTCGAGCGCGAGATCCATGGCCTGCTTGAGCACGCCCGCGCTGACGCGCACGTCCATGCCGTCGGCGGGGCCCTCGATCGAGGCGCCGGCGCGCTCGAGCGCGTGGGCACGCTCGGCGCGCAACTGCACCACCGCGAGCCCGAGGTCCAGGCGCTCGGGCGCGAGCCGTCCGTGGCCGCCGATGACGCGCTCGAGCGACTGCAGGCGTACACCGAGCTCCTCGAGCTGCGCGAGCACCGCGCGCGCCTCGCGCGGCAGGTCGACGACGGACAGCAGATGGCTGACCGTGGAGCCCAGTCGCTCCCCGATCCCGCGCAGCAGGACGTCGGTGTCGTGTTGTTCGTTCATCGTGGCTGGTTCCCTGTTTCGATTGGCGTGACGGTCACTGATTCGTTGCCGCCAGCACCTCCGGCAGGTCGGTGTCGCCGGAAAGCACCTTTTCGATGCCATCCTGCCGCAGCGTGTTCATCCCGGTGGCGAACCCCGCGCGCTGCAGTTCGGCGGCCGCGGCCCGGCGGCGGATCAGGGTGCGCAGGTTATCGTCGACGAGCAGCAGTTCGTGCAATCCCATGCGCCCGTGGTAGCCACTGTCCTCGCACTGCGCGCAGCCGACTCGCCGCCACTGCCGCAGCTGACCGTCCGGGCCGCCGTGCCGCTGTCGCCAGGCATCGACGACTTCGAGCCGGTCGAGCGCGGCGGCCGCTGCGCCGCTGCCGGCACTCTGGACGTACTGGTGCAAGAGTGCCTCGAGCGTGGCCGTGGTCATGGGTTCGGCCACGCGGCACTTCGTGCACAGCCGCCGCACCAGGCGCTGCGCGAGCACCGCCAGCAGCGAGTCGGAGAACATGAACGGGTCGAGCCCGATCTCGAGCAGGCGCGTGATGCTCTCCGCCGCCGAGTTCGTGTGCAGCGTCGACATCACGAGGTGGCCGGTCAGCGACGCCTCGACCGCGATGCGCGCCGTCTCCTCGTCGCGCATCTCCCCGATCATGATGACATCGGGGTCCGCGCGCAGGAAGGTGCGCATGGCCGCCGCGAAGGTCCAGCCGATGCGCGCATTGACCTGGACCTGCCGCAGGCCCTGCTGCGTGATCTCGACCGGATCCTCCGCGGTCCAGATCTTGCGCTTGTCGGTATTGAGCTCGCGCATCACCGAGTGCAGCGTGGTCGTCTTGCCGCAGCCGGTGGGCCCGCAGATCAGGATCAGGCCGTAGGTCTTGGCCGTCACCTCGCGCAGCGTCTGCAGGTTGCGCGGCAGCAGCCCGATGCGCTCCAGCGGCATCGGCTCGAGACTGTTCAGCAGCCGCAGCACGACGTCCTCGAGGCCGCGCGCCGTCGGCACGATCACGACGCGCAACTCCATCGGGCGGCCGCCATGGCGCGCGAAGTCGATCTTGCCGTCCTGCGGCCGCCGGTGTTCCGAGATGTCGAGGTCGGCCATCACCTTCAAGCGCGTGATCAGGGCGTAGCGCACCTGCGAGGGCAGTTCGAGCCAGGGCACGAGCTCGCCGTCGATGCGCAGCCGGATGCTCACCGCGCGCGGCGGTTCGGCCGTCTCGACATGGATGTCCGAGGCGCCGTGGTCGATCGCGTCGCCGATGAGCTGGTTGACCAGGCGCACGAGCGTGTTGTCCGATTCGGACATCACGTCCGGATCGTGCACCGGGTCCGCGACGGCGGCCGATCTCAGCTCGGCGGCGAGGGTCTGCAGGTCGCGGCGGTGCGCGGGCGGCGGCGCGGCGGGCGGTGGCGGCGCGGCGGGAATGTCCGGCGGCGCGCTCGGCCGCGGCCGATACGCACGCGAGACGGCCGCCGGCAGCGTGCCGGGCACGGCACCGACAGCCACCACCTTCAGGTCGGTCAGGAAACGCAGCTGGTCGATCAGGCCCTTGTCCCAGGGGTCCGGCAGGGCGACGACCAGCGTGTCGTCGCGCAGCATCAGCGGCAGCACGCTCTCGCGTTCGGCCAGGTCCCTCGGCACGCGGCTCACCGCCGCCGGCTGCGGCTGCAGCCGCAGCGGATCGACGAAGATGGCGCCAAGCCAGTCAGCGAGCGCTCGCTGCAGCTGCGCCGACGACAGCACGCCGGCATCGACGAACATCTGCCCGAGCGGCTGGCGCGGGTGCGACATCTGCTGCGCGTTCAGCGCGCGCTCGAGCAGGCCTTCGTCGATCAGCCCGCGCGCCACGAGCGCCGTGCCGATGCGCGGCTCGCCGGTGCCCCGTTGCCTCTGCAGCAGGAACCACAGGTCGTCGAGCGAAGTCGGCTGCGGGGTTTCGGCTTCCTTCATGGCGCTGTCGAGGCGCTGGTGGACCACGTCCTCGTCGTCCAGTATCCGCCCCGGCGCACGGGCGGGACCATCCCCAGGTATGGCCGCAGCGTCATCGACGGCAGGCTGGCGCCGCAGCCTTCAATCCGCGAGGCGATCGATCGCGTGCAGGTAGGTGGCGTCCCGCATCAGGTCGTCCCACACGAGCGGCGGCGAACTGGGCAGCAGTGCGAGGCGTCGCTGCTCGCTGTGCGGGTCGGGCAGCCAGGCGCCGCGCGCGAGCTGCTCGCCGAGCCCGTCGAGCAGGCCGTCGAGCGCGCGGCCGGCGTCGGCCGACTGGTTGCACAACAGGACCAGGTCGCAGCCGGCCGTCAGCGCATGCACGGCGGCTTCGCAGTGGCTCAGCTCGCGTCCGTCGAGGTGGCGCGCGCCCTCCATGCTGAGGTCGTCGCTGAAGATGACGCCACCGAAGCCGAGCCGCAGGCGCAGGATGTCGCGCAGCCAGCGCGACGAGAAACCGGCGGGGCGGCGATCGACGCGCGGAAAGACGACGTGCGCGGGCATCACGCTGCGCAGGCTGGTCGACAGCCAGCCATAGGGCGCGGCATCGTCGCCGAGGATCGCCTTCAGCGATCGCCGGTCGACCGGCACGTCGGTGTGGCTGTCGGCCTTGACGAAGCCGTGTCCGGGGAAATGCTTGCCGCAATTGGCCATGCCGGCCATCAGCAGCCCGTGCATCAGGCTCTTCGCCAGCAGCGTGACCACGCGCGCGTCGCGGTGGAACGAGCGATCGCCGATGACACCACTGCCGCCGTGATCGAGGTCGAGCACCGGCGTGAAACTCAGGTCGACGCCGCAGGCGCGCAGCTCGGCGCCGAGCACGAAGCCGGCCGCCGTGGCGGCATCGGTGGCCGCGAGCGCATCGCGCATCCACGTCTGGCCGAGCCGGCGCATCGGCGGCAGATGCGTGAAGCCGTCGGTGTGGAAACGCTGCACGCGGCCGCCCTCGTGGTCGACGCAGATCAGCAGGTCCTCGCGCTCGCTGCGCATGGCGCTCGTCAGGCGCGTCAGCTGGGCACGGTCGGTGAAGTTGCGCGCGAACAGGATCACCCCGCCCGTCAGCGGATGGCGCAGGCGCCGGCGGTCGTCGGCGACGAGCGTGGTACCGGCAACGTCGATCACCACGGGGGCGTGCGTGCTCATGTTCGGCTCACTCCTTCTCGACCACCACGAAGGCGGCCGCATAGTCGTTCTCGTCGCTCACGCTGACATGCGCGCGCAGGCCGCGCTGCGCGAACCAGCGCGACAGCTCGCCGCTCAGCGCGATCTCGGGCTTGCCGCTGCTCGCCTTGATCACCTCGCAGTGGCGCCAGGTCATCGGCGAGCGCATCCCCAGGCCGATGGCCTTCGAGAACGCTTCCTTCGCCGAGAACCGCGTCGCGAGGTAGCGCACGCCGCGCGCCGCATGTGCGGCCGTGCGCGCGCGCCAGACCTGGACTTCGCGCGGGCCGAGCACGCGCAGCGCGAAGCGTTCGCCGAAGCGCGTCAGCGCCGCGTCGATGCGCCGGACGTCGCAGACGTCGGTGCCGATGCCGTAGATCATGCCGTGCCCGCACCTGCGGGCACGCCCGGCGCAGCCGGGGCCTGCGCGGCGCGGATGCAGCGCAGGTAGGCGCGCACGGTCTCGGCCATGCCCAGCTCGAGCGCGTCGGCAGCGATCGCATGGCCGATGGAGACTTCGAGCACACCCGGCACCGCGGCGAGGAAGTCGCCGAGGTTGTCGCGGTTCAGATCGTGGCCCGCGTTGACACCGAGGCCGGCGGCCGATGCGGCCGCGGCCGCGCCGACGAAGCGCTCGAGAACCGCAGCCTGCTGCGGCGTGCCCCACGCGCGCGCATAGCCCTCGGTGTACAGCTCGACGCGATCGGCGCCGACCTCGCGCGCCAGCGCCATCGTCGAGGGATCGGGGTCCACGAACAGGCTCACGCGCACGCCGAGACCGTGCAGTTCGTCGATCAACGGCCGCAGCCGCTGGCCGTCGCGCCCGAGGTCCCAGCCGTGGTCCGACGTGGCCTGCTCGACCGCATCGGGCACGAAGGTCGCCTGGTGCGGCCGCACGGCGCGCACGAGGTCCATCAGCTGGTGGAACGGGTTGCCCTCGACGTTGAACTCGGCCAGCGGCCAGCGCGCGAGCAGCGCGGCCAGATCGTGCACGTCCTGCGCCGTGATGTGGCGCGCGTCGGGCCGCGGGTGGACGGTGATGCCGTCGGCGCCGGCCTCGAGTGCGATCGTCGCCAGCCGCACGACGTCCGGGATTCCCGCGGGCCGGCTGTTGCGCAGCAACGCGACGCGATTGACGTTGACCGACAGGGCAGTGCGGCCGGGATGCATGCCGGAACCGGCCTGCTGGAGGACGAGCGGATTCATCGGGTCTTGACGGCGGGCGGGCTGGCGGGCGTGGAGCGCTCGAGCAGGCGTTGCACGCTGTGCATGACCTCGCGCGTGCGCAGCCGTTGCGAGCCCAGATGATAGTGAAGCAGCTGGCGCAGCATCACCTTCAGCGCCGGCAGGCACGGCACGCAGGCACGCCGCAGCCCGGCCAGGCTCGTGTCGTCGAGCGCGGGCTGCAGCGCGAGCCAGTGCGCACCGGCGATGCCGCCTTCCTCCTCGGGCTGCGGCACGAGGCCGCTCTCCGCGCGCAGCGCATAGCCGCGCGACGGCTGCAGCGGCTGCTGGCCGAGCGTCGTCAGACCCAGATCGGGCAGCACGCCGGTCTCGCGCAGCAGGCACAGCTCGAACGCACGCAGGCCGGCCTGCGCGAGCAGATCGTCTCCATGGGCGAGCGCCGGCAGCGTCGAGCCGTAGGCGTCGAACAGCGCCGGATGCGGGTCGCCGCGCGCCAGCAGCCGCAGCAGCAGCTCGTTCAGGTAGAAGCCCTGGAACAGCGCGGCGGGCGGCAGCAGCGGCCCGCCGACCCACTCGGCATGGCGCATCACCTGGATCTCGCCCTGCTCGTCGGCCGGGCTGCGCGCGAGCGACACATGCACGCGATGGAACGGCAGCAGCACCGCCCGCAGCTGCGAGCTCGGCCGTTTGGCGCCCTTGGCCACGACGGCCAGCCGTCCGCGCTCGCGCGAGAACAGGTCGAGGATCAGGCTGGACTCGCTCCAGTCGTAGCGGTGCAGCACATAACCGTCGAGCTGCACGGGCAGCGCGCGCTCGCGCCGGGTGCTCATCACTCGTACCCGTAGCTGCGCAGGTGCTGCTCGTCGTCGGCCCAGCCGCTGCGCACCTTGACCCACAGCTCGAGAAACACCTTGCACTCCCACAGGTGCTCCATCTCGTGGCGCGCGTCGCTGCCGATGCGTTTCAGGCGCTCCCCGCCCTCGCCGATGACCATGCCCTTGTGCGCGTCGCGCTCGACGACGATGCTGGCGGCGATGCGGCGCAGCGGGCCGCGCGGGTCTTCGACCTCCTCGAACTTCTCGATCACGACCGTCGACGCGTAGGGCAGCTCGTCGCCGGTCAGGCGGAACAGCTTCTCGCGGATCAGTTCGCCCGCGAGGAAACGCTCGCTGCGGTCGGTCAGCGCGTCGGGATCGTAGAACCACGCCTGCCGCGGGAGGTACGGCTCGATGATGCGCAGCAGCCGCTGCACGTCGTCGGCCTTGCGCGCCGACATCGGCACGTACTCGGCGAACGGGTGGCGCTCCTGCATGTCCTTCAGCCACGGCAGCACGGCCTGGCGGCGCTGCAGCGCATCGAGCTTGTTGGCGATCAGCAGCACGGGCTTGTCGGGCGGCATCAGCGCGAGCACCTTCGCGTCCGCGAGCCCGAAGTGCCCGGCTTCGACGACGAAGAGCACGGCGTCGACGTCGGCCAGCGACGCGCGCACGATCCGGTTCAGGTTGCGGTTCAGGGCCGCGCGATGGCGTTCCTGGAAGCCGGGCGTGTCGACGAAGACGAACTGCGTGGTGCCGGCGGTGCAGATGCCGGTGATCCGGTGGCGCGTGGTCTGCGCCTTGCTCGAGGTGATGCTGATCTTCTGTCCGACGAGCGCGTTCGTCAGCGTGCTCTTGCCGACATTGGGCCGGCCGACGATCGCGACCAGCCGCAACGCTGGCCGGGCGGAGGGGCTTCGCCGGTCATGCGCTCACGAACGCAGCGGACCGCCCGGCTCGTCGCTGGACTTCAGCGTGGCGAGCATGCGGCGCGCGGCTTCCTGTTCGGCCTGCCGGCGCGAGCGGCCCTCGCCCGGCTCGCGCAGGCCCAGCGCCTTCACTTCGCAGACGACCTCGAAGGTCTGGGCATGCGCCTGGCCGCGTGTCGAGGTGATGCGGTAGCTGGGGACGGCGAGCTTGCGCCCCTGCAGCCATTCCTGCAGCTCGGTCTTGGCGTCCTTGCTCCAGTTGCCGACCTCGGTGCCGTCGATGAGCTCGCCGAAGAGGCGCCTGACGACCGCGGCCGCACTCTCGTAGCCGCCGTCGACGAAGGTCGCGCCGATCAGCGCCTCGAGCGCGTCGGCGAGCATCGACGGCCGCAGGGCGCCGCCGGCGCGGGCCTCGCCGTCGCTCATGCGCAGCACCTCGGGCAGTTCCAGCAGCAGCGCCGTGCGGTGCAGGCTCTCCTCGCGCACCAGGTGCGCGCGCACGCGTGTGAGGTCGCCCTCGTCGGAACCACCGAAACGTTCGTACAGCAGGTTCGAGATCGCCAGGCTCAGCACCGCGTCGCCGAGGAACTCCAGGCGCTCGTTGTGTTCCGCGCCGAAGCTGCGGTGCGTCAGCGCGCGCAGCAGCAGTGGGTGTTGCCTGAAGCGATAACCCAGGCGACTGCACAGGCCTTCCAGTCGGGGATCCATCTGCCCCGAAGTGTCCGCTATTTCGAACGCCCCTGGTACTTCAGCAGCAGATAGGCCGGGCCGCCGAGCGGCACCTCCTTCTCGTACGCGAAGGAGATGACGACGCGGTCGTTGACCTTGGTGATGTCCAGGTCCTGGCCCGAGATGGCCTGGATCGCGTACTCGATCTCCTTCTGGCGGTCGAAGGCGACGCGGATCTCGTGCACGGTGCTCGGCGCCGCCGCGGCGACCTTGTCGATGGCGCGCTGGATCGTCAGGTATTCGTTGACGGTGGGAACGACACGCACCGCGAGGTAGCCGGCGAAGCCGATGACGATGCCCCAGAAGACGAGCCCGAGCATCGTCACGCCGCGCTGGCGGCGAGGACTCGAAGGGTGGTTGTGCCGCTGTGGCCTCATCTGCGCTCCCTCGGAAGTGGCATGGCGCATCGCCGTCCCGGGATCACCCCGGTCCGCCTCGTCGGGCCTGGACTGCGCGCGCGAGCGGCGCGGTAGAACGCGGCCATCGGGGAACTCAGTTGAACGAGCCGATGCGGCCGAGATTGCCGAAATTCATCCACACGAAGAAGGCCCGGCCGACGATGTTCTCGTCCGGAACGAAGCCCCAGAAGCGCGAGTCCTGCGAATTGTCGCGGTTGTCGCCCATCATGAAATAGTGGCCCTGTGGCACCTTGCAGACGACACCCTCGGCCGAATAGCGACAGTTCTCGTGAAACGGAAACCGTTTGTCGTCGGCGCCGAAGAACGACGGCCGGTTCAGGTCGACGAGGATGCGGTGCTGGATGCTGCCGAGCTTCTCGCTGAACTGCGGCACCACGCGCATGCTGTCCTCGTCGTAGTACTCGTTCATCGACATCAGCGGCACCTCGACGCCGTTGACGCGCAGTTTCTGGTTCTGGTACGTGATCTCGTCGCCGGGCACGCCGACCACGCGCTTGATGTAGTCGACGCGCGGATCGGGCGGATAGCGGAACACCATCACGTCGCCGCGTTGCGGATCGTTGTTCTGGACGATCTTCTTGTGGATCACCGGCAGCCGCACGCCGTAGTGGTACTTGTTGACGAGGATGAGGTCGCCGACCAGCAGCGTGGGCACCATCGAGCCCGACGGGATCTTGAACGGCTCGAACAGGAACGAGCGCAGCAGGAAGACCGCGACGATCACCGGGAACAGGCCGGCCGTCCAGTCGAGCCACCACGGCTGCGACAGGATGCGCTCGCGGGCGACCTCGATGTCGCCGTCCACCTTCTCGATGCCCTGGCGTGCGAGATGCGCGCGGCGCTGCGCGTCCTGCTGCTCCAGGGCCGCGGCCGCGGCCACGCGCGCCGGCCTGAAGTGAAACCGCTCGGCGATCCAGTAGACCATCGTCACCACCGACAGCACGAACAGCAGGCCCGAGAAGTTGCCGTGCCACATGCCGAACCACCAGCCGCCGAGGTAGACAGCCAGCAGCGCGAACAGCGCAGCGGTGATCGTGTTCATCATGATCGTGAATGCGGGGATGAGCTTGTTGTTCGGGGCCGTGGCGCAAGCCTGGCCAGGGGTCAGTCCTCGACCTGCAGGATGGCCAGGAAGGCTTCTTGCGGCACCTCGACGGAGCCGATCTGCTTCATGCGCTTCTTGCCGGCCTTCTGCTTCTCGAGCAGCTTGCGCTTGCGGGTGATGTCACCCCCATAACATTTTGCCAGCACGTTCTTGCGCAGCGCCTTGATGTTCTCGCGGGCGATGATGTTCGCGCCGATGGCCGCCTGGATCGCGACGTCGTACATCTGGCGCGGGATCTGCTCGCGCATCTTCGAGGCCACCGCGCGCCCGCGGTACTGGCTCTGCGAGCGGTGCACGATCATCGCCAGCGGGTCGACGCGCTCACCGTTGATGAGGATGTCGACCTTCACGACATCGGCGGTGCGGTACTCCTTGAACTCGTAGTCCATGCTCGCGTAGCCGCGCGAGACCGACTTCAGCCGGTCGAAGAAGTCCAGCACGATCTCCGCCAGCGGCAGCTCGTAGGTCAGGTGCACCTGCTTGCCGTGGTAGCTCATGTTCATCTGCACGCCGCGCTTCTGGTTGCACAGCGTCATGACCGGGCCGACGCAGTCCTGCGGCATGTACAGCCGCACGGTGACGATGGGTTCGCGGATCTCGCGGATGCGCCCCGGATCGGGCATCCTGCTCGGGTTCTCGACCGCCAGTTGCGTGCCGTCGTTGAGCTCGACCTCGTAGACCACGCTCGGCGCCGTGGTCACCAGGTCCTGGTCGAACTCGCGCTCGAGCCGCTCCTGGACGATCTCCATGTGCAGCAGGCCGAGGAAGCCGCAGCGGAAACCGAAACCGAGCGCCTGGCTGACCTCCGGCTCGTAGCGCAGGCTCGAGTCGTTCAGCTTGAGCTTCTCGAGCGCGTCGCGCAACGAATCGTAGGCGCTGGCCTCGGTCGGGTACAGGCCGGCGAAGACCTGGGGCTGGATCTCCTTGAAGCCCGGCAGCGGCCCCGTGGCCGGGCCGGCGTTGTTCGGCAGCTTCTTCTCGAGCGTGACCGTGTCGCCGACCTTGGCCGCCTGCAGCTCCTTGATCCCGGCGATCAGGAAGCCGACCTCGCCGGCCTCGAGCTGCTCGCGCGCCTCGCTCTTGGGGGTGAAGACGCCGAGCTGCTCGAGCGGGAACACGGCATCGGCTGCCATCAGCCGGATGCGATCGCCCTTCTTCAGCACGCCGTCGACGACGCGCACCAGCATCACGACGCCGACATAGTTGTCGAACCAGCTGTCGACGATCATCGCGCGCGGGGGGCCGTCGGGGTTGCCGCGCGGCGGCGGCATGCGCGTGATCACCGCCTCGAGCACCTCGTCGATGCCGATGCCGGTCTTCGCGCTGCACAGGATCGCGTGGCTCGCGTCGATGCCGATGACATCCTCGATCTCCGCCCTGGCGTTTTCTGGGTCGGCCTGCGGCAGGTCCACCTTGTTGAGCACCGGGATCACCTCGACGCCGAGGTCGAGTGCGGTGTAGCAGTTCGCGACCGTCTGCGCCTCCACGCCCTGCGAGGCGTCGACGACGAGCAGCGCGCCCTCGCAGGCCGACAGCGAGCGGCTGACCTCGTAGCTGAAGTCCACGTGGCCCGGCGTGTCGATCAGGTTCAGGTTGTAGACCTGGCCATCGCGCGCCGTGTAGCGCAGGGCGGCGGTCTGCGCCTTGATCGTGATGCCGCGCTCGCGCTCGATGTCCATCGAATCGAGCACCTGCTCTTCCATCTCGCGGTCCGACAGTCCGCCGCAACGCTGGATCAGGCGATCAGCGAGCGTGCTCTTGCCGTGGTCGATGTGGGCAATGATGGAAAAGTTGCGGATGTGCTTCATCGGAGGCTGGATTGGACAGCACGCGGACCACTCGCGCAGCGATCAGTCGATCAATCGTCGTGCAAACGACATCGATCGGCCTTGCCGATGCAGGAGTGGCGTGATTGCGCGCTGCGCCGAGGCTGTTGTGCACGTGCCGTGCACGCACGTCTTTCGCGTCGTGCTCGTGTGCCGTCGGCAGCAAAAAAAAGGCGCGTCGAATCCGTGACGCGCCTTCCAACAAAGACTATGGCAACTGCTTGTTGGGCGACCATTGTATGCAAATCAACCGGGCTGGAAGCCGCGCCAATGCTGGGTTTGCGTGCGTTGCGGGAAGAAGACAGAAAAATCTGTCCACAGCTTGTCAACAGGTTGTCAAAAGAACTCGGGTCGCCCCGCTGGGGGTGCTCAGGTCGGCACGAAGGCCCCGAATCGAGCCCGAATGCTCCTGATTCTAGTCGTTTGACATCGCAATGCCGCGATCCGGGAGGGAGGTTTGTGAGTGCCCGCTAACAACGGCTGGGCGCGCGACAGACCCCTGCTCGCGGGTCGTTCCGCATGGCGGAATAACCCAGCCGCTCCATCGGGAAGCCGGGCGCCGTGCGCACGGCGGGCCCGGGACCGGTCACGTCGACCGAAGCGCGAGGCCGCCGTTCAGCGCAACGGGCGGATCACGATGAAGTTCGTCCAGTCGCCGCGCCGCACGAGCGCACTGACGGGCTTGGACTTGTCGGCCTTGGTCACGAGGCTCGCGAACTGCCGCGCGTCGGTGACCTCGACGTTGTCGAAGGTGATGATGACGTCGCCTTCGCGCAGACCCGAGCGTGCGGCGGCACCTTCGACGGCGTCGACACGCACGCCGCCCGCGCGCAGCTTGAAGTCGCGCCGCTGCGCATCCGTCAGGTCCGATGCCGTGATCCCCAGCGCATTCTTCGGCGCCGGAGGCTGCTGCTGCTGCTGCGGCTCGGACGACGATCGGCGTGCCGTCGGACGCTCGGCCTCGTATTCGCCGATGGTGACGGTGAGGTCGCGCGGCTTGCCGCGGCGAAAGACCTGCAGGGTCGTGCGCGAGCCCGGCTTCAGTCCGCCGATCAGGCGCGGCAGTTCGCCGAAACGCTCGACGACCTTGCCGTCGACGCGCGTGATGATGTCGCCGGCTTCGATACCGGCCTTGTCCGCCGGGCCGCCGCTCTCGACGCTCTGCACCAGCGCGCCGTTGGGCTTGCCCAGCCCGATCGACTCGGCCACGTCCTTGCTCACCGCCGCGATGTTGACGCCGATGCGACCGCGCACCACGCGCCCGGTGGCGCGCAACTGGTCGGCCACGCGCACGGCCTCGTCGATCGGGATCGCGAACGAGATGCCCATGTAGCCGCCCGAGCGGCTGTAGATCTGCGAATTGATGCCGACGACCTCGCCGCGCATGTTCAGCAGCGGCCCGCCGGAATTGCCGGGATTGATCGCCACGTCGGTCTGAAGCAGCGGCAGGTAGTCGCCGGTGTCGCGTTGCTTGGCGCTGACGATGCCGGCGGTGACCGTGTTGTCGAGCCCGAACGGAGAGCCGATGGCCAGCACCCACTCGCCCACACGCAGCCGGGTGGCGTCCCCGATGCGCACGGCCGGCAGACCGCTCGCGTCGATCTTGACGACGGCGACATCGGTGCGGCTGTCCGCGCCGACGATGCGCGCCTTGAACTCGCGCTTGTCCGGCAAGGTCACCAGCACCTCGTCGGCGCCGTCGACGACGTGGGCATTGGTCATCACGTAGCCGTCGTTCGTCAGGATGAAGCCCGATCCCACGCCACGCTGCTGCGGCTCCTCGTCCGGCTGCGGACCGCCGCGACGCGGGCCCTGCCCCGGCAGCGGAATGCCGAAGCGGCGGAAGAACTCCTCCATGCGCGGATCCATCTCGCCCTGGCCGAAGATCGACGAACGCGCGCTGCTGCGCTCGACCGTGCGGATGTTGACCACCGACGGGCTGACCCGCTCGACCAGGTCGGTGAAGTCCGGCAGGTTCTGCGCGCGCACCGGCGCCGGGGCGACGACCACCCCCAGCGCGGCCAGGACGCACGCCGAGGCCAGCCATCGGCGCAACGGGGTCAGGGAATCAGGCAACAACGTCATCGGCATGTCCGGGACTCCGGCAGTCTTGAAGTTCTGACAGGCAAACCGCACGCCGCCGCTCAGCGCGTGCGCACGGTCGCATCGTGGAAGGCCTTCAGCGTGGCCACCGGCACGTCACCCATGACGGTGATCCACCAGCGCCCTTCGCGCGGCTTGATCAGCGTATGCGTGGCACCGAGATTCGTCATCAAGGCCTCGCGCGCACGCGCCGGATCGTCGGGCTCGATGAAGACCGAGACCCGTGACAGCCCGTCGGAGAAGACGGCCTGCAGCACGCGGCTCGAATCACCGCCGGCGCCTTCCCTGGGCGGCGCGAGCGGCCGCTGCACGCACCCCAGCATCGTGAAGCCCTCGGGCGGATTGCGCACGGCCCAGCCTTCGCCACCCAGATCGGCCGGCTCGGTGCTGATCTCCTGCACGCGGTAGCCGCTCAGCCGCTTGGCCGGGTTGAGCATCTGGTCGCGCGTCGGCCGTGCGTCGATCTCGACGTCCGAGAACGCGAGCGATTCCAGGATGTGCCCCGGCGCGGACAGCACGTCGGCGCGCAGCATCAGCCCGGTGTCCTTGTCGGCCCAGACCCGATGCGCGAAGCGCCATGCGTCACGCGGCTTGAGCAGCAGCACGGCGGCAGCACGCCCGGCGATGCGATCGACACCGAGCAGCTTTGCCTCGTAGTGCGCCAGCAGCCGCGGCTCGATTTGCGGCAGCCCGGCGGACTGGTCCTGCACGGTCCGGCGCTCGACCGTGACGAGGCGCGAAGCCGGCCAGATCGTGTGGATCACGTCGTTGCGCCGGAAGCTGCGCTGCTGGACGCCGTCGAGCGCCTCGATGCGCTCGTAGATCTCGCCGCCGACACCGAAGCGCGCGACCCGCGTGCTCGAGACGATGTTGGCCGCCGTGTAGACCCAGGTGCCGATGTAGTTGCGCTGCTCCCCGGCGCGCTCGATGCGCTGGATCCAGCTCGCCGGGTCAGGTCCCGTAGCGCGCACGCCCGAGGCTTGCGCCCAGAGCGCCTGCGGGCAGTTCAGGACGATCAGCACGCCCAGCAGGCCACGCCAGGGCCGCGTCAGGGTCGCTTGGTGGGTCTGCATGGGAGGCAGACCCTCAGCGATCGAGCACGACGGTCTCGAAGCGCGCCGGCACCGAGCCGGTGCCGCGGTGCGCACGCAGATACGCGTCCAGCCGCGCGTCGCGGATGACCTGACCGTCCAGCATGCGCCACTGCGGGTCCGCCGCCGACGCACCGGGCGCACCGGACGCGGTGCGCGTCGAGGCCGCCGGACCCGTCGGCGCGGGTGCCGCCTGCGAAACCCGGGCCAGGCGCCCCGGCATCGCCTCGGGCGCGGCGATCACGACCGCCTGCGCCGGCTCGCTCGCGACGGCGCGAGATGCCACAGGAACCTCGTCGACGCCGCGCTGCATGACGCTGGCCACGCCCGCCACCATCACGAAGCCGGCGGCGGCAGCGCCGATGCTCCAGCGGCGGCGCAGCGTGCGCGCGGCGCTTTGCCGCGGCGTGACGTCGCCGGACGGCGCCACGATGGCGCTTTCCTGCGCCAGGCGCAGGCGAACCCGCTGCAGCAGGGCTTCATCGCGGCCCGGCGATCCGGCGAGTTCCTCCGAACGCAGCACGTCCCCGATCAGCTGGTACGCGTGCCAGGACCGACGCGCTTCGCCATCGGCCGCCCACAAGGCGAGCGCGGCATCACCCGCGTCAACCTGGCCATCGGCCCATGCGGACATCGTCGCCCGCGTGGCACTGGCTTCGCCCGCGGGTTGTTGTTCGTGCGGATTCATCGGTCACTCCGGCAAACGCATGTTTTCATCACCAGCGACGCCCGTCACGCGTGTCCAGCAACGGGCGCAAGCGCACCGCGATCGCTTCCCGGGCCCGGAAGATCCGGGAGCGCACGGTTCCGATCGGACAGTTCATGACGTCGGCAATCTCTTCGTAGCTCAGCCCTTCGATCTCGCGCAGCGTGATGGCCTGCCGAAGATCTTCGGACAAGCCTTCCACCGCGGCGTTCACCGCCGCGGCGATTTCCTTCGTCGCGAGCACCGCCTCGGGCGTCTCGGCGTCGGTTAGTGCAATCTCGGGGCGCGAAGGTTCCTCGCCATCGTCACCGCCGGCAAGCGATGACTCCCCGATCACCGGGTCGCGCTTCAGGTCGGACAGCGCCTTCTTCGCGGTATTCACGGCGATCCGGTACAGCCACGTGTAGAACGCGCTGTCGCCGCGGAAGTTCGGCAGCGCGCGGTAGGCGCGGATGAAGGACTCCTGCGCGATGTCCTGCACGAGGTGCGGGTCGCGCACCATTCGTCCCACCAGGCGCTCGATGCGGCGCTGGTACTTGATCACCAGCATCTCGAATGCGCGCTTGTCGCCGCGCTTGACGCGCTGCACGAGCAGCGCGTCGCTGTCCGCCTCGGCCATTCAGGAAAGTGGGCGCTGCGGGCCGGAGCGCCTGTCTGATCGGGAGGCGGCGGAATATACCGCAGCGCGAAAGCCGGTCCAGCGCACGGCACTCTCGATGCCCCCTCGCGCCACGCTGCACCACCGATGGCGGCCACCGTCGACGCCCCGCAGGCGCAGCAGCATCCAGCCTTGAAGGTCCAGCATCACCTCGGGCGCCGACACGGCAGCGTCCTGGCCGAACGCGTCGCTCCAGCGCCACTGGCTGCCCGTCCAGTGGATCTCGCCGGGGGGCTGCCGGCTCGTGCGCCAGCCGAGCCAGGCACCCGCGAGCGCCGCGCCGCTGCCGGCGAGCACGGCCGTCGCTGCTGTCTCATCGTCGAGGCCGTCGCCGATCCACACGCCCGCGCTCGCCGCCGCGGCGGCCCACAGCAGCGTCTGCACGCAGCGCCAGCGCCGGTCCTGCGTGACCGGCCAGCTGACCGCAGGTGGAGCGCGCACGGGTCGCGAACGCGTCGGACGGGCACGGGCGCTGGCCACGAACTCAGGTGCGCCGGAAGACCAGCGTGCCGTTGGTGCCGCCGAAGCCGAAGTTGTTCTTCACGCGCCACGTCGATCTGCATCTCGCGCGCCGTGTTGGCGCAGTAATCGAGGTCGCACTCCGGATCCTGGTTGAAGATGTTGATCGTCGGCGGCGACGACCTGATGATGGATCGCCAGCGCCGTGAACACCGATTCGATGCCGCCGGCCCCGCCGAGCAGGTGGCCGGTCATCGACTTGGTCGAATTGACCACCAGCTTGCGCGCGTGCTCGCCGAACGCCAGCTTGATGGCATTGGTCTCGTTGACGTCGCCGAGCGGCGTCGAGGTGCCGTGCGCATTCAGGTACTGCACCTCGTCGGCATCGACGCCGGCATTGCGCAGCGCGGCCATGCATCGAGCGCCGCGGACCGTCGACGTTCGGGCGCGGTCATGTGGTAAGCGTCGGCGCTCATGCCGAAGCCGACCAGTTCGGCGTAGATCTTGCGCGCCGCGCCGCTTGCGCGTGCTCGTACTCCTCGAGCACCAGCACGCCGGCGCCCTCGCCGAGCACGAAGCCGTCGCGGTCCTTGTCCCAGGGGCGGCTGGCCGTCGGCGGGTCGTCGTTGCGCGTCGACAGCGCCCGCGCGGCCGCGAAGCCGCCGACGCCGAGCGGCGAGACCGTCGCCTCCGCGCCGCCGGCGATCATCACGTCGGCATCGCCGTATTCGATCAGCCGGCCGGCCTCGCCGATGCAGTGCAGCCCGGTCGTGCAGGCCGTGACGATCGCCAGGTTCGGACCCTTGAGCCCGAGCGGATCGACAGGTGGCCGGAGATCATGTTGATGATCGAGGCCGGCACGAAGAACGGCGAGATGCGGCGCGGGCCGCGCTTGACGTAGTTCGCCGTGTGGTGTCCTCGATCAGCGGCAGGCCGCCGATGCCCGAACCGACCATGCAGCCGATGCGCTCGGCCTGCGCCTCGGTGAGTTCGCTGCCGCTGGGCAGCCCGGCATCCTTCACCGCCTGGATCGACGCGGCGATGCCGTAGTGGATGAAGGTATCCATGTGCCGCGCTTCCTTGCCGGGCATGTAGTCCTCGATCTGGAAGCCCTTGACCTCGCCGGCGATGCGGCAGGCGAAGTCCGGAGGCATCGAACCGCGTGATCGTGGCCGATGCCGGAGCGGCCGGCCAGCAGATTGGCCCAGCCCGTGGCAACGGTGTTGCCGACCGGGCGATGATGCCCAGACCGGTGACGACGACGCGCGCGGGTCATTGCGGTCGATGCGCCGGCGGCAGGCCGATCAGGCCTTCTGGTGCGTCGGCCGCGTAGTCGATCGCCTGCTGGACGGTCGTGATCTTCTCGGCCTCTTCGTCCGGGATCTCGATGCTCGAACTCGTCCTCCAGCGCCATCACGAGCTCGACCGTGTCGAGCGAATCGGCGCCGAGGTCGTCGACGAAGGCCTTCTCGTTCGTGACGTCGGCTTCAGGCACGCCCAGTTGCTCGGCGATGATCTTCTTGACGCGTGCTTCGATGTCGCTCATGACTCCTCCAGGAGTGTTCGGAGAAACAGCCCGGATTCTACCGACCGGGCCCGGCGACCGTATCCGCGGTAAACCGCAGATGCCTGGGTTGGGCCGAGCCGGGCTCAATCCATGAACATGCCGCCGTTGACATGCAGCTCGGTGCCGGTGATGTAGCCGGCCTGCGGCGCAGGCCAGGAACGCCACCGCGTGCCGCGACTTCCTCGGCCGTGCCGAGCCGGCCCAGCGGGATCTGCGCCAGCAGCGCGCGCGCTTCTGCGCCTCGGGCAGGCCCTCGGTCATGTCGGTGTCGATGAAACCGGGCGCCACGCAGTTGACCGTGATGTTGCGGCTGCCGAGTTCGCGCGCCAGCGCGCGCGTCATGCCGGCGACGCCGGCCTTGGCCGCCGCGTAGTTGGCCTGGCCGGCGTTGCCGCTGCGCGCCGACGACCGACGTGATGTTGACGATGCGTCCGTAGCGCTGCTTCATCATCGTGCGCAGCACCGCGCGCGGCAGCGCGAAACACCGCCTTCAGGTTGGTGTCGAGCACCGCGTCCCAGTCCTCGTCCTTCATGCGCATCGCCAGCGTGTCGCGCGTGATGCCGGCGTTGTTGACGAGCACGTGCAGGCCGCCGTCGGCCTTGACGATCGCGTCGACGGCGGCCTCGACGCCCGGCGCGTCGTTGACGTCCAGCGCGATGCCCGCGGCCGCCCTGTGCGGCCGAGCGCCTCGCCGATCGCCGCGGCGCCGGCCTCGGTGGTCGCGGTGCCGATCGACGCGGTAGCCCTGCGCGCGGCCAGCGCGTGGCGATGGCGCGGCCGATGCCGCGCGAGCGCGCCGGTGACGAGCGCGACCTGCGGCGCGGCAGTTCCACGCCGCGTTCATGCCAGCGCCTCCCGCGATCTGCGCGAGCGACGCCGGATCGTGCATCGCGTGGCCCTGCGCCTCGGGCACGATGCGCCGGACCATGCCGGCCAGCACCTTGCCGGGACCGCACTCGACGACGTGCTCGGCACCGCGGGCGAGCAGCGCCTCGATCGACCTCGACCCAGCGCACCGGGCCGAAAGCCTGCCGGTACAGCGCGTCACGGATCGCGGCGGGTTCGGTCTGCGCGCGCGACGTCGATGTTGTTGACCACCGGCATCGCGCGGTGCGTTCGATCGCGACGCTGGCGAGCTTCTCGCGCAGCCGCTCGGCCGCCGGCTTCATCAGCGACGAGTGGAACGGCGCCGACACCGCCAGCGGCATGGCGCGCTTGGCGCCCGCGGCCTTGAGCAGCTCGCAGGCGCTGGTCGACGCCGGCCTTGCGTGCCGGCGATCACGGTCTGCTTCGGGTCGTTGAAGTTGGCCGCCTCGACGACCTCGCCGGTCTCGGCCGCCGCCGCGCGCGCAGCCGTCGCGCACCGACTGCGCATCGAGGCCGAGGATCGCCGCCATCGCGCCGGCACCGACCGGCACGGCGTCCTGCATCGCCTGCGCGCGAAAGCGCACCAGCGGCAGCGCATCGGCCAGGCTCAGTGCGCCTGCGGCCACGAGCGCGGTGTATTCGCCCAGCGAGTGGCCCGCCAGCGCGATCGGCTCGGCGCCGCCCTCGGCGCAGCCAGGCGCGCCAGCAGGCAATGCCGGCGGTCAGCATCACCGGCTGCGTGTTGGTGGTCAGGTCCAGTGCCTCCTTCGGGCCTTCGCTGGATCAGCGCGCGCGACGTCCTCGCCGAGCGCCGCGGAGGCCTCGTGCAGGGTCGCGCGCACGGCCGGGTGGTCGCCCCAGGCGTCGAGCATGCCGACGGACTGCGAGCCCTGGCCGGGAAAGACGAAGCGACGAATGCGTCTTCATGGCAGCGCTGCAGCGCGGTCAGGACTCAGAAGTCGAGCAGCACCGCGCCCCAGGTGAAGCCGCCGCCGACGCCTTCGAGCATCACGGTGTCGCCGCGGCGCGATGCGGCCGTCGCGCACGGCCACGTCGAGCGCCAGCGGCATCGACGCCGCCGAGGTGTTGCCGTGCTCGTCGACGGTGACGATCAGCTTGTCCAGCGGCAGCTTCAGCTTGCGTCGCCGTGCCCTGCATGATGCGGATGTTGGCCTGGTGCGGAATCAGCCAGTCGATGTCGGCCTCGCTGCGGCCGGCCTTGGCCAGCACCGCGCGCGCCGCGCTGTCGAGCACGCCGACGGCGAGCTTGAACACCGCCTGGCCGTCCATCTTCAGCAGCGGATCGCCGATGACCTTGCCGCCCGACACGCGTGCCCGGCACGCACAGGATGCCGACATGGCGGCCGTCGGCGTGCAGGTCGCTGGCCAGGATGCCGGGCTCGTCGCTGGCCTCGAGCACGACGGCGCCGGCGCCGTCGCCGAACAGCACGCAGGTCGTGCGGTCGTTGAAGTCGAGGATGCGCGAGAAGACCTCGGCGCCGATCACCAGCGCGCGCGCGGCCGCCGCCGGTGCGGATCATCGCGTCGGCCACGGTCAGCGCGTAGACGAAGCCCGAGCACACGGCCTGCACGTCGAAGGCCGCGCAGCCGGCGACGCCGAGCTTGTGCTGCACGATGCAGGCGGTCGACGGGAAGACCATGTCCGGCGTCGACGTGGCGACGATGATCAGGTCGATGTCGTCGGCGCGGCGGCCGGCCGCCTCCAGCGCCTGGCGCGCGGCCGCGCAGCGCCAGGTCGCTGCATGGACACGCCGTCGTCGGCGAAGTGGCGCGCGCGGATGCCGGTGCGCTCGACGATCCAGTCGTCGCTGGTCTCGATGCCGCGCGCGGCCAGCATGCTCGACCAGGTCGTCGTTGCTGACGCGCCGCGGCGGCAGGTAGCTGCCGGTGCCGGTGATGCGCGAATGGCGAGGCGTGCGATCGGGTTCATGCGGCTTGGCAGTCGGCCGGCGCTGCCAACGGCGTCCGGCACGGCCTGCAGCGTCTGCGCGATGCGGTCGTGCACGCGATCGAGCAGCCGGTTTCGCGCCGCATCATAAGCCCGCGCCAGCGCCTGCTCGAAGGCGAAGGCATCGGCCGAGCCGTGGCTCTTGAAGACGAGGCCGCGCAGGCCGAGCAGCGCCGCGCCGTTGTAGCGCGCGGGTCGACGCGGCGCCTTGAAGTGCTTGCAGCACCGGCAGCGCGACCAGCGCCGCCAGCTTGCTGTACACGGGCCGCGCGTGAACTCCTGGCGGATGAAGTCGGCGAGCATCGACGCCAGGCCCTCGGAGGTCTTGAGCAGCACGTTGCCGACGAAGCCGTCGCAGACGACGATGTCGGTCGTGCCCTTGAAGATGTCGTTGCCCTCGACATTGCCGTGGAAATTCGATCTGCCCGCGGCGTCGGCGCCGCGCGCAGCAGTTCGCCGGCGCGCTTGATGGTCTCGCTGCCCTTGATCGCCTCTTCGCCGATGTTCAGCAGGCCGACGGTCGGCTCCTCGCTGCCCTCGACCGCGGCCACCAGCGCGCTGCCCATGACGGCGAACTGCAGCAGGTGCTCGGCGTGCAGTCGACGTTGGCGCCGAGGTCGAGCACCGTCGTGTAGCGCGTCGCGCCGGTTGGGCATCACGGTGGCGATGGCCGGCCGGTCGATGCCGTCGACGCGTCTTCAGCACGTAGCGCGCAAGCGCCATCAGCGCGCCGGTGTTGCCGGCCGAGACGCAGGCGTCGGCCGCGGCGCGCTGCCTTCGTCGCCGGCTTGACCTGGCTGATCGCCACGCGCATCGACGAGTCGCGCTTCCTGCGCAGCGCGACCTCGATCGGGTCGTCCATCGTGACGACCTCGCTCGCGACGACGTGCGTGCAGCGTCGCCAGTCGGCGCGCCGGGGCCAGGCCGTCGGCGCGTGCCGACGAGCAGCAGTTCGGCCTGCGGGTGCTTGTCGAGGAAGGCGCGGCAGGCCGGCAGCGTGACGGCGGGACCGTGGTCGCCGCCCATGCAGTCGACGGCGATGCGCACCTTGCGGCAGCGGCGCGGGTGTCGTGTTCAGTCGCCAGTGCGGCGTCGGCAGCGCCGGTCGGCAGGACGCGCGTCGGTTCGAGCCAGGTCGCGCACGGGTCCGGCGCCGCGGCGCGACGGCCCGCGCGGACCATCAGGCGTCGGCCTTGGTCTTCAGCACCTTGCGGCCGCGGTAGAAGCCGTTCGGGCTGATGTGATGGCGCAGGTGCACCTCGCCGGTGGTCGGCTCGACCGCCATGCCCGGCGCGGGCAGCGCATTGTGCGAGCGGTGCATGCCGCGCTTGGACGGCGACTTCTTGTTCTGCTGGACGGCCATGATCGATCTCCAGGATGCGGGTTGCGCAACGAGGCGCAGGTTGCGCGACACGGGGCGCCGATGCGCGGGCCCCCTCCGGTCGGCGCCACGGTGCACGCTCGCTCGCCGTTCGTCGAACCGCGCCTCAGGCGCAGCCGCTCCGCCGGAAAAAGCCTGCGATTGTAGCCGGTCGCGAACGATCAGGCCCCGCCCTTGCCGCGCAGCCGCTGCAGCTGGGCGAACGGCGAGTCCGCCGCGGCTTCGTCGGGAGCCGGCATCTCGTCGGCCGGCGGCAGCTGCAGCGGGTGCGCACAGTGCTCGTGCCGCGGCACCAGCGGCAGCGCGAGCAGCAACTCGTCCTCGACGAGCTCGACCAGGTCCAGCCGCGCCGGCAGCGCGAGCACGTCCTCGTCGTCGGTCTGCTCGTCCAGCCGCTCGGCGTCGGTCTCGCTGGCGACGAAACGCAGCCGGTTGTCCACCGCGAGCGCCTGCACGATCGGCTCGAGGCAGCGCTGGCAGGTCAGCTGCACCGTGCCGCGGGCCACCAGGTGCAGGCGCATCAGCGCCTCGCGTCCCACCGGCTGATCGAAGCTGCCGGTGGCGACCCACTCGAAGGCCGGCGCGGCCGAACCGGGCGGCGGCGCCAGCACCGAGGCGCGCAGCCGGGGCAGTTCGTCGATGCCGACTCGCCCCTCGAGCGACTGATGGGCGCGGACAAACGCGCCGACATCCAGCCGTCGCGGATCCGGGGCCTTGCCGTCACGCATGCAGCCAGTGTACGGGCGGCACTGGCCCGCAGCGATGCCGGCGCGCTGCGCGCGCGCAGCCGCGACAATGCGGCCCAGCGCAAGTCCTCGCACCATGGCCCACGCTCCTGCACTGATCCTCGCCTCGACGTCGCGTTACCGGCGCGAGCTGCTGCAGCGGCTTCGCGTGCCGTTCTCGGTCGAAGCTCCGGGCGTCGACGAGACGGCGCTGGCCGGCGAGGCCCCGCGCGAGATCGCGCTGCGCCTGGCGCTGGCGAAGGCGCGTGCGGTCGCGCAACGCCATCGCGAAGCCGTCGTGATCGGCTCGGATCAGGTCGCCGACCTCGACGGACAGGCGATCGGCAAGCCGGGCAACCACGACAACGCCGTCGCGCAGCTGCGTCTGATGAGCGGCCGGCGCGTGGTGTTCCACACCGCGCTGGCGGTCGCACGGCAGGCAACGGGCTTCGAGCGTGTCGAACTCGCGCCGGTGTCCGTGCAGTTCCGGCGCCTGTCGAACGAGGACATCGAGCGCTACCTGCGTGCCGAGCAGCCCTACGACTGCGCCGGCAGCGCCAGGAGCGAGGGCTTGGGCGTCGCGCTGCTCGACGCGATCGAGTCCGACGACCCGACGGCACTGGTCGGCCTGCCGTTGATCCGCACCTGCGCACTGCTGCGCGAGGCCGGCATCGACGTGCTCGATGCGGCATGAAGTCCCGGGGCCGCGAGTCGATGTGTGCGCGGCGCCGCCGGTGCGAAACAGCCGGTCGCCGCGATGAGTGACGACGCACCGCGGGCGCCAGGCCGCCTCGTGCTGATGCCCAATGCGATCGACCTCGGCAGCGGCCACGAGGTCGACCTGCGGCAGGTGCTGCCCGACGGCGCGATCGCGCGCGCGGCCGCGCTGCGGCATTGGGTGGTCGAGAACGCGAAGTCGGCGCGCGGCTTCCTGAAGCGCGTTTCGGCCGTGACGCCTCTGGGCGTGCCGTTGCAGGCCATCGACATCCGCGAGCTGCCACGCACCCCGAAGGGTCGCCCCGCATCGACGGCCACGCCGCTGGCGCACGCATGGCACGCGCTGCTGGGGCCGGCACTGAACGGCGAGGACGTCGGGCTGCTGTCCGAAGCCGGGCTGCCGGCCGTGGCCGACCCCGGCAGCGAACTCGTCGCCCAGGCCCACGCGGCCGGGATCGTCGTCGAGCCGTGGTCCGGGCCGAGCTCGATCGTGCTCGCGCTGGCCGCCAGCGGCCTGGGCGGCCAGCACTTCGCCTTCGTCGGCTACCTGCCGGTGCAGCCCGATGCGCGCGCGGCGCGCATCCGGGAGCTCGAGGCCCTGTCGCGAAAGCTCGGGCAGACCCAGATCGCGATCGAGACGCCGTATCGCAACGTGGCACTGTTCGATGCCCTGGCCCTGCAGCTGCAGCCGGCGACGCGCCTGAGCGTCGCCTGTGGCCTGACCCTGCCCGGCGGGTGGTGCCGCACGGCCAGCGTCGCGCAGTGGCGACTCACGCCGCCGCGCTTTGCTGCGCATCACGCAGCCGTCTTCGCGTGGCAGGCGTGACGCAGGCCTGCGGCGGGGCTGCGGCGCCTTCGGCAGCGCCGGCCGGCAACGGTGTGCTGGCGGTGGTCGTCGTACATGAACGCCGATGGTCCGCGGTGCGTGCGGCGGCGACGCTGTCGGCCTGGATCGAGCCGCCGGACATCGAACCCGCGGCAGCGCAACTGACGCTTCGCCAGGTGCTGGTCTACGACAACTCGCGCATCCCGGTCGCACGTCCGCCGCTCGGGCACCGCTTCCTCTACGAACACGCGCCGGTCAACGGCGGCACGCGGGCGGCCTACGAGAGGGCCGTGTCCATCGCGCAGGGCGAGCGGATCGACTGGATCCTGCTGCTCGACCAGGACACCGAGCTGCCGCTGCAGTACCTGCACGTGGCGTCCGCCACGATGCGGCCTTCGACCGTCGTGATGGTGCCGACGCTGGTTTCGAGCAAGCGCATCGTGTCGCCGGGGCGCTTCACGCGGCTCGGACGCGTCGTTCTCGACGCGCGCGGCGACGAGATCCAGCCGCACGACCGCGTCGCGACGGCAGGCCGTGCGCGACACGGCGAAGCCCTCCTGGCGCCGATGGCCTCGGCCGCGCTGATCCGCACCTCGGCGCTGCAGGGCATCCGCGAGTTGCCGCCGCAGCTGTGGCTCGACTACGTCGACCACGCCCTGTTCTTCAGGCTGCAGCAGCAAGGCGCGAGGATCGAGCCGATGCCGCTGAGGCTGGAGCACGAGGCCTCGATGTCGAGCGTCGCGCGCATCCCGCTCGAGCGCCTGGCCGGCATCTGGCGGGCAGAGCGTGTGTTCGTCGATGGCTTCGGCCCGCTCGCATCGGCCGTGCGCCGCGTGCGCCTGCTGATGCGGGTGATCCGGATCTCGGTGTCGCACCCGACCAGGGCTGCCGATGCCTGGAGAGCCAGGCGTGCCGTCGATCGCCCCGGGCTTGCGACCCGCCCAGACTCCTAGCTCAGGCGCTCGCCGGTCGAGCTTCGGGTCGAGAGCTCAGTCCGGCACGCGCTTGGCGTGATGTTCGGCACTCAGCGCCATGCGGGCCGCAGCGCGCCGTGCGGGCCAGGACGCGACGATGCCCAGCGCGCGCAGCTTCAGGTACCTCGACGACACCGCCGACAACAGCCGCCAGCGCCAGACGATCATCCGCGGCAGGCTCGCATGCCGCAGGCGGCCGTGGTTGCCGCCGTGACGGCGGTAGCGAATCGTCGGCACATCGACATAGACCGCGCGGCCGTGCAAGCTGGCGATGGCGCCGAGCCACATGTCGTGCATCGGGACCTTGGCGGGAATCGGAAGCGCCGATCGCAGGACGCTGCGCCGGAACGCCATCGCGCAGCCGAGATACCGGTTCTTCCACAGCGTGGACGCGAAGCTGCCGCGGAATCCCCCGCGCCCGGTCATGAACGACTCGGCCAGCACGCGGCCGGACTCGTCGATCACCTGCGCATCGGACACCACCACGACGATGCGGGAGTCCGTCGCGAACTGCTCGACCACGCGATCCCTCTTGCCCGGCAGCCAGACGTCGTCCTGGTCGCACAGGAAGACGATGTCGTTGGAGACCCTCGAGAGTCCGGTCTCGAATGCCTTCAGGATGCCCCGGTTGCGCGCGTTCTGCACGAGGCGAATCCGGTCGTCGCCGAGCGAGCGGATCAAGCTGGCGGAGTCGTCGGTCGATGCGTCGTCGACGACGATGACTTCGTCGTCCGCACGCAGGTCCGCCAGCACGGAGCTCAGCTGCTCCGCGAGAAACGACTGCCCGTTGTAGACGGCGACGACGACGGACGCTCGATCCATCGACTCAGGTCCGGTGCATCGGCCAGCGGCCGAGCCGGCAGCCGGCACGCGGTGCGCGCGGCGCACGGCGAGGCTGCCGCGAGAAGACATCGAGCACGCATTCCCTGATCACTGAAGATTCACCTGTTCCCCCGGCGACTGGCGCCAGCACGGAAAACTATCGCACGAGCCAACCCGTGGCACGACCCCACCCCCCCACCTTGTGGTGAACTTGTAGCGGCAGGTAACACGCGCGCAGCCGCCCGGCCCGGGTCGGACCCGCCCGGGATACGACGGCCGGCCAGCGGCCCAGGCGACGGGCGGCTCAGGAGCGAGGGCCGTCGCGGGGCCGCGCACCGAGCCAGTTCGGAGTCGACGGCCCGCAACAGCACCACGACGAAGAGCAGCTGGTGGACCGATACCGCCAGCGCGAGCCCCTTCAGGCCCCAGGCCAGGAAGCCGGCCGACTTCAGTGCCACGCCGACCCCGTAGCCGACCGCGCCGAGCACGGCAGGCACCCTCGCATTGCCCAGTGCATGGAACACGGCGATCGATGCGGGACCTGCCGCTGCCGCGTGTGCGTGCCCGAGCAGCAGGACGAGCAGCCACCACAGCGCTTCGGCCTGGTCGGGTCTCGAGCCGAGCAGCGGCGAGACGACGACGCCCCAGACCGGCTCGAGCGCCAGCAGCAGCAGGCCCGCCGCGGCGACGGCCAGCGTGGAACGCACCAGGGCCCGCCGAAAGGCGAGGCGGACCTCGTCGTGCCGGCCGGCCGCGAACAGCCGGCCCATGCGCGCTGCAGCCGGCATGTACAGGGAGCGCTCGAGGATCATCGCGATCGCCGTGGCTGCCGTGTGGGCCAGTCCGAACAGCGTCATGCCGCCGGTGGCCGCCTGAGACGTCCAGAAGCGGTCCACCAGCGGCGCGGTCCGCTCCAGGCTCGCCGAGCTGACGATCAGCCTCAGCTGCGACCAGACGGCAGCCTCCCGCAGCCCTGATGCGACCGACGGCGCCACGCGCCCGACCTGGAAGAACAGGGCGACGCAAGCCGCGGCGGAGCGCGCCAGCAGGATCCACGGCACGGCTTCGATGCCGAAGCCGGGAACCACGACGACGACCAGGACGAGTGCCGCCAGCGTGGCCAGCAGGAAGGCCAGTTCGCCGGTGACGAAGCGCTCGCGCGCCCGCAGCGCCGCCGTCTGCAGCACCATCTGCCCGTCCAGCAAGGACGCGAGCAGCAACGGCAGCAGCATGCGGTGCACGAGATCGTGCTGCTGGCTGTCCAGCCCCGGAAACAGCCCGGGCTGCCACCAGCGGGCCGTCGCCATCAGCAGCGAGCTCGAGGCGCCGAACAGCAGCAGGGCCTGGCCGTAGGCCGAGCGCTGTGCCGCACGCCAGGCCTCGGGTCGATCGTGAGCCACCGACAGGCGCGGCTGCCAGACGCTTTGCAGCGAACCCGCCAGCACCGCGAAGACGACGAGCGGAACGGCCTGTGCCGCGACGTACGCGTCGGTCTGCTCGCGTGCACCGAGGATGGCGAGCACGGCCAGCTGGATGCCGAAGCCGGCGGCCAGCTGCAGCGTCGCGACCGATCCGAGCCGCAGCCCGAGCGACATGGCGTCTTCTCCCCCGCGACACCCGCGTGACGGTCGACGCCGGACACGCCCGCGGCGCGCTCGGCGCCGCGCGGGCGCTCAGCCCGAACCCGAGCCTGACGGGCCGCCGAGCAACGATGCGACTTTTCGCTTGGTCCGCACGTTGCGCGGCAACGATGCTGCAGCGGCCTTGGCCGGCGCCTCCCATGCGGCCGGGGCGTCCGACCCGGACTCGTAGGGCCGGTCGAAGATCGGATCGGCCGGCCTCGACGCGCGCGCGGCAGGGCGGCTTTCGCTGCGCTCGACCGGGCGTTCGGCGTCGTCGGGCTCGTAGCTGCGGCGGCGCGGCCGCGACGGGCGTTCGTCGTCGAGTTCGAGCGGCTCGATCTCGAGCTTGGTCTTGATCAGCCGCTCGATGTCCGCGACCAGCCGCGCATCGTCGCGCGCGACCAGCGTGATCGCAAGGCCGGAGGCACCTGCGCGACCCGTGCGGCCGATGCGGTGGATGTAATCCTCGGCATTGAACGGCACGTCGAAATTGAAGACCGCCGGCAGGTCCGCGATGTCCAGCCCGCGCGCAGCGACGTCGGTGGCCACGAGCAGGTCGACCTCGCCGGCCTTGAACGAGGCGAGCGACTTCAGCCGCTCGTCCTGCGACTTGTCGCCGTGCAGCGCGGCCGTGCGCAGCCCGTCGCGCTCGAAGGACCGTGCCAGCCGGGCGGCGCCGAGCTTGGAGTTGACGAAGACGATGCGCCTGCGAGAGCTCGCGCGTCTTCAGCAGTTGCCGCACGGCGCGGCGCTTGTCGTCGTCGATGACGCGATAGAAGCGCTGTTCGACGTTGGTGGCCGTCGCATTCGGGCGCGCGACCTCGACGGTGATGGGATCCTGCAGGTAGCTCTGCGCGAGGCGTCGGATCTCCGGCGAGAAGGTGGCCGAGAACAGCAGCGTCTGCCGCTGCTTGGGCAGGTAGGACAGGATGCGCTGCAGGTCCGGCAGGAAGCCGATGTCGAGCATGCGGTCGGCCTCGTCGAGCACGACGTACTCGACCTGGTTCAGCACGCAGTTCTTCGCCTCGATGTGGTCGAGCAAGCGGCCGGGCGTGGCGATCAGCACCTCGACGCCGCGGCGCAGCTCCTCGGTCTGCGGCTTGATGTCGACCCCGCCGAAGACCACGACCGAGCGCAGCAGGGTGTGGCGCGCGTAGCCCTTGACGTTGTTGGCGACCTGGTCGGCCAGCTCGCGCGTCGGCGTGATCACCAGCGCGCGCACCGGGTGACGCGCCGGTGACGCACTGGCACTCTCGTGGCGCAGCATGCGCTGCAGCAGCGGCAAGGTGAAGGCCGCGGTCTTCCCGGTGCCGGTCTGCGCGGCGCCCATGACGTCGCGGCCCGCCAGCACGACGGGAATGGCCTTGGCCTGGATCGGCGTCAGCGACGTGTAGCCGGAATCGACCACCGCGCGCAGCAGCTTCGGGTCCAGGGCGAGGGTGTCGAAGCGCGCCGATACCGGCGCGGCGAAGATCGGGTCTGCAAGTTCATTCACCCGGCGATTATCTCCCGTGACACGCCGTCACGCTGGCGGGCAGCGAGCGCCCACTAGAATCGCGCGTTTCACGAGTTGCGAGTTGCCCGCCGAGGGCGACAGGGTCGATGGTTCGAAGCATGACGGTTGGTCGTCGCGGAGCTTGGGTGTTGCGCCTGGTGGTGTCGGTCGTAGTGGCGCTGACGGCCGTTTCGAGCCTGCTGCCGCGACCGGTGCCGGCTCAGCAGTCGGCGGCGCGCCGAGTCCGCGCCGGCGGGGCCGATCCGGCTGCGGCAACCCGGGGCGGCGGACGCGGCGCGTGATGCCACGGAGCGGCGACCGCTGCAGGGCGAGGTCGATACCGTGATCCGCCAGTTGCCGGGCCCGATCTCCACCAAGCCCGGCGATTTCGAGCAGTTCGTGCGGCGGCTGGCGGGCGTGTTGCCGAGCGACAACAACTCGATCCGCCGCCTCGGTTCCGAGCTGATGACCGAATGGGATCGCGACGAAGCCCAGGGCGGGCTGCCGCGGGTGCCGGCGGACTACACCGTCGCGCCCGGCGACGAGCTGATCGTCACGATGTGGGGCTCGGTCGACGCCGACCTGCGGCTCGTCGTCGATCGCAGCGGCCAGATCGCGATCCCGCGCGTGGGCAGCGTGCAGGTCGCCGGCGTGCGCTACGCCGACCTGACGCCGCTGCTGACGCGGCGCGTCGGCGCAGGTCTTCCGCAACTTCGAGCTCAGCGTCTCGCTCGGCCAGATCCGGCAGTCCGCGTCTACGTCACCGGCTTCGTCGACCGCCCGGCGCCTACAGCGTCAGCGGCCTGTCGACCATCGTCAATGCGCTGATCCGCGCGGGCGGGCCGTCGGCGGCCGGCAGCTTCCGCAACATCCAGCTGCGGCGCGGCGGCCAGCGTCGTGGCGACGCTTCGACCTGTACGACCTGCTGCGTCGAGGGCGACCGCAGCGGCGGACCGCATCGCTGCAGGCCGACGACGTCGATCCACGTCGGCGCCGGTCGGCACGCAGGTGGCGTGATCGGCAGCGTCAACCGGCCGGCGATCTTCGAGCTCAAGCCGGGCGAGACCGTGGACGACGTGCTGCGCATGGCCGGCGGCTTCTCGGCCGTCGCCGACCGCTCGCGGCTGGCCATCGAGCGGCTGGACGACCGCGCCGACGTGCGCATCGTGCAGATCGGCGTTGCCCGGCGGACGGCACGACCGACGCTGCGCCAGCGGCGACGTGCTGCGCGCGTTCAGCGCCGTCGACTGCGGCGCTGCCCGTCCAGCGCCAGAACAAGCGCGTGCGCGTCGAGGGCGAGGTGCTCGCGCCCGGGCGAGTACGTGCTGCCGGCCGGCAGTGCGATCGACGACGCGATGCGCGCCGCCGGCGGCCTGACCGACTCGGCCTACCTCTTCGGCACCGAGTTCAATCGCGAGAGCGTGCGCCGCACGCAGCAGGAGAACTACGAGCGTGCGCTGCGCGACCTGGAGACCGAACTGGCGCGCGCCGTGTCGACGCAGCGCACGACGCACGGCCGACGAGGCTGCCGCCGCCAGCGTCGCGCGGCCAGTCATCGAGCCGGCTGATCGAACGCCTGCGCGCCATCAGCCCGACCGGGCGTGTCGTGCTGCAGATCGCATCCCGAAGCCGAAGAACCTGCCGAATCTCGCGCTCGAGGACGGCGACCGCCTGTACTTCCCCTCACGGCCGACGACGGTCGGCGTGTTCGGCAGCGTCTTCAACGGCGGCAGCTACCTGTACGCGAGCCAGCGGCGCATCGGTGACTACCTGCGACTGGCCGGCGGGCCCGACGCGCGGCGCCGACGCCGACAGCGTCTTCGTGATCCGCGCCAACGGCAGCGTCGTCAGCAATCGTCAGCAGCGCGGTCGGATTCCTGGGCAACGATGTCGCGTTGACGGACCTGCCGGCGTTGCCCGGCGACACGTTGTTCGTGCCCGAAGAGATGGACAAGATCGACCTTCACGCAGCGCGCCGAAGGACTGGACGCAGATCCTGTCGCAGTTCGGGCTGGGCCTGGCGGCGATCAAGACGCTGGGCAATTGAGATGGCACGGGCGACCGACATCGACACGGAGATCCTGGACGAGTCCGGGCCCACGCTCGCCGACGTGTTCCAGCCGCTGCGCGGCCAGGCTCCGCTGTGCTCGTGCTCGGCACGATCGTCGCTGCCGCGCTGGCATTCGGCGGCTCCTTCCTCGTGCCACCCGACGTTCGTGGCGGCCACCAGCTTCCTTCCTCCGCAGCAGCAGCAGAGCGCGGCCGGCTCGGCACTGGCGGCGCTGGGCTCGTTGTCGGCGCTCGCGGGCGTCGGCAGCTCGGTGCGCACGCCGGCCGACCAGTACGTCGCGCTGATGCGAAGCGTTACCGTTTCGGATCGCATCGATCGAGCAGTTCGACCTGATGAAGGTCTACGACGCCGACCTTCGCTCGAAGCGCGCCGGGACCTCGAACGCAACGTGCGGATCAATGTCGGGCAAGAAGGACGGCCTGATCGCCGTCGAAGTGGAGGACGAGTCACCGCAGCGGGCGGCCCAGATCGCCAACCAGTACGTCGACGAACTGCGGCTCATCACCAGTGTGCTGGCGATCACGGAAGCCCAGCAGCGCCGCGCCTTCTTCGAGAAGCTGCTTCAGGAGACGCGCGACCGGCTGATGAAGGCGCAGGTGGACCTGCAGAAGCAGCGGCTTCAATCCGGGCGCCCTGAAGGCCGAGCCGAAAGCGGCGGCCGAGAGTTATGCGCGGCTGAAGGCCGAGACGTCGGCCGCCGAGGTCCGCCTGCAGACCCTGCGCAGCCGCCTTGCCGACGGAACGACGGAAGTGCAGCAGCAGGCGGCGGCGCTTGCGGCACTGCGAGGCCAGCTGGCGAGGGCCGAGCAGCCGACCACGTCCGACGCCGGACCGGACTACGTCGGCAAGTACCGCGAGTTCAAGTACCAGGAGACGCTGTTCGAGTTGTACGCGCGCCAGTTCGAGCTGGCGCGCGTCGACGAGAGCCGCGAAGGCGCGCTGATCCAGGTCATCGATCCGGCCAAGCCGCCCGACAAGAAATTCAAGCCGAGACGCCTGATGTGGACGGGGTTGGGCGCTGCCGTGGGAATGGTGGCTGCCGTCGTCATGGCATTCATGCTGGCGGCACGTCGAGCACGCAAGGCGCAGGCCTAGGCCGGCGGCGAGATTCGAGAGGGTAGGAGGCTGCCGGCGGACCGCGCGGTGCGCGGGGCCGGGCAGCGATCACCGCGCCTGTCGCGGTGGCCGATTGCGCATGTGGCGCAGGTCCTCGCACGAGGTTGAAACATTCATGGCGGAAAGTGCAAGATGAAGGTGTCCATCTTCGATCTGAAGCTCGGTCACAGCGTGTTGCCGGCGTTCCCGGTGCCTGACGGCCAGGACGAGGAAGAGTTCCTCGTCGCAGAAGCGGAGCGGGGGCTCACGGCCAAACTGGAGGCGAAGTTCGCCAGGGAGTCGATAGAAGGCACCGAGAAGAAGATTGCGGCGGCGCCGTACAAGGAGCGCCTGGACATCGAGCTGAAGGTTATCCGCTCAATGGGCTTCCCCGGCTATTTCCTTATCGTTGCCGATTTCATTCGCTGGGCCAGGGAAAACGATGTGCCGGTCGGTCCCGGGCGCGGCTCGGGCGCAGGTTCACTGGTTGCCTGGGTGCTGGGTATTACTGACCTCGATCCGCTGCAGCACGACCTGCTGTTCGAGCGCTTCCTGAATCCGGAACGCGTCTCCATGCCTGACTTCGATATCGACTTCTGCATGGACGGTCGCGATCGCGTGATCGACTACGTCGCCGAGCGTTACGGCCGCGAGAAAGTGTCGCAGATCATCACTTTCGGCACGATGGCTGCAAAAGCCGTGATTCGAGATTGCGGACGCGTACTTGGCCAGGCCTACGGGTTTGTCGATCGGATCGCAAAGCAGGTGCCATTCGAAATTGGCATGACGCTCGACAAGGCGCTCGAGCAATCGGCAGAGCTTGCAGCGATGTACGCAGATGACGATGACGTTGCGGCAATTATCGATCTTGCCAGGTCGCTCGAGGGACTGGTTCGCAATGCCGGCAAACATGCCGGCGGTGTTGTCATAGCGCCGGGGCAGCTCACGGATTTCGCGCCGCTGTACTGTGAAGAAGGTGGCAGCAACATTGTCACGCAGCTCGACAAGGACGATGTCGAAGCCGTCGGCCTGGTGAAATTCGACTTTCTTGGCCTCAAGACGCTAACGATCATCGACTGGGCCGTGCACATCATCAACGAGAGTCATCCCGAGGCGAACGTTGATATTGCGACAATCCCGGAACGCGACGCGAAGACCTTCGAGCTGTTGCAAAGCAGCCAGACGGCCGCCGTGTTCCAGCTCGAATCGAACGGCATGCGCGACCTGATCAAGCGCCTGCGACCGGACCAGTTCGATGACCTGGTGGCGCTGGTCGCGCTGTTCAGGCCGGGCCCGCTGCAGTCGGGCATGGTCGACGACTTCATTACCCGCAAGCACGCAACCAACAAAGCGGACATCGACTACCTGCACCCGGACCTGCAACCGGTACTTGGGGAGACCTACGGCGTCATTCTCTACCAGGAGCAGGTCATGCAGATCGCGCAGGTGCTGGCCGGCTACACGCTGGGCGCCGCCGACCTGCTGCGTCGCGCGATGGGCAAGAAGAAGCCCGAGGAGATGGCCAAGCAGCGCGAGTTTTTTGTCAGCGGCGCCACCGAACGCGGCGTTGCACAAGCGACAGCGACACGCATCTTCGACCTGATGGAGAAATTTGCCGGCTACGGCTTTAACAAGTCGCATTCGGCTGCGTATGCGGTGTTGTCTTACCAGACGGCGTACCTCAAAGCGCATTATCCGGCCGCCTTCATGGCGGCAGTCATGAGCGCTGACCTCGACCACACAGATCGCCTCGTGACCATCAAGGACGACTGCCGGCAGCTGGGTCTCGCCGTTAAGCCGCCGAGCATCAATCACAGCGCCTATCATTTCAGCGTTCCCGATGAGAGCACGATCCTGTATGGACTGGGCGCCATCAAGGGCGTCGGTCGTGCCGTGGTCGAGGCGGTGATCGCCGAGCGCGAGGCAAATGGACCGTTCAGTTTCCTGGCTGAGTTCTGTCGCAGGGTGCAGTCGGAGAAGATCAACCGGCGAGCCCTGGAGGCGATGATCAAGGCCGGTGCAATGGGTGATTTCGGCGAGACGCGACGTAGCCTCATGCACCAGGTTGACGAGGCGTTGAAGAGTGCCGACCAGCACGCGCGCGCCGCCGCGGCCGGGCAGAACGATATGTTCGGGCTCGAGGCGCCGGCAGCGGAAGACGAAACGCACCGACCGATGGACCTGAGCGAGTGGCCGGAGAGTGTCCTGCTGAGCAACGAGAGGAGCGCGCTGGGTCTGTACCTGACCGGGCACCCCTTCGATGCCGTCCGCCACGATGCGCGCTTTTTTGTTGAAGGCAAGTTGGGCGACATCGTTGCCGAGGCGCCACCTCAAACCAGCAAGGGTGAGCGCGACTATGCACAATCACGACGCGAGGCGACGGTCGCCGGACTGATTGTTGACGTCAGGAAGCGTGGTAACCGCGTAAGCGTGGTCCTCGACGACGACACCGGGCGCATGGAAATCGCGTTCTTCAGCGAGGCATTCGAGGAGTTTCGTGACCAGCTGGTCAAGGACGAGATCGTGGTCGTCAGCGGCGCGCTGCGCTACGACGATTTTATTGGTGGCTGGACCCTCAATGCGAAGAACGTGCTGCCCATCGACCGTGTCATCGAAAGCCGCGCCAAGAGTATGATATTGCACCTGGCACCGAACGGGCAGGGCGAGCAACTGCTGGTCAAGCTGCACGACGTGTTGTTGCCGTATCGCAAGGGCAACTGCGACGTGTCGATCCGCTACACCGGCGATGCGGCCGCAGCGCGACTCAGCCTTGGTCCCGAGTGGGCTGTGCGTCCAAGCCGCGAATTGCGCGACAAACTGACCGAGCTGCTAGGCAGCAATAATGTCCGGCTACTGTACGCACCGGGCCGCGAATTCATGTAGAGTTTCGCCCTATGGATATGAAATTCCTCGATTTTGAGCAACCGATCGCCGAGCTTGAGGCGAAGATCGAAGAGCTGCGCTTTGTGGGTGATGACTCCGACGTCAACATCAACGAAGAAGTGGCGCGCCTGAAGGAAAAGAGCGAGTCGCTGACCAAGAGTATTTTCTCGAAGCTGACGCCGTGGCAAATCGCGCGTGTCGCAAGGCACGAGTCACGACCGTACACGTCGGATTACCTGTCGATGATCGCACCGGATTTCCAGGAGCTGCATGGCGACCGCATGTATGCGGATGACCCCGCCATCATCGCCGGCACCGGAAGGATCGATGGCAGGCCGGTGATGTTCATCGGTCATCAAAAAGGCCGCGATACCAAGGAACGCGTGCGTCGCAACTATGGCATGCCCAAGCCCGAGGGCTATCGCAAGGCACAGCGACTGATGCGCATGGCCGCAAAATTCAAGCTGCCGGTTGTGACCTTCATTGACACGCCTGGCGCATACCCTGGCGTTGGTGCAGAAGAGCGCGGGCAGAGCGAAGCCATTGCGCAAAGCCTGTACCTGATGGCCGGACTCGAGACCCCCATTATCAGCGTCGTTATCGGTGAAGGCGGATCGGGTGGAGCGCTTGCCATAGGCGTCGCTGACCGGCTGCTGATGCTGCAATACGGCATCTACTCGGTCATTTCTCCGGAGGGCTGCGCGTCTATCCTGTGGAAGAGCGCCGATAAGGCAGAAGTTGCGGCTGAGGCAATGAAAATCACGGCGAAAGATCTGAAAGGTTTCGGCCTCGTGGATGCCGTGCTGCCGGAACCGCTGGGAGGCGCACATCGCGCGCCGAAAGAGGCCGCCGAGGTCGTGCGCAATGCCTTGATCGAAGCCCTCGACGAACTTGACCAGCTGTCCATGGATCAGCTGCTCGAGCAACGCCAACGACGCCTGGACGGATTCGGCCAGTTCAAGGACGCGTGAGCTTTAATTCACGGACGCTGCTTGCGGGGCTCGCCGAGCTCGAGCGAAGTAGCGCGCAACCGGCACGTTTTCTCGTCGCATTCAGTGGTGGTCTCGATTCGACCTCGCTGCTGCATGCCATTGTCAGCACTCGCCAGCAACATACCGTCGACGTCGTCGCGGTCCACATTGATCACCAGCTGCACGCAGACTCTGCGCATTGGGCAACGCATTGCGCAGCCATGGCGGCAGACCTTGGCGTTGAGTTCATCGGTCGCACGGTGCAGGTCGAGCAGCAGTCCGGTCGCGGCACCGAGGCGGCCGCAAGAGACGCGCGCTACGCGGCGTTGCATCAGCTGATGCGTGCCGGTGACTGCGTTCTGAGTGCGCATCATCGCGATGACCAGGCGGAAACGCTGCTACTGAATCTCATGCGCGGCAGCGGCCCGACAGGTCTCGCCGGAATTCCGGCGGCACGCAGTTTCGGTCCGGGCTGGTTGTGGCGGCCGCTGCTCGGTGTGGCACGCGACGAGCTCGAAGTCTATGCGCGCGCGCATGAGCTCAAGTGGCTGGAGGACCCGTCGAATGCCACGGACGCCCACGATCGCAATTATCTTCGCCAGGAAATTCTGCCGCGGCTGCAGCAACGCTGGCCGAGCGCTGACAAACGTATTGTGCGCAGCGCCGAGCTGGCAAGAGACGCCGCCGGACTGCTTGCGGAACTGGCGGAGATTGACCTGCAGACCATGGCCGTCGCGCCTGACCGCATCGATCTGGATGCCTTTCGCGGCCTGTCACAGCCGCGACAGAGAAACCTGTTGCGCCAGCTCGTCGCAAGACTGGGCTTGCCCGCGCCGCCCGCGGCGAAGCTGGAGAACATTCTCAACGACCTCGTGGCGGCGCGCGAAGATGCGGCGCCGCTGGTGTGCTGGCCCGGCGTCGCCGTGCGGCGCTATCGGGGGCACATGTTCGTGCTGGCCGAGCCACCCCAGGCGGCCCCGACACTGGCGCAACTCGAGTTCGAGGACGGTGCTGCAACGGGTTTGTCGGCGGCCGTCGTGCAGGCCGGACTCGAGCTCCGTTTCCGCCAGGGCGGAGAGGAAATTAGACCTGTAGGTCAAACACATACACGCACTCTGAAGAAATTGCTTCAAGAGGAGGGCGTGCTGCCCTGGATGCGCGATCAGCTGCCGTTACTGTATTCCGACGGCCGCCTGGTCGCGGTCGCTGACCTGTGGATCGATGCGGCCGCTGCGTCCTCGCCAGGTACCGCGATTCGCTGGCCGAATCGACCACAAATCCTCGCATGAGCCCGTTAGTCGTTGTGTCGTCAATGGCGTTCCGATAACATGCAAAGCCGTCATTTATTCAACGACGGCGCGTCACCTCCAGCCTTTTTCTGTTGCCCGCCTCGTCCAATCAGGAATCGAGCTCATACATGACTTCTTATGTATTCATAACCGGTGGCGTGGTCTCGTCTCTGGGCAAAGGTATTACTTCTGCGTGCCTCGGCGCGATCCTCGAAGCACGTGGGCTGACGATCAGCATGATCAAGCTGGATCCGTACCTGAATGTCGATCCGGGCACGATGAGCCCGTTCCAGCACGGCGAGGTTTTCGTTACCCACGACGGCACCGAGACGGATCTCGATCTCGGTCACTACGAGCGTTTCGTCCGAACCGCCAAAGGCGGCAGGCACAGCAATTACACCACCGGTCGAATCTACGAGAGTGTGATCGCGCAGGAACGTCGTGGCGACTACCTGGGAGCGACCGTGCAGGTCATTCCGCACGTCACCAATGAAATCAAGGAAGGCGTGAAGAAAGGTGCCGGCAATGCGGACATCTGCCTGGTCGAGATTGGCGGCACGGTCGGCGATATAGAATCGCTGCCGTTTCTCGAGGCGATTCGCCAAATGGGCGTGGAACTGGGGCACGAGCGGGTCGCGTATGTGCACCTGACGCTGGTTCCGTACATCGCGACGTCGTCGGAAATCAAGACCAAGCCGACGCAGCACTCGGTGAAGGAGCTGCGCTCCATTGGTATCCAGCCGGACATCCTGGTGTGCCGCTCGGAACAGCCGCTGCCGGATGAGCAGCGCAAGAAGATCGCGCTGTTCACCAATGTGCGCGAAGCAGCGGTGATTTCTGCCTACGACGCGGACGATCTCTACAAGATTCCGGAAATGATGCATGAGCAGGGTCTGGACGACATTGTCGCCAAGCAGTTCGGGCTGGATCTGCCGGTTGCTGACCTGCATGAATGGCACGAGATTGTTGAGGCCAAACAGAATCCGACGGGCGAAGTGAATATCGCCATGGTCGGCAAGTACATGGACCTCAAGGACTCCTACATTTCGCTGGTCGAGGCGCTGCAGCACGGCGGCATTCACACGCGGACGCGCGTGAATATCCATTACATCGAATCGGCAGGCGTCGAAGAGCAGGGCGTGGACGGCTTGCGCGATATGGACGGCATCGTGGTGCCCGGAGGCTTCGGCGATCGTGGCATCGAGGGCAAGATCCAGGCTGTGCAGCTGGCACGTGAGCAGGGCATACCGTACCTCGGGATCTGTCTCGGCATGCAGGTCGCTGTTATCGAGGCAGCGCGCAATCTCGCCGGCCTCGACGGCGCAATGAGCACGGAATTTAACGCCGATACACCGCATCCGGTGGTTGGCCTGATTACTGAATGGCAGGACGCTGCTGGCAGCGTTGAGGAGCGCGACGAGCAATCCGACCTGGGCGGCACAATGCGCCTTGGCGCGCAGCAGGTGTCGCTGCAGGAGGGGTCGCTCGCGGCGACGACTTACGGCACTACGACCATCGAAGAACGGCATCGGCACCGCTATGAGGTGAACAACCATTACCGCAAGCGTCTCGAAGAAGCCGGCCTGCGGTTCTCGGGCCTCTCGGTGGACGATCTTGTCGAGATGGTCGAGCTGCCCGGACATCCGTGGTTCATGGCCAGCCAGTTCCATCCCGAATTCACATCCAACCCGCGTGACGGTCATCCGCTGTTTACGTCATTCATTGCGGCTGCGCGGGCACACAACGAAAGCAAATTGCCAAAGGCGGCACAAGCATGAAACTTTGCGGATTCGAAGCGGGTAACGAGCAACCGATATTCCTGATTGCCGGCACCTGTGTCGTCGAAAGCGAAAGCATGGCGATCGATACGGCAGCGACGCTCAAGGAAGTTTGCGCGGAACTTGGTATACCTTTTATTTACAAGTCGTCGTTTGACAAGGCGAATCGCAGCTCGCGCTCCGGACACCGCGGTCCGGGCATGGAAGAGGGCTTGCGTGTGCTGGCCGAGGTCAAGCGCCAGATTGGCGTGCCGGTGCTCACGGACGTGCACGAAGATACGCCCATGGATGAAGTTGCTGACGTGGTTGACGTCATCCAGACGCCTGCGTTCCTGTGTCGACAAACCAATTTTATCCTGCGTGCCTGCAGCGCCGGCATTCCGGTAAACATCAAGAAAGGCCAGTTCCTGTCACCCTGGGAAATGCAGAACGTTGTCGACAAGGCGCGTTCCACCGGCAATGAAGGCATCATGGTTTGCGAACGCGGCTTTTCCTTCGGCTACAACAACCTGGTATCTGATATGCGCAGTCTTGCGATTATGCGCATGACCGATGCGCCGGTCGTTTTCGACGCGACGCACTCGGTGCAGTTGCCCGGTGGCCATGGTTCGTCGTCAGGCGGACAACGCGAGTTTATCCCTGTGCTGGCGCGCGCGGCGACAGCCGTCGGTGTCGCGGGTCTGTTCATGGAGACGCATCCGAATCCGGCCGAAGCACTGAGTGACGGTCCCAATGCGATGCCGCTCGAAAACATGCGTGAATTGCTCGAGACTCTCGTCTCCATCGATCGCACAATCAAACAGAACGAGTACCTGGAACTGAAGCTGGGACTCGGCAAGTAATCTCAACCCAAGCAGAGACATCATGATCAAGATAACGGACGTACATGGTCGCGAGATCCTCGACTCGCGCGGCAACCCAACCGTGGAAGCAGAGGTTACTCTTTCCGACGGCAGCAAGGCGCGCGCAGGCGTACCCTCGGGCGCATCGACAGGCACACGCGAGGCGGTGGAATTGCGCGATGGCGACAAGTCCCGCTATCTCGGCAAGGGGGTCCGTAAAGCCGTTGCCAATATTAATGGCGAGCTGCGTGACGCTTTGCTGGCCACCGAATTTGCCGATCAGCGTGCGCTGGACAATTGCATGCTTGAGCTCGACGGCAGCGACAACAAGTCGCGACTGGGTGCCAACGCATTGCTGGCCGTCTCGCTGGCCGCAGCCAGGGCGGAAGCCAATGCCAAAGGCATATCGCTGTTCCGCCACCTCGGGCCAGATACGACCATGCCTGTGCCAATGATGAACATCATCAACGGCGGCGCGCATGCGGACAACAGTGTCGATATTCAGGAATTCATGATTCTGCCGGTAGGCGCGCCGAACTTCACCGAAGCGCTGCGCTATGGCGCCGAGATCTTTCATGCACTGAAGTCCGTGTTGCACAGCCAGGGCATGAACACCGCGGTCGGCGACGAGGGCGGGTTTGCACCAAACCTGCCGTCGAACCAGGCGGCGCTGGATATCATCATGGTGGCGATTGAAAAGGCGGGCTACAAATCCGGAGACGACATCCTGCTGGGGCTTGATGTGGCCAGTTCCGAGTTCTACAAAGACGGTGTCTATGACCTGGAGTCCGAGGGACGCCAGTTCGATGCGGCCGGATTCTCTGCCTATCTCGCCGAGCTGGCGGCGGCGTATCCGATCATTACGATCGAAGATGGCATGGACGAGAGCGACTGGGATGGCTGGCGCTTGCTGACGGATGCGATCGGCGATCGCGTGCAGCTGGTCGGTGATGACCTGTTCGTTACCAACACGAAAATCCTGAAACGTGGCATTGATGAAAATATTGCCAATTCGATATTGATAAAACCCAACCAAATCGGTACCTTAAGCGAAACTCTTGATGCAATTACTATGGCGGTAGAGGCAGATTTCACTGCCGTGATATCGCACCGTTCGGGTGAAACCTCGGACAGCACGATTGCCGACATAGCAGTAGGCACGCGCGCAACGCAGATCAAGACCGGCTCATTGTCGCGTTCTGACCGCATTGCGAAGTACAACCAGTTGCTGCGCATCGAAGAGGAATTGGGGGGTCAGGCAAGTTACGCTGGCCGTGAGGCGTTTTCAGTTAAAGCGCCGTAAGCGACAGACTTTGGGGACCACGCTTGTTCAGAGCGAAGATCTTGCTGGCCGTACTCGGCACCGTGGCATTGCTGCTGCAGTCGCAGCTGTGGCTCTCCAGCGACGGTTACGGCAAGACCCTCAGGCTGCGCGAGGCGGTCGCGGAACAGCGCGTCCTCAATGACGCGCTGAGAGCCCGCAACGCGGCGCTCGATGCCGAAGTCATTAATCTCAAGCAGGGGCGTGAAGCCGCGGAAGAACGCGCACGCACGGACCTTGGCATGATTGGCGAGACCGAGACCTTCTACCAGGTCGTGCCGGTCGCCGAAAGCCGCTACTGAGCCAGCAGCTGATGCCGCTTATCAAAGCGGAGATCCGGCGCACTCCCGACGATTTCCAGGTAACCGAGATCCTGCACCCGGAGTTTTCCGGCGACGGCGAGCACGCGTATCTGTGGGTGCAGAAGACCGGCGCAAACACCGAGTGGACGGCGCGCCAGCTGGCGCGATTCGCCGGCATTCCGGTTCGCGACGTCGGCTACGCGGGTATGAAGGACCGCCACGCGGTGACCTTGCAGTGGTTCAGTGTGCGAGCCCCCGAGTCCCTCAGCTGGGCGGCATTCGAGGCGGACGGCGTTGAGATTCTCGATGTGCAGCGCCATCGACGCAAGCTGAAGCGCGGCGCGCATCGCGCCAATCGATTCAGGATCGCAGCGCGCGGCGACGACATCGTCGCAGGCAAAGACGAGCTGCAGCGAAAACTGCAGCAATTGCACAGCGATGGCGTAGCAAACTACTTCGGCGCACAGCGTTTCGGTCGCGACGGCGGCAACCTGCAACTTGCGGCTGACTGGTGCGCTGGCAAACGGTTGCCACGACACAAGCGTGGCATCGCGATATCGGCAGCGCGTTCCGCCATCTTCAATGCCATTCTCGATGTCCGTGTTGCTGACGGCAGCTGGAACCGGATACTGCCGGGCGAGAAGGCTAACCTGGCGGGTTCCGCCAGCGTATTTGCCGTCGACGACGTAACCGATGAGTTGCAGCAACGCTGCGCGCAATTCGATATACATCCAACCGCCACCCTGTGGGGCGATGGCGCACCACTTGGTGAAGGCCCGGTCGCGGATATCGAGCGCGAAGCGGCCCTCGCATTTCCCGACTTCACGGCAGGGCTATTGAAGAACCGCGTGGAAGCCGCGAGTCGTCCGCTGCGCCTCGCGCTGCAAGACCTGAGCTGGGAGTTTGCGCAAGGCGTGCTGTGGCTGGAGTTTGAATTGCCCAAGGGCGGATTCGCGACCACGGTTCTCGATCAGCTGGTTGAGGTCTAGTTGCAGCGCTCGCAGGGATTTGCGCCGATCGCGGGACACGACGCGTCTGTCCTGATTCTCGGTAGTCTTCCGGGGCAGCGATCGCTTGCCGCACAGCAGTACTACGCGCATCCACAGAATGCGTTCTGGCGCATCATGCAGGATGTGTTCGGCATTGCTGGCGACTACGAGCGTCGCTGCGAAGGTCTGCGCCTCAACCGGGTGGCGGTCTGGGACGTGCTGCGCGCATCCGAACGACCGGGAAGCATGGATGCCGACATTCGCACAGACTCTGCTGAAGTCAATGACTTCCAGAAGTTTCTGCATAAATATCAATGTATTAACAGGGTTTTGTGCAATGGACGTAAAGCTGCGGACATCTTCGAGCGGCGTGTTGTGGTGACGCTCGACGGCAGTCCCGAGGTGTTCTGCATGCCATCCACCAGCCCCGCGTATGCGGCAATGCGCTACGATACCAAGCTTCAAATCTGGCGCGAGGCGCTGACCGGGAGGCAGGAATGATTGGCTATGTGTTGAACACATTCTGCATGAAGAGTGACTAGGCAATGAACAAGGCAAGACTACAGAACTGGATCCGTGAACTAGGCTGGTTTGCCGTCATCATCGTCGGCGTCCTGGCTGCTCGTTCGTCGCTGGCGGATCACTATTACGTGCCATCGGGTTCCATGCAGCACAGCCTCTATGCCGGCGACCGCGTCGTCGTCGACAAACGGGCGTACGGGCTGCGGCTGCCCTTTACGATGACGACCATCACGGCGGGTAGCGCCGTGCAGCGCGGCGATGTGGTCATTTTCGATTCGCCGCGCGACGGCACACGACTGATCAAGCGCATCGTCGCAACCGCAGGCGATACGGCGGCCATTATTGACGGCCACCTCATCATTAACGGGCATTCAATGGGCGTGCCGGGACAAGACTTGCTCGAGGACTTCGATGGCAAGCTCGTCAGCATTAACCTCGATGGCGGAGGCGGGCCGGACTTCGTCGCGACCGTGCCGGAGGGACAGCTGCTGGCCGTCGGCGACAATCGCGGCAACAGCCTGGACGGCCGAATCTTCGGTTTCGTTGACGAGGCCGATATCTATGGCAAGGCGCTGGCCGTCTACTACCGCAAAGGCGAGGGGCCTGCCTGGATCGGTCTATAGCGCGCTGTCGCCGGTCTCGCCGGTGCGAATGCGCAGCACCTGCTCAATAGTCGTTACGAAGATCTTGCCATCGCCAACCTTGCCGGTCTTGGCGGCTTCAACAATGGCCTCGACGGTTCGCTCGACCAGATCGTCGGGCACCGCAACTTCGATCTTGGCCTTGGGCAGGAAGTCCACGACGTATTCCGCGCCACGATAGAGCTCCGTGTGGCCGCGTTGTCTGCCGAATCCCTTGACCTCGGTAACAGTCATGCCCTGGATTCCGACCTCGCCCAGTGCGTTACGAACATCGTCCAGGCGGAAGGGTTTGACGATTGCGGTGACTAGCTTCATGCGAATGGTTCTCCGTGCGGGTCAATCGGGGTTGCCGGCGTATGCTAGCAATACGATTGCGCGAAGTGTACAACTTGCGGCATGAAGTTGTTCAAGGACTCTCAGGGCCTGGTCTATTACGGGCCCGCAGTGGGCTACGTGCTGTGCGCCTACGTTACTGCTTTCGTGGGTCTGTTCGCCGCCAGTGCGGTTGTGAATGCACTGGCGACGCTGCTGCTGGCGCACGCCATGATTATCGCCGCCTACCTGATTCACGAATGCGGTCACAATCTGGTATTTGTACGCGCCCGCCACAACGCCATGCTCGGCGAGTTCATGAGCTGGATCTGCGGTGCCAGTTACGGCACCTACGAAGACATGCGCTACAAGCACTTCCGCCATCACGTCGACAATGACGATGTGGTCTGGTTTGAATACGATCGCTTCTTCGAGAAGCATCCGCGATTGACCGTGCCATCCGCGTGCTGGAGTGGTTTTACATTCCCGCACACGACCTCCTGATGCACGCCGTCATGGTGTTCTCATCGTTCATCATCCCGCAACGTCGTGAGCAGCGCATGCGCAACGTGCTGGTGTTGCTGGTGCGCGGCGGTGTGTTCGCGGGCTTGCTGTTGCTGGCGCCAAAGGTTGCTGTGCTTTATGCCGTTGCGTACCTGCTGATGATCCACGTACTCAGATTCACCGACAGCGTGCAGCACGACTACGGCTACAACGCGACCCTGTATGACTACCAGCCATCGCCGCACAAAGGCGACCGCGACTGGGAGTTGCGTCACACCTTCAGCAATCCCATTTCCCTGCGCTTCGAGAAACTCAACTGGCTGACCCTGAACTTCGGATTTCATAGTGCGCATCACGCCAACATGAACCTGCCGTGGTACCGTTTGCCGGCATTGCATCACGAGTTGTTCGCTGCTGACCCAGGCGAGCGCGTCGTGCCGTTTGCGGCACAACTGCGCCTTTACCATCGCAACCGGGTCTGGCGAATACACAATCCGCAGGTCAGTGATTACCCGCGCGGCGACGACTACTTGCGTGCAGCACGCTCAGGAACCGCGCGTGTGGGTGGCAACGCTGCGTCTTTTCTTACCTCATTCTGATCAGGAGTCTCGCGCATGGAAATCGGAAAAATTGGCTGGCTCGATATGACAGTGGATGATGCCGTCGGCATTCGTGATTTCTACCAGGCGGTTACCGGGTGGCAGACCGAAGCCGTGTCCATGGGCGACTATGACGACTATGTAATGAAGACACCTGAAAACGGAGAGGGCGTTGCCGGCATCTGCCACGCGCGCGGCAGCAATGCCGATCAGCCGCCCGGTTGGCTGATCTATATTGTTGTTGAAGATGTCGAGAAGAGCGCAGCGAGTTGCAAGGCACTGGGTGGCAAGGTCCTGGTTCTGCCTCGCGATCTTTCCGGTGGGCGCTTCTGTGTTATCGAGGATCCGTCCGGTGCTCGCGCGGCCTTGTATCAACCCTAGGCGACGACAACGGTGTCAAAGAGACTGAATTCTCCGGAGTGGTACGAGGCGCTTGCGCGTCTGGTCGCCGACGGTGATGGCCTGCAGCAGGCGGACGCGCTGATCAATGTCGTCTCGTTTGCGGCGCAGGATGAGGGCACCTGCCTGCTCGCCTTTCACCGCGATGCGCCGCCGGAAATTCTGCATCATACGATCAACCCGGAAGACGCGCGCCACTACCTGGATCGCTACATTGCGGGACCGTATCTGCTGGATCCGCTGTACCAGCTCGCCATGAAGCCCAACAAGCCGGTGATGTGTCGCTTTCGCGATGCGCAGCCGGATCGCTTTCGATCCAGTGAGTACTACCACCAGTATTGCGAACGCACGCACCTCGTTGATGAGATGGATTTCGTGCTTGGTGTATCCGATACGACCACCGTAGTCCTCGTGGTTGCGCGCCGCGCACGCATGTTCAGCAAGGCAGAATTGCTGCGCCTGCAGCTGATCAGCAGTATCGTCAGCAATGCGATGCGCAATATCTGGAACCGCTGGAGTGCACGGGATGATGCGGAGCCGCGTGACCGCGCGTTACACCATCGCCTTACCAGCGAGTTCGAGAACTTTGGCGAGGGTGTGCTCACGGCGCGTGAGCGGCAGATTACGCAGCTGCTGTTGCGCGGACATTCGTCCAAGTCGGTTGCCCGTGAGCTGGATATCGCTCCGGGTACGGTCATGGTGCACAAGCGCAACCTTTTCTCGAAGCTCGGAATAACCTCCCAGTACGAACTATTTTCGCTATTTATCAGCAACTTATCGCGCTACTGACCGGCGTACCCGTCGCATGGTATATACCCGGCCGACAGCTCTCCGGAGAATGTCAGGCCACTTCAAGAACCGGCGACTGGAGCAACATCCGATGTTCGATTTCGACTTTGGCCTTGGCGAAGACCTCGACATGCTGCGCGACACGGTGCGCGGATTTGCCGCGGACAACATAGCACCGCGTGCTGCGGCAATTGACGAGAACAACGAGTTCCCTCGCGATCTGTGGCCGCAGCTCGGCGAACTCGGGCTGCACGGCATCACTGTAGATGAAGAACTGGGCGGCTCGAATCTGGGGTACCTGGCACACGTCATCGCGATGGAAGAAATCAGTCGCGCATCGGCGTCCGTCGGACTGTCGTACGGGGCACACTCCAACCTGTGCATCAACCAGCTGCACCGCTGGGGATCGGCACAGCAACAACAGAAGTACTTGCCGCGACTGATTTCAGGAGAGCATCTGGGCGCACTCGCCATGAGCGAGAATGGCGCTGGTTCCGACGTCATGGGAATGCGCGCCGTGGCCGTTAAAGACGGCGACCACTACGTGCTCAATGGCTCGAAAATGTGGATCACCAATGCGCCCACTTGTGATGTCATGATTGTCTATGCGAAGACGGATCCGGAGGCTGGCAGCAAGGGCGTTAGTGCATTCATCGTCGACAGCGATACAGCTGGCTTCTCAACGCCGCAGAAGCTCGACAAGCTGGGCATGCGTGGCTCGGACACCTCCGAGGTCCTGTTGCAGGACTGTCGCGTTGCCGCGGAGAACCTGCTGGTGGCCGAGGGCAAGGGGGCCGCGATACTGATGAGCGGTCTCGACTACGAGCGCGTCGTGCTGGCGGGAGGGTCGCTGGGTATCATGCGTGCATGCATGGATATGGTCATGCCGTATGTGCACGAGCGTAAACAATTTGGCACTCCCATCGGCGAGTTTCAGCTGATGCAGGGCAAGATCGCGGACATGTACACGACCATGAACAGCTGCAGGGCGTACGTGTACGCGGTCGCCCAGGCGTGTGACAGGCAACAAACAACGCGTTTCGATGCTGCCGGTTGTATCCTCTACGCAGCAGAGAAAGCGACATGGATGGCGGGCGAGGCAATCCAGGCGCTGGGCGGCAATGGCTATATTAACGAGTACCCGGCGGGGCGGCTGTGGCGCGATGCGAAGCTGTACGAGATCGGCGCCGGCACCAGTGAAATACGCCGCATGCTGATTGGTCGGGAACTGTTTAATGCGACAAGCGGATAGGCAATCAAAGGCGGGGAAATGCCACTAATCAAGACCAAAGTCGATACGGCGAGCGAAGACTTCGAGCAGAACGCCGCGGTCAATCGTGCGCTCGTCGCGGAGCTCAAAGAGCTTGCAGCAGCACATTCTCGCCGGTGGCTCGGAACGCGCCCGGGAAAAACACGTGGCGCGCGGCAAGCTGCTGCCGCGAGACCGTATCAATACGCTGATCGATGACGAGACGAGCTTTCTCGAGCTTGGCCTGATGGCTGCCCACGGGGTTTACGGCGATGACGTACCCGCTGCGGGCATTATCACCGGTATCGGCAGGGTCAGTGGCATCGAATGCATGATCGTCGCCAACGACGCAACCGTAAAAGGCGGCACCTATTATCCCCTGACCGTAAAGAAGCACCTGCGCGCGCAGGAAGTTGCGGAACAGAACCGGCTGCCCTGTATTTACCTGGTCGACTCGGGCGGCGCATTCCTGCCGCGCCAGGATGAGGTGTTCCCTGATCGCGATCACTTCGGACGAATTTTCTACAACCAGGCACGCATGTCATCCAAGGGTATTCCACAAATCGCCGCTGTCATGGGCTCCTGTACAGCCGGCGGTGCTTATGTGCCAGCGATGTGCGATGAAGCCATTATCGTGCGCAACCAGGGCACGATCTTCCTTGGCGGACCGCCGCTGGTGCGTGCTGCCACGGGGGAAGTCGTTGATGCTGAGTCGCTGGGTGGTGGCACGGTGCACACGCGCATCTCTGGTGTAGCGGACCACCTGGCGGAAAACGACGGGCATGCGCTCGAGATCGTGCGCAGCATCATAAATTGCGCCAATGTGCTGAAGCAGGAACAGATCGACCGGCGCGAGTCCATGCCGCCTGCGTACGACGCCGAAGAAATCTACGGCATCGTATCGCGCGAGTACCGCATGCAATACGACGTGCGCGAAGTGATCGCACGCATCGTCGATGCCTCCGAGTTTCAGGAGTTCAAGAAGCTCTATGGCACGACGCTGGTGTGTGGCTACGCCAGAATCGACGGCTATCCGGTCGGCGTCGTGGCCAACAACGGCATCCTGTTCATGGAATCGGCGCAGAAAGGCGCCCACTTCGTGCAGCTCTGCAACCGTCGCGGCATTCCGCTGCTGTTCCTGCAGAACATCACCGGCTTCATGGTTGGCAAACGCGTCGAGCATGCCGGAATTGCCAAGGACGGTGCCAAGATGGTCAATGCAGTGGCGACCGCGACCGTGCCGAAATTTACCGTGTTGATCGGCGGCTCATTCGGCGCTGGAAACTACGCCATGTGCGGCCGGGCTTACAACCCGCGCATGATGTGGATGTGGCCGAACGCCAGGATCTCGGTGATGGGTGGCGAGCAGGCGGCGCTGGTGCTCTCGTCGGTGCGCAAGGACGGCGTCGAAGCTCGCGGAGAGCATTGGCCGGACGAGGAAAAGACCGCCTTCGAAGACAGTATTCGCGAGCAGTACGACAAGCAGGGCAGTCCCTATTACGCCAGCGCGCGGCTGTGGGATGATGGGGTTATCGATCCCGTCGACACACGCGCTGTGCTCGCGCTGGCACTGTCTGCAGCGATGAACGCGCCACGCGATGCGGAGACCCCGGCAGGCATTTTCCGCATGTAAACATTCCGCCGTTGTGCCGCTGCGGTTACGGTATCATTGCGGCCGTGAGCAACAGGCAGCAACAGAATACCGGCACCCGGCCAGTGCGCGACGCGCACAAGTTTGACGTCGCCAGGCTCGAGGCCTACATGTCCTCGCATGTGCAGGGCTTCAAAGGTCCGCTGTCGGTAACCCAGTTCAAAGGCGGGCAGTCGAACCCGACGTATCGACTTGAGACGCCGAGCGCCAGTTACGTATTGCGCCGCAAGCCACCGGGCAAGTTGCTGAAGTCAGCGCATGCTGTCGATCGCGAATTCCGCGTTATCAGTGCGCTGTATGCGGCCGATTTCCCGGTGCCGCGGCCGCTCGTTCTGTGCAAGGACGAACAGCTCATTGGCACCATGTTCTACATCATGGAGTGTGTCGAAGGCCGCATCTTCTGGAGCCCCGATCTGGCCGAGGTGTCGCGCGAGCAACGCAGCGCAATCTACGACAACGTCAATGACACCCTGGCGAGGCTGCACAGTTTCGACTATGCAGCGCTGGGGCTCGCGGACTTCGGCAAGCCCGGTAATTACTTCGAGCGCCAGATTTCGCGCTGGTCCGGTCAGTACCGGGCCTCGGAGACAGCGACAGTCACGGCCATGGACGAACTCATCGATTGGCTGCCCGCCAATATTCCAGCTGACGAATCGGCTGCCGTCGTGCACGGGGATTTCCGCCTCGACAATATGGTTATCCATCCGACCGAGCCGCGTGTCGTCGCAGTGCTCGACTGGGAATTATCGACAATTGGCCATCCGCTGGCAGATTTCACCTATCATCTGATGGTCTGGCAAATGCCCGATATCGGCATCGGCTCGATCGGTCTGCACGGGCATGACCTGGCGGAATTGGGCATTCCGGATGAAGAAGCGTACATAGCACGCTATTGTGAGCGCACGGGTCGCGATAGTGGCATCGAGGATCGAGCGTTTTACTCCGCGTTCAATTTTTTTAGACTGGCTGCAATTCTGCAGGGAATTGCCGGTCGGGTTCGGGACGGTACAGCCGCCAGCGCGCACGCAGCGCAAGCGGTAAGGGCCGTACAGCCGCTGGCTGAGCTTGGCTGGCAACACGCAAACGGAAGATAGCTTTGGCACTGAATTACGAAGAATTGATGGCGACGTCGTTTAGCGACCTGCCGTATAGCTACAACGACACGCGCTCGATGTTGTACGCGCTGAGTATTGGCATGGGTCGCGATCCACTTGATCGCAAGGAATTGCCGTACGTCTTTGAAGGCGGTGCGCCGTTAAAGACCGTGCCGACGATGGCCAGTGTCCTGGTGCGGGATCTGTTCACGTCCGAGCTGGGCTGGGATTTCAGCCAGGTGCTGCACATTGAGCAGCGCATGCAGTTGTATCGGCCGCTGCCGCCGGCCGCTGAGCTGCTGGTCAACAAACGTGTTGCTGCGGTCTACGACTACGGTCCGACGCGTGGCGCAACGGTACTTTTTGAAGCCGACGCGCGACTGGCGTCAGATGATACGGCCCTGTTCACGATTGGCAGTACCGTCATGGCGCGTGCCGATGGTGGTTTTGGCGGACCCAAGGGTTCCGGTCCGTCGCCGCACCGCCCGCCGAAACGCGATCCCGACCTCAGTTGCGACCTTGCGACTCGCTACGATCAGCCTCTGTGGTACCGCTTGAACGATGATCGCAACCCGTTGCATGCCGATCCCGATATGGCCGCAGCGGCCGGTTTCGAGCGCCCGATACTGCACGGCCTGTGTACCCTGGGTATCGCCTGCCACGCCGTGCTGAAAACGATTTGCGACTACGACTACACCCTGATCGCGGGCTTCGACGGACGTTTTTCGGCGCCCGTAATGCCCGGTGATACGATCCGTACTGACATGTGGCAGGACGGCAACGTTGTGTCGTTCCAGTGTCGCGCCGTCGAACGCGATGTGCTCGTTGTTCGCAACGGCAAGTGCACACTCAGAAGCTAGGAGCCGGCGAATTGAGCGATCGAGTCACCATCGAAGTCAGCAATCATGTTGCCAACGTAAGGCTGAACCGCGCGCACAAGCACAACGCCATCGATATGAAGATGTTCGAGGGCTTGGCCGCCGCTGCCGACACGGTTGCGGCAGACTCGTCCGTCCGGGCCGTGGTGCTGGGTGCGGAGGGCGATAACTTCTGTGCCGGCATCGATATGGGCATGTTCGGGGCAAAGATTGATTTCCACGGCATGCTGGACGCACCCTCGGGAGCGTCCCCGGCGAATGTATTTCAGCGCGCGGCCTACGCCTGGCGTGAGCTACCCATTCCGGTGATCTGCGCGTTGCATGGCATTGTCTATGGCGGCGGGCTGCAAATCGCGCTGGGCGCTGATATCCGCTATGCGGCCCCTGGAACGCGGTTGTCGATCATGGAGATCAAGTGGGGGCTCATTCCGGACATGTCGATGACGACTACGCTGCGACATATAATGCCGGTCGACAAGGTAAAGGAACTGACGTTCTCGGGTGCCGTGTTCGATGTGGATGAGGCGTTGCGCTACGGTGTGATCACGGCGATTCATGATGATCCGCTGGCCGCGGCGAATGATCTTGCCGGGGTTATTGCGGCCAAGTCTCCGGACGCTGTTCGCGCGGCGAAGCGACTGGTGAACTCGGCCTGGGATCTGCCGGAAGCCGAGGCTCTCAGGCTGGAAGCGACGCTGCAAAAGGCGCTGATCGGGTCCCCAAACCAGCTTGAAAGCGTCATGGCAAACATGCAAAAACGGCCACCCAATTACCGCGACTAGCGGGTTAGCCGGAACTTTGCGACGGTGGCAAGACTCAAAAGTGGGGAGCTACGGACGCCACATGCGGAAACCTTCTTGAGCAGGACACTACTTAGCATTGTTGCACTCATCGGCCTTTGCCTGCAGTCAGGTAACGTCGCCGCGCAAGCCTATGAGTCACGCAGCAACGCGCGCCTGGCGCAACTGCAGGCGAAGGTTAATCAGCTGTACGTTGACGGCAAGCACGAGCGTGCGTACCTGATCTATCGCGATGAACTTGCGGCGGCGGGCGACAAATACGCGCAGTACATGATTGGCTTCATGACGCTGATGGGCGAGGGTGTCGAGCAGAACCCGATTACTGCATCCGCGTGGTACCGACTTGCCGCAGAGCGCGGGACTCCACAGTTCGTCATGGTCCGTGATGAAGTGCTGGCAACGTTCGACAGCGCTCAACGCCAAGAGTCGGACCGCAGCTTCCTGCAGTTGCGCAAGCAGTATGGTGACGTGGCCTTGCTGCTCGAGCAGGTCCGTATCGACCTGAAGAATCTTGAGACGGCACCCGGGCCCGCCGCCAAGGTTGGTAGCACGCCGTCCGTTATTGTCGACCGTCGCACCGGTCTGCTGTTCAGTGCGGACTATTACCAGAAGATTCGCGAGCGACTGCGCACAAGGCTGTCGATGCTTGCCCGATTGACCCGCATCGAGAACTTCCCAACCGATCCGGATGAACTGGAGTTCAGTGACATTGAGCCACAGGTCAGCGCCTGGCTGGATCGGCTCGAATAGTCAGCCAGGCTCGGAGTCGAGGTTCACCCCCAGGCGATTCTGCCGAACCACCAAGCCAGCCAGAGGATTGCCAGTTGGGCAAGAAGCCCTCCGGTTACGGTACTGCTGAACGAAGACTCGCCGCTGCGCAGCGCGATCCAGATCCGCACAACCGTGTTTGCACTGATCGCAGCAGCCAGGGGCAATACGCCGTCCGTTGCTGAGATTTGCCCGGCCGCAACGAGTGACGCGAGAGCAACGGTTGCAGAATTGGTACTGGCCAGCCCGGCAAGCGCCACGGTCACGAGAATGGCCGCGCTCCCGAAATAGTCATTAAGGATCGCGGAAATCAGCATCGTTATCGCCACGATCAGCGCGAAACTAACTGCGCCCTTGACCGAAAAGACCTGCCGCGGAAGCTCCAGCACTGCCGGTTTGACATCGCCTCGCTGAGCCAGGAAAAACACGACCGATCCATACAGCCCCGCAGCAGCGCCAGCTCCCAGTAGCACTGGCAACCCGGCAGCGAACATGGCAGGGCTCAATATGAGCAGGATGATCCCGATCTGAATGAGCGAAGAAACGGAAGAGAAGGTCGCCCCGGCGGCGGCGCTCCCGGAATGATCTGGTTTGTCGTACGCGCGTCGCCCTAAAGCCGCGATCGTGGCGGTACTCGACACAAAACCCGACAGGAAACCACTCACCGGCAACCCCAGCCGGGCGCCTGCAACCCGCGTGGCAATGTGTCCCGCCGCACCGATCAGCATGACGAGCACCACGATGATGAAGAGGTTGCGCGGATTGAGCGCGCCGCCGGGACCAAAGTTGAGGTCGGGCAAGACCGGCAGGATTACAAGAACTGATACGCCAAGAATGAGGCCGTCGCGCAACTCTGCCGCCGTCAACACTGTCCGGCTAAAGCCACGCAGAACCTCTCGCGCCGCAAGCAGGGATGCAATGACCACCCCGACGCCGGCCGCCAACAGCGCCGTTTCCGTTGCGAGCGCACCTAAAAGAACGACCGCGACAAGCGTCAAGCTCGTGGTGAGACCGATGGTCGGATCGCCCTGTTGCGCGACCCAAACGATGCGGACGGTACCGACCGCGGCAACCGCCATAGCCAATAGCGGCACGCCGCCCGTCATCATGCTGATTGCGCCAATGAGCGATGCCAGGGCAAAGGTTCGAACGCCAGCAGACGCATCCTTGCCTGTCGCATGTTCGCTCTTTTCACGCTCGATACCAATCAGAATACCGATTCCCAGTGCCTCCGCCAGCGCGAAAAATGCATATGCTCCCACTTCCATCGGGCAACTGTAGGCGCAGAACTCTGCGGCCGCAAATAGCGCCCGAATCGGGCGTGCAAGTTGCGATCGTGTTCGGTCTATTGGGATTGATCAATACATCGGTTATCTCGAATGGCGGGGCCAAACAAATCGAATTTACCGCAGTATTTGTTACTTCTATCCTAGCTTCATGGGGGCTGTCGCGACTAACAGGCGCAGCGTACTGAGTGTAAGGAGCTAATTGTGACCGTCCAGCGTATTTCTAAGTATCCGAGACTTACTGCAACTAAGGTTGACCGAAGTGCAGTCAGAAGCTGACGCCATGCGGAGCTACATTTCGGGCGACACGTGAGGCGCCGGCGGTGGATCGAAATCGCCTCGCCCGGTTTGTCTTAAGGTCTGGTGACAATGAAGCGCTACTCAGTTCTTTGGTGGGCAATAGTTCTCCCGACTTCTTTGATCGTTGGTTTACCGACGTTCTTCCTCGTCGGATATCTTACTGACTGGCATATGGCGGCCCGTGCTGTTGTCGCCCTTCTTGCGACGCTAGTAGCCGATCTCCTGATTGTGGCTTCGCTGGAAGCTGCCGCGCCAACCAAGGTGGATATCGGCCCCGGGGAGAAGGCCCTCGAGTTCGAAACCTCAGCAGAGAGGGCAGTAGTCGTCTCTGGCTTCGACTCTTCCCCGCACGGACACGTTTTCGTTCGCGGTGAAACATGGTTGGCGACGCGCGCTCCCGACGATACTGAGGTGTTATCGGCTGGAACCAGCGTACGCGTAGTCAATCGTGACGGTCTCAATTTGATCGTGTCGTCAAACATTGGCTAGCTTCGCAACGAAACCATCGTGCATTCTGGAATCGTATTCGTTAGTGGCTATTTAGAGACCGCAACGGTTTTCCAATAGCCGTCGTGCGAATGGCCCCTTTCAGGAAATGCAGACGTGTCAGAAACTGTCCTTCAGGCTTCGAGACCCGCGCTCAGCACGCGCGGAAATTCTTCCAGCACCTGATCTGCAACCTCGGCATCGCCGCGGTACCATTTCGGAATCCAGTTGATGGATCCCATGATGGCGTTGCCTGTCATGCGCACGTCGCAGTCGCGAATGCTGCCATCCGTAATGCCGGTTAACAGCAGTTGCTCGAAGTTACTGCTGTGGCGACGCGACAGCGCCAGCACTTCGTCGCGATGCTCAGGTGGCAGGGACTGAATCTCTGACATGATGGCGATGGGACCCTGCTCGCCGACCATGATTTCGACCTGGTTTCGGATGTATTGCTGCACCTGTTGCAGTCCGCTACCACCCTGCTGGCGAGCAGCTTGCAGGGCGGCATCACCGAGTTCCGCGGCACGTACATAACAGAGATACACAAGCTCCTGCTTGTTGCGCACGTAGTAGTACAGCGCAGCATCGGTCAGGCCGAGGATGTCCGCCACGTCTTTCAGGCTCGAACCGCTGTAACCCTTCTGGTTAAAGCAATGTGCCGCAGCCTTGAGCATGCGGTCTTTCTGCAATTGAAAGCGGCTGGCTGCAGGTTTTGCTGGCATCAGTGGCCCTTGAGTTTCGGCAGAGACTCGTTTATTTTAATCTACATTAAAATTTTGGCAACCCGGGATACTTTCATGAGTACACCAGCCACCGATTTGCCCGCGAGTTCGGGCAAAGACGCACCGCTGCGCTTTGTCACCGCAGCGTCCCTGTTCGATGGCCATGATGCCGCTATCAACATCATGCGTAGACTCATCCAGGCGCAGGGCATCGAGGTGATTCACCTCGGTCACAACCGCAGCGTCGACGATATCGTGCGCGCCGCGATCCAGGAAGATGCGGACGGCATTGCGGTGAGCTCCTACCAGGGCGGCCACAACGAGTTCTTTCGCTACATGATCGATCGCCTGCGCGAGGCTGGCGCCAGTCACATCCAGGTCTTCGGCGGCGGCGGTGGCACGATCACGCCGGAAGAAATCAAGGCACTAATGGACTACGGTGTGGCGCGCATTTACCACCCGCACGATGGCATGGAACTGGGTCTCGAGCAGATGATCGCGGATCTCGTCAGGCGCACGATGGAGGCGCGGCAACCGACCCGCACACCTGTAAAGATCGAACCAGGTCACTCTACTGATATCGCTGCGATGATCTCGGCGATCGAGGAGGGCGTGCTTGCCGATGCAGAGCTGGAACGCTGTCGCAAACAATGGCAAATGGCGGCCGGCAAAGTTCCGGTGGTTGGCATCACCGGCACAGGCGGCGCAGGCAAGAGCAGCGTCACCGACGAGATTCTCAATCGTTTCCTGGGCAGTTTTCCGGACAAGCGTATTGCCGTGCTGGCGGTAGACCCAACGCGACGCCGCACCGGTGGCGCATTGCTGGGTGACCGCATCCGCATGAATTCGCTGCGCTCCGAGCGTGTTTACATGCGCTCCATCGCAACGCGGCGGCAGCACCTGGCGACCAGCGAAATGCTCGGAGATCACATCCGTTTCCTGAAGTCGCTGGGCTTTGACCTGATCATCGTTGAGACGGCCGGCATCGGCCAGAGCGATAGCGAGATCGTCGATCTCGTCGACTATTCGATGTATGTCATGACGAGTGACTATGGTGCAGCCAGCCAGCTCGAGAAGATCGACATGCTGGACTACGCCGATCTTGTGGTACTGAACAAATACGACAGGCGTGGTGCCGAGGACGCGCTCAGGGATGTGCGCAAGCAGTGGAAACGCAATCGGCTCGAATTCAAGATGGCGGATGCCGACGTGCCCGTGTATCCGACCATTGCCAGCCAGTTCAACGATCCCGGTATCAGCTACATGTTTGCCGAGCTCTGTCGCAGGCTGGCTGTCAAAGCCGGGCTTGCGGTTGATGAATGGACACCAGACATTGACACCAGCAATCGTGAGTCGCGCTCGGCGGCGACCATTCCGGGCAGTCGGATTCGCTATCTCGCCGAGATCGCGGAGCAGGGTCGCGGCATCAATGCTGACATCGAGAAGCAGGCCGAAGCGGCGAGTCGTGCGCAACACTGCTACGAAGCGCTGGCACTGCTGGAAGATGCCCGTTTGCCTGAAGCCCTGGCCGGCTACGAGCCGGCGGCACTAACCGAGTCCGTGGACCGCAGCCTGTTGTTGCTGCGACAGCGCTACCACGAAGCAATTCAGGAGTTGTCGCCGGAGTCGGTCAACCTGCTGCGTGAATGGCCGTCGCGACGCGACGGCGTACGCAGCGAGAAATTCAGCTACACGGTGCGCGGCAAGGAAATCACCGGCAACAATTATCGTGAGTCGCTGAGTCACCAGAAGATTCCGAAGATTGCCGCGCCCAACTACAAGGACTGGGGTGAACTGCTGCTGTTCCTCGGCAAGGAGAATCTGCCGGGCGGGTACCCATACACCGGCGGCGTGTACCCGTATCGCCGAGATGGCGAAGACCCGACGCGCATGTTTGCCGGCGAAGGCACGCCCGAACGTACCAATCGACGTTTCCACTACCTGTCACAAGGGCAGCCCACGGCGAGATTGTCGACGGCGTTCGACTCGGTGACGCTGTACGGCGAGGATCCGCACGAGCGTCCCGACATCTTCGGCAAGGTCGGTAATTCCGGTGTTTCGATCGCGACCGTCGACGACATGAAAAAACTGTATTCCGGGTTTGATCTGTGCGCGCCGACAACCTCGGTGTCCATGACCATTAACGGGCCGGCTCCGATGATCCTGGCGTTCTTTATGAACACCGCTATCGACCAGCAGGTGGAAAAGCACCTGCGTGAAAACGGCGAGTGGCCGGCCGCGGAAAAGAAGATCGATGCCTGGTTCGCCGAACGCAAACGTCCGCGATACCACGGTGAGCTGCCGCCGGGCAATGATGGCCTTGGTCTCGGGCTGCTCGGCATTTCCGGCGACCGGCTGGTTGATGCTGCAACCTACGAGCGGATTCGCGAGGCAACGCTCGCCAGTGTTCGTGGCACCGTGCAGGCCGATATTCTGAAGGAAGACCAGGCACAGAACACGTGCATCTTCTCGACTGAATTCGCGATGAAAATGATGGGCGATGTGCAGCAGTTTTTCATCGACAACAAAGTGCGCAATTACTACAGCGTCTCGATCAGCGGCTACCACATCGCTGAAGCCGGAGCGAACCCGATCAGCCAGTTGGCATTTACGCTGGCGAACGGCTTTACGATCGTCGAGTACTATCTCGAGCGCGGCATGGATATCGACGCCTTTGCGCCCAACCTGAGCTTCTTCTTTTCCAATGGCATGGATCCTGAGTACACGGTCATAGGCCGCGTTGCGCGTCGCATCTGGGCGCGCGCCATGCGCGAGCGCTATGGCGCCAGTGCGCGTTCGCAGATGATGAAGTACCACGTGCAAACGTCGGGCAGAAGTCTGCACGCCCAGGAGATCAGCTTCAACGACATTCGCACGACGCTGCAGGCACTGTATGCGCTGTTCGATAACTGCAACAGCCTGCACACGAATGCGTTTGACGAGGCGGTCACAACACCGACCGAGCAGTCAGTGCGCCGCGCCGTGGCGATCCAGCTGATCATTTCCAGGGAGCTTGGCCTGAATTTCTGCGAAAACCCCTGGCAGGGTTCGTTCGTCGTCGACGAGCTGACCGACCTGGTCGAAGAAGCTGTCTACCAGGAATTCGAGCGCATCTCCGAGCGCGGTGGCGTGCTCGGTGCCATGGACACCATGTACCAGCGCGGCAAGATCCAGGAAGAGTCGCTTTACTACGAAAGCAGGAAGCATGACGGCTCATTGCCGCTCATCGGCGTCAACACATTCCTGCCGAAACAGGGCCAGGAGGATGAAGTCCACGAACTCGAACTAATCCGTTCAACGGACGAAGAGAAGCTGGAGCAGATAGCCCAGGTGAGGGCGTTCCAGGAAAACTACCGGGACGACTGCGGCGCAGCGCTGCAGCGGCTGCAGGCGGTGGCGCGCGAACGCGACAATATCTTCGCCGCGCTGATGGATACGGTGAAGTCGAGTTCGCTGGGACAAATCTCCGCGGCCCTCTATGCTGTCGGCGGCGAATATCGCCGCAACATGTAGACCGCCCGATTGCCGCACACCCATTTGGAGTATTGAATGACTGCAACAGTCTCTTATGAGAAGCACGACGGTGTTGCCGTCGTTGCGATGAACCGTCCGGAGGCGCTCAACAGCTTTACGGCCGAGCTGTGCAGCGACCTGCTGGCTGCACTTGAGAAGGCTAACGATGACAAGGACGTGCGTGCCGTCGTATTGACGGGCACTGGCCGCTGCTTTTCCGCTGGCGCGGACCTGAAGGAGGGCCTTGGCTCTGATCGCAGCCTGCAATACAAACTGCAGTACGAGTATCGCGCGCCGTTGCAGGCCATGATGGAAATGCCAAAGCCCATCATCGCGGCCGTTCCCGGATTCGCAGCTGGCATCGGTCTGGGCTTCGTGCTGAGTTGTGACCTTGTTGTCATGGCGGAGGATGCATTCCTGTTGTCACCATTTACCACGATCTCGCTGTTGCCTGATGGTGGTATCAATTTCCTGTTGGTCCGGCAGCTCGGCTATCAGCGTGCGTTTCAGCTGAGTGTTGAGTCAGAGCGCATCAGCGCGGAGCGCTGCGTGCAACTCGGGCTGGCCAATCGCACCGCCGCCGCGGATGACGTCCGCGAGGTGGCGATCAGTTGGGGGCAGGAGCTGTGTAAACGTGCGCCGTTGTCGGTTGCCGCGACCAAGAAGGTGATGCGCCGTGCCATGGATAGCAACTGGTCGGATTGCTACAACCTGGAAGCGGAATTGCAGAACAGTCTCGGCTCGACCGAGGACTCTGCAGAAGGTATCGCCGCGTTCCTGGAAAAACGCGAACCTGTCTTCAAGGGCAAATAACACCATCGATCGGGACGGCTAAGATGCAAAGAACCATATTCGAAGAAGAACACGAGATGTTCCGCGACTCGGTGCGGAGCTTCATGAAGAACGAGATCATGCCGCATCGCGAGCGCTGGGCTGAACAGGGCTGCGTTGATCGCGAAGCCTTCCTGAAAGCGGGCGAGCAGGGTTTGCTGCTGATGTGGGCCGACGAGGAACACGGCGCTGCCGGTATTAGCGATTTTCGTTACGAACAGATCGTCATCGAGGAAAACCAGCACTTTGGTGATCTGGGCTTTTTCATGAGCCTGCACAGCCGCCTTGTGGCGCCGTACATCGGTCACCTCGGGACCGACGAGCAGAAGGCCCGTTGGCTGCCGAAGTGCATCAGCGGTGAGAACATCCTCGCAGTTGCCATGACCGAGCCCGGTGCCGGCTCCGATGTGTCTGCAATTCGTGCCAAAGCCGAAGACAAGGGCGATCACTACCTGCTGAACGGTTCGAAGACGTTCATCTCCAATGGCATTCTCGCGGATATTGTCATTGTTGTTGCACGGACCGAACCGGGTGCCGGTCATCGCGGGCTGTCGCTGTTTGTTGTTGAGGCCGGCATGGAGGGCTTTGAGCGCGGCAAGAATCTCGACAAGCTGGGGTTGAAGAGCCAGGACACGGCCGAACTGTTTTTCAACAACGTCAAAGTGCCGAAGGAAAATCTGCTCGGCGAACTTAATCGCGGCTTCTACCATCTCATGCGTGGCCTCGCCGAGGAACGTCTGATCTGCGCCTGCGGCTTCATCGCGAATGCCGAAGCGGCCTACAACAGCACAATCGAATACGTTACCGATCGCAAGGTGTTCGGCCAGACCGTCGGCGACTTTCAGAACACGCGCTTCAAGCTTGCAGACATGCGTACCGAGATCGACGTCACCTATGCGTTTGTCGATCAGTGCGTACAGCAACACAACCTTGGCCAGCTTACGGCTGAGGACGCGTCGAAGGCGAAGCTCTGGACCAGTGAAGTCGAAGGTCGGATTACCGACGCATGCCTGCAGTTGCACGGTGGCAATGGCTACATGATGGAGTACGACATTTGCCAGCGATTCGCTGCTGCCAGGTCATCCAGAATCTACGCAGGATCGTCAGAGATCATGCGCGAGATCATTGCGCGCTCGATCGGTCTTGACCCGAGGTCCCGCTAGATGCGTGTCGCATTCGTTGGCCTGGGGGTCATGGGTTACCCCATGGCCGGATACCTCGCGAAGTGTGGGCATGAGACGGTCGTCTATAACCGCACAGCGTCGAAAGCCGAACGCTGGGTGCAGGAGTACGCCGGCGCCGCCGCGCTCACGCCGGCTGCGGCTGCCAGAGAGGCGCAGCTTGTCTGCGTTTGCGTCGGCAATGACGACGACCTCCGGGAGGTCATGTACGGGCCCGAAGGCATTCTTGACGCACTGCCAGCAGGCGGCGTCATCGTTGACCACACGACGGCGTCGGCGAGCGTGGCGCGAGAGCTCGGCGGCGCTGCGGCCGAACGCTCGCTCGGCTTTGTTGACGCGCCGGTGTCCGGCGGCCAGGCCGGTGCCGAGAATGGCCAGCTTACGATCATGCTGGGAGGCTCCGATGTTGATGTCCGCAAAGTTGAGCCGGTACTACAAAGCTACGCCAAGGCGATCACGCACATCGGCGCCGTCGGTAGCGGGCAGTTGTGCAAGATGGTCAACCAGATCTGCATTGCCGGCGTGTTGCAGGGGCTCGCTGAAGGCCTGCACTTCGCGCACAAGGCGGGGCTCGACGAAGCACTGGTGATCGAGGCGATCTCTGCCGGGGCAGCGCAGTCGTGGCAGATGGAGAATCGCTGGCGCACCATGGTCGACGGCGAATTCGATTTCGGTTTTGCGGTTGACTGGATGCGCAAGGACCTGGGCATCGCGCTCGCGGAAGCGCGCCACAACGGCGCGCAACTCGATCTCACGTCGCTGGTCGATCGCTACTACGAAGAGGTCCAGGGCCTCGGCGGCAAGCGCTGGGATACCTCGGCCCTGATCGCCCGCCTGCCAAAATGATATAGTTGCGACTTCACAGGGGTGGTCGAAAGACCTGAGATTCGCGCCTGGCCATGGGGCCAGTTTGGAGCGAGAACCCTTAGAACCTGACCCGGGTAATGCCGGCGTAGGAAGGGATTGAAATGTCGAAGTTAACTGCGGGGCTTGTCGCCTCAATTTTCCTGATCGTGCTCTCTCGCGGTGCCGTGCATGCTGACGACATCGAGGAGATCATCGTGTATGCGGATTTCCGCGAGCGTACGGTAGCCGATGTGCCTGCGAGCATTACGGTACTCGACGCCGAGCAAATCTCGGAGCTGGCCGTGCAGCACTTCGAGGAACTCGTGAATGCGATACCGAACCTCAACTGGTCCGGGGATGGCCATCGCGCGCGCTACTTCCAGATTCGTGGCATTGGCGAACTGGAGCAATACCAGGGCGCGCCGAATCCTTCGGTAGGCTTCCTTGTCGACGATATCGACTACAGCGGCATAGGCACCATCGCGACGCTGTTCGACATGGAGAGTGTCGAGGTACTCAGGGGGCCGCAGGGCAGCCGCTACGGAGCGAATGCGCTGGCCGGGCTCATCTACATGCGCAGCACGGAGCCGAGCGCTGAGCGCAACGGGCGGATGCAGCTGCAGGTTGGTGATGACGACATGCTGGCGGCGGGCGTAGCCTTTGGCGGATCGCTGTCGGAAGACGACAGCACCCTGTTTCGACTCAGCGCGCACCATCACAGCAGCAACGGGTTTCGCAACAACGCCTATCTCGGCCGTGATGATACCAATGGTCGCGATGAAACAAGCCTGCGCGGCAAGCTGTCTGCCAGTTTGACTGACACGCTGCTGGCCGATGTCGTGCTCGCCTACAGCGATGTGGACAACGGCTATGACGCCTTTGCCATCGACAACAGCCTGACGATGCTGTCGGACAAGCCGGGCAGGGACGCGCAGCAGAGTATCGGTGCCGCCGTCACGTTGAGCTGGAGCGGCAGCGACAGGTTCGACTTCAAGTCGATCACCAGCGTGGCCGATTCGGATATCGACTTCAGTTTCGACGCGGATTGGGGCAATGCCGAGAGCTGGGCGCCGGTCACCTATGACTACGTGTCCGTCAGCGAACGTGGCAGGCGCACCATTAGCCAGGAATTCCGCTGGTCATCCTCTGACGCCGGACGTATCTGGGGAGACTCGACCGACTGGCTGCTGGGCGTGTACGGCCTGCAGCTAAAGGACGACCTGCAAGTCACTGATACGGGTGAGTATTACGACCCGGGCTATGACTTTGCAGACAGCCTGGACAGTCGTTTCGACAGTCGCTACGAGGCCGGCAACGTCGCCGCATTCGGGCAGCTGCAGCACGACCTCACAGAACGTACCAGCCTGGGTGCGGGTCTGCGGCTGGAGCGCCGCGACAGCGACTACAGTGACAGCGATGCCCTCGAAGCAGACCCAGCGGAAACGATGTGGGGTGGTGAGTTGACGCTGCAGCATCAGCTTGATTCGGGGGCGATGGCCTACCTCGCTTTTTCGCGGGGTTACAAAGCCGGCGGCATCAACCTCGGTAGCGTTACACCGGAGAGGCGCGAGTTCGACAGCGAAACGTTGCTGAGCTTCGAAGCAGGCTTCAAGACAACCGCACTGGATGGCGCACTGCGGCTCAATGTCGCTGCGTTCATCAACCAGCACCAGGACCAGCAGGTACGCAGCTCATTCCAGTTGGTGCCGGGCGATCCGACCACGTTCGTCTTCTTTACTGACAACGCGGCCGAGGGTGAGAGCATTGGCCTGGAGGCTGACATCAACTGGCAGGTCTCTGCTACGGTCAGCCTGTACGCCAATGTCGGCCTGCTCGATGCGACCTTCGAGGATTTCGTCACGCCGCAGGTTGACCTGACAGGGCGCGAACAGGCACATGCACCGTCTTACACATTCGCCGCAGGGTTCAACCTGCGCCGGGACAACGGCTGGTTCGCGGCCATGGATGTGTCTGCCAAAGATGCGTTCTTTTTCGATGTCAGTCACGATCAGCAATCGCAGTCCTACCTGCTGACGAATCTGCGTGTCGGCTACGATGCAGACAGCTGGATGCTGCAGCTTTGGGCGCGCAACCTGCTGGATGAAGACTATGCGGTGCGTGGCTTCTACTTCGGCAATGAGCCGCCTGACTTCCCGAACGCACTGTATACGCGCCAGGGTGATCCACGCCAGCTTGGCGTCACATTTGAATGGAGATTCTAGACGATGAGAATTGCAGTCGATATCAGCCTCTACCCACTGGATGCGGAGTTCATTCCGCCGATCAAGGACGTCATCAATCGCCTCAATGCGCACAGCGAACTCGAGGTGGAGACCAATACCATGAGCACGCAGGTGCGTGGCGACTTCGATGTCGTCATGCCGATCTTGCAGGCCGAAATCGGCAAAACCTTTGAGCGCGTGCCGAAAGCCGTTTTCGCGATCAAGATTCTGAACAATCCGCTGCGGCCTTAAGACCCGGTGGCAGAAGTTCTGTCAATGCTAGCCGAACAGGCGAGGGCGTTGTCGACTCTCGAGGTTGTCGCCGTCATTGCCGCTATCGCGTACCTGCTGCTTGCGATCCGCGAAAATATCTGGTGCTGGCTGTTTGCCGGTGCGAGCACGGCGATCTATGTGTACCTGTTTATCGAGGCGCGACTGTACATGGAGTCCGTACTCAACGGCTTCTACTTCGTCATGGCGATCTATGGCTGGTATGTCTGGCGTTACGGGCATGCCGGCACCGCGGAGCTCGCCGTGTGCCGTTGGCCGTTGCGGCGACATGCCATCGCCATCGTTGCCGTGCTGGTCCTGAGCGCCACCACGGGTTACCTGTTGCAGCGCTACAGTGATGCCGCGTTCCCGTACATCGATTCACTGACCACGTGGGGCGCCATCTGGGCAACCTTCCTGGTGGCTCGCAAGGTACTCGAGAACTGGTGGTACTGGCTGTTGATCGATATTGCGTCGGTCTTTATCTACTGGTCTCGCGGCCTGGAGCTGACTGCACTGCTGTTCGTTGTCTACGTCATCATGATTCCGTTCGGGCTCTACCGCTGGTCGCGATCATGGCGCGAGCAGTTGCCATGAGCGATGGCATGCAGGTCGCGGACGTACTCGCGCGCATTCCCGGCTGGTGCGGTGCGAGGGTTGAGTTGCTGCATGGCGGGCTCAGCAATCGCACGTATCTTGTGAGCAAAGACGACGCCCGCGCGGTGCTGAAGATTGATGATGAACCGCGGGCCGCGCCGCTGAACAGCCGCCAGAGCGAAGCGCGTATCCAGTCCTCAGCCGCAGCAGCAGGTCTGGCCGGCAGCGTCCTGTACTTTGACGACAGCTGTCTTCTTACCGAGTACGTCGAGGGCAGGGCATGGCGAGCAGAGGATCTGCGCGACGAGGCCAGGCTGCAGCAACTGGGGCAGCGTCTGCGACAGTTACACAGTTTGCCGCTCAGCGGCCGCACCTTCGACGCGAGTGATGCAGCACGTCTGTACCTGCGCACGATCAAAAGCGACGATACAGAGCAGCTGGAGCGCTGTGTGCACATCATCGACTCGATGCCCGCGCCCATGAACCTGTCGCTGTGTCATAACGATCTCGTGGTTGGCAACCTCATCGATGCCGGGCAGATCATGTTCATCGATTGGGAATATGCGTGCGACAACGACCCGTTTTTTGACCTGGCCACGGTTGCCGCGCACCACGATCTTAGTGAAGCGCAGCTGGATGTCGTGCTACGCAGTTACTTTGATGGTGACTGGCAGCGCTGGTCGTCGCAGCTGCAGCGCCAGATCGAACACTACGAGGCGCTGCTGTGGCTGTGGAACGAAGCGCGGGCTACCAGCTGTTGCGGAGCTCCCTGAGTTTCAGGAACACCGCCCGGGCGTCCGGCTTGTCACCCAGTTCGGGATGTTCCGACACCAGCTTCGCAATCATTGACGGACTGTCGAGCCGAAAGAACGTATTGATCTCATGCTCTTCAGCGAGCGTGGTCACCCGCGCATCGTCCGGGTCCTGATTCTCACAGCTTTGCAGCATGTCGCGGGCTGCCTGGTTATCCGGTTCCCGATCGAGGGTGAACTGCAGATTATTGATGAGGTAGTCATGGCCGGGGTACAGCAGGGTATCTGGCCCCAGCTGCTCGAGTTGCTGTGCAAAGGTTTCGTACAGGGTTTCCGGGTGACCGCCGTTGTGGCAATTGCCGGCGCCAGCGTTAAACAGCGTGTCGCCACTGAACAGAGCCGGCTGCTCGGTGTGCGCGAGCAGGCAGATATGACACATGGTATGCCCGGGCGTATCGAGGCACTCGAACTCAACGGTCTTGCCGACTTTGATGACGTCGCCGGCCGTGACGCCGCGGCTCATGCCGGGAATGCGCGCCGCCGCGTCCTTGTGCGCAATGATCTTTGCGCCGGTCGCAGCGACGACACCCTTGTTGCCACCGATATGGTCCGGGTGTTCGTGCGTATTCAGGATCTGCGTGATATGCCAGCCCTTGTCATCCGCGACGGCCAGGCAGCGCGTGAAGTCCAGCGGGTCAATCGCCAGCGCCTCGCCGGTCTCCGCGCAGGCGACCAGGTAGTTAAAGTTGCGGTAGGCGTTGCCTGTCCAGACCTGTTCGACAATCATGTGTGCTACTCCGCCTCGTAGACCTTTTCACCACCCACCCAGGTTTGCAGTACCTTGATGCTGTGGATGTCACGCACCGGGATCTCGAAATAGTCGCGATCGATAATGATGAAATCCGCCCATTTGCCGGGCTCGAGGCTGCCGAGGCGGTCTTCCTGGTGCGCAGCATAGGCGGCCGCGAGCGTGAAGGAATGCAGCGTTTCTTCGCGCGTCAGTTTTTCGCCGCTGTACCAGCCGTTGTCCGGCATGTTGTTGCGATCCTGGCGAGCAATTGATGCGTGCAGCCCGTAGAACGGGTTCGCGAGTTCGACAGGGAAGTCCGAGCCGTTTGCGATGACGGCGCCCGACTCGAGCAGCTTGCGCCAGGCATAGGCACCCTTGATGCGCTCCCGACCGACCCGGTCTTCCGCCATGTTCATATCACTGGTCGCATGCGTCGCCTGCATGGAGGCAATCACGCCGAGTTCCGCGAAGCGCGGGATATCGTCAAGCGCAATGATCTGTGCATGCTCAACCCGATTGCGCAGCGGCGACGGTTCGCCGTCCTGCGCTTTTTCGAAGGCATCGAGTGCCATTTGATTGGCGCGATCACCGATGGCGTGGATGTTGGCCTGGAAGCCGCGGTCATTGGCGATCTTCACCAGGTGGTTCAGCTCCGACTGCGTCCAGAAGGGCAGTCCCTGGTTCTCGCTGTCGTCGGAGTAGGGCTCGATCATGGCGGCACCGCGACTACCCAGCGCGCCGTCGGCAACAAGCTTCACGGAGCGGATGTCGAGCCGGTCACGGCCCAGGGCAACCCGCGGCTCACCCAGTGCATCCAGGTTCTCCTGTGTGCCTCTGAGCATCGCGTAGATGCGCATGTTGAGTTCATCATTCTCGGCCATCGACATGTAGACCTCGGCATCCTTAATCGAGATGCCGGCGTCGTGCATGCTGGTAACGCCCAGCGACAGCAGTTCTTCAATCGCGGCACTGAACGCGCCGCGAATGCTGTCTTTGCTGGCTTCCGGTACGTGTTGTCCGACGAGCCCCATCGCACGATCAATAAACACGCCCGTTGCGTTGCCCTCGTCATCGCGCAGGATCTTGCCGCCAACGGGGTCGGGTGTGTCCTTGTCGATACCTGCAATTTTCATCGCGGCGGAATTCGCCCAGGCGGCATGCCCGTCGATACGGCGCAGCCAAACCGGGCGCGAGGACACCACGGCATCGATATCGCTGGCTGCAGGGAATTCCTTGACCGGCCACAGCACCTGGTTCCAGCCACGCCCGAGAATCCAGGGAGCGTAGGCATTGTCAGCCGCGTATTGCTCGATCATGGCGACGGCGTCAGCCTTGCTGCCGACGCCCGTCAGATCCAGTGTTGTCGCCAGCTGGCCCAGGCCATACAGGTGCGCGTGCGCATCGGTGAGCCCCGGCAACAGCGTCCTGCCGTCACCGTCAATTCTCATCGCATCGGGGTATTTGCCAGGCAATTCGCTGCCGCCGCTGGCGACAACCTTGCCGTCATCACCTATAACCAGTGTAGAAAACTGATGTAAGCCATTGTTAGTACTGGTATATCCATGCACATTTTCAATGATCGTCTCGGCGGCTACGGTGTTCGCCAATACGCAGGCAATCATTGTAAAAAACAGCTTCTTCATTAGTATGGAGTCCCTTTATTTTGGAGTTTGTCGATGCGCAACCTGATCGCCGTACTGACACTGTGCCTGCTGGCTGTTTCCTGTGGCAAGCAAGCTGAGTCTCCCGCTGCTGCCACGGACAAGATTTTCGATATGCCGTACCTGATGCGCGACCTTGATAACGGCTTGCGCGTCATTGTCGTGAAGACAGACTACCCGGATATTGTAACGATTCAGATTCCTGTGCAAACAGGTTCGCGCAACGAGATTGAACCCGGCAAGACGGGCTTCGCGCATTTCTTCGAGCACATGATGTTCCGCGGTACCGAGAAATATCCGGCCGATGTGTATGGCGACATTCTCAAGAAGGCCGGTGCCGACCAGAACGCCTACACGACCGACGACTACACCAACTATCACATCACCTTCACCAAGGATGATCTCGAGAAGATCATTGAGCTGGAAGCCGACCGCTTTCAGCGGCTCGCCTATTCCGAAGAGCAGTTCCGCACCGAAGCACTGGCGGTCAAGGGCGAGTACCTGAAGAACTTCTCGAATCCCATCTCCAAGCTGTTCGAGCGCGTCAGCGACCTGATGTACACCGAGCACACGTACAAGCACACGACCATGGGGTTCATTGAAGACATCGAGGCCATGCCGGATCAGCTGGAGTACTCAAAGACATTCTTCGATCGCTGGTATCGGCCAGAGAAAAGTGTCGTCATCCTGGTGGGTGACGTTGAGCCGGAGGCAAGCTTCGATCTCGTGAAAAAATACTGGGGCGACTGGGAGCGCGGCGACTACGACGTCAAAATTCCGCTCGAGCCGCCGCTGGATGGTCCCGTCTACGAGCATTTGCAGTGGGACTCGCCGACGCAGCCGTGGCTGACCATGACCTACCGCGGCCCGGCCTTCGTGCCAACCGAAAAGGACATGCCCGCGCTCGATGTCGTATCGGCGATCTACTTCTCGGAGTCCTCGGACCTGTACCGCACGCTGGTCATAGACAAACAGTGGGTCGACCAGCTGTTCGCCTATTTCCCGGACCAGAAAGATCCCGGCATGCTCATGATCGCGGCGCGCATGACGGATACTGAGCACGCTGCTGACGTGCGCGATGCCATTAACGCGACGCTGGTTGAGGCTCGCACGCAGCTGATCAGCGAAGACAAGCTGGCACAGACCAAGTCGCGATTGCGTTACGGCTTTACGTCGCAGATGGATAACTCCGGCAGCATCGGCGCGATACTCGCATCGTATGTGCAGTTTGACCGCACGCCGGAGACCATCAACGCCGCCTACCAGACCTATGATGCGCTGACGCCGGCGGATATTCGCGCTGCTGCAGACACGTACTTCGTCGACAGCCAGCGCGTTACCCTGACCTTGTCCAACGATGCGGCCATCGCCGCCATCGATGGCATGACGTCGGTTGATGAGTTGGTCGCGGCACGCGGCAAGGCAAGCGATGCGCCGGCGGCGGTCGACGAGGAGCCGCCCGCAGAGCTTGTCGTCGAGGCGGCTGGAGAAGCAGCGCCGGTCAATGTTATTGCCCAACAGATGTCGACATCGCCGCTGGTGGATGTCGCGTTCCTGATACATGCAGGCGCCGGTTTTGACCCGGAAGGCAAGAAAGGGCTGGCGGCACTGACCGCAGCGATGCTGACCGACGGTGGCTCTGAAGCCATGACGATCGAGCAGATCAACGAAGCGATGTATCCGATCGCGAGCGGTTTCGGAGCGCAGGTCGACAAGGAAATGACGCGTTTGTCCGGGCAGGTCCACAAGGACAATCTCGACCAATGGTACTCGCTGGTGCGCGGGCAGTTATTGTTCCCCGCCTGGTCGGAGTCTGACCTTGAGCGCCTGCGTACGCAGTTGATCAACTCCATCAAGACCAACCTGGTCGGCAACAATGACGAGGAACTGGCCAAGGAGGTCCTGTACAAGGAGCTGTATGGTGAAGATCACCCGTACGGTTTCCTGACGTTGGGCGACATCAGCGACCTGCAATCCGTAACCCTTGATGACGTCAGACAGTTCTACAAGGACTATTACAACGTCGGCAATATGACCGTCGGCCTGGCCGGCGGCTATCCGGATGGCTTTCCGGCACAGATCAGCAAGGACCTGCAGAAGCTGGGTGCCGGCATGCGCACGTTGCTGCCGCTGCCGGCGGCGCCGCTGCCCGAAGGACGCAAGGCCGTAGTGATTGAGAAGGAAACGCCGGCCGTGGCCGTGTCGTTCGGCTTCCCGATCGAGCTCAAACGTGGCGACCCGGACTGGGTGGCGCTGTGGCTGGCGCGTTCCTACCTCGGTGAACACCGCAGCTCGAACAGCCTCCTGTTCAAACGCATTCGCGAAGAACGCGGTATGAACTACGGCGACTACGCCTACATCGAGTATTTCCCGCGCGGCATGTTCCAGTTTCATCCGGACACCAACCTGGGGAGGCAGCAGCAGATATTCCAGGTCTGGATACGGCCGCTGCGCAGTAACCAGGATGCGCACTTCGCAACCCGGACGGCCATGTTCGAAGTAGAGAAGCTCATCGAGGAGGGCATGTCGGAGTCTGATTTCGAGGCGACGCGTGCGTATCTCTCGAAGTTCGTGGCATTGCTGACAGACGGCCAGTCGCGCCAGCTCGGATACGCGATTGACAGTCAGTACTACGAAACTGACGCATTCTCTGACTATGTGCGCGATGGCCTGGCCGATCTGACGCTGGATGATGTGAATCGCGTCATTCGCGAGAACCTGAGCCTCGATAACGTGCAGTACGTGTTTGTGACCAACGATGCGATCGACCTCAAGCAACGCCTGGTTGGCGACCAGTTGTCACCGATGAGCTACGCGGCCGACAAATCCCAGGCGTTGCTCGACGAAGACGCGGATATTGCCGACAACCCAATGGGATTCGACGCCGATGACGTGCGCATCATCCCGGCGGAAGAGGTGTTCCAGTAGCATGCGATTCGCGACCTTCGAAGCAGCCGGCCGCCACGGCTATGGCACGGTGGCCGGCGAGCGCGTTCGCGCTGCCAGCGACCAGCTCCTGTCACGCTACCCGGACCTCCGTTCGGTCATCGCAGCGGATGCACTCCAGGAGCTCGCTGACGATGACGGCGGCGAACTGCTGGGTGTTGCTGACATTACGCTGCTGCCGGTTATTCCAAACCCCGAAAAGATTCTCTGCATCGGCGTCAATTACCGGCCGCACGCCGAGGAGATGGGGCGCGAACTGCCGCAGTATCCGACAGTCTTCACCCGTTTCAGCAGCAGCCTGGTGGGCCACGGTGCGTTTCTTGTAAAGCCGCGCGCCTCGGAGCGATACGATTTCGAAGGTGAGCTGGCCGTGATCATCGGGCGCCCGGCGCGGCACGTGAGTCGAGAGGCCGCGCTGGACCATGTCGCGGGCTACAGCTGTTTCATGGACGGTTCGGTCAGGGACTGGCAAGGCCACACATCGCAATTTACGCCCGGCAAGAACTTCGAGCAGAGTGGGGCACTCGGTCCCTGGCTGGTCGCACGCGACCAGGTTGCTGATATTGGCAGCGTGGCGCTAACCACCACGGTCAATGGCGCGATCATGCAACGCGGTCGCATTGACGAACTGCTGTTCGATATACCGGCCATCATCGAGTATTGCTCGACGTTCTGTGAATTGCGGCCCGGCGACGTGATTGCGACAGGCACCCCGGGAGGAGTCGGCGCCGCGCGCAATCCGCCGCTCTGGCTGAATGCTGGTGATGTTGTCAGCGTCGATCTCGGCGAAATTGGCCGGCTTGAAAACAGGGTAATTGCAGAGTCTGGCGAGTGAGCCTGCATCAAGTCGGCAAAAGGCCTTGATTTTGCAGGCAAAGCTGCTTTGCAGGAGGTGTTGCGGAATTACCACAAAGTGCGACGGCATTTGCAAAAAACAAACAAAACACCGCTAAAAGATTGACAAACAGCGGTATTTCTGCGAACTTCAGCTCAACCATTCGTAGCCTTTCAGCAACAACTTGGCTGCGACGCGGTAGAAAGACACCTTCAGGTACGACTTGGCGGGGGACTCAGGGGGCCAGGATCCACGTGCTAACGTAGGTCTTAAAAAGGCGGTTCAAATGAACCGCCTTTTTCTTTGCCCGCGATTTGTGCATCGAGGCTGCGCGGCGCTGATTTCACGGCGGCTCTCTGCTAGATTAGCGGCGCACTGATCGAGGACCGTTATGAAACCAACCACCCTTTTAGCGCTAGTCGTTGCGCTCTCTTTTTCTTTGCTATCCGTGGCGTCGGCCGAGCTCGACGACAACGAACAGCGCCTGGTCGAATGGATCGACGCGCATGCCGAGGAGGCCATCAGCCTGCTCGCGGAAACCGCCAACATCAGCAGCGGTACGATGAATTTTGCGGGCGTCCGTGAAGTTGGCAAAGTCATGCAGCGCGAATTCGATGCGCTCGGACTCGAGACCGAGTGGATCAACCAGGACGCAGTCAATCGCGCCGGCCACCTGTTTGCGAGAACGGATGGCGATGAGGGCGTCAAATTTCTGCTCATCGGTCACCTCGACACCGTGTTCGAGGCTGACGATGCGTTCCAGGCCTTCAAGCGTGACGGCAATATCGGTCACGGTCCCGGCGTCGAGGACATGAAAGGCGGCAATGTTGCCATCGTGTATGCCATCAAGGCGTTGCAGGAAGCGGGGCTGATGGATGGCATAGAGATTGTCGCCGCGTATACCGGCGACGAGGAAATGTCCGGACGGCCGCTTGCGATCTCGAAGAAAGATCTCATCGAGGCTGGCAAGTGGGCGGACTACTCGCTTGGTTTCGAGTCTGCAATATTCGATGACGGCCAGGATCTCGCGACCATTTCGAGGCGCGGTTCGAGCAACTGGATTCTGCGCGTGGAGGGTACCCAGGCACACTCATCCGGAATCTTTGGAGAACGCGCCGGCGCCGGTGCGATTTTCGAGGCAGCACGGATTCTCAATGAGTTTTATGAAGAGGTCCGCGGTGAGGAGTACCTCACGTTCAATGCCGGCAACATCCAGGGCGGCACCACGGTCGATTATGACGAGACAGCGAATCGTGGCACGACCTTCGGCAAGACCAACGTCATTCCGCGCAAGGCCGTCGTGCACGGTGACATTCGCACCATCTCCCCGGAGCAGCTGCAAAGCGCATGGGCGGCCATGCAGGCGGTCGTGGCACGCAGCCTGCCGCTGACCAGCGCCACACTGGAACTCGATGAGGGTTATCCGGCCATGGCACCGACGTTGGGCAACAAGCTGCTGTATGAACAACTGTCGCGCGTCAACGAATCGCTGGGTCGCGGACCCATGGGCGTCGTTGATCCGTCACGCCGGGGTGCCGCCGATATTTCCTTTGTGGCTCCGTACAGCGACTCGCTGGCAGGACTGGGCGCGATGGGCAAGGGCGGACACACGCCCGATGAGTCTGTTGAGCTGGATTCGCTGGCGCTGGCAACGAAGCGTGCCGCGCTGCTGATGTACCGTCTGAGCCGCGACGCTGCGGAGACGCGTTAGTGGGGCACGCCCACGGCGACCCAGCCAGGAACATGCGGCGCGTGATTATCGCGCTGCTGCTGACCGGCGCATTCATGATCGTCGAGGTGATCGGCGGCGTGATATCAGGTTCACTGGCGCTGCTGGCCGACGCGGGCCACATGCTGACCGACACCATGGCGCTGGCACTTGCCGCCATGGCGTTTCATGTCAGCAAGCGACCGGCTGACTCGCGGCTGACCTACGGCTACCGCAGGTTCCAGATTCTGGCGGCGTTTGTAAACGGACTGAGTTTGCTCCTGATCGTTGGCTGGATACTGTTTGAAGCCGTGCAGCGTTTTTTCCAGCCGCAGGACGTCATGGGTGAAACCATGCTGACGGTTGCTGCAATCGGACTGCTGGTCAATATCGTTGCGTTTGCGGTACTGCATACCGGCGACCGGGATAATCTCAACATTCGCGGCGCCGCATTGCACGTGGCGGGCGATCTGTTGGGGTCCGTCGCCGCCATCGTCGCGGCGATCATCATCATCCAGACCGGCTGGACACCGATCGACCCGATACTGTCCGTGGCCGTTGCTGCGCTGATCATGAAAAGCGCCTGGACCCTGGTGAAACGCAGTGCGCATGTGCTGCTCGAAGGGGCGCCGGAGTGGCTGGATATCGAAGAGATGCAGCAACACATTGTAGATGGCGTTCCCAAGGTTGCCGGCATCCATCATGTGCATGTCTGGGGCCTGACGCCACAGGACCTGATGCTGACGATGCACGTCACGCTGCATGATTGTAAGGACGATCCGACCAAGGTCATTCCGCAAGTGAAAGTGGTTCTCGAGAACGTCTATGGCATTGGCCACTCAACGATCGAGATTGAGACAGACGACTGCGCTGACGATGCCGAACGCGCTGCTCATGATCATGAGCACGCGCACAGTCACTGATCGTCGGGAGTAACCGTTCCAATATAGGGCAGCGTGCGGTCGCGCTCTGCGAAGTCCAGGCCGTAACCGACCACCCACTCGTTGCCGATACCAAAACCGACATAGTCGATCTCCACGTCGACCTCGGCGGCGTCAGCCTTGTGCAGCAGCGTGCAGGTGCGCACGGATGCCGGGCGATGCGATTTCAACATGCCAATCAGGTATGCCAGCGTGTGTCCGGTGTCGACAATGTCCTCGACGATAAGCACGTGCTTGCCAACGACGCTACCACGCACGTCCATGACGAGCCGCACGGCGCCCGATGACTTGCTGCCGCGGCCATAGCTCGACACTGCGATAAACTCGATGCGGCGTGGAATACTGAGTTTCCGCGACAGGTCCGCGAGGAAAATAAACGAGCCCTTCAGAACACCGACAAGAACGATTTCGCCTTTGTCTGCGTAGTCTTCTGAAACCTGGGCAGCGAGCTGCGCGACGCGTTCCTGAATGTCCTCTTCACTGATGAGGACGGGCGGTAAGGTGTTTTCCATACGGCGAGCATAGGTGAGTTCCGGGGTGGATGCCATGAAGGAATCGGGTATTGTAGCGATCTGATGAAACGATCGATCGCAATCGCAGGAAACATGGGGGCCGGAAAGTCGACGCTGGTTGAGTTCCTGCACCTGACCTACGGAGTACAACCATTCTACGAGCCGAATGATGAAAATCCGTATCTGCAGGACTTCTACAAGGACATGAAAAGCTGGGCGTTTCAGTCGCAGCTGTATTTCTTAAGTAACAAATTTCGCTTGCACCAGGAGCTCGACCGGCAGGCGGGCGTCGTGGCACTGGACCGAACGATTTTCGAGGACGCCGAAATATTTGCCACAGCCCTTTACCAGATGCGCAAGATCTCGAAGCGCGACTGGATGACCTACATGGGTTTTTACGAGGCGATCCTTGACGCAATCCAGCCACCGGACCTGATGATCTATCTGCGCTGCACCATGCGCACGCTACGCAAACGCATCAGGCTGCGCGGCAGAGCGATGGAAAGCGACGTGCCGTTGAGCTACCTGAAACGTCTGGACCGGCTGTACGAAAGCTGGATCTCGTCATACGAGATGAGTGACGTGCTGGTGCTGGAAACCGACGACATGGATTACATCCACGATCTTGTGCATCAACTCGATGTGATGGCGCGCATTGAGAGCGTTCTTCCCGTTAATCAACCCTGAAGCCCATGCGCCGGAGTGTTGTCGCGCCCCGCTCAAATTGCTCGCGGTCTGCGTAAGTCATGACAACCTCAAATTCTCCGACGCCGCGCCGGAACCAGTCGAGACGGAGATTTTCTGAACCCGTTTCGAGGCGCGCGATGAATGCTTCGGCACGGTAGGGTTCCGCGAACGTCAGCAATGTCGACTGGCCGATGTCGGAATACAACGCATCGCCCGATGGCGCAGCCGGCGCACCGTCGCCGAGTACGTAGTCCAGGTGGCGATAGATGTATCCCGAGTACCAGGTTGCGCCTTGCGGAATGTTGTCGCCGTCCGCAGAGATGCGCCCGGGCCCATAGTTGTAGGCGGCCAGCGCCAGGTGCAGATTGTCGTCATACAGGCCGAGCAGTTCCCGAAGGTAACGTGCGCCGGCGTCAATGTTGGTACACGGTTCATACAGCTCGCTGAGACGATGGATGCCGAGGTGCTTTGCCGTGCCGGGCCAGAGTATCTGCATTACGCCGTGTGCGTTGGCTTTGGAACGCGCGGTAACCTCGAAGTCGCTCTCGCCGCGTGCGACGGCGAGCAGCAGCGTTACCGGCAGGTCGTACTGAGATGCGGCAGCCGCGAAGCAGCTCGCGTGCGGAAAGCGATACGCGGGCTGTATTTGCGTCCGGGTCGCCGAGTAGTTCGCCCAGGCAGCATCCAGTTCGTCGTTGCGCATGCTCGCATCACTGTCGCTAACCAGCAGCAGGACAAAGATGACCACGGCAACGTACGCGGCTTTTTCGAGTCGGCTCTGCATCCTAACTCTCCGGAATATCCAGGCCGGTCGCCGCTGAAATCTGCTCGAGCATTTGTGGGATCTCCGCATCGTTGGAATAGGCAAGGGCAACTTCGTAGACGCCCGCCTTTTGCTTTACAACGCGGTAGTCGAAACCGGTTACGCGTTGCAATTGGGCAACGAAGCCGTTCGCGGCGATCTCGCTGCGAAACGGGCTCCAGAACGCGTACCAGTGCTGATCAGGTTGCATGAACAGCGTCTCGGGCAGTGCTTGCTCGGGTTCCGCTGCGGCCGGCGCAGGTGCAGGTTGGGCCGCAACTGCAGCTGCGCTTTGCGGCACGTCTCGCGAATTGTCTTGCAGCCCTGAATCCGGTCGCCGTTCCGATTGCGATCCCGATGCCGGTTCTGCTGGCGACTCCACAGCCGCTTGCGGTTCCGGTTCGGCATTGGCTTCGCTTGTTGGCTCGGCTGCGGGCTCGGGCGCGAACTCGGCGACCAGTGGTGGCGACGTTACTATTGCGCTTTCAGTGGCAGGGAACTTTGGCACGCCAATCAACAGAATCAGAATGGCGACAGCCAGCATTGAGCCGATGAGTATTCCGGACAAGCGAATCATATTGAGGTCCTCACATCAGGTCACGGACGCGCACGCCACGCCAGTCGACGTGTTTTGCTGCACGAGCGGTGAGCATCGCGAACTGCGTCAACCAGTCCTTGAGCGCGGCGCCCTGTAAACCCGGTCGGGCAAATTCCGAGCAGCGCAGCGGCAGCTTGTCGATGTGGTTGGCAATCTGCCGGGCACTGCGCGGGTCTGTCACAGCGATGGCATAGTAGGTGTCGGTGTCAGGTTCAATCAGCCATTCGTAGGTTTCTGTGGCGCGGCTGTTGCCCGTCGTCGCGATGGGTACTGGAAAATACAGGGCTTCGTCAGTGCGCGCGATGCGTGCAACGGTGCGTTCGCGACAGTCCGCATCCGCCAGCCGCACAAGACCGTGGTTGGCATGATGCGCAAGAAAAAATACGATCGCGTCGGAACGGCTGTCGGCACGCAGCATGGAGTGGCCGTTACCGGCTGCCTGCATAATCCTGACAGGACCGAGCAGAGCATCGTTGCCTGCGTTCGGTATGGAAATCGTGGCGCCGTCCGCGCGCTGCGGCGGTGCGGGCAGCTCGCTCGCGAGCGCCGCTGTCGGCGCTGGCGCGGAGTCCTGCCAGGGTAATTCTATGTAGGCGCTGCTGGACAGTGCGTCCAGATTGCCGTTCGGGTCGCGCGGTGTCAGCGTGACCCAGTACTGGTACAGGTTGCCGTCTATGGGATGTGCTTTGCCTTGCAGCTCAGCGGTGACCTGGTCGGCACTATTGGTCAGCTGCAGTGCTTCACGGCTGGCGAGGTTGTTGCTGATCAGTTGCACGGCGCCCGACAGTTCATCGCCGTCGACTGGCACCGCGCTGGTGGCGACAACGTATTCATCCTCGCGACCTTGCAGCAGGCGGCAACTCAGTCGGTGCGCGAGTTGTGCTGCGAGCAAGTCGGTTTGTGCAACACTGAACGGCACATCGCGTTCGCCGAGGAAAGTCTGGTCGATCCGCTCCTGGCGCATTGCCTGTCGCTCAGAAGTCGTGAGCTCGCCGCGCCAGCTGCGGCCGAAGCCGGTCACCCAGTTGCGATCTTCGAGGTCCAGTGCGCGAATGCTGACGCTGTAACTGGCGTCGAGATTCTGTGTGAGCTCGATGCCGATGTAATAGTGCACCGCATCGTTGTCACAGGTGTCGCTGCGCAGCGCGCTGCTGTTGTTGCCGCGTCCCTGTTGCCAACCGATCGACACGCCTTTGGTGTCGACGGCCGCATCGAGAATTCTGTCGCGCAACGACAGCGCCAGTGCGTTGCTCGCGGCGGCAGGTACGTTGTCTTTTAGTACCACGAACATGACGGTCTCGTTCTTGAAGCGCGGGTGCACCAGGAGTTGCTGCTGCACGAACGGAATGAGGTCGCGGTCCAGCCAGCGGTCCAGGGATTGCTCGCGTGATTGGGCGGTCGCGGGGATCCCCTGGGCAATGATGATGGCGATAAACAGCAGTGTTCTTTTCATCAGGATTCGTCCAGTCGCAAATTACCGTCCGTGCCGATCACAAGGTCGCCGCCGCTGCGGCCGGCCATGAGTGAATCAAGCTGTGCCCGCAGTTTTTGCGGCAAGGTAACGCCCCAGGAAACGGCGGCTGTGGAGGAGCCCGTGCGCGCCAGCGCGTCGACGACCGGCGTCGGCACCGTTGCGGACTCCATTTCGTGAAAGGTATTGGGTGTCGATGCATCCCAGAAGCTGATGCGGCTGTCGCTGACCGTCATGCGGCGTGCGCGTCCGGCATCGATGGCATACAGCCCGACCTTGCTGCTGGCAACCAGTCGCATCAGCGCCTGGTCCGATTCAAAGCGCAGTGAAAAGCCATCCGGCTCAGCGACAGTCAGGGGCCGCTTCGACGACCGTTGGCTCAGCCTCTGCAGCCTCGGCTGCCACTGCAGCGGGTTGCCATTTGGGCCGTGTCAGAGTGACGGCTTCGCTCGTGGTCGGCTCCGTGGCGGGTTCCGCTGTTGGCTTCGCGATGCGCGCAACGGGCCTGGCCGGCTTAACAGGCTCAACAGGCTGAACGCGCTCAACAGGTATGGGCGCTGCTGCGGGCGGTACCTCTGCGGGTGTGGGCACTGGTGCGACTGGCAGGCTTTGCACCAGCGCGAAAATTGCCATCAGGCACAGCGACAGGATCGCCATGAAGCGCATGACGTCGGTTTGCAGATCGGCGGCGCCACCGGCGTCTCCGTCGAAGTTGCGCGTCAGGGGATAGGCAAAACGTGAGCGGCTCATGCGGGTTCGTCCCTTGCCCTGAGGTGCTGTTCAATGCGACTCAGGCTTGCTCGCATTTCCGAGGTATCTGCGCGTGCGGCTGCGTCATAACGTCGCTGCAGGCTGGCTCCCAGCTTGACGGTCTTGTAGACACGCATCAGGTAGCCGCCGACGCCACCGAAGATGGTTGTGGACAGCGCCAGCAGGATGCCGCCGTCGATCATTCGTTCCAGCATTGCGAATGCGCCCTCGCTGAGCGCGATGTCTCGATCGCCCAGCGCAAAGATCAGCGCGCTGCGCATGCCGATGGCCGTCCAGATGACGCCAGTGCCAAAGAACAGCGTTGTCCAGATCTCGGTGAGGTTGTCGAGCTGCACCACCTGGTTGATCTCACGGTCCTCGTCGAGGTACTGGCGCAGCCGACCCAGGCTGATGAAGTACGCCAGCAGCAGGAAGGCGAACACGGGGATCGACGAGCCGAGATTGACGTAGGCCCACTGCAGCCAGCTACCAGGCGCCTCCAGGGCGGTGTCGCCAAAGGTGACATAGCCCATGCGCTGCAGCAGGTAGAGCAGGGCGGAGCCGCCAACCAGGGTGCCAAGCAACCCGGACAGCATGCCCTGCAACCATATGCGACCGCGACCCATGGTGATCGGCCTAGCGGCCCGCGCTGCAGGCGTTGCAGGTGGCTTCGAGCACCAGTTCCACTTCCTGGTAAAGCTGGTCGGCTCGGTAGTAGCCGTCCTGATCCAGTGCGACGCGCATCAGACCACGCTCTTTGTCGGACAACTCCTGTTCCATGTTCATGAGCACGCGCTGCTTGTTCGGGCAGGTGTGCGAACAGTTGTTGTAGTCACCCTTGAGCGACATGAACTTGATGTTGAAATAGCGGTTGTAGTGCTCCTCGGCCTGGCGCTTGCTGAGCAGTCCGCTGTCGTTCGCCCAGACCAGGAATTCACTAAATGCGCGCTTGTTTTCAGGCTTGGGATCACCTTCGGCAATGTTCAGCAAATCGTCGTAGTAGCGATCGAAGTGCGCGACACAGCCATTCATCAGCGATGCCTGCACCGAGCTCATGGCACTGTCGAGGTTGCGCGATTGCGGGCCTTCGCAGCTTGGCTGGTTGTGAGGCGCAGGAGGCCAGTAATGCTGCGCTCAGCAATGTCAGTAGTACGAGTATCTTGTTCACGATGTTGGCTCCTGGTTGCTATTGTTCAAGCGGGCTTCGATAGGCCTGCTCGATGCTGGCCGGCGGCGGGCCGGCGACAACTGCAGCGCCCTCGTCATCGCCGAACAGAATGGTCTTGACGCCACCGACGACTTCCATCATTTCGGGCGTGATGATGCCGAAGGACTGATTCAGCTGTTCCATCAGCGTTGCCCTGGCAATTTCCTGGCGCGTCCTTGCGATTAATGTGCTGGTCTCTTCCATGTCGAGATAGATGTCCGACGCCAGTACCGCAAGCGACTGGTCGCCTTTGGCGCCGGACGTAGCGACCAGCTGATAATAAGTACTGAAGCGTTCCGACAAGCGCATACCGGAGCGGCCGCGCAGTGTTGGTTTCGCAGCGGGAGCGGCAGATGATGCGCTGTTACCAATGAGCGTCTCCTGCAAGGTCCAGGAGGTCATCTTCCTGCCCAGTTCATTGCGCAGGCTTTTCTCGAGGCTCACGCGGGTGTTGTTGACCGTGTGTTCCATGTCCGGCAGGCGCTCTTCCATGATGGTGAGCATCTCCAGGTAGGTTGCACCGATCTGGCGTGCCAGGCGCTGGCATCCGGCGTCGTTTTCTGCGCCGTCGCATTTGCTCTCCTGGTAAAGTTGCTGCTGCTGATCCAGCTGGCCGATCACTTCCTGGAGACCCGTCTCCATGTCTTTTGCAACGTTGCCGGTCTGGCGCAGGTCTTCAACCACGGTGGTTGGAAACAGGCGTATGGTCGGGCTGTTGGCTAGTGCCAGCTCAGCGCAGAGCAGGGTGGCGGCGCATGTCGTGATGATGCACGACAGTCTGCGTGTATTCATGGCGCGGTCCTCGTCAGGTAGTTTTTGTTCACCATGACAAGCTACGCCGCTGCGCATGAATCGAAGCTGAATGCCGGTATATGTGAAAACCCCTATTGCATCTGCTAATGCGAATCATTATCATTCACACTCAAATCAGCAAATAGCATTCAAAACAACAACTTATGAAATGTAGCCCGAATACTATGGCAAGCCTCAAACGTGGGCAAAAAGCCGTCATTTCGGCCGTCGATGCGGCTGATCCGTTGGTGCAGCGCCTGATGACGCTGGGTCTCGTTGAGGGCGCACTGATCGAACGCGGTTGTGCGGCGATCGGTGGCGATCCCGTTGAGTACCGCCTGTTCGGCTCCGGGATTTCATTGCGCCAGGAACAGGCGCGGTCTTTTGCTGTCGCTGATATCAGCGTCGCCTAAGCCTCCCGGCCAGACAGCCCCGTGACCTCGTCGCGTCGCTCAGAAGTTCGCATTTCTGCGAGCAACATTCCTGTGGCGGGCAAAGTCGACGCCTCGTTTGCCGTTGTCGGCACCCCCAATTGCGGCAAGAGCACGCTATTCAATCGCCTGACGGGCCTCAAGCAACGCATTGGCAATTACCCCGGTGTCACCGTTGAGCGTCACGTCGGTATTTTCAAGCATGCTGAGCAATCATTTGAGCTGATCGACCTGCCAGGCACCCACGGCCTCAGCGCGAACAGCCTCGAAGAGCGCATTGCCGTGGATGTCATTTTCGGGCGCATGGCCGGTACGCGCGCGCCCGACGGCATCGTTGCCGTCATCGACGCCACCAACCTGTACCAGGGGCTCTACCTGGTGCAGCAGCTGGCGGAGCTGGAGTTGCCGATGGTCGTCGCATTGACGATGGCCGACGCTGCCGACGAGGCAGGCATATCGATCGATCTTGATGCACTCAGCCGCGCTCTCGGTGGCGTGACTGTGTGCAAACTGGTCGCGACCAGTGGCCAGGGACTTGGCAAGCTGCGCGATGCGATTGCCAGCCTCGCCGCCGCACCGGCGCCGCGCATCGACACGATATGGCCGGAGCTGCATGCTGCTGCGGAGACGCTCGCGTCACGCACAACCGAACCTGTCCGCATTGCAGAACTGTCACGACTCCTTGTCGATGGCGCCATTGACGCCGACGACCCGGTATTGGCGCGACTGGGGGAGGGTGGCGCCGATGCGCTGCAACAGGCCAGGGACGAACTGTTCGGCATCGAGCCACCGCTGGCACGCGAGGCGCGCGTCCGTTACCGGTGGGTGCGCGACAAGCTGCAAGACGTGCAACAGCAGGCACCGCGATTTGCCAACTGGCGAACACGCGTCACCGCGTCTCTTAATCAACCAATACCCGGCACGATTGGTCTGTTTGTCGTAATGGCGATTGTCTTCCAGGCCGTGTTTGCATGGGCAACACCGGTTATGGACCTGATTGACGCCGCGACCGTCGCGCTCGGCGGCATGATTACGCAGCACATGGGCGACGGGGCGCTGGCCAGTCTGCTCTCTGACGGCATTATCGCCGGTGTCGGCAGCGTCGTGATCTTTCTGCCGCAGATAATGATCCTGTTCCTGTTCATTATCCTGCTCGAGGATTCAGGTTACCTTGCGCGAGCGGCGTATTTGCTGGATCGCGCGATGCGCATGGTCGGCCTTTCGGGACAGTCGATCATTCCCATGATTTCGAGTTTCGCATGTGCGGTTCCCGGCATCATGGCGACGCGCGTCATTCCCAATCGTCGCGATCGTATTGCCACCATCCTTGCTGCGCCGTTTATGACCTGTTCGGCGCGCCTGCCTATTTATGCGCTGCTGATTGCCGCATTCGTGCCGGCGCAAAAAATAGGCTTCCTGAATCTGCAGGGCCTGGTGATGTTCGGCCTGTACATGTTCGGCATCATCGCCGGCGTGTTGACCGCATTGCTGATGCGCAAGACCGCACTGCGGGGGCCAAAGCCGTCATTTGCGCTGATGCTGCCTGAGTTCCGGCGGCCGAATCTGCAAACCGTACTCATACAGCTGCTCGGCCGGGTGCGCGTATTCCTGTACCGGGCCGGCACGGTGATTTTCGCCGTTGCCATCATTGTCTGGCTGCTCGCCTATTACCCGCGCCTGGACGCAGACAGCATGGTTGTCACCGAGCAGCAGGTTGCCGGGCAAACGCTGACGGCCGAAAACATCGCAGCGGCGCGCCAGCTTGAGCAAAGCTGGCTCGGTCGCATGGGGCGATTTGTCGAGCCGGCGTTCGAACCGCTGGGCTGGGACTGGCGTGTATCGTCGGCCGTTATCGCAGGCTTCCCGGCGAGGGAGGTCGTCGTCGCTGTTCTTGGCACTGTGTATGCCGTTGGTGACGAAGCTGACGACGCCACGCTTTCTGGTCGCCTGAAGTCTGCCAAACGAGATGACGGCACGCCCGTGTTTACGTTTCCCATGGTCGTGGGTCTGCTGATTTTTTACGCCTGCTGCCTGCAGTGTGCAGCGACCATCGCGGTCATCCGCCGCGAGACAAACTCCTGGCGCTGGCCGATCTTCGCCTGGGTTTATATGACGGGCATCGGTTACTTCGGCGCCTTGCTCTGTTACCAGCTGTTATAGGCCGGATAACACATCCGCGGCGCGCTCCAGCGTCTCGTCGTCTTTCGCAAAGCAAAACCTGAGGCGCGTGCCGGTAAAGTCGGTCGCGCAAAAGACGGACAGCGGAATCGAGGCAATGCCAATCTCTCTTGTCCAGCGTTTGGCAAGCGCGACATCACTTTCGTCACTGATTGCGCCGTAGTCGAGAATCTGGAAGAAGGTGCTTCTTGCAGGCTGCAGCGTGAATCGCGAGCCTTGCAGCCGCGCGCAGAAGAGGTCGCGTTTCTGCTGGTAAAACGCGGGCAGCTTGTCGCAATAGTCGGGCTGACTGTGCATGAAGTCGGCGAGCGCATATTGCATCGGTGACGAGACTGTAAACGTTGTGAACTGATGCACCTTGCGAAACTCCTGCGTCAGCGCCGCGGGCGCAACGCAATAACCCACTTTCCAGCCGGTCGCATGGTAGGTCTTGCCAAATGACGATACGACGATCGTGCGTTCCCAAAGCTGCTCGTGACTGCACAGGCTGTGGTGCCGGCGTCCGTCGAAGACGATGTGTTCGTAGACCTCATCGGAGAGTATGTAGGCGCTGCTTTCCTGCAATATGTCGGCAAGCGTTTGCAGGTCCGTGCGGGACAGCGTCGCGCCGGTCGGGTTGTGCGGAAAATTCAGGACCAGCAGCCGGGTTTTGTCGTTGATCGCGTCCTTGAGGCGCTGCCAGTCGACGCTGAACTCACCGTTTTCGATCGCCAGTGGCACGTGCCGCGTCAGACCGCCTGCGAGGCGAATCGCAGGCTCGTACGAATCGAATGCCGGGTCCAGAATGATGACCTCGTCGCCGGCGTGCACCAACGCCTGGATGGAGGCGAATAAGCCCTCGGTGGCTCCGGAGCACACCGTGACTTCCTTGTCAGCGCAGACCGGGCGGCCCTGCAGCCGCGCGACCTTGGCGGCAATGGCCTGTCGCAGGGACTCGACGCCAGGCATTGGCGGGTATTGATTGGCGCCATTCTGCAGGTGCCAGGTTACGCGTTGCAGCAGTTCAGGCGGCGGCTCGAAGCTCGGGAAACCCTGCGACAGGTTGATGGCGCCGCAGTCCGTTGCCAGCTTGCTCATCGTCGTAAATATCGTCGTGCCGATATCGGGTAGTTTGCTCTCGGGGGGTCTGGACATGGCGATATCCTACTGCAGATTGACGCTGCGGGCTGCTGTAGTGATATGTCCCTACCGCGCCAGTGGCCGCAGTCGGATAACATGGGAAGATGGTCCGCAACATCATTATCCTGGGGGCCGCAGGACGCGACTTCCATGTCTTCAACTGTTGCTATCGGGACGATAGCGATTCCCGGGTGATTGCGTTCACTGCCGCGCAGATTCCGCATATTGAAGACCGCCACTATCCTGCAGTACTTGCAGGCAAGCACTACCCCGATGGCATCCCGATTGTTCCTGAAGAGCGCCTCAGCGAGTTGCTGCAAACCAATGACATCGACGAAGTCGTATTCGCCTATTCCGATGTCACGCTCGACTACGTTGCAGAGCGCCGCAGACTGGTCGAGTCACAGGGCGTCCGCTTCAGCACCTTTGATGTCGATGCCACCCTGTTGCAAGCCAGCAAACCCGTGATCGCCGTGACGGCCATTCGAACCGGCTGTGGCAAGAGCCAGACGGCGCGGAAGATTACAGCGATGCTGCGCGATATCGGCAAACAGGTGGTCGCTGTTCGGCACCCGATGCCATACGGTGACCTGGCGAGGCAGGGGGTGCAGCGCTTTGCGAGCGTCGCCGACCTCAACAAGCACGAATGCACGATCGAAGAACGCGAGGAATACGAGCCGCACATCAACAATGGCGGCATCGTCTATGCTGGTGCGGACTACGCGGCGATACTGCGCAAGGCTGAGCAGGAAGCCGACGTGATCGTCTGGGACGGTGGCAACAACGACACGCCGTTCTACAAGCCGGATCTGTGGATCACGGTAACCGATCCGCACCGCGCCGGGCATGAGTTGCAATATTTTCCGGGTGGCATCAACTTTGCCCGGGCCGACATTATCCTGATCAACAAGATAGATTCTGCCGATCCTGACGACATCGAGACCATCGAATCGAACGCCGCGCGCCTGAATCCGACGGCGACCGTCATCAAGGCCGAATCTGCGCTGGATGTACCCGACCCCGATGCGATACGCGGCAAGCGCGTGCTGGTCATCGAGGACGGGCCGACCACAACGCACGGCGGCATGCGTATCGGCGCAGGCACCCTCGCAGCGACACGCCACGGTGCAGCGGAGCTCGTTGACCCCAGGCCGTGGGCGATCGGAGAGATCGCGGATACGTTCGAGCAGTACCCGGAGACCGGGCCGTTGCTGCCGGCGATGGGTTATGGCGAACAACAGATCAGGGATCTGGAGGCCACGGTGAACGCGGTAGATTGCGACCTGGTCCTGATTGCGACGCCAATCGATCTCAGCGGATTGCTGCGTATTGCCAGGCCAAACATGCGAATTGGTTATCGCCTGGCTGAGCAGGGTGACGCATTGCAGAAGGCCATAGAAAAGGCCGCCATCACATCGTGAAGGCGGCCATGACCTGGTCGGGGTAACTGGATTCGAACCAGCGACTTCTACCTCCCGAAGATAGCGCTCTACCAGGCTGAGCTATACCCCGTGTCGGGACTCGCAGATCTCAGGATCGGCGTGAAACAGAGAATTCGGCGAGCGCGATCAGTGCCTGTTTGTAATCCGAGTCAGGAACATCGGATAAGGCGGCTATTGCATCAGCAGCAGCCTCCTGAGCGCGCGCGGAAGTGTACTGGAGGGCTCCGGTGGATTCAATAATCGATGTGATTTTGTCGAGCTGATCCAGACCGCCTTCGCGAATCGCTGCGCGAATAATGGCCACATCGTTTGCCGAGCCTTGCTTCATGGCATGAATCAGGGGCAGCGTTGCCTTGCCCTCGGCGAGGTCATCGCCAATGTTCTTGCCCAGCTCCTCAGCGGATGCGTTGAAATCGAGTGCATCATCGACCAGCTGGAACGCGCAGCCGAGGCTGCGGCCATAGCGGATCATACTGTCCTCAACGACCTGGTCCTGTTGACCCAGCACCGCTGCGATCTGTGCGCCAGCCTCGAACAGGCGCGCCGTCTTGCGATAGATGACCTGCCGGTACTCGTCTTCGCTGGTGTCGGGGTCATGCACGTTCATCAGCTGCATCACTTCGCCGGCAGCGATGGTATTGGTGGCATCAGCCAGAATCTGCATGATGCGCATGCTGCCGATATCGACCATCATCTGGAACGCGCGCGAATACAGGAAATCGCCAACGAGGACGCTGGCCTGGTTGCCGAACACGGTATTGGCAGAATCCTGGCCGCGGCGCTTCTGCGACGAATCCACAACGTCGTCATGCAGCAACGTCGCGGTATGAATGAACTCAATAATCGTCGCGGCACGAATATGCTGATCGCCGCTGTAGCCGAGTGCCCGCGCGGCCAGCAGCACTATCAGGGGCCGCAGCCGCTTGCCGCCGCTCATGATGATGTATTCCGACACTTGCGACACCAGCGCGACATCGCTTGCGAGGCTGTCGCGGATCAGTGCATTGACGGCGCGCATATCGGCATCGGCGAGGGCAATAACCTGGTCGATGTCGGTTGCTGGGCGTGTTTTTTCGGCAGCGTGCATAAGATGGGCGATAATGCCTGAAACGGCGCGCCTTGGCGACTCTTAAGGGCTCCAATCCAGCCGCCCTGGCCGATTTGCAAGCTATTGAATTGTGGCTACATTTTACAGCGGCAGAACGTTGACCCGGTGCAGCGTTATCTATAGAATTCCCGCTCTTTTGTGGCACCGGCCAACAGCCCGCCTTTGCACGTATAATTCGGGTACGCACAAAAATACTTATTTCTCAGTAGGTTGCGAGTATGCAGCTTACAAAATGGAGCACTTAACGATGTATGCGGTTTTTCGCAGCGGCGGCAAACAGTACCGCGCGACCAAGGGTGACGTCCTCCGTCTCGAAAAAATCGAGGCCGACGAAGGCGCCACGATTCAGTTTGATGAAGTTCTGCTGGTAGGCGAGGGTGGCGACGTCAGCGTTGGCAAACCTCTTCTCGAGGGCGGCATGGTCAGTGGCAAGGTCCTGCAACAGGGCAAGAGCCGCAAGGTGACTGTCGTCAAGTTCAAGCGCCGTCAAAACTACTTGCGACAGGGATCGCATCGGCAGTGGTTCACTGAAGTAGAGATTACCGATATCTCGGCTTCGGGCGCCAAGAAGAAAGCCGTGCAGAAGTCGGAAGACGAGGCACCGGCAGCCAAGAAAGTCGCCAAGAAGAAAACGGCGAAGAAAGCTGCAGCAAAGAAAACGAGCACCAAGAAGGCAACGGCCAAAAAGCCGGCAGCCAAGAAGAAAGCGAAGAAAAAGACTTCCTAACTTTCTAATTACACAGGTACAGGACAATGGCACATAAGAAAGCAGGCGGCAGTAGTAAGAACGGTCGCGATTCAGAGAGTAAACGCTTAGGCGTCAAGATTTACGGCGGACAGACCGTTACGGCTGGCAACATCATCGTGCGTCAGCGCGGTACACGTTTCCATCCTGGGGTTAATGTTGGCCTCGGACGCGATCACACCCTGTTTGCGAAGAAAGACGGCAACGTCAAGTTCGAGCGCAAGGGACCGAAGAATCGCCAGTTCGTCAGCGTAATCTAGCACTACGCCGTGTCGTGGCGATTGTGGGCTGACGCTCCTTGCCGCGACAGAACAACTGGAAGCCCCGCTTGTGCGGGGCTTTTTTGTGGACCATGCAGTAGACTCCGAAGCCCATGAAATTCGTCGACGAAGCAACGATTCGCGTACAAGCCGGTAACGGTGGCCACGGCTGCCTGAGTTTCCGTCGCGAAAAATACGTTGAGCGTGGCGGGCCGGACGGTGGTGACGGCGGCCATGGTGGCAGCGTATTCCTGGTCGCCGACGACGCGATGAACACGCTTGCCGATTTCCGCGTGGCGCGCAAATTTCGCGCAGATAGCGGCCAGGGTGGTTCCGGTCGTAACAAGACGGGTCGCTCCGGAGAGGACCTGGAAGTCCACGTTCCCTGTGGCACTGTTGTGCACGATGTCGATACCGGTGAGCTGATTTGCGACCTGACTGAAGCAGGGCAGTCGCAAAAAGTTGCTGAGGGTGGTCGCGGCGGGCTGGGCAATACCCGCTTCAAAAGCAGCGTCAATCGGGCGCCGCGCAAGATCACCAACGGCACGCCCGGCGAGGCGCGCCACCTGGCGCTGGAGATGAAGGTGCTCGCTGATGTCGGCCTGCTGGGCATGCCGAATGCGGGCAAATCGACGCTCATCAGCGCAATGTCGCACGCCAAGCCACGGATAGCCGATTACCCGTTCACGACGCTGCACCCGAATCTCGGCGTGGTACGCGTCGGCAGTTTGCAGAGCTTCGTGATGGCGGATATCCCCGGACTTATTGAAGGTGCTGCAGAAGGCGCTGGCCTCGGTATCCAGTTCCTGAAACACCTGCAGCGCACAAAGCTGTTGCTGCACCTGGTCGACATCGCACCGATCAATCCGGACATCAATCCGTCTGACGAGGTCAAGGCCATCGCAAACGAGCTGGTGAAATACTCGGAGTCACTGGCACAAACGCCACGCTGGCTGGTCATCAACAAGATCGACCTGCTGCTCGACGACGAGCGCACAGCAGCGCGCGACAAGCTCCTGCAGGAGCTTGTATGGACCGGGCCGGTATTCGAAGTTAGTGCAGCGACCGGCGAGGGCACTGAGGCCCTCGGCCAGGCTGTGATGCGTGAGCTCGAGCGTCAACTCGAGCTGCAGCAAGACTCAGGCTGAGAGCGCCTTGATCCGGGCGTTCAGGCGGCTCTTGTGGCGAGCTGCCTTGTTCTTGGTAACGATGCCCTTGTTGATCATGCTGTCGATGACGGGAACAGCTTCCTTGTACGCCGTCTGAGCAGCTGTAGCGTCACCTGCATCACAGGCAACAACGACATTCTTGATCTTGGTGCGCATGCGCGAACGCAGGCCCATGTTGTGCTTGCGAGTTTTTTCGGCCTGCTTGGCGCGCTTTCTCGCGGACTTAATATTTGCCACTGGTATTTACCGTGTCTGGGGTCAAAGAGCCGCGTATTATTCGTGCCCTGAGGTTGATTGTCAACGACCCCGTAAATCACTGATTCGCTATGTTTTTTAGTCTAAACTCGATGACGCTATGAGTGCTGAAGAGATCCCCGGGAAGGACCCTGAGACGAGCACAGCCGGCCGGCAGCGGCGTGTCACTGCACGGGGCTTGCTCGCATCGACGTCTGTGGTGAGCTTGATGACGCTCATGTCGCGGGTTCTCGGACTCGTTCGCGACGTGGTATTTGCGCGATTTTTTGGCGCATCCCTGGTGATGGACGCGTTCCTCGTGGCCAACCGGATCCCCAATATGCTGCGGCGCTTCTTCGGCGAAGGCGCGTTTTCCGCTGGATTCGTGCCGGTAATGGCGCGCTATCGAGAGCGACACACGCATGCCGAGGCCAGGGCTTATGTCGACTCGATGGCAGGCACCTTCGCCATCATCCTGTTTATGGTCACACTGCTGGGCGTCATAGCCGCACCAGTATTGGTGCTGATCGTTGCGCCCGGATTCATCGGCGACGGTGGCGACTTCGACCTGGCCGCACTCATGTTGCGGTTTACCTTTCCGTATTTGTTCTTCGTATCGTTGACCGCATTTGCCGGTGGCATCCTCAATACCTACGGCCGCTTCGCCGTGCCGGCGTTCACGCCTGTCATCCTGAACGTGGTGCTGATCGCCGCGGCGGTGTGGCTGTCACCGCGCCTGTCGCAACCCGGCATGGCGCTCGCCTACGGCGTGTTCATTGCCGGTATCTGCCAGTTGTTGTTTCAGCTGCCATTTCTCGCCCGTATTAAGGCACTGCCCAGGCCACGCTGGGAACCGCGTCACGAGGGCGTCAAGCGCGCGGTGAAGCTGATGTTGCCGGCGATATTCGGCTCTTCAGTGGCACAGATCAACGTATTGGTTGGCGGCATCATTGCATCGATGCTGGGCGTCGGCAGTATCAGCTACCTGTATTTCTCTGACCGCCTGATGGAGTTCCCGCTAGGGCTGTTTGGCATCGCGCTTGCGACGGTGACCCTGCCGTACCTGTCGCGACTCTGGAGCAACGATGACAGGCAGCAGTTCTCGCGCACGCTCGACTGGTCGATGCGGCTTGCAGTTGTCGTGGCTGTTCCGGCGGCGCTCGGCCTGTTTGTGCTTGCCAAGCCGCTGATCGCAACCATCTTCTTTCGCGGCGAGTTCAATGGCCACGATGTCGAGATGACCGCTCTGGCATTGCGCGCGTATGCATTCGGACTGGTCGGCTTCTCATTCGTCAAAATACTCGCGCCGGCGTTCTTCGCACGTGAAGACACACGTACGCCAGTGAGAATCGGCATTATTGCGCTTGGGGTAAACCTGGCGCTAAGCATCGTGCTGGCCTGGTACCTGACCAGCATCGGCTATGAGGCCGCGCACGCCGGGCTCGCGCTGGCGACCTCGGTCGCAGCGTTGCTGAATGCCTGGCTGTTGTATCGTGGTCTCAGGAAGGCTCTGGTACTGGATCACGGCAATGGCTGGCGGGCTTTGCTGCTGCAGGTGCTGGCTGGCAACGCCGCCATGTGGGCAACGCTGGCCTGGTTACAGCGCGATCTGTCGTGGTGGTTGCAGGGCAGTGTGATGGAGCGCTCCCTGTGGTTGTTGCTGAGTGTTGCTGCAGGTGCCGCTGTGTATGCCCTGGTGTTGCTTGCCACCGGCATGCGTCCCGGCCAGTTCAGCATGCGGAGCCGCTGACATGCGCCTGGTCAGACACTTGGCCGATATGCCGTTCGAACGTCTTGCCGACGGCTGTGTCGCGACAATCGGCGCTTACGACGGCCTGCACCTCGGGCACGAGAAGCTCTTGAGCCGTGTATTCGCGGAGGCCGCGGCGCGCAAGCTGCCGCCAGTGCTGATGAGCTTTGAACCCATGCCAAGGGAGTTCTTTGCGGCAAAGCAGCCGCCGGCGCGTCTCATGCGGTTTCGCGAGAAATACGAAGCGCTGCAACAGCGCGGCATTGAGATCTTCTATTGTCCGGCGTTTAACAGCGGTATGCGCTCCATTGCGGCGGATGCGTTTATTCGCCAGATACTGGTGCACGGCCTGAATATCCGGCACCTGGTGATCGGCGACGATTTTCGTTTTGCGAGGAACCGTGAGGGCAGCCTGGATGAGCTGCAAAGAGCGGGCAGGGCGCTCGGCTTTGATGTAGAGAAAGTCCCGAGTGTCGTTGTGACAGGCGTACGGGTCAGCAGCACAGCGATACGCGAGGCGTTGCTGGCCGGCGACATGCGCGTGGCGAACACCTTGCTTGGTCGACCGTATCGCATGTCCGGGAAGATCATTCGCGGGCAACAGTTGGGGCGTCAACTGGGATACCCAACCGCTAACGTCGACCTGCGCCGCAAGCAAAGTGCTGTTGCCGGCATTTACGCGGTGCGAGTAAGCGGTCTGCGCGCGGCACCGCTCGACGCCGTAGCCAGTGTCGGCACACGACCGACGTTTGGCGATGGCAAGCCGCTTCTCGAAGTGCACATCTTCAATTTTGATGAGGATATCTACGGCGAGTACATCAGCGTCGATTTCGTGCAGCGATTGCGCAGCGAAGAAAAGTACGATTCGGTTGACGCCCTGGTTGCGCAAATGCACCGCGATGCCGACAATGCAAAATCCGTGCTTGCCAACTACACAGCCTGAAGGGTATTTGATTTGGAACACATAAAGATCGACTCAGCCAGATCCGCGCGTTTCATAACGTGGATGCTGGTAGCGCTTATCGTTGTCGCCGCGGACCAGGTAACCAAGTGGGCTATCGTAGAGTGGGTGCGGCTGTATGACCGCGTGCCAATTAATGACTTCATGAACCTGACGCATCAGCGCAATACCGGTGCCGCATTCAGTTTTCTCGCTGACGCGGGCGGCTGGCAACGCTGGTTTTTTGTTGTGTTGTCGAGTGTCGTTAGCGGCGTCATCGCGGTGTGGATCTGGCGCATCCGCTACGAAGGACAGCTCGTCCTGGCGGCCGGATTGTCACTGGTGTTAGGCGGTGCCATCGGCAACCTGATCGATCGAGTGCGCTTCGGTTACGTGACCGACTTCATACAGGTCTGGTTTGGTGACTGGGCATTCCCGTCTTTTAACGTGGCCGATGCGGGTATAACCGTCGGCGCCGCGCTGCTGATTATCGACGCCTTGTTCTTCTCGGGGCGCGCTGAGTCGCGTTAGCGCGTTCTAGTCCAGCAGTCGGTATAGGGCTCCGACGTCTTGGTGCCACGACCATCGACCGAAAACGAATTGCACTTACCGGCTTCTCCGTCAGTGGGAATGTAGGTCGCGACTGCCCTGAAGTTGGCGGCATCCGCGTTCGGAATCGTAACGGCATAGGTGCCAGAATCCGTCGGCGTAGTAACACCCAGCGTGGCGAGATCGTTCGTATAGGTCTGGTTTTGCAGGTAGTGACGTTCCTGATTCGTCGCTATTTCCAATAGCACCGCTTTGGCCTCATTGCGCTTCGCCCGCGTGACAAAGTCACGATACTGCGGGTACGCAATCGACGCCAGGATGCTGACAATAACCACAACGATCATTAGCTCCAGAAGCGTGATGCCACGCATGTAGTTACGCATTTGCATAGTGCCGATTCCGTTCAATTCTCATCCTCAGGAGTGTGAGGGTTCCGGGCGCTCTGCGCCCGGAACCACTGCACATATCTTACTCGATGCCATCCTGCGTCCATAATGTCCGCACTGGATTATTGGGGAAGCCAGGGTCGAAACACTCAACACCGACACAGCCGATTGGCGGCGGGTTGCATTCTTGTCCCTTGCAGTCCGATTTATCCGGGCTCGGGAACAGGAACTGAGGCGACGGCGCGATGCCACCCTGAGCCAGCTGTTGTTTGCGAGCCTGGTCTTCGCCGCCTACCGGGATGTTGCCGATATCAGCGACGATCGGATCACCATTCAGGATGTTCACGCGATACAGGAAGTTGGTTCCCTGGCCAACGTTACAGGCTTGCGCGCCTGCGCTGTCGGGCGAGAAGCTGACGAAGAACAGTTCATCGTTGAATGTCACTGAATCCGCCAGCACCATTTCGTTGTCAGGCAGGGTCAGCATCCAGCCAGCATCCGCCGACGTCAGCGTAACGGCAACCTTGCCGGAAATGTCCACCAGCTCCGATTCCGTAATCGGCGTAATCGCGTCGTATTCATCCTGCGTCAGCGAATTAAAGACATTCGGGTCGCGCAGGGAATAGAAGCGATCGGCAGCATCGAGGTTGAGCGGATGTGCACGGTACCCAGAGCCGATGCTGATCGACAGGAAGCGACGATTCTGCTTGATGTCGTTGAACATCGCGACATCAGGCGAATTGTAGAATCGGCGCGTGTCGGCAGCGGTCGGCGAGGCCAGGCCTTCTGGCCCGAACTGTGCAATAACGCCACCGGCAATCAAATCTGCAGGTGCATTGCCGTTGCTCACATCGAAGCGCCAGATCTGGCCGCCGAGGTCAGCTGCGTACATGCGGTCTGCAAGTGTATCGCCGTTCATATCAATGATGCGAATTCGGCTCGGAATTGCGCGTGTCATTGCATCAAACTTCAGGTCCGCATCCGTGCTGCTGTGGCCAGCACGCCAGAGCGTATCGCCGCTCACCATGTCAACGACATGTATGCCGGCACCGGTACCATCGGGCGCAGAGTTAAAGGCGGGCGTGTCGTGCACCTGGTCATAGCCACCACCGAATACGGCGACTGCTTTCAGGGCATTCTGGCCCACGCCTGGAATATCCATGCGCGTGACAATCGGGGCACTCCAGCTCTGACCGCCTTCGTCCAGTACCTTCGACCATAACAGTTTCGGCTTGTTCTTAAGCGTCACATCAAGTGCGCGGAAGGTATAGCCACCGCGGCGCATGCCGAACAGGATAATCACAAAGTCACCATCCGCAGGCTCGATCGTGCCGTCGCGATCCTTGTCGCGAACGACCGGTACAATGTCACCATCGATGCCGTACAACTTGTAGTTCATCTCAGGGTCGGCCATGAGGCGCGCCATACCTGACAACAGCTCATTCGGCACATACGACCAGAGTTCCGCGCCGGTCTTCGCATCGACTGCGTGCAGATAACCGTCGTTTGTCGCGGTGTAGATCACCGTTTCAGGCGACTCTTCCGTGCCGCCGTAAACCACTGCAGCAGGGCGGGAATGCAGCGGATCACCCATGGACTTGCGTACCACTGTGGTCGGGTCGCCGTCGATATCCATGATATCTGCGCCACGCATCCACTCGATGAGTTCTTCCTTGGTTACCTCGCCAGCAGGCAGCCCGAAGTCAGCGTCGCTGTACATGTCCTTGTTGTCATCGTGGATCGCGTTGCTTGGGCCCGAAAGATCATCATCAAAGCCGTTGTCCGTGTACAGGTTGCGAGCGGCGGGGTCGGGCAGGTTGCTTGCCGCGCCACCCATCAGTACGTCGTTACCGTCGGCTTGTCCGGCTGTCCAGAAGCTGCGCGCTGTGGTGTAGAAAAAGCCGGTCCCGGGATCCACTGCATCGGCACCATCCGCGTCCACGATACTGCCGTCATTGATGCGATAGGCCTTGAGGTTGCCCGGCCAGTGCGCATTGCCGCGAGCACCAAACATCGTCAGGTAGACATCGTTGAGGTTTCGGGTTCGGTTGAACGTGTTAACCGAAACGGCAGGCGCCGCAAACGACAGCGCACGCTCATTGATCTGCGAGACAATTTCCGTCAAAGCTGACGTCAGTGAATCGATGTCATCTGCGAGGATGTACTGGCCGCCGGAGAGACGTGCGGTGTCGGCCAGGATCGGCAGGTCGACCGTAAAACCAATCGTATGAGTTGTGACTGATTGACGACCGATCAGGGCGCCGTTTACGTCCTTCTTGGAAAGGTACTCGGCAACATCGTCAAGACATGCGCCTTGTCCTGCGCCAGTACAGTCGACTCGGCCGACCGTCGTCGCGTAGTCCGGCAGTTGTCCGAGCAATCCCGGCGTGTCCGTATCTTCTGTCGGCGCGCCGTCAGTTATCAGAACATTGAAGTTCTTGGAGCAGGACAGCATCTCGGGCGTCTTGTAGACCTCGGGCCCGCTTGAAGCAAGCGCGGCAGGATCTGTTGCGTGCTGATTAAACAGTTGGCCGTAGTGTGCCGGCAGGCCCTGCCAGAACAGTGCGCTTTCAAACAGGGTCTCTGACAGCGGTGTCCAGCCATCGGCATTCAGGCCGTCGATCATGGCCATGATTGCGGCACGATTATCGTCGAGATCGACCGGTGCGAGAATGACCGGACCACCTTGTGTGGAGTTAAAACGCATCAGCCCAACGTTCATGTCGTTGATCGAATTCAGGACATTCTTGGTCACGTCCTTCATGATCTGCGAGCGTGTCACGTCGATTGATGCCGGGTCCTCTTTGTAATTCAGGTAGTTACCGTCATACATCGTATAGGTGATGTTGCGACCGGAACTGGCCCAGTCGAGCTCCGCCGCAGGATCGCTGGTCCAGGGGTCAGAAAGTCCTGATCCCGAAACCGCGTAGACTTCACCGGGGGTGCCATCGCCGTGCACGCCGCTGTCGGCCTGACAGTCAACATCGTCCGATGAGTTTCCGGGTTCAAGCTCCGTCCATTCCTTGCTGCCACTGACGCCACTGCGAAACTGCACCATGACGCCGGTGTAGTTGCCCACGCCCGCCATCTGGATAGCAGATGCCGCGCAGTGATACGAGTCTTTGTCGATATACCGGGTATTGGCACCGTCACAAACAGGAACATCACCGGTGTCTGAGTAGTAGAGCTTGTCTGCATCACACGTGCCCGTCGCATAGTCGCGTGTCGCGTCAAAGACCTCGCCCGTTTTTTGCACTGTGGTCATACTGCCCGAGGTGTCAAGAATGAACATGACGTTCGGTTTCGTCTCGGAAGGGTCTGGCGGAGTAACCACCAGCAATTCGGTGTCATCGGCGAGTACCGGCGCGGCGCTGACTGCTGCCAGCAGTGCACCGAGAACAATCCCTGTCGTCTTTTGCATTACCTTATTCATCGTCCTGCCCCTACAGGTTCACTGAAATTTCAGTGACCTGATTGTCCTTGATATGGTGAAGTACGGTTACCGCTTCGTTATCACGGTCAACAACACGTGAAACGGCCTTGCTGAAGTCGTTCAGCGAGACGGTTCGACCGTTGACCACGTAACGGGTAAGTGCGGTTACGCGCCTGGTCTGGTAGTCGCAGTCGTCGCATTCCTTGAATGCAATCGTGCCTGCTTCAGACTGTGGCAACCTCAGGTTGCTGAGCGCAACCTCATAGGCTTGTGCAACAACCTCTCGCTGTGCAGCGGCTGGCAATGCCAGGCTGAGCAGGGCGGCGGCAATCAGTAGTTTCGTTTTCATTGCGTTACTCCGTTCCATGTAGCGCTTAGAATGGCGCCGCCGGTTCAGCACCGACGACGTAAAAAGCTTGAGTGTGTGTTGCGCTCGAATCACGATCCGTGGTCGAGCCTGCGTCCATTTTCAGATCTGCGCGCGATACGGCCTGGAAGTGATGCGCGACAATGCCGCTGCCGACGCCCAGGCTGAATGCCTTGTCAGGTACGGACGTATAATCCTCGTACTGGATGACCGTGTTAATCGTCTTCGTCGCGGAGACGTTTTGCACGAGGGCCATCGCTGCGACCGGGTCCCAGACACCCTGGCCTAGCGCGGTTTCCAGCCCCGTTTCGGCGGCCTGAAACACATTTTCATAGGCTTGATCGTTACGCGCCATTGCGAGTTCTGTCGTCGCCGTGTTCATACCTGAGATGGCGAGAACAGTAATTACCACGAGCAGGATCAGGCCAACGACGAGCGCGGCACCCTGCTGCTTCCGAAATTGCTTGTTCATGTTCATTTTCGTGTCTCTTCTTATGTCCGTGCATTACGCAAGAGAATGGTTTTCGAAATCTGCATACGTCGATACTCGTCGTTCTGTGCGCCGAGCGCGACATCGCCTGGCGAATAGACGCGCGTGTCGTTCAGCCCGACTTCGCGTGAAAGTCCACGCACGAGAATCCAGACTCGTGCCGTTATGACCCTGGCTCCAGGGACATAGCCGCCAGCGGCCGGATCATAGATCTCGTCGCCCGGGTTCACGTATCGATCGACGGTGTTATCTTCATCCACGTCGACGCCAAGCTGGATTTGTATATTCTCAACACCCGGCGCGACCTCCTGATCTTCAATCGCCGGAACGCCAGCGCGCACCGTCAACGTCTTTCTGCGCAGGGTTGGCACTCCTGGTATGAGGTCGGAGCTTTCCGACACATAGTAGGTGTTCACCAACAAGTTGTGTGTCGTTGACGACGGCGCGCCTGTAATCGGATGGTTCGTAATCGGCTGGAATGCCAGCGGGACTGCATTGCCGTTAAATATTTCACCTTGAACGCGCGTCGTCTGTATTTGCAGTCGAGTGTCGTCTACGGCGACCGGGTTTACTGTCGCGCGGCGTACCGTAAAGAAATCAGAATTGGCTTGCGCGGCACCACCAACTGAAGCGCAGGGGAGCGTATAAGCGTTGTTGCCACCATCCACGGCCCTGGCCAGGTCAAGTGCCCAGTCTTCGCCGCACTCATCAGGTGCTGGAAGCGTATTGGGGTTCGCATCACCTACCAGCGCTCGGCCTTCAACGGCCAGGCTGCGGCTGTTACGGCCCCAGTTACTTGCCATGCGCAGATCAGCCTCGATGGTGTCCATTGCAAACTGTGCCGTTTCCTGCACCTTTGCGATCGAGTCGTTGATGACGAAAGCCTGTCGACTCTGGTTGTAGATCTGTACCGCGCCGATGATCAGGAACGAACCGATCGCGAGCGCGACCATGAGTTCGACCAGCGTCAGGCCACTTTGCGTACGAATTTTGTTAATTGTCGATGTCATTGTCTTCACGTTCCTCAGAATCCCAGCACGGGGATCGCGATCGTGTAATTCAGGTTCTCGCCGGCTTCTGTCCAGGCAACAACGATCGTGTATTGGGGCGGTAGTGCGGCGCCGTCATAATTTACAGAAACCGTGCCCGCTGGCAGTGTGTCGTCTGCCTGTGCATCCCAAAGGAATATGTCGTGTGCCGCCATTGCCGCAGGGTTGCAGTCGGTGCCTTGGTTGACGCAGTTGTTGTTTGCGCCTATCGATGCGTATGCAACGCCAGCGCGCGGATTGGCGCGAATGCGATCAGCGACGTCACCCGCCAGCGTCACCGCATGGTGGCGAAACACGGATGTGCGTCCGGCCTGCATGCTCTGCACGTAGAGTCCGGCTATACCAAGCATGCCAACAGACATGATGATCAGTGCGATCAGTACCTCGACCAACGAGAAACCGTTGTGCCGCCGCATGCTCAGGCTTGAATTGGAATTAGTGGTCATTCTGGTTCCTTGCATCATGGGCAGCTGGCGCCGCTGTCATCGATAATGTCCTGTATTACCGACTTTTCGTTGAAGACTGCAGAGCGGCCCAGTGGCGTGATGATGACGGCGCGCGCCGTCGAGCGACCACCGGGAGCAATTTCGTTGCCGCGCTTGTCGCAGATCACGGCCGTCGAGACGGGCTCATCGCCGGTAATGTTGCCGCGACCAAGTCCCGTTGACGCGAACGAGAAATACGGTGCATCGCCCGCGGTGTCGATGTTGACGCCCTCGTTTATCGCTGGCTGGATGCGCAGCACCGCTTCACCGGTGTCATGTGCGCCGTCGCCGTCATTATCCTGGAAAACAATCCAGCCATCATTAAAGGTACCGCCGCAATCCGGATCTGCTGCTCCTGAATTCGTGCTGGCGCAGATCGTGACATTGGTTTTCGCACGGGCGGCCTCGCTACGTGCCATGTGGAAGGCGGCGTGGAGGTCATTGGCCGTGCTGGTCATGCGACTGTTCGCGGTGAACTCGTTGAAGTTCGGAATTCCGAAGCTCAGGACCAGGCCGACGATCAGTACCGTGATCATCAACTCGTACAGCGTGAAGCCGTTTTCGTGTCTTGTTTTCATGCGCGCAATATACAGCGCGGTCTGCAGCCCCGATCAGGTATCCGACGAGTGGCACATCGCGGCCGACGAGCGGTCGATTCTGCGGTCTGTGATTTGACTTAATCCGCACATTCATACGGCTTGCCCGCACGGGTCTGGCGGGCGACGCGCGGCCTGCCGGTATAGCTGATAACGAGTCCCCTGGGCTGCACGCGCTGCTCGCGGTCGCAGACTACGAAAGTGCCGGTGGTCGCTCTTTGCACCGTCGAGCGCAGCGTAAAGCCCTGCCGATTGGCCGATATCCTGACGGTCGGGTCGACCGTGTGGCGCTGCAGCAGCGGCTCGCCCGGGTCGACATGCGGTGGCACGTCTCTGTCGCTGTTTTCAAACATGATCCAGCCAGGAGACCAGTCGCGAGATGCGCTGCATTGTCTGCCGTCCAGCGACGGGCACAGCGACACGACCCGACGGCGTAGAATCGACTCCTTCCTGGCGAGATGGACGGCGTGAAACAGTGCGTCGATTTCCACGCGCTGTCGATGCCGGGCCACGGTGCCCGAAAAGGCGGGTAGCCCGATGGTCATGACCAGTGCTGCAATGAGCAGTGTCACCAGCAATTCATAAAGCGAAAATCCGCGGCTTCCTTTCCACATGAGGCTGCTCCTGTTCTGCTGTGCAATTGCAGCACTCCGGGCGGCCCACATGCAGTGTCGAAACAGCGGCGAACGTGCAGAATTGCTGCTAATTCCTCGCGACCGGCGCGAAATCTCTGTGGTATCTTTGGCAAAGTAGCGAATTCAACAGGGGACCGCAGGTATGTCAGATCTCGACTTGGCCGAGCGTTTTGCAGCTCACGGGATCTTGCTGACACCGCAACGAGCGGAGATCGCGGCAATACTGCTACAGCGGCCACAACACCTGTCGGCCGAGCAGATCATCGAGACGCTGCGCGCGAAAGGCAGCAAGGTGTCCAAGGCTACCGTCTATAACTCGTTGAAAATATTCAGTGAAAAGGGTCTGGTTATCGAGCGCACAGTGGATCCGGAACGGCTGTTTTACGATTCGTCCACGCACCCGCATCATCACTTCTACAACGTCGATAGCGGTGAGCTGTCGGATATCCCTGAGAATTCGCTGAATTTCGCAACGCTGCCGAAGCTGCCCCCGGGGACGCGGCGGGAGAGTATCGAGGTCGTCATCAAGGTGCGCTCGGTCGACAAATAATCCTGCCGAGGCCTTTAATGCGGGCGAGAGCGAAGCTATACTGCGCGCCGCCCAGCGCATGCCGGATTAGCTCAGTTGGTAGAGCACATCATTCGTAATGATGGGGTCAGGTGTTCGAATCACCTATCCGGCACCATTTCTTCCCAAAGCGATTACTGGCTGCGCCGCAGCTGGTTGCTGTCCAGGATCAGGTCGAAGCCCTGCATGTTGGCGGGGATCACCACGACACTGCCCTCATTGTCCGCGAACTCCTGTAGCGCCTTGTTGACCTCGTGCTGCAGGTACTCCGCCGTCAGGCTGCTGTTGATGATGTTGTTGGCTTCGGCGATGCCCTTGGCACGCTCGATCTCAATTTCTGCATCTTTTTTCGCAATCTCAACCTGTACCTGCTTTGCCTCGAGTCGTTTCTCGGCTTCAACGGCGTCGCGAATCGCAGCCTCGATGCTCGGGTCGGTATTTAGTGCACGCACAACGACGCGCGTGATGATCAGGTCGCCGGGATCAGATGCCTCCAGGCGGTTCTGCAATTCGTCGAGAACTTCGGTCTGCAGCAGTTCACGTTGCTTGTGCAGTTGCAGGCTGTCGATCTCAGAGACTTGTTGGTAGATCGCGGCGCGCGCTTCACGCACCAGCAAACCGTAGGCCGGCATGTAGACGCCATCGCTGCCGCGTGCTGCGACGCCCGCATACTTCACCATCAGCTCGGAGATGCGGCTCTTGGGTACCTTGTAAAAGATCGATACGTCGAGGTCCTTGAGCGACAGGTTGTCGGCGGCCTTCGGCGTGAGATCGTTTATGTCGATCGCAATTTCCTTGGCGCTGAATTCCAGTGACGACGTTATGAATGGCAGTTTGAAGTTCAGTCCCTGTTCCTGCTCTTCGTGGTTGACCTTGCCGAGCGTGCGCTCCACCGCAACATTTCCGGATTCAACGGTGTAGGCACTCGCGAAAGCAATGAGTGCAACAAAAATAACGGCGGCAATAGCTTTTATCTGCATGGTATTTCTCACCCTGAATCTCTGAAGGTTGTGGTCGCCGAATCGAATCAGCGGATGTTGGCGTCGGCGTGGCATGTCGCTGACTAGAATAAGGTAGGATATCGGCGATGTCACTTTTTGCCGACGCCAGACGCCGCAATGCATTCAGGAGATAGAAGTGCTGCAAGCAGAACACCTCGTCAAACAATACGGTGACTTCACGGCGGTCGATGACGTCAGCTTCAACGCCGGCAAAGGCAGCGTGTTTGGCTTGCTGGGCCCGAACGGCGCTGGCAAGTCCACCACTATCAGCTGCATTTCCGGACTGCTGGCGCCAACTTCCGGCCATGTGTCGGTGGCCGGGCACGACACGGTTGCGGAGGGCAAGGCGGCACGCAAGTCGCTTGGCATTGTTCCCCAGGAACTGGCGCTCTACGAAGATCTGCCTGCAGTCGAGAACCTGCGCTACTGGGGCAAGGCGTACGGCATGCGCGGTCCGCAACTGGAGGCGCGGGTCAAGAATGTGCTGGACTACATCGGGCTTGCAGATCGTGCCAGGGATCTGCCGAAGACTTTCTCGGGCGGCATGAAACGGCGGCTGAACTTCGGCTGCGGCATCGTGCACAAACCAGCCGTTTTGCTGCTCGACGAGCCGACAGTCGGTGTGGATCCGCAGTCGCGGGCAAGGTTGTTCGACCTGGTAGAGGCAGAACGCGATGCCGGCGCCTGCGTGTTGTACACGACACATTATATGGAGGAAGCCGAACGTCTCTGCGATTCGCTCGCGATCATCGATCACGGCAAGATCATTGCGCAGGGAACGGTGGCGGAGCTCAAGGCAAAACTCGGTGCACGTGATGCACTGCAATTGTCGGGCGCGTTTCCCGAAGGTGGAATGCGGCAGGCGTTCGAGGGGCTGCGTGAGCGCGTAGCGGATTTCGAGGTCATCGCCGAGGAGCAACAGCTGTTAACGCTGGCGCTGTCGTCAGCCTCGCATCACTTGCCGGACATCTTCCAGGCCATTACCGCAGCGGGCGGTGTAGTCAATGAGACCAGCCTCAGGAGTCCCAACCTCGAGACGCTGTTCCTGCTGCTAACCGGCAAGGAGTTACGCGAATAACCATGAGCTTTCTGCTCGCAACTTTGCAGAAGGATCTGTCGCGCTGGTGGCTGGACAAGGCGTCGATGCTGATATGGCTGGGCGTGCCGTTACTGATTGGTGGTCTGCTGACGCTGATGGTCAGCGGTGGCGGCGGCAAACCCGGCGGCGTGCTGTTGCTGGCAGACGAGGACGAGACGTTCCTGTCGGGCTTGGTGGCGGGTGCTTTCAGCCAGGGCGAGTTGGGCGAGCTGATCTCCGTGGAGCAGGTTGCCAGCGACGAGGGCAGGCGTCGCATAGAGGCCGGTGAGGCGAGCGCGTTTTTGCTGATTCCCGAAGGCTTCACCGCGGCGTTTCTCGATGCCACGCCCGTGGTGCTGACATTAAAGACCAATCCTTCGCAGTCCATTTTGCCGGGCATCATCGAGGATGTGACCGAGATACTGCTGGACGCGGGTTTCTATGCCCAACAGATACTGGGTGATGAACTGCGGGCGATGCAGGACTCAACGGCAGACAGTATGCCGACGGAGCTGGTCGTCGCCGACATCGCAGTCAGGGTGCAGAACAAGATTGAGGCCGTAGCGCCGATTCTGCTACCGCCGCTGTTCGAGATCGACATCGTCGAGCCGCCGCCTGCGGAGCCGCAGCCGGACATCGCCTTGTTGTTCCTGCCGGGCATCGTACTCATGGCCATCCTGTTTGCAGCCAACAGCCTCGCCGCCGATTACTGGCAAGAGCGCAGCACCGGCACGCTGCGGCGGCTGGTGTCAGCACCGGGCGTGCTTACTGGCTTCGTGATCGGCAAAGCGCTGGCGTCCGCGTGTATTTTTGCGGCGCTCGCGCTGGTGACGCTCGCTGCCGGCTTCGCCTTGCACGATGTTGCGTGGAACAAGCTTGGGTCGTCGCTGGCCTGGGTGGCCCTGTCCGGTATCGGACTGTTTGCCTGGTTCGCAGCGCTGCAGATGCTGTTCAAGACGCGCAAAGCCGCCAATCTCGTCTCCACCATCCTCGTTTTCCCCCTGCTGATGGTGGGTGGCAGTTTCTTCCCGCTGGACGCGCTGCCGGCGTCAATCGCGTCGCTGGGAAGGCTGTCACCGAATGGCTTTATGGCGGACAGGCTGACGGTCGAGTTGTCTGCTGCCAGCGCCTGGTCCTTTAGCAGCAGCAGCTGGATGATCAACCTGGCAATTGCGGCGAGCGGACTGCTGCTGTGCACGTTAAGGCTGCGCGGTGGTTTTGCGCGAGGTGGCGCATGAAGAACATCCTGTTCGTCGCGTGGAACGATGTGCGTTACCAGATGCGCCAGGGCGGCACGCTGCTGTGGGTGTTCGTCATGCCGCCTGTCTTCTTTTATTTTATTGGCACGGTAACCGGCGGTTTTTCATCCGCTACGGCCGGCGCAACGGCAACACCGCTGACCGTTGTTGCCGAACAGCCGGGCTTTCTCAGGGAACAGCTCGACCTCAGGCTGCAGGACAACGATTTTGCGCCGACCTGGGTCGAGCGACTGGTGCTTGAGGAAGGTGCGGAGGCGCCGCGGCGAACGCTGCTGATCGATGCAGACCTCAGCGACAAGGTGCTGCAGGGCAAAGCGGTCGCCATCAGTTTTGAAACCGGCGCCAATGCGCTGTCCAGGGACTTCGACATCATCCGCATACAGCGAAGCCTGTATACGGCGCTGGCGGACATTGCAGTGGCCGATGCCGCTGCCGCCGAGCCGCTCGATGCAACGGCACTGGTCACGCTCAATGAGCAGCCGAGAATCTGGCAGCTGGATGCCAGTCCCGCGGGCAAGCGCAAGGTCATCCCGTCGGGATTTCAGCAAGCCGTCCCCGGCATCCTGGTGATGTTCACGTTGCTGGTGCTGCTAACCAGTGGCGGCACGTTGTTGATACTTGAGCGCAAGCAGGGGCTGTTGCGACGCCTCGCCTCTGCGCCGATATCGCGTGGTGAAGTGGTTGCGGGCAAGTGGTGCGGGCGCATGGTACTTGCCGCCATCCAGGTCTTCGTTGCACTGCTTGTCGGTACCTTCCTGTTCAAGATGGACTGGGGTCCGGATCTTGGCATGGTGTTGCTGGTGCTGGCCGCATGGTGTGGATTTTGCGCATCGGCAGGACTGTGGCTCGGCACGGTCGCCAATACGGAAGCGCAGGCTTCCGGTCTGGGTGTACTGGTCGCGAATGGGCTGGCCGCGCTCGGGGGCTGCTGGTGGCCGATCGAAATCACCCCGGGCTGGATGCAGGCATTGCAGAACTTCCTGCCGACCGGCTGGACTATGGACGCGTTGCACAAACTCATCAGTTTCCAGGCGGGCGCGGCGTCCGTTCTGCCACAACTGACCATATTACTGTTTGCGGCTGCTGCAACCGGCATGCTTGCGGCGCGAAAATTTGAATACCAATAGGCGCACTTCCTGATGAAACCCAGCACGCTACGAATTGGTTATCGTTACCGGCCAAAGAGGCTGGCGCAGTCATATGATGCCGTCGTGATCGGTTCCGGGATGGGTGGCCTGACGACGGCAGCGTTGCTGTCGGAGCTCGGCAAGCGCGTCTGCGTACTTGAACAGCACTACACGGCGGGCGGCTACACGCACTCCTATGAGCGCAATGGCTACGAATGGGACGTCGGCGTGCATTACATAGGCGATGTTGGAGCACCGACGCGCACGCGCAAGCTCTACGACTTTCTTTCCGACGGCAAGCTTGCATGGGCGCCGATGGCGAAAGAGTACGACCGCTTCTACATTGGCGACAGGGTGTTCAGCGCCATCGCCGGAAAGGCGGAGTTTCGTGACAACCTGCGGGCGTCATTTCCCGACGAGCAGGAAGCGATCGACAAGTACCTGCAGTTGCTTGCCGAAACCGGCGGCGCGATGTCGACCTATGCAATGGGCAAAGTCGCAAAACCCTGGCAGCGATTGTTGGCCAAGCCGTTTATGAAAATGCCTGAGTACGTGTTCCGCACGACCTACGACGTACTCAGTGAACTGACCTCGGACCAGGACCTGATCGCGGTGCTATGCGGCCAGTGGGGCGACATGGGCGTGCCGCCCAGAAAGTCGGCGTTCCTGGTACATGCCATGATCGCGCGCCACTACATGCACGGCGGTTTCTATCCGGTTGGCGGCAGCTGGAAAATTGCCGAGTCGATTATTCCGAAAATCCAGAAAAGCGGCGGGGAGGTGTTCACCTACGCGCGGGTCGCAGAGATCGTGGTGGAGGACGGCGCGGTCAAAGGTGTGAAAATGCAGGACGGTCACGTCATTGACTGCGATACCGTCATTTCGTCGGCGGGCATAGCCAATACATTTCAGCGCTTGCTGGCCAATGATGTTGCCGAGCGCACAGGCTACAACGCCAGGTTGCAGCATGTAGAACCGAGCATGGCGCACCTGGGTATTTACATTGGTCTGCAGGGAACGGCGGAAGAGCTGGGTTTGCCGAAGACCAACTTCTGGATTTATCCATCGAACGACTATGACCAGGCGGTGGATGCGTTCATGGAGGATATCGATGCACCGTTCCCCGTTGTCTACGTTTCCTTTCCTTCTGCGAAAGATCCCGACTACCTGAATCGACATCCCGGCACAGCTACGATCGAAATCGTCGCACCGGCACCTTACAAGTGGTTCGAGAAGTGGCAGGGCACGACCTGGGGCAAACGCGGTGATGACTATGATGCGTTGAAAGCGCGCTTGACGGATCGCCTCATGCGCCATCTCTACGACAAGCTGCCGCAGCTCGAAGGCAAGGTAGATTACTGTGAAACGTCGACGCCATTGTCCACCGAATGGTTCTCTGCCTACCGGCACGGCGAGCTTTACGGGCTTGATCACAGTGCCACGCGCCTGCAGCAGGACTGGTTGGGACCTCGCACGCAGATACCGGGTCTTTGGCTGACAGGCCAGGACACACTGACCTGCGGCGTGACCGGCGCCATGATGTCCGGTCTATTGACCGTGACCGCGATGACCGGTGTACGCAGGATTAGTCCCTTGATGAAGAAAATTTACGGGTAGAATCGACCCGCTAACAGCGATAAGGAAAGCTCATGATTCTCAGCAATACGGAAACAGTTCCCGGCAAGGAAATAGCCGAGTTTTACGGTGTCGTCACGGGCAACACCGTGCGCGCCAAGCATGTCGGAAGGGACATCATGGCGGGACTCAAGAACATCGTCGGTGGAGAGCTCGTGGGCTACACGGAACTGTTGCAGGATTCGCGCGAGGAAGCGACGCAGCGCATGATCAAGCAGGCAGAGTCGATGGGCGCGAATGCGATCGTCAACGTCCGCTTCGCCACGAGTTCGATCGCACAGGGAGCAGCCGAGCTGTTTGCCTATGGCACCGCTGTCGTCGTTCGATAAGCATGGACAATTTTCAAAAGTTCGAGCTGTTCATGAATTTCGGGCTGCCATTGATCGTCCTGTTTATCGCGTACTTCATCGGTACACGCATCGAGCAGCGGCATTTCAGGAACATTCGTGAGCGCGAGGCCGCGTTGAAGAGTTTTCCCGTGCTTACGTTTGAGACATTGCCGAAAGACTGGCAGGTTGGCTCGGCAGGGCTCGCAACCGGCAGCGTGGTTGTGTCGCTGGACTACTTCAAGCGCGTCATTGCGGGCTTGCGTGCACTGGTGGGCGGACGCATCAAGACCTACGAGCCGTTGCTCGACAGGGCGCGGCGCGAGGCCATGTTGCGCATGACTGAACAGGCGCAAGCCAATGGCTACGATGCGGTGATCAATGCCCGTCTCGAAACGTCGCGCCTCGCTAACTCCCGCGGCAACGGCAAGGGCACGGCCGGTGTCGAGATGCTCGCGTTCGGCACCGCGATAACGCTCAACAAGCGCTGGTAACCTCGCTTGCGCTACGTTGCCAGGCAGCCTCGCGACGGTATCAACGTCAGCAAACAGCATCCGCTGGTTGAGGCGAGCACACTATTTGTTGGCCTGAGCCTGATTTTCATTGCCATCGCTGTCGCCCTGATCCTGCTGGTTGATCTCGTCCTGCTGTTTGTGTCGCCGCAAAGGGAGGTGGGCCTGTTCGAATCCTGGTCCGTGTCTGATTACGTGGAAGTCGACGACGACGACGCGCGAGTCGAGGAGTTGCAGCGCCTCACCGATCGACTATCGCGGCACTGGCCTGAGTCTCCCTACGAATACACGGTGAGGATCGCAGAGTCCGACGAGCTCAATGCGATGGCATTGCCCGGCGGCCTGATTGTCATCACGTCCGGTCTGCTGGATGCCGTGGAATCCGAGAACGAGCTGGCGTTTGTGCTTGGGCACGAGATGGGCCACTTCAGTAATCGCGACCACATACGCGGTCTCGGACGTGGAGTCGTTCTCAGCATCTTTCTCGCAGCACTCAGCGGCAGCGACGGCGGCGTCAACCTCGGGTCGTCGCTGAGTGACCTGACATTACGGGGCTTCAGTCGTGGACAGGAGGAAGACGCCGACGAATTCGGTTTGTCGATTGTCAATAGTGAGTACGGGCATGTGGCCAGCTCCTGGCGTTTCTTTGAACGCCTCTCGGACAAGGAACTGGGTCTCGCCACCTACCTCTCGACGCATCCTTCGCCGCACGGCCGAGTCGACAAGCTGATAGAAAGCGCCGCTGGCCGTGGCTGGGCAGTCGATGGCGCTGTCGCAACGCTCGACTGGCAATAGCCCGCGGACAGCGGCAAATGACAGCTGCTTGGTGTAATCTTGCAAGCCTCTGAAATGCTCGGGGTGTCATGAGTGTCACTGTTCGCTGAACTGCAACGACGCAACGTATTTCGTGTGGCTGCCGCGTACCTCGTTGTTGGCTGGCTGCTGGTCGAAGTTTCGACGACGCTGTTGCCGCTGTTCGGCGCACCAGAGTGGGTATCGCGTGTTCTGGTTTTTGTCATTGTGCTCGGCTTTGTACCGGCGGTCATCATTGCATGGGTCTACGAGCTGACGCCCGAAGGCATAAAGCGCGAAAGCGACGTTGATCGTGACGCCTCAATTACCAGCGTCACTGCGAAACGCCTGAACCTTATTACAATCGCTGCAGTAGTGATCGGGGTACTGCTGGTAGGCTGGCTGCGCTTCGGCGCTGCCCCCGTGGATACGTCGCAAGTCGTCGCTGAGATCGTTGCGACCGAAGTCGACGATTCATCCGTAGCCGTGTTGCCGTTCGTCAATATGTCGGGCGATGCAGACAACGAATATTTCTCCGACGGTCTGACTGAGACGTTGCTGCACATGCTGGCACAGTTGCCGGAACTGAAAGTTGCTGCGAGAACTTCGAGTTTCGCGTTCAAGGGGCAGGATCGTGACATTCGTGAAATCGCCGACGCACTGGATGTTGCGCATGTCCTCGAGGGCAGCGTGCAGCGGGCCGGCGATCGGGTGCGCATTACGGTTCAGCTGATTCGGGCAAGTGACGGCTTCCATGTGTGGTCTGAGAATTACGATCGCACACTGGACGACATCTTCGGCATCCAGGATGAGATTGCCGGCAGGGTCGGCTCAGCACTGTCGGCATCATTGCTACAAAACGGCGCGGGCCGCTCTATCGTCGGCGTTGGTACCAGCAACATCGAAGCCTATGACGACTACCTGCACGCACTCGCGTCGCTGGCGACAGGCTCGTTCAGCGGTTACCGTGCTGCAGAACAGTCGCTGCAGGCAGCGTTGGCCAGGGACCCTGAGTTCGTCGATGCCAAGATCAGACTGGCAGATGTTTACTGGAGCCAGGCTGCAACCGGTATGACCAGCAAGGCGGATGCCTATCGTAATGCGCAGTCACTCCTTGAGCAGGCCCTGCAATCACGCCCGGACGATATCACTGCGCGTTCGCTGCTTATCGAGATTGAGTTGGGTAGTATTGAGTCAGTCGGTGCCCTTGAGGAATATGCAGAGCACAAAGCCACGCTGCAGCGCCTGGTTGAGCAAGTACCGTATGAAGCGCAGCCAAAGCTCGCGCTTGCGGCCATTTTGGATACTCGTGACGAACAGAGGATTACGCTGTTGCAATCTGTCGTTGCGCTCGACCCGCTGAATGCAAAGGCACACTACGACCTTGCGGCCGCAGCACAGCGACAGGATAAGTGCGATCTTGCGGTCGCATCTCTATCGAGATCGCTCGAACTCGAACCCGGACAGCCAAATGCCTATACGATGCTGGCGCGTTGCGCACTGCAGGGTGGTGACGCTGTCGGCTGGCTCGAAAATTTCCAAAAGTCCATGGCGCTCGATCCGCAGGATCACGAGATCCCGGCGCATATTGCTGAAGGACTGTTTCGACTGCAGCTGGTCGAGCCGGCCGAGAAATACCTCAGGCGCGCGCAGTCAATCAAACCGAATTCGTCTTACGTGAAGTATGTGAATTTCGTAGGAATCGATGCGCAGCACGGGACAGAGCGTGGCTTGCCTGCGGCATGGGAGCTTGTTGAAGAAGCGTTCGAAGACCGCAAGGGTTCCTGGTACGAGCCAATGATTTACGTGATGGTGGCCGCGGACATCAATGGTACGATGGCTGCAACGCTGCAGCGCCTTGAAAAAACCTACCCGGGTATATCCGATCTGTCGGCAGCCGACGTCACCACGCGGATACGCTTTATTCGACTTGAGGCCGTGACGCTTTGGCGCAGCGTTTATGACCGCGAAACGTTGCTGAGCTACGTTGAAGCAGAGTCCGGCCAGCTGGCGACTGAAGGACATCCGGATGCCGGCCGCTTCGAGTTGAAACTGCTGAGTGGAGACGTTGATGCTGCTGCCGAGTTCGCTCTCAACAACTTCCTGGCCGGCGCGGTGCCGCTGGAATGGCCGTGGCGGATGTATTTGCAGTGTCCGTCCAATTCCAGCCTTTTGGGTCATCCGCGAGTGGCAGAGCGTGTGCGCCGCTGGGATGCCGAGGAAACACAGCTCAGGAACCAGCTGTCAGATTACTTTGCCGCTGCTGCGACAGGAGAATAGGCCCAGTGTCTTTTATTGAAGAACTGAAACGTCGCAATGTCATTCGCCTGTTACTGGCGTATGCGGTCGTCAGCTGGTTGGTGATAGAGGTTTCCAATACTTTACTGGAAATTTTCGGTGCGCCCGACTGGGTCGCCAAGGCCATCATCGTCGTACTTGTCATCGGCATGATTGTCACCGGGATTTTCTCTTGGGTCTACGAACTCACGCCGGAGGGCCTCAAGAAGGAATCGGAGGTTACTCGTGATGCGTCGATTACCCACCAGACTGGCAAGAAACTCAACTACATCACGATCGCCGCAGTCGTTGTTGTCGCTTTATTCGTCGGCTGGTCTCGATTTGTCGCGTCGCCACCCGAGCCTGCTGAGGAGACAGAAGTCGCTGTCCCGGGCCAGGCCGATAGTGCATCGGTAGCGGTGCTGCCGTTCGTGAATATGTCTGACAGCAAGCAGAACGAGTATTTTTCGGACGGTCTTACAGAGACGTTGCTGCACATGCTGGTGCAGTTGCCGGAGCTGAAGGTTGCGGCACGCACGTCGAGCTTCGCTTTCAAAGGCAAAGAAAAAGACATACGTGAAATTGCGCAAGCGTTGGACGTTGCACACGTGCTTGAGGGCAGTGTGCAACGCTCTGGCGACCGCGTCAGAATAACGGCACAGCTGATCCGGGCCGACGATGGATTCCATGTCTGGTCCGAGACTTTCGATCGAACGCTCGACGATATATTCGCCATACAGGATGAAATTGCGCAGAAGGTCGGCGGCGCATTGTCTGCATCGCTGCTGGGTGCAACGGTCGTCGATATCGATGGCGTTGGCACTACCGATGTGGCTGCTTACGACCTCTATTTACAAGCACTGTCACAGATGGCCATTGGGTCCTACGACTCACTGGAAGCAGCGGAAGGCCTTCTCAAGGATGCGCTTAACCAGGACCCGGAGTTCCTGGACGCTAAGACTGACCTCGGAACCGTGTATTTGCGGCAGGCGAATACCGGCCTTATGCAGTGGGAAGAAGCCATTCGCGCGGGCAATGCGCTTGCGCAGCAGGTCCTTACAGTGCGGCCGCAGGATTCGCGTGCGAAGGCCATGCAGCTGATGGCCGACATGCAAACCGCGCGCGACTACGGCACTCGGGCCGAACTCAACGCAGTTTTCGACCGCTTTGAAAAATTGATCATGGAACAGCCAAATTCGGTCGAGGCGAAAATGGAATACGCCCAGGCGATCGGCTTTGGCGGCGATATCGACAAGGCGCAGCGACATTTTGCGGATGCGCTGGAGCTGGATCCTCTAAACCCGAGAATCTATCTCAACATGGGTTTTGCGCTGGAGACACAGGACCTGAATGACGCGGCACGCGAGGCATTGTTGCGTTCATTGGAGCTGGAGCCCGGACAGCCCAACGCCTGGGCGAAGCTCGGCGACGTCAGCTACAACGAAGGCGATATCGTTGGCTACGTCAAGGGCTACAGAGAAGCCATGCGCCTGGATAGCAAAGACCACGAAATTCCCGCAGAAGTGGCCAGGACCTTGTACAGCTACTCCCTCGTCGAGGCCGGTGACAAGTTTCTGGCGCGTGCCGACCTGATTGCGGCGACTGCCGACATGACGCGGGTGGCTGCGATGTGGCGTGCTGTCGCGATCGAAGACGCAGATCTTGCGGAATCATCTGCAAAGCAGCTGCTGTTGGACGACGTTAGCTGGCGCCACGGGATGTTCTGGCAGGTTTCGCTCACCCTGATGTCTGCTGCGAGGCAAAAAGACAGCGAGCAGGATGCGATTGAATTCTTCTCCGATCATTTCGACGGCTATTCTGACGTTGGCAGCGCGGATGTTTCCAACAAAGTGCAGTACTTGCAGGATGCATCGTTGCCGCTATGGCACGAGGCGCTTCCCGAAAGAGAGTTCGAAACGATGGCGGCTGCGATGGAAAGATCGCTGGCGGCGCGCGCGCAAACTGATGGCGACAACGACTTTGCTTACGTCGACCTGTACGCCCTGCAGGGAAGAGAGGCCGAAGCAGCGCAACACATGCTTGGAATTCTGAAGAATGGACACGGCGCACGTTGGCCAAGCTTTGATCGATACGCAACGCAACCGCACCTGGCTGCGGTGGTCAGCGACGGCGCGATTCAATCCGAGCTGCAGCGTATGCAGAAGGAAAGGCAGGAGGCGCGCGAGGCCTTGCGTCGCTACCTGGCCGACATGGACCTGTAAAAAAACCCCGCGCTCGTCAGAGCGCGGGGCTGAGCCAATGGAACAAACGTTGGGGGAGTAACGTAGGTCAATGTTCCTTGCAGTTACGGCTCGATCAGGAAAATTCCAATTTTGTAAGCAGCGAATTGATTGCTGTCCGCGTCAAACTTGCCCCTGGCATGCATCGAACGTGCGCTGGTCGCACCGTCGAGACTGGCGTTCAGGTCGGTCGCAAAATCATCGTAGTCCGAATACATGCGAATACTGTCACCGGACTTGATCGAGAACAGCAGCCGGCCGGTTTCACGCGGCTTGACGAAGGTGTCCGAGTCCAGCGTCTGCAGGTCGATAAGGACCGGACCCTGCCTGATGTGATGCCGCACGCCGATGTCTTCGTTCCAGTTGCTGAGCAACAGCCCGCTCGTATCTGAACTCAGGAACGGTGCAAGCGTGCCATCGACACCCCAGCCAACACCCAGTGTGCTGCGTACATCGGAGTAGTCGATGACGGTACGACCACTGAAATCCGGTGGCGCCATGCCGAAAGCCGTCGGGAAGCCTCGTGCAACGATCGGCTTGCCCTCGGCGAGTGCCGGCAGCACCAGGTTGCCGGTCGCGATCTCGTAGTTACGTGGGTCCGCATCCTGATCCGGGCTGGGCCCGGTACCCGAGAAGTCAAAGACTTGTACTCGGCGTCGATCGATCGACTGCAGGGTGATGTCAGTCTGCCCAGGCACGACAGTATTTACGATGCCAGACACGTTGGTGACATGCATGCGCACCGCACCCTGGGTAGCGTCGAACCGTACCTGCGGCGCAGCGGCGTCGCTCACTGGCCCAGGTTGCGTGCCGCGTATCGTTACGCGCTGGCCGATAGAGATCGCGTCGATGGACAGGTCACGGAATCGATGGCCATCACGATAGACCTTCGTCTCCGGGCCGACTTCGACAACCACGTCGTCGTGGAAGTGCGCCCTCCGGTCGCGAGGAATCAATGTGGCGCCACGTACGGTCAGGAAGTTGCCGTCGCGGGCAATAACGTTACCCACAACTGCATCCTTGTCATGACCCGGGACGCTGGAACCGGCAAGCACCGTGTGAGCGGTGAACTCGCGGTCCGCAACACGCAATGTGCCGCCAGCAATCGTCGGCGTTCCCGGACCCGCGGCATCCAGTGCGCGCAGTCCATCGGCCCCGACGTACAGGTCGCCGTTGACCTCAAACTCGGTGTTGTCCGTTACGTAGACACGCGCGCGTCCGAAATCGCCGTCGCGGTCGTGAAACGGTCGCAGCGCGGCAACGTAATTCATCTCAGCGGCGTTCACCGCTGCCAAAGGCCCACGAACACGAATGTCTTTCTCGTCGACAGGGGAGACTTCTGCGACGATGTAGGGTTCCGCTGTAGCTATCGCCGGCGTTGGCGTGATGTCGACTGCATGCGAAGCATCCAGGTCGAAATCAAGTTGCAGCAGCGCCACACGAGCGCGATTCACGCGTAACTGGTCGCGATCCGACAGTCGTATGCGCACGCTGGTCTGAGTCAACGGATTGCCATCGGCATCCTGCACCACTGCTTGCTTCGCTTCGCCATTGGCTTCGACGAAGATCTCGGCATCGCTGTAGTCGAGCGTGATTGTGCCTGCCACATAGGTCGCGGGCGGCACGGCGCGTGCTGCCAACAGCTCCGACAGCGCGACATAATCCGTGAAATTAATGCGCGTCCTGCGCGGCAGGGTTTCAACGATCCGCCCATTTGCGGTTTCGAGCGTCAGCGACGTTATGTCGACCGTGTAGTTGAGGAAGTCGCCGTCAGCATCGGTCATCGCGAGGTACACGGTGCCGCATTGATCGTGCGTTGCAGGGTTGTCGGGGTTGCAGTCTGCCGTTGCTGTGTCGGTTGTAGTCGTACCACTACCGCCACCGCAGGCAGTCAGCATCATTACGGCAAGCAGTGTTGCCATTCGATTGACGAGCGTCATTGGAATCTCCTTAAGCGTTTGAATCCGTTCATGAGCAGTAACGGCTGCGCTCCAAAAAGGTTGACGAGACGTAATTCCGGATGTGAATAAAGTGCAAAAATACAGCGACTTAGCTTGTATTCGTTCGGTAACGTGTCAAAATGCCGCCATGGGGATAAGACACCGCAGACCGCGTGCCGGAGAGCGCACACGTGGTGCCGTCGACGCACTGCAGACCAAGATCGCAGTCAGCGTCCAGAACCTCGACCCCGCAACTTTTAAAGATCAGTTAGCCGCCGCTGTCGCCGAATTGCCAGATGCCTGTGGCAGCGATAGCGCGTTCCTCGTGTTGATCAGCGAAGACGGTCGCGCGTTTGAGTATGTTGCCGCGAGCAGTGGCGGCTTTTCGAAATGCCAGCCGCAAGTGCTGCAGGACGAACAACTGGGCGACTGGCCGTGGCTCGCGAAGCGCCTGGGTCATCTGCGCGTCATCGAGATCAGTGACACGCTGTCCGGACCAAAAGCCGCACACGAGGAGATGCAACGACTGCACGAGCTGCACATGGGGTCGCTGCTGGTCATTGGATTCTCGGCGCATGGCAACGTTGCAGGTTTTCTTGCCCTGGCTAATGAACAGCCGGTCGAAGGCTGGGACGCCAACCTGCATTTGCTGCTGAAACTCATCGGCTCGTCGGTTGCCAGTGGCCTGGAGCATGTGCGCGACAAGGAAATTCTCAACCAGCTGCAGGAGCGCAATGACCTCGTCGCTCTGACGGCCAACGACGGCATCTGGGATTTTGACGGCGACACCAAGCGCATCAGTCTGTCGCGTCGCTGGAAGACCATGCTCGGCTACGACCTCGACGACGAGGACCTGATGCTGGACTGGTACCAGTTGGTGCATCCGGACGACATGGCCCGAGTGCAGGCCGGCATGCGCGCGCACCTCGAAGACAAGACACCGTTTTTTGAGTCCATGCATCGCATGAAGCACCAGAACGGTGAATGGCGCTGGATGCAGAGTCGCGCCAAGGCAGTGTCTGACGAAAACGGCAGGCTGCGGCGCCTGCTGGGTGTTGAGGTCGACATCACCGAACGCAAACTCTACGAAGACGCGCTGTTCCGTGAGAAAGAGAGTGCGCAAATTACGCTGCAGTCCATCGGTGATGGTGTCATTACGACAGACGCCAACTGCAACGTCGAATACGTCAACCCGGTCGCAGAAGAGCTGACCGGCTGGAAAGTCGACGATGCCAGCGGTCGACCCATCGACGAGATCTTCCGCGGGTTTCATGAGGAAACCTGCGAGCCGCTGGAGAATCCGCTCGCCGTTTCAATTCGGCGCAATCGCTCGATTAAATCGGTGCGACCGACATTGCTGATACGTCGCGATGGCAACGAGCTGTATATCGAAAGCACTGCATCCCCAATACGTGATGGCAAAGGCGATGTGACCGGCGGTGTGCTCGTGTTCCATGACGTCAGCGAATCACGCGAGCTGAACAGGCGACTGAGTTACCACGCCAGTCACGATATTCTGACGGGCCTTGTGAACCGCCGAGAATTCGAGAGCAGGCTGGAGCGTGCGCTGAAGAGTGCGCGAGCTCGCGAAACGTCGTATGCGTTGCTGTACCTGGATCTCGATCAGTTCAAGATCGTGAATGACTCCTGCGGCCACAGTGCCGGCGATCACCTGCTGGGTCAGCTAGGCAGCCTCCTGAAGTCGAAAATTCGCTGGCGCGATACGCTCGCGCGTCTTGGCGGTGATGAGTTCGGCGTGCTGCTGGAGAGCTGTAGCCTCGAAGAGGCCATGAACACGGCGGAAACGCTGCGCCTCGCAATCAGCGAGTACAAGTTTATCTGGGATGATCGCAGTTTCAGGCTCGGTGTCTCCGTTGGTGTGGTGCCGATCACCGCGGACAACGAAGACGTTGCGGCTTTGCTGAGCGCTGCGGACAGTGCCTGTGCGGCCGCCAAGGAAGCAGGACGCAACCGCATACACAGTTTCCAGGAAAACGACATCGACCTGATGCGTCGCCGCCGCGAGATGCAATGGGCAGCGCGCATCAACAATGCGCTCGAGGAAAACCGCTTCGAGTTATTCCGCCAGACCATTCAGCCGCTGCAGGTCGAGGAAGAGGGCGCACACTACGAAATCCTGTTACGCATGCGGGATGAGAACGGCGGCATTATTGCGCCAGGACTGTTCATCGAAGCTGCCGAGCGCTACGGCATTACACCCAGCATTGATCGCTGGGTTATCCGTAGTGCGTTTCGCTGGCTGGTCTCGGAGGCTGATGAGCGCGAACGACTCGCCATGTGTTCCATCAACCTGTCCGGGCAGAGCCTGGGTGACGAGAAGTTTCTGCCGTTCGTAGTGGACCAGTTCCAGATGAGCGGTATCGACGCAACCAAGATTTGTTTCGAGATTACCGAGACGGCAGCGATCGCAAGTTACTCGCAGGCGAATCGATTTATTAATGCGCTCAAGGAACTCGGCTGCATGTTCGCGCTCGATGACTTCGGTACCGGCTTGTCTTCGTTTGGTTACCTGAAGCACTTCCCGGTCGACTTCCTGAAGATCGACGGCAGCTTCGTGAAGGAAATTCTGCACGACCCTATCGACCGGGAGATGGTGCGTTCAATCAACGAAATCGGGCATCTCACCGGCAAACGCACAATTGCAGAGTTCGCCGAGAACGAAGAGATCATCACGATGTTGCGCGGCATGGGAATTGACTACGCGCAGGGCTACGGTGTGTCTGAACCGAAGGCCGTGTCGCGTGCTGTTGCGTAAGGGCCTAGTGGATCCTAAACAGCATCGACAGGTCTGCAGCGTCAATGTTCTTCGTTAGCGCCCCCGTCGAAATATAATCCACGCCAGTCTCAGCCACGCTGCGAATCGTCTGTAGCGTAATGTTGCCGGAAGCTTCCAGCTCAGCGCCGACGATGCCGTAACCCTGGTTGGTCGCGACTGCCTGTTCAAGCTCTGCTAACGAGAAATTATCCAGCAGGATGCGGCTTGCGCCGGCGTCGAGTGCCTGCAGCAATTCCTCATGCGATTCCACTTCAACCTCGATCAGGACCTCGGGACTCAGTTCCTGCGCACGCTGCATGGCTGCAGCAATGCTGCCGGCGCTGCGGATATGGTTTTCCTTGATGAGGATGGCATCAAACAGACCCTCGCGGTGATTCTGGCCACCGCCGCAGGTGACGGCGTATTTTTGCGCTTTGCGCAGACCGGGCAGGGTCTTGCGAGTGTCGAGGATGCGCGTTCCGGTGCCATCAACAGCATCGACATAGGCGCGTGTAACGGTCGCCGTTGCGGATAGTGTTTGCAGGAAGTTCAGCGCCGTGCGCTCGCCTGTCAGCAGCGATCTCGCAGAACCGACCAGCTTGCAGACTATGTCGTCGGTATCGGCGTGCTGGCCGTCGCCGATATACCAGTCAACGGTCACTGTGTCGTCGAGTTGAGCAAACACCTCGTTGACCCAGAGTTCGCCACAAACTGTCATAGGCTCACGGGCAATGACCGAAGCGCCAACGACGGTATCTGCGTCTATCAGTGCCGCAGTTAAATCGCCCTTGCCGATATCCTCGGCAAGGGCGTCTGCGACATTCTTCGAGATGACGGCTTTAAAGGAAGAATCCACCGTGGCCGTACCCGACCATGCTCATCAGCATGGGAATAGAAAGCAGCGTATTGGTGCGCGATGCCAGGAACGCCGTGTTCTTGGCGGCCGCAATCTCTTCAGCGCTGGCCGGAACAATGCCGAGTACTTTTTTCTGGTTCGGCCAGATCAGGACCCAGACATTGAACAGCATGATGGTGCCAAACCAGGCACCAACGCCGATGACCAGGTCCGAGGCCATTCCGCCGTCGAGCATGCCCAGCGCGAACGCATGGTGGAAACGGCCAAGGTGGCCGAGGTAAGCGGCGCCAGACAGCCAGGTTAGCGCGGCGCCCCAGCGGAACCACCACAGGGCTCGTGGTGCTACGTACTTGGTGATGCCTGCGCCGCCGGGACCACCGTCATCCGCCATGGCATCAGCCAGTGCCGGTACCTGTACAAAATTGAAGTAATACAGAAGGCCAATCCAGGTGATGCCTGCGAGTACGTGGATCCAGACTATGAAGCTGGCGGCGTTAAAGCTGACGCCCATGGTTGCGACCGCGATCACCACGGCCAGCACGGTGCCGGCGATAATCGTGCCTGCCACTGTTTTAAGAGGGTTCATTGGTATCGTTCTCCGAATAGTATTGTCGTTTTGGCTCGGGAGTGTGCGCAGCAACGCGCAGACTGTATTATAGGCGACCGCTTGACGATACTCCATGCTGGTGCGAATTATGCGAACTTATGCGATTCTGTTGACTCTATTGTTGCTGTCCGGGTGCACAGCCCTGATGGTAGGCGGTGCGGGGTCGGCGCCAAGTGGCGATCGAGAAGATAATCAATGTGAACAACACGACGGAGCAGGGCAGGAAAATGAGCACGGAAGTCAATGCACGAATTGAAGAACAGCTGAAAACGAACGACGTCCTTCTGTACATGAAAGGTACGCCGGACTTCCCGCAGTGCGGATTCTCGGGACAGGCTGTCGCAGCACTAAACGCGATCGGCAAGCCGTATGCTTTTGTGAATATTTTTGAGGACCCTGAAATCCGCGAAGGCCTGAAAGTCTATTCAAATTGGCCGACGTTTCCGCAGCTGTACGTCAAGGGCGAACTCATCGGCGGCAGCGACATCGTTGTCGAGATGTTTCACTCGGGCGAGTTGAAGGATCTCATCGAAGCCTAGGTGAGGAACGAACGTTCGAACTCGCTGCGAAAGCGGTTCACGACGTCGCAAAACAGGTCCGCAGTAATCTCCGCGTCGTATGAGGCGGAATGTGCCGCCTGCTCATCCCAGCCAAACCCTGCTGCGAGCGCTGCGCGTGCGAGCACCGTCTGGCCGTAGGCAACGCCGCACAAGGTGGCTGTGTCGAAACAGCTGAACGGGTGGAACGGCGAGCGTTTCAGGGCCGTGCGCGCGATCGCTTCGTTGACAAAGCCGAGATCGAATGCGGCATTGTGACCGACCAGGATGGCGCGGGTGCAACCCGCTTCCCGGATTGCCAGCCGAACTTCGCGAAACACGCGTTGCATTGCGTCGCGTTCGTCGATGGCCGGCCGCAATGGATGATGCGGGTCGATGCCGTTGACGGCCAGCGACTCGGGTTCCATGTTGGCACCCTCGAAAGGCTTCACGTGATAGCGGATGGTTTCGCCGCGCTTAAGCGCGCCATCAGCATCGAATTTCAGCAAGACCGCAGCGATTTCGAGCAACGCGTCCGTCTTGCTGTTAAAGCCGCCGGTTTCGACATCGACAACTACGGGCATGAAACCGCGAAAGCGGTTCGCCATTGTTACAGTTTCTGTCACTGGTTAGTTGGTCCCGAGAATGTTCTCGTCAAGCAGGAGGCCCATCGTATAACGAACGCCGAACCCTGTGAATTTTGATGGTACGTGACCCAGCCCGCCCTCGACATCGCTGGCGCTGAGGTCAATGTGAATCCAGGGCGTGTCATTCTCGATGAACTCGGCAAGGAAGCTGGCAGCGAGTATGTGATCGCCGCTGCCTTTGGGTGAGCACTGTTTCAGGTCCGCAACCGGGCTGTCCAGCGCTGCGAGAAACTCTTTGCCAATGGGAAACGGCCACACGCGCTCGCCGCTTTGCTGGCCGGAACGCTTCAGGCGCGGGTGCCATTCAGCCTTGTTGGTAAATACGCCGGAGTACCGGGTCGTAATCGCGGCAACACAGGTGCCCGTGAGGGTGGCGTAATCAATGACGAGCTTCGGTGCTTCTCTGCTGGCGAGTACCAGCGTATCGGCCAGCGCCATACGGCCTTCGGCATCCGTGTGGATTGTCTGTATGGTCTTGCCGTTCGCCGCGGTGACAACGTCCTGCGACTTGTAGGCCTTGGGCCCGATGCGATTCTCGGTCAGCGCCAGCCAGCAATCGACCGCGATCGGCAGTCGCAGTTTTGTGATTGCGAGGAAGGTACCAATCGCGACGGCGCTGCCCTGCATATCGCCGTGCATGTCCAGCATTGAGTCAAACGGTTTCAGATTGGTGCCGCCCGTGTCGAAGACGATGCCCTTGCCAACCAGGCTGAGATCCGCCGTTGCATCCTTCCTGCCCGGGCGATATTTGAGGTGCACGATGCTTGCGCTGTTGTCCTCATTACCCTGGGCGACGGCAAGGAACGCACCTGCACCGAGCTTCTCCAGCTCCCTGGTTGCATAGCGCTTGAAGGTCCAGCCGTGTTCTTTCGCGAGCTGCTTTGCAACGCGACCATAGTTAACTGCGTCGAGCTTGTTCGGCGGCATCGTGGCAAGCCAGCGCGCCAGGTTGTTGCCGTGTGCCTCCGCGATCGTGCGCGAGACGTCCAGCTTTTCGTCCAGCCCAAGCAGGCGGATCGACTTGATCCGTGCCGCGGCTGGCGTTGATTTGAAGGATGGCAGCGCGAATCCTGCGGCGAGTGCCGCAGCGAGCATGTTGTTGTACAACGCAGTCGTCGTTGCGCTATCGAAGCCCAGTACAACAATGCCGAGACTGCCGGCGTTTTCCGCACAGGCAGCAGCGACGAGTTTTCTTCCCAGTGTCAGCTGCTCAAACGCGCTGGCATCTTTTTCGATCGTGCCGGCGACCAGCAGTGTCTGCCGCTTGTTTGGCAGTCGGTCCGTCATTGCGGGTACGGCGCCCGCTGCCCGCTTCTTGATCAGCTGCTGCAACTTGTTACCATGCGGCAGCTTCTTCCACAGCGACGCGGATGGCCGCACAGGTAGTATCAGCAGTAACTGATCTGCGAGCTCAAGTGCTTTATTATCCGGTCTTCCGGTGCGTTGATAGACTCGAACGTCGAGGTTATCGGGGCGAAGAGAAGTCATACAATTGTGTCCCTGAGAATGCGCTTGACCCGTACCGTACAAACGCCGAATATGACGGCCAAAATCAATAACCTACATGACGTGACGCTGTTGCGGTGATCGTAGCAGGACGTCAGTGCTAATTCACGCAAGTAATAAACTATGAGCAAATTTAATCCTTTCGACGACCTCGATCCTACTGAGACCAATGAGTGGATCGAGTCGATTGACTCGGTATTGACGCACCACGGACCGGAGCGGGCGCACTTCCTGCTGAATCGAATGATCGATTTTGCACGTCGTTCCGGCGCCTATCTGCCCTACAGTCCGAACACGGCATACCTGAATACGATCGCTCCCGGAAGGCAGCCCGAGTACCCTGGCGACCGCACTATCGAGCGGCGCATTGAGGCATACCTGCGCTGGAACGCGATGGCGATGGTGGTGCAGGCCAACCGTCAGAGCACCGAGTACGGCGGGCACATCTCCAGCTACGCATCGTCTGCGACGATGTATGAAGTTGGATTCAATCACTTCTGGCGCGCGCCGAATGAAGAACAAGGCGGCGACATGGTGTTCGTGCAGGGACACTCTGCGCCCGGTATTTATGCGCGTGCTTTTCTTGAAGGGCGGCTCAACGAGGGCCAGCTGAATCGATTCCGCATGGAAGTCGGTGGCGGTGGACTGTCGTCCTATCCGCATCCATGGCTGATGCCGGACTTTTGGCAGTTCCCGACGGTGTCCATGGGTCTCGGCCCGATGATGGCCATTTACCAGGCACGCTTCATGCGCTATATGCAGAATCGCGAGCTGATCCCGCAATCCGACCGCAAAGTCTGGTGCTTCCTCGGCGACGGCGAGATGGATGAGCCTGAATCCATGGGCGCAATCACGATGCCGGTGCGCGAAGGTCTCGACAATCTTGTGTTCGTGGTGAACTGCAATCTGCAGCGGCTTGATGGTCCGGTGCGTGGTAACGGCAAGATTATCCAGGAACTCGAGGCGGCGTTCGGCGGTGCAGGCTGGAACGTCATCAAGGTGGTCTGGGGTTCACGCTGGGATCCGTTGCTGGCAAAAGACCGTGACGGACGCCTGAAGCAACTGATGGAGCAGACCGTTGACGGCGAGTACCAGGTGTTTAAGGCTCGCGACGGTGCTTATGTTCGAGACAAGTTCTTCAACAAGCATCCGGAGACCGCAGCGATGGTGGCCAACATGTCAGATGACGACATCTGGCGCCTGAATCGCGGCGGCCATGATCCACGCAAGGTGTACGCGGCCTACGATGCGGCAACCAGGCACAAGGGACAGCCGACCATCATCCTGGCCAAGACCGTCAAGGGCTACGGTATGGGCGGGGCAGGCGAAGGCCAGAATACGGCGCATCAACAGAAGAAGATGGACCTCGACGCGCTCAAGATGATGCGCGATCGCTTCAATATTCCGGTTTCCGACAAGGACATCGCCGACGTGCCGTATTACAAACCGGCGCCTGACAGCGAGGAACACGAGTACCTGATGGAGCGTCGACAGGCGCTGGGTGGTTTTCTGCCGCAACGCCGCAGCAAATCCACGTCGCTGCCAATTCCGGGCATCGAGGCGTTCAAGACGCAGCTTGATGGCACCGGTGAGCGTGAGGCCTCAACGACAATGGCCTTCGTACGCATCCTGACGGCGTTGACTCGTGACAAGCAGATTGGCAAGCACGTCGTGCCGATCGTGCCCGATGAGGCACGCACCTTCGGCATGGAAGGCATGTTCCGGCAGATCGGCATTTACGCCTCGAAGGGACAGCTGTATGAGCCTGAGGATGCAGGCGAACTGATGTACTACCGCGAGGACAAGAAAGGACAGATTCTGGAGGAAGGCATCAACGAAGCCGGTGCTTATTGTTCCTGGGCGGCGGCAGCAACGTCGTATTCAAACCACAATGTGCCGATGATCCCGTTCTACATCTATTACTCGATGTTCGGCTTCCAGCGTATAGGTGACTTTATCTGGGCCGGCGGTGACATGCAGTCGCGCGGCTTCCTGATTGGTGGCACCGCAGGTCGCACGACCCTCGCGGGTGAAGGTCTGCAGCACCAGGACGGCCACAGCCTGGTGGCGGCGTCCACGGTGCCCAATTGTGTCTCCTACGATCCGACCTACGCCTACGAACTGGCGGTCATCATTCAGGAAGGACTGCGACGCATGATGGCCGAGCAGGAGAACGTGTTCTATTACATCACCTGCATGAACGAGAACTACGTGCATCCGCCCATGCCGAAAGGTGTCGAAGAAGGCATCCTGAAAGGCATGTACCTGCTGCAGGTCGGAGGTCAGGGCAAGGTCCGGGCGCAGCTGATGGGCTCCGGCACCATCCTGCGCGAAGTGATCGCTGCCGCCGAGCTGCTGGATAACGATTTTGGCGTGCCGACCGATGTCTGGTCGGTGACCAGCTTCAACGAGCTGCGCCGCGATGGCCTCGAAGTCGAGCGCTGGAATCAGCTGCATCCGGGTGAGGAACCGCGCAAGTGCTATGTCGAACAGTGCCTGGCGGATCGTCCAGGTCCGTACATCGCCGCCACCGACTATATGAAAGTAGTGCCTGACCAGATCCAGCGCTGGGTACCCGGACGCTTTGTGTCCCTGGGTACAGACGGCTATGGCCGCAGCGACGCACGCAAGGCGCTGCGCGAACACTTCGAGGTCGACAGGCATTACATAGCGGTCAGCGCACTGAAAGCCCTGGCCGACGACGGTGCGCTCGACCAGAAGACGGTCGTAGCGGCAATCAAGAAATACGGAATCGACCCGGATCGGCCTGATCCGGTGACACTCTGAGCGGCGAGGGAGCAGCAGCATGTCAAAGACAATCGACATAGTCGTTCCCGACCTGGGCGATTTCTCGGACGTAGAAATCATCGAGGTGCTGGTCGAAGTCGGCTCCAGCGTTGATCGCGAAGACGGTCTGATCACGCTCGAAACTGACAAGGCATCGATCGATGTGCCGTCGCCAGAGCCAGGTATCGTGGAATCGCTGACCGTCAGCGTGGGCGACACCGTGTCTACGGGTGACGTCATCGGCAAATTAACGCTGGAGGTCAGCGACACGGTTGTAATTACGCCTGCGCTGGACGACAGCCCGCGTGAGGAGCAGGCCGCCGAACCCGCAGCCGCAGCAGAAGCCACAGCAGAGCCTGCAGCGGCGGCAGAAGCCAAAGCCGAGCCTGCAGCGGCCGCGCCAGGGCCTGCCGGTGAACAGACCCTGGTGGTGCCGGCCGTCGGTGACTTTCACGATGTGGAAGTCATCGAGGTGCATATCGAGGCCGGGCAGGACGTCGAAATCGACGACCCGCTGATCACGCTGGAAACCGACAAGGCCGCGATGGATGTGCCTGCGACCCACGCTGGCAAAATCAAGGAAGTTTTGGCGAGTGTCGGCGACAAGCTGAATGAAGGCTCACCAATCGCGACCATCGACGCGGTATCAAGCGTCGCGCCATCTGAGCCGCAAGCGGCGCAAAAGACGCCGCCCACGGCCGAGACGCGCATGGCTGAGCCTGTGCGACAGGAGTCGGCACCGCACAGAAGCCGGCTGCCAAGGCGGCGACACTGCCCACGATCGATGAGGCAGGATTCGCACGCGCTCACGCGAGTCCGTCGGTCAGAAAGTTTGCGCGCGAACTGGGCGTGGACCTGGGACGAGTCGAGGGCAGTGGTCCGAAGAAGCGCGTCATTCATGACGACGTCAAAGCGTTCGTTAAAGCTGTAATGACGGGTGGTGCCGCGGCTGGCGCTGGCGCGTCATTGCCGGAAGTGCCAAAAGTAGACTTCAGTAAGTTTGGAGAAATCGAGTCCAAGCCACTGACACGTATACAAAAAATCTCCGGTCCACGGTTGCAGGCGAGCTGGATCAACCTGCCGCACGTAACCCAGCACGACCTGGCAGACATCACCGAACTCGAGGAGCGCAGACAGCAGCTCAAAGGGCCGGCGAAGGAACGTGGCATCGGCCTGACGCCGTTGGCGTTCGTTATGAAAGCCTGTGTGTCCGCGCTGCAGGAGTTTCCGAACGTGAATTCCTCGCTGTCGGATGACGGCAAGAGCCTGGTGCACAAGAAGTACTGTCACCTTGGATTCGCGGCCGACACGGAGCAGGGGCTGATGGTGCCCGTTATTCGTGACGCGGATAAGAAGGACGTTTACGAAATCGCCCAGGAACTTGGCGAGCTGTCGGCGCTGGCGCGCGATGGCAAGCTCAAGGCGGACCAGCTGCAGGGCGCGACGTTTACGATCTCAAGTCTTGGCGGCATTGGTGGCACGGCGTTCACGCCCATCGTGAATGCGCCTGAAGTGGCCATTCTCGGTGTTTCGAGATCATCGATGCAGCCGGTCTGGAACGGCTCCGAATTTGTACCGCGTCTGATGCTGCCATTGTCCTTTTCCTATGATCACCGCGTCATCGACGGAGCCCAGGCAGTGCGTTTCACGACCTACCTCGGCAAGCAGATGGCGAATGTTGACGGTCTGTTGCAGGCGATTCCATAGTGGCTGAGAGTAACGATACGCGCAGGATGAGTGTCCCGGAGATCACGGCCGAGCGTGCCAAGGCCGCTGGCCCGGGTGATCACAGCGCACAGGTTGTCGTGCTGGGTGCAGGGCCGGGCGGTTACACGGCCGCCTTTCGCGCCGCGGATCTCGGTCTCGATGTCATTTTGATCGAGCGCTCGTCGACCCTTGGCGGCGTGTGCCTCAACGTCGGCTGCATCCCGTCGAAGGCGCTGCTGCATGCGGCCAAAGTCATCGATGAAGCCGAAGAAATGGCCGAGCACGGTGTTAAATTCGGCAAGCCGGAGATCGATGCCGACAAGTTGCGCGACTGGAAGAACAAGGTCATCGGCAGACTGACCGGCGGCCTGACGCAGCTCGCAAAGCAGCGCAAGGTCCGGGTCGTGCACGGCACGGCGCAGTTCGAGTCGCCCAACAGGTTGCGCCTCGACAACGGTGACGCCGTTGATTTCGAGCATTGCATCATCGCGGCCGGATCTGAGCCATTCATGTTGCCGGGGCTACCCGACGACCCGCGCATTGTCGATTCCACCGGCGCGCTGGAGCTCGATCCTATCGCGGAGAAAATGCTGGTTGTTGGTGGCGGCATCATCGGCCTGGAAATGGCCTGCGTCTATAGCGCGCTGGGCAGCGAGGTCAGTGTCGTGGAGCTGACCGACGGTCTCATGCCAGGCACCGATCCGGACCTGCTGCGACCCTTCAACAAGATCATCAAGAAGCGCTACGACAAGATCATGGTCTCGACCAAGGTCACCGGCATGCGCGCGACGACGGCCGGCATCGAGGTGAGCTTCGAGGGCAAGAACGCCCCTTCAGAGGGTGTTTACGACAAGGTGCTGGTGGCTATCGGCCGGCGCGCCAATGGCGACAAGCTGGACGCCGGCAAGGCCGGTGTGAATGTCGATGAGCGCGGCATCATCGCGGTCGACAAGCAAATGCGCACCAATGTGCCGCACATATTCGCGATCGGCGATCTTGCGGGTGGTCCGATGCTGGCGCACAAGGCCACGCACGAGGCCAAGGTAGCTGCCGAGGTCATCGCTGGCCACAAGGCCTACTTCGACGCACGCAGCATCCCTTCGGTCGCCTACACGGATCCTGAGATCGCGTGGGTCGGGCTTACCGAGCTCGAAGCGAAAGAGCAGGGCATCGACTACGAGAAAGCCCAGTTTCCGTGGGCGGCAAGTGGTCGCGCGTTAGCGCTGAATCGTGACGAGGGCTTCACCAAGATCCTGTTCGACAAGACCACCAACCGCGTACTCGGTGGCGCTATCGTCGGACCGAGCGCGGGCGACCTGATCTCGGAGATTTGCCTGGCGCTGGAGATGGGTGCCGATGCCACAGATATCAGCCTGACGATCCATCCGCATCCGACCCTGTCGGAGACCGTGGCGTTCGCAGCCGAAGCTTACGACGGCACGCTCACTGACCTGTATATCCCGAAGAAGAAAGCCTAGTCGCAGCGGAAGTCGTCGTCGCCGACAGCTTCGCACTGCGCCTAGCGCAGTTTCTTTTGCAGCAGGTGATCGAGGCTTAACTTGCCCGGGCCCAGGAAGATCAGCGGAAACAACATGGCGAGGAACAGTGTGGGCACGCGATAGTTGCCGAAACCCTTGTCGGTGATGGCATAGCCCTTCCACAGCTCTGCGAGGCTCGACCAGTCATCCGGCCAGTGCACGCCGGCTATGGCAACGATCGTCAGTATCACCAGGCTGAATGCCCAGAAGCGAGTAAAGAGGCCGAGCACCAGGCCAACAGCACCGAGCAGTTCCGCCCACGTCGCGAGAAACCAGCTGATTTCAACCGGAACGACGTTGAACGGGAACGGGAAATCATCCTTCACATTGGCGAACCAGTTGTTGCCGTTAAATTTCATCATGCCCGCCTTGCCGAATTCGTAGGCCATCAGCAGCCGTATTGGCAGCAGGGCGACCCAGTCACCGGCTGGTTCCAGGATAGCGACGATGCTGCCCCAGAGGGCTTTGAGCTTGTTCATTATTCAGTCTCCGACTTCAGGTCGCTTTAGCGCCCAGGATGATTCCAAGTGAGTGCATTTCCGCAAGCGCTGTGGCGCCAAAATTCAGAAATGCGTCGACGTCGTCAAATTGCGCGGCTTTGGCAAGATCCTGCAACAGCTGTTTGCCGCTGGCGTCATTCTCATTGCCGCCTATCGCTTCCAGCAACGCGGCCGTCATTGAATTGAGTTCCATGAAACGGACTTTGTCGTCATCGCTCCGGTACACGGCCAGGAACGTTGGCTGTTCGCCAGGCTGCAGAGGCAAAAACTCCGGCGAGATGCGGTGCACCGGAAACTGGTAGGCGTACACCCACACGAGCTTCGACTTTTGTGGCACGCCGGCCAGCAAGTCGCCGTCGCTGTTGACTCGGCTCAGGTCGTTTTGATCTTCCGACACCGAGGCGACAACCTCGACGTACTCGTAGTGCGCCAGCTCAAGCAGGAAAGGAAAGTCGTCCTCGAGTGGCTCGTATTCGTCTTGCAGGAAGCTGACGAATTCTTCCGGCAGTTGCAGAAAGTAGGGCGTTATCGCGCGGTGCTTCTGCATGAATTGCCGGATGAATCGTTGCCAGCGCTCTTTCGAGTGAATTTTCTTTATGACCGGAAATGTGTGGCCCAACAGGTTGCTGATGTTGTTGAAGAACAGTTCCCGATAGATCGCCATGCGCCGGTCTTCGACGCCATGCGGTGCGTCTACGTTGTTCGGATCGCGAATGTGCGCGGCAAACGCCAGTTGCTTCTTCTGGAATTCGGGGGTCTCAGCCATTGGCTGCACTCTTCAGCCGCGTGGCTTCCTGCAGCGACTTGATCTTGCGCACCTCGTTGAGCAGCTCTTCGATCGGCGGGAAATTGAAGTCGCGTTCCAGCAGTGTCGGCACCGCGCCAAACTGCTCGTAGGCGTCGCCAAGCAGGCTCCAGGATTGTTCGTCGACCGGCGTACCGTGCGTATCGATGCGCAGGTCCTCGTCTTCAACAAAATGCCCGGCCAGGTGAAAGTAGCGCAGCCGTTCGGCCGGCATGCGCTGCAGAAATTCATGTGCGTCGTAACCATGATTGATGCTGTTGACGACAATGTTGTTGATATCGAGCATCAGATCACAGTCGGCTTCCTGCAGCACGGCCAGCAGAAAGTCTGCTTCGCTCATCGAGCTGTCGATTGGCGTGTAATAGGAAACGTTTTCCATCGCGATGCGCTGCTCGAGAATATCCTGCACACGGCGTATCCGGGCTGCAACGTAGTGCACCGCGTCCTCGGTGAACGGAATGGGCATCAGGTCGTAGAGGTGGCCTTCGTCGCCGCTCGCACTGAGGTGCTCCGAGTACATGCGGATGTTGTGGTCCGTCATGAACTGCTTGATGTCGCGTACCAGTTGCTCGTCCAGTGGCGCCGGTGAGCCGATCGACAGCGACAGGCCATGGATGACAAACGGGTAACGCTCGGTAAACCAGCGCAGCTTCCTGCCCAATGCACCGCCGACATGAATCCAGTTCTCGGGTGCGACCTCCATGAAGTCGATATCCGCAGGTGGATCGGCCATGAGCTTGTCGGCGAGTGCGCGTCGCAGACCGAGGCCGGCGCCACTGACAGGATATTGGGATGTGTCGTGTTTCATTCGTAAACCTTGGCGATTACTTGACCAGACCCGGGCAGGGCCGCAGATATTACAGACGCTTCAGTCTCTCCAGGTAGGCCTGTTCATCCGGTGGTTTGTTTTGACTTTGCGATTCCCAAAGGGTTTCCGCAAGGCATTCGATCATCTGGTGCTCGGCCGCGTGGGCGTCGCCGGTGCGCGCCGCCAGCGCTTTAAAGATGGCGCTAATTCCTGCCGGCCGGTTGGTCGCCAGTTGTTCGCGTATACCGAGGTGCAGGCCCATGTGCAGGTATGGGTTAGCCTGGCCGCCTTCAACCGTATAGTCCCTGTCGAGGTCTTCGCCGGTTAACGCTGCGTGGTATTCCGGGTGTTGTTCGATCACGTTAGCGATCTGATCTTCGAGAGGTGACAACACGTTACCGCTGCGCCGTTTCTGCCACGCGTCGACGTACATCTTGCGCAGTTCGTTGCGATCCTGGCCAAAAATCACGGCAGTTCCTTTGCTTTGTATTCACACCATTCAATGACGGGGCACTCGCCGCACAGCGGCTTGCGCGCCTTGCAGACATAGCGACCGTGCAGGATGAGCCAATGGTGCGCATCTTTCTTAAATTCGTCCGGTGTCAGGCGCAACAGGCGCTTCTCAACCTCCAGCGGCGTTTTGCCGGGCGCAATGCCGGTGCGGTTGGAGACCCTGAAAATGTGTGTATCGACCGCAATCGTAGGTTCGCCGAACGCAGTATTCAGCACGACATTGGCAGTCTTCCTCCCAACACCTGGCAACGCCTCCAGCGCTTCGCGAGTTTGCGGGACTTCGCCGTCATACTCCTCTGACAGGATGCGACAGGTCTTGATGATGTTCTTCGCCTTGCTGTTGAAAAGGCCGATTGTCCGGATATACGGTGTCAGCCCGTCGACACCGAGCGCCAGGATTGCATCGGCCGTGTTGGCGACGGGGTACAGTTTCCGTGTCGCCGCGTTGACGCTGATGTCCGTCGCCTGCGCCGACAGAATAACGCTGATAAGCAGTTCGAACGGGGACTGGTACTCGAGTTCCGTGGTCGGCGCCGGGTCGAGCGCCCGCAGCGTGCTGAAAATGGCGCTTCGCTTCTGCTTGTTCATGACTGGCGCGAGGGGGCTGCTATTGAGGTGCGTCGCGCGCGCTGCTGCTTGCGGTCGAAGTGGTTCTTGATTGCGACGGCGAGCGCCAGGCTGAAGAATGCGCCCGGAGGCAACAGGGCCAGCAGCCAGCCGTATCCAAGCAGCTGCCTGAAAGAGCCCAGCAACACGAGCAGTAGCGCGAAGCCCAGGCCCATCACGATGCCATCGACGATACTGTCGATGACGCCGTTTCGCGACGCGAACAGTTCCGCGCGCGCGACGATCGCGCAGTTGGTCACAATGAGCGGTACGAATATTCCGAGAGAGCGGTCCAGTTCGGGGAGCCATGCCTTGAACAGGAGCTCAACACAGGTAACGAGACTGGCAATGATGAGCACATAAACCGGGATGCGAATCTCGGGCAGGATCCAGCGTCGTGCCATCGACACGAGTGCGTTGGAAGCCGTCATGACCAACAGCGTTGCGATACCCAGGCCAAGACCGTTGGCAGCGGTTGTCGTTACGGCCAGCAGCGGGCAGAGCCCGAGCAGTTGCACGAGTCCCGGGTTCTCATCCCAGAGTCCGGTCTTGAGCTTTTGTACAAGACTCATTGCGCTTCTTCCTCGCCCAGCACGCGCTCACGATTGCTGTTGAAATAGAGCAGTGTCTTGCGGATGGACTTGACCATTGCACGTGGCGTTACGGATGCACCGGTCAGCTGGTCAAACTCGCCGCCGTCCTCCTTGATACCCCAGCGTTCGACGACCGGGTCACCAATGCCACGCCCGCGGAACTGCAATGGCCAGTCGGAAACGTCCGCCGCGATGCCATCTCCCAGCCCGGGAGTCTCGCGATGCTCGAGTACATGAATGCCGGCAATCGTGCCGTCCGGTTTGACACCGAGCAGGAAGCGTATCGGTCCGGAGTAGCCGTCGCGGGCTGTCACCACGAACAGGGCTGCCGCCGGCGCACCTTTGTTGTACACGCGATAGACGACAGCGGGTCCTTTGCCAGGTACTTCATGTGGCTGCGGTATCTCGATGCGGGAATCGAGGATGCCTGTGTCGTAGCTGACGTCGCCGAGCGCGGGCTGCAAACTCTGCTCGAGGTAGGCTTGCTGATTGTCCGCGATACGCTGTTGTGTCAGCGACCACGTCACCGCAACCAGTGCCGTGCACACTGCGGCAATCGCAGCGAGAGTAAATCCGCTCCTGACGATGGCGGCCATCATTCGGCGCGCTCGTGGCCAACGATGCGTGGCCGTGTGAGTCGGTCAATAAGCGGTACCGCCATGTTCATCAGCAACACAGCAAAGGCCACGCCGTCGGCGTAGCTGCCCCAGGTGCGAATGGCGTAAATCAATACGCCGATGCCGATGCCGTAGATGAAGCGGCCCTTTGGACTTGTCGCTGCCGATACCGGGTCGGTGGCGATAAAAAATGCACACAGGATTGAGGCGCCGCTGAACCAGTGGAACAGCGGGCTCGGGTTTGTGCTCGGGCTGACCATGAACATGATCGTGGCCGGTAGCAGCAATCCCAGCATGACGCCGATCGGAATGTGCCAGCGTATGACCTTCCTGAAGAATAGCCAGAGTCCGCCGAGGCCAATGAAATTGCCAATCCATTCCCAGCCGCGACCACCAAAATCACCCATCAACTGTCCGCTGCGGATTTCTTCGACCGTGCGCAGCGCACCCAGTCCGCTCTTCATGCTGTCCAGTGGCGTTGCGCGGCTGATCGCGTCGACAGTGAGAGAGTCAGGCAGATTGCCGCTGATGGTGTAGGCAAGGGTCTGCAAAATGCTGAGCTGCTGGTAGTCAATGTCGCCAATTCGCGGCGCCACCCAGACGCTCATTTCGACCGGAAATGCGACCAGAATGACGACGTAGCCAGCCATTGCCGGGTTGAACAGGTTGAAGCCAAGCCCGCCGTACAGGTGTTTGGCGACCACGGACGCGAACAGCGCGCCGCTGGCTGTGACATACCAGGGTGTCAATGACGGCAAACAGAACGCCAGCAGTGCCGCAGTGACCAGCACGCTGAAGTCTGCAAGTGCCTGGTTGGGGTCACGGCCGCGCAGATGCACCATGAGCGCTTCGCCGAGCGCACAAAACAGTGCAGCAACCAGCAGGTTGAAGATAAAGCCGGGCCCGAAGAACCACACGTGAGCAATCGCCGCGGGCAGCAATGCGAGCAACACCTGCTGCATCATGGCGGCAACTTTGGCCTGCGGCTGCAGGTACGGAGCGCTGCGTCTCTCGAACTCCACCTCAGTCACCATCCTTGTTCTTGCGGCGCTTCATGATCTCGGCGATCTCGGCCGGTCCTGCACGCTTCGCCTGTTGCTTCTGTTCTTCAAGCTGCGATTCGCGCTCTCGGCGCTCGCGTTCGAGTCTTTCGTTGCGCGCCTCGAATCGACGCCGGGCGCGTTCGGCCCTGGCCTTTTCGTCGGCCAGTTCGCTCATGCGACCCTTGGCGATGCGGAAATCGGCGGTCAGCGGTATGTGGCTTGGGCAAACCAGGTCGCAGCAGCCGCATTCGATACAATCGGTCAGGCCATGCACGCGCAGTTGCTGTTCGTTATCTGAGCACGCGTACCAGAACAGCTGTTGCGGTTGCAGTTGCACCGGGCACACCTCGGCACAGTCGCCGCAGCGAATGCAGGCGAGTTCGGCGCCGCTGCTGGGCGGTGCCTGCAACGCGAGTATGCAGTTGGTCGCTTTGACGACCGGAATACTGTCTGTCGACATTGACTTGCCGGTCATCGGGCCGCCGATAATGAGCGTGCTCACGCCTTCCGTGTAGCCGCCGGCAAATTCGATGACATCGGCGACGGTTGTGCCCAGGCGGACATCAACGTTCATGGGTTGTGCAACGCCGTCTCCGGTCACCGTCGTTATCCTTGAGAGCAGCGGTTCACCATCGGCAACCCAGTTGCAGATCGCTGCGGCAGTGCCAACGTTCTGCACCAGGCAGCCCACATCTGTTGGCAGACCGCCGCTCGGAACCTCGCGATTGGCAACCAGCTGCACCAGTTGGTCCTCGCCACCGGATGGATAAATCGTCGGAATCTGCTTCAGCACGATGCGCCTGTCATCCAGCTTCGTCAGTTCTTCAGCAAGCCGTTGCAATGCTTCGGGCTTGTCGCTTTCGACAGCGAAAATGCATTGCTCGATTTCCAAAGCGTGCATCATCATCTGTGCGCCGACGAGTATCTCGCGTGCTGACTCTCGCATCAGCAGATCATCACAGCTGATGTAGGGTTCGCATTCGACGCCATTGATCAGCAACACTTCAATGTTACTGGCTCGCGCCTGCATGAGTTTCTGCGCGGTCGGAAACACAGCTCCGCCGAGGCCGACGATGCCTCCCTGGAGAATGTGCGCTCGCAGCGCATCTGCCGACATGCTGCGAAAGTCAGCATGCGCCTCGGCGGCGGCAATAGCCTGATCTTCGCCATCCGTTTCGATAATGATGCACGGCGCAACATCGCCGTGCCGCCGCGACACCGGCCAGGGTTCTATCGCCACCACCTTGCCCGAAGAGGTGGCGTGAACCGGGGCGCCGAGGCCGTCATCGATATCTGCGATAAGCTGGCCCTTCAGTACTTTCTCACCGATACCAACGACCGGATTGGCGGCCACGCCAACGTGCTGGGTGATTGGCAGGATGAGCTGTTTCGGAATCGGCATGCGGTGGATGCCGCTCGCGGTAGCGGCCTTCTTGCGCCCCTTGAGTCGCAACCCACCGTGCAATTCGCCGAGGTCGAATGTTGGCGCGCTCATGCAGGCACCTGCATGGTTATGCAATCGACCGGGCAGGGAGCGACGCAAAGTTCGCAGCCGGTGCATTCGCTGGCAATAACCGTGTGCATGTATTGCGGCGCGCCGACGATCGCATCAACCGGGCAGGCGTTGCGGCAGTGGAAACAACCGATGCACCTGTTCTCATCGATGACCGCAACGGCCACTGCTACGGGTGCCGCCTGTGCCAGCGGCAACACGTCCTTGCCCAGTAGTGTCGCGAGGCGCTTGATGGTCTGGTCTCCGCCCGGCGGACACAGGTTGATGTCTGCTTCTGCGGCCACGACTGCCGCCGCGTAGGGTCGGCAGCCCACGTAGCCACATTGCGCGCATTGTGTTTGTGGCAGCAGCGCATTGACCTCTTCAACCAGTGCATTGACTGTCGGCCTTCAAGCTGCGCGAGGCGACACCCAGCAGAAGTCCGGCGACCAGGGCGATTGCTGCGATCACGAGTATCGCGGTAATCACGGACGGGCCATCCCTGCAAAGCCCATGAACGCCAGCGACATGATGCCTGCGGTCATCAGTGCAATCGCAGTGCCACGAAATGCTGGTGGCACATCGGCTGCCTCGAGCCGTTCCCGCAGCGCGGCGAATACAATGAGAACCAGCGCGAAGCCGGCAGCGGCGCCAAAGCCGTAGAACACCGATTGGGCGAAGCTGTTGGATTCCTGCACGTTGAGGAGGGCCACGCCGAGTACTGCGCAGTTGGTCGCAATCAGGGGAATGTAGATGCCAAGCACCTGGTCGAGCAACGGGCTCATCCTTCTTACCATGAGTTCGGTGAACTGCACGCTGGCAGCGATGACCAGGATGAAGCCAATCGTCCGCAGATATTGCAGTCCGAACGGCACTAGCAGGTATTCGTGCAACAGGTAGGCGGTGGCCGAGGAAAGTGTCAGCACAAAGGTCGTTGCCAGCGACATGCCGGCTGCGGCCTCGATATTTTTTGAGACGCCCATGAACGGGCACAGGCCGAGGAAACGGACCAGTACGAAATTGTTGACCAGGACGGTCCCTACGAGGATAACGACGACATCGGTCATCCTGTTACTTTACACGCATCCCCGCCGTGGCGCCGTCGTCGGGCGACAGCAGGAATATGTCGGAGCCTCCGGGACCGGCAGCCAGTACCATGCCCTCGGACGTACCAAAGCGCATTTTTCGCGGCGCCAGGTTGGCGACCACGATCACGTGACGCCCGACGAGGGTCTGCGGGTCATAGGCCGCCTTGATGCCGGCAAACACGTTACGTGTTGTATCACCGACGTTGAGGGTGAGCGCCAGCAACTTGTCCGCGCCCTCTACGGGCTCGGCTTTCTCAATGCGGGCAATGCGCAGATCGACCTTCATGAAGTCATCAATGCTGATGTAAGCCTCATCTTCCTGCGCCTCTGGCGCTGCGGTACTCGACTTCGACTGTTCTATCATTTGATCAACCTGTTTGCTGTCAACACGGGTGAGTAGGGGTTTGAACTTGCTGATCTTGTGGCCGCTCAATGGCGTCGACGCATCGCTCCATGTCCACGTATCTTCATTGAGGAACGCACGTGCGTCTGCGGCAACCACCGGCAGCACAGGCGTCAGATAGACCATCAGGCTGCGGAACATGTTCAGGCCTTGTGAGCACACCTGCTGCATCTGTGCATCGAGCGTTTCATCCTTCGCCATGATCCAGGGCTTCTTGTCGTCGATGTAGCGATTGGCCTGGTCGGCAAGGCCCATGATCACGCGCATCGCTTTTGAAAACTCGCGGTTCTCATAGTGTTCCGCGATGGTCTCAGATGCAGCCGCGAACTCCGCGAACAAGTCGGGCTCCGGTAGTTCACTCGCGAGTACGCCATCGAAGCGCTTGTTGATGAAGCCTGCACAGCGACTCGCGATGTTCACCAGCTTGCCAACCAGGTCGGAATTCACCTTGGCGATAAAGTCCTCAAGATTGAGGTCGATGTCTTCAATCGTCGGCCCGAGTTTCGCCGCGTAGTAATAGCGCAGGTAGCTGGGGTTGAGATTGTCGAGGTAGGTGCGCGCATTGATGAAGGTGCCGCGAGACTTGGACATTTTCTGACCGTTGACCGTCAGGAAGCCGTGCGCAAACACGCTGGTGGGCGTCCTGAATCCGGAGCCGTCGAGCACCGCGGGCCAGAACAGCGTATGAAAATACATGATGTCCTTGCCGATGAAGTGATACAGCTCGGTGTCGCCGCCCGGGCGCCAGTACTCGTCGAAGTCGAGGTCGTCGCGACGCTCACACAGGTGTTTGAAGCTCGCCGGATAACCCACCGGTGCGTCCAGCCACACGTAGAAGAACTTGTCCTCGGTGCCGGGAATGCGAAAGCCGAAATACGGCGCATCACGCGAGATGTCCCAGTCCTGCAGTCCGGCCTCAAACCACTCATCGAGTTTAGCCAGAACGTTCTTGTCGAGTTTCGCATCCTGCATCCAGCGCTTGATGCGTTCGCCGTACTCACTGAGCTTGAAAAAGTAGTGCTCCGATTCACGCTTGATCGGCGTTGAACCAGACAGGATGGAAACCGGGTCAATCAGTTCGGAAGGGGAGTAGGTTGCACCACAAACCTCGCAGGAGTCGCCGTACTGGTCTTCAGACTTGCAGCGTGGGCAGGTGCCGCGCACAAAGCGATCCGGCAGGAACATGCCTTCCTTCTCGTCATAGGCCTGCTCGATAGTCTTGGTGTAGATGTCGCCCTGGTCGCGCAATGCCTCGAACATCTCGACGGTCAGTGCTTCGTTCTCAGGGGAGTGGGTCGTATGGTAGTTGTCGAACTCAATGCCGAACGCCGTGAAGTCGCGAACGAACTCCTTGCTGGCGTTTTCGGTCAGTTCCTCGGGCGAGATACCAAGCTCGCGGGCCTTGATCATGATGGGCGTGCCGTGCGCATCGCTCGCGCACACATAGGTGCACTTGTGGCCGCGGAGTTTCTGAAAGCGCACCCAGATATCGGTCTGCAGGTACTCGACCAGGTGGCCCATATGGATCGAGCCGTTGGCGTACGGCAGGGCACTGGTGACGAGAATCTTGCGTGGTGTGGCGGACATGACGGGTAACCGGCGTTTCAAAGCGCGGAATTATGCCATGTGCGGCGCGGCCGCGCCTCTCAATCCACGTCTTTGACGGATTCGAACTTGTGCTTGTGGTTGGCCTGCAGGTAGGCCTCTTTGCCCGAAACCCAGCCTTTCTCGACCAGTTCCATGAGCGCATTGTCCATGGTCTTCATGCCGATATTGCCGCCGGACTGCATGGCGGTCTCGATCTGGTCGAGTTTCCCCTGGCGGATCAGGTTGGCGACGGCCGAGGTGTTGATCATAATTTCGAGCGCTGCGGCCCTGCCTGGCTTGTGCGTGGTAGGAAGCAGCTGTTGCGAGATAACGCCCTTCAACGAGGTCGAGATCATGGTACGAATATGGCTCTGCTTATCCGCAGGGAATGAGTTCACGATGCGGTCGATGGTCTGAGCGGCGCCGTTGGTGTGCAGGGTGCCCATCACCAGGATACCCATCTCGGCAGCGGTTACTGCAATGCTGATCGTCTCCAGGTCGCGCATTTCGCCGACCAGGATAACGTCCGGGTCTTCGCGCAATGCCGAGTGCAGCGCCTCGGCGAAAGAGCCGCTGTGCACACCGATTTCACGCTGACTGATCAGGCAGCCCTGTGGCTTGTGCACGAATTCCACCGGGTCCTCAATGGTCAGAATATGACCCTTGAGACGCTTGTTCATCGCGTCGATCATGGCCGCGAGGGTTGTCGACTTGCCGGAGCCAGTCTTGCCGGTGACCAGAATCATGCCCTGTGTATTGCGACACAGATCGTGAACGATCGGCGGCATGTTCAGGTCGTCGAGTGTCAGCGCTGTGGACGGGATCGCCCTGAAAATGGCGCCGATACCGTTAATGTGGCGAAAAACATTAACTCGAAAGCGCGACACATCCGCAATCTCGTAAGCGAAATCAGCCGCGTCGTCCTGTTCGAAGGCTTTCTGTGTGACACCGTCCATGATTTCCATCATGGCTTCCTGCACGACGTCGATGGTCAGGACCTCATCCATAAGCCTGCTGAGGCTGCCGTGCACACGGGCTCGTACCGGGTCCCCGGAAACGAAATGCAGGTCTGAAGCATTTTTCTTGAGCGCGGCCTGCAGGTAAGTGTCTATCTTGTTCATGTCGTTACACCTTTGACTGGTCGCCGATATCAATTGTCGGGAACAGGTCGGTGTCAGTTACGAAACGCTGGAACTTGCGTTTGTCATTGGCAAACCGGATCGCGTCGTCGGGATCGATTTCCTTGGCGTGGATCGCGTCCAGCAGCGCCTGATCCATGAGCTGCATGCCAAGGTCCTTGCCCATCTGTAACTGCGATGAAATCTGGTGTGTCTGGTCAGTGGTGATGAGTTTTGCAATCGCCCGCGTATTCACGAGAATCTCGAGTATCGCGCGGCGGCCGCGCCCGTCAGGCGTCTTCACGAGTACCTGCGTCACGACGGCTTTCAGGCTCATCGACAGGAAGCTCTTGGTCTGTTCGCGCAGCTCGCCGGGCAGGGCGTCGATGATTCGGTCAATGGTCTTGACTGCGCCGGTCGTGTGCAGCGTGCCGAGCACGAGGTGTCCCGTCTCGGCGGCGGTCATGGCCATGGATATTGTTTCTGCATCACGCAACTCGCCGACCAGGATGACGTCAGGGTCTTCACGCATCGCAGAGCGCACGCCGTCTGCAAAACTTCGTACGTGCGTGCCGACCTCGCGCTGGATGACCTGGCATTGTTTGCTCGCGTGCACGAACTCGATCGGGTCCTCCAGGCTGATAATGTTGAGATTTCTGCCTTCGTTGAGGTAGTCGATCATCGCAGCGAGTGTGGTCGATTTACCGGTACCGGTAGAACCGGTCACCAGCACCATGCCCTGATGGTAGTCACAGAATTTCTTCAGTACCGGCGGGACATTCAGCTGGTCGAGTTTCGGCACTTCGCCGGGGATGTGCCGGAACACAGCGCCAATGCCTGTCACTTTGCGAAAAACATTGACACGAAAACGGCCGCCTTCATCGGCGACATACGAGAAGTCCAGGTCGTGCCCGGAATCCAGCCGTTCGCGCTGTTGTTGTGAAATGATTTCGTCGACGTAGGATTCCAGTTCGTTATCCGACAACTGGCGAAACTTGATCGGCATGAGGTCGCCGTTCATACGCAGCATGGGTGGCACGCCTACCGCGAGGTGGATGTCGGAACATCCCTGCGCAAGGCCGAGTTTCAGAAACGCGTCTATACGTGCCATTGGTTTTTCGCTTCCTAATTCAGCGTGATCGAATCAAGTGCTTCGGTGAGCTCATCCATGGACTGGTGCCGCTTGCTCTTGTCCACTGACATAGCCTTGCTCAAAAGCTCGGCAAAAGCGTCCGGAATCTCCGGGTTGATCTCCTGTGCCGCTTTGGCCTTGCCCTGCACGTGCTGGTACATGACTGACATGTGGTCGCCGCGGCTGTAGGGCGGCACACCGGTCGCCATTTCGTACATGATAACGCCAACGCTGTAGATATCGGCGGTAACATCGACTTTCTTGCCGAGAATCTGCTCGGGAGCCATGTACTTGGGCGAACCGATCACGTAACCGGTCTTGGTCAACTGTGTATCGCCACTTGAGGCCGCCGCGGCAACGCCGAAGTCCACGATCTTCAGCAGGCCCTCGTTATTCACCAGTATGTTGGCGGGCTTCAGGTCGCGATGAATGACGCCAGCCTGGTGCGCCACGGTCATGCCGGTGGCGATGTCGCGTGAGTATTTCAGAACCTTGCGAATATCCATGGGCTTGTTGTCAGGGATCTCGCCCGACAGTGTGTGTGACGGGAAGTATTCCATCGAAATTGCGTAGCAGCCCTGCAGGTTCAGGAAGTCATAAATGCGGATGACGTTGCGATGCGTGATCTTGCGCGAGTAGCGCAGCTCGTGGACGAAACGTTTCATCATTTCTTCGTCCGACGATACGTTCGGGTTCAGGAACTTGAGGATCAGGCGCTCGTCGACCACCTCGTCTTCCATCAGCAGCACAGTACCGAATGCGCCCTTGCCAATCTTCTCGATGTACTTGTAGCGTCCTTCCAGGATGTCACCCGGATTGAGCGTCGAAATATCCAGCACGGTGCTTGGTGCAGCCACCGCTGCTGGCGCTGGTGCAACTTCGCCATCGCCGTCCAGCTCGCCGACCTTGCTTTGCTCCTTGGCTTCCTGCAGAAGCTTCTCCAGGTCTTCGTTTTCGACCAGCAGAGTCTTGGTGTTCTCCGCAATCTTTTCGGCGCGCTTGTTTTCTTCCAGTACGGTCATGGAGAAGCGGTCGTCGAGTTCTTTCAGCGCCTTGTCGGCGCTGTTGATGATCGTCGCTTCGTCCGATTGCTTGATCTTGCGCAGTACGCCGCGAATGGTCTCTGCATGCGATTCATCGGCGAGGTGTGACAGCGCCTTGATCGCCTCGACCTGTATTTCGCGTTCAGGGCGCGTAAGCATTGGCACGATCTTGGTAATGTGTTTGGCGCTGCCCAGTTTGGCCAACGCACGGATGATGACCGTGTCCGTCTTGGGGTCCTGGCCGAGCATCGACTCGAGCTTTGGCACGGCCTTCTTGCTGCCGATCTGGCACAGCGCATCGATGGCGCGCTCGCGCACCCACCAGTCGGTATCGTCGGTTGCCGCGATCAGGTGATCGACGGCGCGCTCGTCCTTGCAGGTGTTCAGGATCTCGATCGCGGTCCGGCGAATCTCCTCATCTTCGTCCTTGATGAGATTAACTACCGCGTCAACAACCTTGGGGCCGCCGATCTCCGCGAGTGCATCTCCGGCTCGCGAGCGCACCCACCAATCGTCATCCTTGAGTGCGCCGAGCAGGTCCTTGACGGACTCTACGTTGCCCACTTCATTGAGAACTTCCACGGCCGCGCGGCGCGAGTATTCAGATTCGTCCTTCAGGGCCGGTATCAGGTACTTCACGGTATCGGGGTGATTGAGCTTGATCAGGACGTCTACCGCCTTGCCCTGGACATCGAGGTCGGGGTCAACCAGCAATTCCGCGATGCGCTCTATATTGCCAATATTGGCACGCTTGGAGAGCGCGCCCAGAGCCGCGCTGCGCACCATCTTGTTAGGGTCCTTGAGCTGCATCTCCAGCGCCTGGCTGATCTCGGGCTTGTCGAACTTCGACAGCAGGTTCATCAGGTGAATCTTGATCACCGGGTCTTTGCCGCCCATGCGGGCAATCAGGTCCGGCACCATTTCCGGTTTGAGGACCTCTTCAATGATCTTGAACAGCGCCGCTTTCTCGCGTGGCTCCAGCTCGTAGGCGCGCTGCAGCAACTCATGTACCGACAGATCCTGTTTATGGACTCGCAGCACCTCGATGAGCGCCGCTTTGGAGACTTCCGCGTCTTCGAAGAACTCCAGCAGCCCATTGGCGTTGTAGTCTGTACTGCTGGATAGCGCCCAGGCAGTGCCGGAAACAACACGCTCATTGCCGTCGGCGAGACCTTCCCTGTAGAGGTCGAGCGTCTTGTCGTTCACCTGGCTGGTCAGAATGTCGACGAACATCATGGTATGCGACTTGTCGGACATCGCCAGCGCATCGATGACTTTCGGTACGACCTTGGGGCCGACCTTCTTCAGCTTTTCGATCAGCTTCTGTGCAGCGGGGGAGTCGGGGTCCTGCTCGGAGACGAGCGAGGCAACCAGCTGGTCTGCGCGAAATCCGCCGAGGATGCTCACGAGCAATCACCCGCACACAGAGCAACGCTGAACGGGGGGCTGCTGAAAGTCAGCGTCCCTGCGCTCGAGCCTGTCCATGCCTCGCGTTTTTCAGTAACCAATGCTTTGTTCGCTCGTGCCCATGCAAAGTCTGGCGACGCGGCATTATGCCACATCGTCCCGCGCACATTAGTTCGTTACAATGTGCGCCCTGCAGCCCCGTTCCGGGTGCTGATAGTAACGAATTTTACCTAATACGTGAGTGTGAAGTGTGACGCTGTCAACAGAATCGAATGTGAGTAAGTTCCTAAATTCCATGGAGTTACCCGGCATATACGGCCGCCTGGGTGAATATGGCAAGGTGATTTCGGCCAGTCACGATGGCGCAAGGGTCAGCGCCGACGTGCAGCTGGGTTTTCATGCCGCGACGGCGATGACTCGTTTCAGCGCACATATCGAGCAGGCTTTGCGCTCGGAATTCGCCGCTGACGAGGTCTCTGTCGAGCTCACCAGCAAAGTCGTCGCGCACGAAGTGCAGGGCACGCTGAAGCCAGCAGCGAATATTCGCAACGTGATAGCGGTCGCGTCGGGCAAGGGTGGCGTCGGCAAGTCCACGGTCGCCGCGAACCTGGCACTGGCACTCGCGGCCGACGGCGCGCGCGTCGGCATGCTGGATGCCGATATCTATGGGCCGAGCCTGCCGCAGATGCTTGGCTTGAATGGCAAAGTCCCCGACAGCGTCGATGGCAAAACGATGATTCCGTTGCAGGCACATTCTCTGCAGGTCATGTCCATCGGCTTCCTGGTCGACCAGGACCAGCCGATGGTATGGCGAGGACCGATGGTGACATCGGCGCTGAGCCAGCTCTTCAACCAGACCAACTGGGACGACCTGGACTACCTGATTGTGGATATGCCACCGGGCACCGGCGATATTCAGCTGACGCTGTCGCAGCAGATTCCGGTCAGTGGCGCTGTCATCGTGACCACGCCGCAGCACATCGCGACGCTGGATGCGCGCAAAGGACTGGCGATGTTCCGCAAGGTGTCCATCGAAGTGCTTGGTGTCATTGAGAACATGAGCACCCATATCTGCTCCAACTGCGGCCATGAAGACACGATTTTTGGCAGTGGCGGCGGTGACCGCATTGCGGCCGACTTCGAGGTCTCGCTGCTCGGCCAGCTGCCGCTGGATGCCAAGATCCGCGAGCAGGCCGATGGCGGCATGCCGACGGTCGCAGCAATGCCGGAATCTGCGATCACGGCGGCCTACATTGGCGCTGCGCAGCGCATGGCAGCGAAGCTGGCAGCACGACCCAGAAACTACAGCAGCAAATTCCCGAACATCGTCGTTGAGGACAAGAAATGAGCATCAAAGCGGATCGCTGGATACGGCAAATGGCCGCTGAACACGGCATGATCGAGCCGTTTGAGCCTGGTCAGGTCAGACATCGCGGCGATACCCGGATCGTTTCCTACGGTACCTCCAGTTACGGCTACGATGTGCGCTGTTCGGATGAGTTCAAGATCTTCACCAACATCAATTCGGCGATCGTCGACCCGAAGGGCTTTGACGATTCGAGTTTCGTGGATATCAAGAGTGATGTCTGCGTGATTCCGCCCAATTCATTCGCGCTTGCGCGCACCGTCGAGTACTTCCGCATTCCGCGCAACGTGCTGACGATTTGCCTGGGCAAGTCGACCTATGCGCGCTGCGGCATCATCGTTAACGTCACGCCGCTGGAGCCGGAGTGGGAAGGCCACGTCACGCTGGAGTTTTCCAATACGACGCCGTTGCCGGCGAAGATCTACGCCAATGAAGGCGTCGCGCAGATGCTGTTCCTTGAGTCGGACGAAGTGTGCGAAACCTCTTACAAGGATCGCGGCGGCAAATATCAGGGGCAGACGGGGGTCACCCTGCCCAAGGCGTAAGCGGCCTCAGTCGAAGTCGATAACGACCGGTTCCTGCAGCTGCTTGCCGTCGAGCCAGGTCTGGCCATCGCGGTAGCGGAGCCGTCCTTCGGCAAACCATGCCGCGGCCTGCGGGTACACCTGGTGTTCCAGCGCCTGCACATTGTCCTGCAGCTGCGCGGCGGAAATTCCGTTGGCCACCGCCAGGCGGCCGGCAACGATGCGCGGTCCGCCGTCGAGTTCGTCGGTAACAAAATGCACGGTGCTGCCGTGGTGGGAGTCGCCGGCATCCAGTGCCCGCTGGTGCGTGTTGAGCCCGGGATACAGCGGCAGCAGAGCAGGGTGGATATTGAGGATCCTGCCCTCGTAGTGGCGCACGAACCATGGGCTGAGGATGCGCATGAAGCCTGCCAGGATGATCAGGTCCGGGGCGTAGCGATCCAGCTCCGCGGCAACGGCGCGATCGAAGGATTCGCGGTCGGCGTAGTCGCCGTGCTGCAGGCAACTCGTCTCGATACCTGCCTGTTTCGCGCGCTGCAGACCGAATGCATCCGGCTTGTTACTGAATACGACCGCGATATCGATGGCCAGCTGGCCGGCGCGAACGCGATCGATAAACGCCTGCAGGTTGGTGCCTGAGCCCGAGATCAGGATTGCCGCCTTGCATTGGGCCAGGCTCAAATGAAGCTCACACCCGGGCCAGCATCAGTGACTCGTCCAATTTGCCACGCGATTTCGCCACTGGCCGTGAGGCTCTGCAGTGCGGCATCGAGATCCTTGCTTGCCACGACGACGACCATACCAACACCACAGTTGAAGGTGCGGCGCATCTCGTCGATTTCGATATTGCCAACAGCAGCCAGCCAGTCGAAGACTGGCCCGGGTTGCCAGCTGCAGGTGTCGATCTCCGCACCCAGTTTGCCGTGCAGAACGCGCGGCACGTTTTCAGTAATGCCGCCGCCGGTAATATGCGCCAGTCCGTGCACGTCGATGGCCTGCATTAGCGCAAGTACAGGCTTGACGTAAATTCGCGTTGGTGCGAGTAGCTGTTTGCTGGCTGGCACGCCGTTGATCTCGGCATCAGGCTGCCTTTCAAGCACGCGCCGGATCAGCGAATAGCCGTTCGAATGCGGGCCACTGGAGGCTATGCCGATGATGGCGTCGCCGGCCTCGATCGAGCTGCCGTCCAGCATCGCGGCACGTTCCACAGCGCCGACGCAGAAGCCTGCAAGGTCATACTCACCGTCGCCATACATGTCCGGCATCTCGGCAGTTTCGCCGCCGATCAGCGCAGCGCCCGCTTGCGAGCAGCCCTCGGCGATGCCAGCGATCACACTTGCGGCGACGTCGATATCGAGCCTGCCGCAGGCGAAGTAGTCGAGGAAAAACAGCGGCTCTGCGCCCTGCACCAGCACATCGTTAACGCACATGGCGACCAGGTCGATGCCAATCGTGTCATGCACGCCAAGGTGCTGCGCCAGCATCAGCTTGGTACCGACACCGTCAGTCCCGGATACCAGCACTGGCTCGTGGTACTTGCCCGGCGGCAGTGCGAACAGGCCACCAAAACCGCCCAGCCCGGCCAGCACTTCAGGTCGCTGCGTGCGCTTCACGAGCGGCTTGATGCGCTCCACGAGTTCGTTACCGGCATCGATGTCGACGCCGGCATCTTTATAGGTCAGTGATTTATTGCTCACAAGAATTCTTGATTAAGTGGGGATTCGGGGTGGCAAATGCTGCGAGGGCGATATAATAGTCGCTGGGCATTCATCGGGAAACCTCCATTGTTGAAAACAGTTAAGTTCGCGCTGCTGTGCATCTGCACTCTTGGGCTGACGGCCGCGTGGGCCGTGGAAATGCCGACGCTGTACACGGCCGAGGTGGCATTTGATCAGGAGGCTGACGACCCCCGCCTGGATGCTTATGAGGCGGCGCTGCGCGAGGTCCTGACGCGCGTTTCGGGCGCGGAGCTCAGCTACGACGCAGAATTGGTCGAAGAATTGTTTCCCAACCCCTCGGCCTACGTGGTGCGCTTTCGCAAAGGTGCCGCAGACACCATGGCGGTGACCTTTGACGGAGAAGCCATCGAAAACACGTTGCGCCAGGCAGGTCAGACCGTATGGGGTTCAGACCGCCCGCTGACGCTGGTGTGGCTGGCTGTTGACTGGGGGCAGGGCCAGCGTGAAATTATTGCGGCCGATGACGCGGATGTCAGCGACGATACCGGGCGCTCGATCGACCGCAATCGGATGTTGCGAGAGCGCATCCTCGATGTCGCGGCGCGGCGCGGGCTACCGGTTGTGTTCCCGTTGCTGGATTCAACAGACCTGCAGAACGTGAGCTTCAGTGACATCTGGGGTGGCTTCGACGAGGATTTGCTCGAGGCATCAAAGCGCTATGAGGTGCAGTCCGTCCTTATCGGCCGAATTCGGCCCGAGTCCAGCCAGCGAAATCGTTGGGACTACCATTTTGGCGCAGAGAATCGCGCCTGGAGCGGTGAACCCGAGGGGGTGCTGAACCAGGTTGCTGAACTCCTGGCGCAGGAATTTGCGATCAGTTCCGACTCGCCGATCCGCGTGGTGCAACTGACCGTATCGGGCATTGTCTCTGTCGAGCACTACGGTGAGGTTCAGAAGATGCTGGCGGATACCAACATCATCGACCGGTTTGCGGTGACCCGGGTTGAGGGTGACAGTCTTCACTATGACGTAGCGGTGCATGGCGGTTCCGAAAGGCTGCGCCGCGCACTGCGCTTCGGCGGCCTGCTCGAAGAAGACGATGAGCGCGTCGAATTCCTGGGTAGTCCCGACCCGTTGTCCCAAGAGCTGAAGTTCTTCTACAACCCCTGAGCGGGTCACATCATGACCTTGCACTGGCTGCCTAACGCTATATCGATGCTGCGCATAGTGCTCGTGGTGCCGATTCTGTACCTCATCGTCGACGGCGAGTACGCAGTTGCGCTGCTGCTGTTCGTCATCGCGGGCGGCTCCGACGGCATCGACGGCTACCTTGCGGTTCGCTTCAACTGGCAAACCCGCTTTGGCGCATTGCTCGATCCCGTTGCCGATAAACTGCTGGTTTCCGGCATGTTCATCACGCTGGCCTGGCAGGGATTGTTGCCGGTCTGGCTTGCGGCTGTCGTCATTCTCCGCGACCTGGTCATTTTTGTCGGAGCGCTCGTATATCATTTCCTGATCGAACCGGTGCAGGGCGAGCCGAGTCGCATCAGTAAATTGAACACCGCCCTGCAGTTGCTGTTTCTGCTGTTTGTTTTGAGCCGCGCGGGCTTTGCCTGGCCGCAGCAGATTTCACTGACCACGCTGGGGGCTGCGGTGCTCGTTACCGCAGTCATCAGTGGCGTGGACTACGTGTTGCGCTGGTCCGATCGTGCAAGAAAGAGGGCATAAGTGATGGGGAACGACGTACGTTTTAACTGGCTGATTGCGATCGCACTCGGTGGCTGGCTGATGTTCCTGCTGGCGCCGGTCCTGACGCCGTTCGTGGCGTCGGCGCTGCTGGCGTATATCGGCGATCCACTGGCGGACCGCCTGGAACGACTAAAGATGCCGCGCACGCTGGCTGTGGTGATCGTGTTCCTGCTGACCTTCCTGATGCTGGCGCTGATCGTCGTGCTCATTGGGCCGCTGATCGACAAGCAGGTTTCTGCATTGCTGGCGGCGTTGCCGGAAATTGTCGCCAGGGCGGAGCAGGTCTGGATGCCGAACGCCTTCGAACTGCTCAATATTGACGCCGGCGACGACGTCGGCCTGGGCGCCTTCTTCGAACGCTATGCCGATACCGTCAGCAGCTGGAGTGGCAAGGTGCTGTTATCGGTCACCAAGTCGGGCGGTGCGCTGCTTGCTGCCGTGCTGAGCCTGTTCCTGATACCGATTATCACGTTCTACCTGCTGCGTGACTGGGACGTCATCATCAATCATCTCGGTGCGCTGGTGCCAGACAGCCAGCGTGAAACGGTATTCCAGCTGGCGCGTGAGTCTGACGACGTGCTCGGGGCGTTTCTGCGCGGGCAGATTCTCGTGATGATGTTTCTCGCCATTATCTATTCGCTCGGACTCAGCCTCTCGGGAGTCGAGTTTGCGCTGGCGATCGGCGTTGTGTCGGGGCTGGTCAGTTTCGTTCCTTACCTTGGTTTCGTCTTCGGTATCGGCCTTGCCGGGCTGGTCGTGGCGCTGGAGCCGAATCCGCTGTGGCCAATGGTCGGCGTCATCGCGACATTCTCGATCGCGCAGTTCATTGAAGGTTCCTTGCTGACGCCGAAGCTGGTCGGCGATCGCATCGGACTGCATCCTGTTATCGTCATTTTCGCAGTCGCTGCCGGTGGCCAGCTGTTTGGTTTCTTCGGCATTCTTCTCGCGTTGCCGGCGGCGGCCGTGTTGTCCGTCATCATGCGCTTCGCCTACCACCGGTATCTGCGGGAGAATCCCGATGTATCGCTGCCGACGGATGACTGATGGCTCAGATGGCGCTGCCTTTGCAGCTGGCTGATCACGCGGTATTTGCCAGTTTTCTCGCCAGTGGTAACGAGCCACTGGTCGCTACGCTTAAGGACCTCGCGGCCGGCAATGGAGCAGGCTGCTGGGTGTGGGGTGCACACGCAACCGGCAAGACGCACCTGCTGCAGGCGGTGTGCGACGCGGCAGGTGATCGCTCGGTGTACGTGCCCCTGCAAATGCTGTCCGAGGCCGGGCCTGCCGTCATCGACGGGCTGGCGAGCCGCGAGCTGGTGTGCCTCGATGACATCGATGCCATCGCCGGGGACGCCGCCTGGGAGCAGGCACTGTTTGCGCTCTGCAACCAGATTCTCGATGCCGATGGTCAACTGCTGGTGTCGGCGGCGATGGCGCCTCGCGAGAGTGCCGTGCAGCTCGCAGACCTTGAAAGCCGCATGTCACGATTGCCGGTATTCCAGTTGCACACCCTTGACGAGCAGCAGCGCGCACAGGCGCTCAAGCTGCGCGCAGGACACCGCGGTCTGGAGTTGCCGGACAAGACTGCGCGCTACCTGTTGAGCCGAAGTCGGCGCGACATGGCGAGTCTCTACGAGTTACTCGACCGGCTGGACCTTGCCGCCTTGCAGGCGCAGCGAAAACTGACCGTGCCGTTTGTCAGCGATGTGCTGAAACAGCAGGCCGGGGACTAGGTCCCCAGCTTGATGGCGGTGCTGGCGACGCGCGCACCCAGCGCTCTCGCGATCTCGATCTCGTCAGCCGATAACACATCATTGTCACGGCTCCAGCTGACATGGGTCGCGCCGTAAGGGGTGCCGCCCGTTGTTGTGCGAGATAGCGCCGGTTCGCTGTACGGCACGCCGACAAACAGCATGCCGTGATGCAGTAATGGCAGCGCCATGGACAGCAGCGTCGTTTCCTGGCCGCCGTGCAATGACCCCGTCGACGTGAACACCGCCGCTGGTTTGCCCGTGGCTGACCCTTTCAGCCACTCATTCAGCGTGCCGTCGATGAAGTACTTCATCGCCGCGGCCATGTTGCCGAAGCGGCCCGGGCTGCCCATGATGATTCCCGCGCACGACGCAAAGTCCTCTGCGCTGGCGTAGGGCGGGCCGGCATCCGGAATGTCGTCGATAACGGCCTCCGCCTGAGACGAGACTTTGGGCACGGTGCGCAAGCGTGCCGAGGCGCCCTTGACAGAATCGACGCCAACGCAGATTTCCCGTGCAAGCGATTCAGTCGCGCCATGCAGCGAGTAGTAAAGTACCAGTACCTCAGCCATTACCCGATAATCCCAAGCACGTTTTCAGGCGGTCGCCCGATGACTGCTTTGCCGGTGTCTTCGTTGACCACGATCGGCCGCTGCAAGACCTTCGGGTGCGCGGCAATCCAGGCGGCCAGCGCGTCGTTGTTCTTCAGGTCCGGTCGATCGGTCGCCTCCTTGTAGTCGCTTTCAGCGCTGCGCACGAGCGACACAACAGCAACCCCCAGGCTGGCGGCAAGCCCGGCAATTGTTGCCCCGGAAGGCGTGTCCTTTAAGTACTCGACGACGTGGGGCGTTACGCCAGCTTCTTCAATTAGCGCTAATGTCTGTCTCGATTTCGAACAGCGCGGATTGTGGTAAATGGTAATCGTCATGAATTGCTCTCGCAGGGACTCTGGTTTGGCCAGCGCGAACTCTAGCAGCCTCGTTGCCACCCGTCAGCGACCAGCACACTTGCTTGACGGCGCAGCACGCTGCTTGGTAGCGTTGCCCGGCTACTTTACAAAAATAAGAGCCGTGCCAAAACCTGAACTGAAAATCTGGCTGCAAAGCGCCCTGGTGGCTTTGCTCGTTGCCCTTTCCGGCTGCGAAACCGCACCTCCTGTGCAGGAGATGAGCGACGCACGCCAGGCAATTGCGGTTGCCCGGGAAGCGGGCGCGGCCGATTTGGCGACGGAAGCGCTGCAGGAGGCAGAGACCTACCTGCTGAGCGCGGAGCGCAAACTCACGGAAAAGGACTACTTGAGAGCACGGCGCGATGCGCTGGAAGCCAAGTCCAAAGCGCTCTCAGCGCTGAAAACGGCCGAAAAGTCCAAGTCAGCCAACTAGGCCTGAAACCACTTCTCTGACAGCTTGGTGATGACCTTGTTGGGGTATTTGCGCTTGCCCAGGCTGCCGTTGTAACGCCCCAGTGCGCGCCGCAGGTCGCCTTTTTCCTTGTCCAGGTAAAACTTCAGGATGGTGCAGCCGTAGCGCAGATTGGTGTCCATGTGCAGCAGATTGTCGTCCGGGCGGCCGATTTCGTTCAGCCAGAACGGCATGATCTGCATCAGTCCGAGCGCGCCAGCGACAGAAACCGCATAGCGATCGAAATTACTTTCGACCTCGATGACCGCGAGCACCAGTTCGGGCGGCAGCTCGGCACGCGCCGCTTCGTAGTGAACGCGGGTCAGCAGGCTGATGCGTTCCTCGGGATCTTTGACCTGCCGCTCGAGACGGCGGGACATGTCGGTGAGCCAGACCTCGGCGTCATAGCGGTCGTCAAAGCTGTCCGCTGCACCGGCGGCGGCACGCAGCACCTCACGGAGTTCGGGGTCGGGCTGTTGCTGGGCGAACGCCGGCCCGCCCGGCATAATAAGCCAGAAAAAACCTGCTAAAACAGTAAGTTCTATCAAGTTCTTAATGTAAGATCTCCCGTAAATACGCAGGCCGATACGCGCGCCTGCCAGGCACTTATTGTAAGCCGACCGCCGCGACCGTTTTGAGGGCCTCATCACGTTTCAGATTGCGCGACTCGCTGTCGCGGCGATGGCGGTATTCAAGTTCACCCGCGGCCAGGCTGCGATCGCTGACCACCAGGCGTTGCGGGATTCCGAGTAATTCGGCGTCGGCGAACTTCACGCCGGGCCGTGATTCGCGGTCGTCGAAGAGCACTTCGAGACCCATATCGGTCAATTCCTGGTACAGCGCCTCGGCCGCTTCGCGAACGTCCTCCGAACGATGCATGTTGATCGGCACCAGCACCACGTCAAACGGTGCCAGCGGTTCCGGCCAGATGATGCCGCTGTCATCGTTGTTCTGTTCGATAGCGGCGCCAACGATGCGCGTAATGCCGATGCCGTAGCAGCCCATCTCCATGACGCGGTCCTTGCCGTCCTGGTCCTGCACGGTAGCGCCCATTGCCTCGCTGTACTTCGTGCCGAGCTGGAATATATGGCCAACCTCGATGCCGCGGGCAATGCTCAGCGTGCCGCTGCCACCCGGCGTCGGGTCACCTGCCACGACGTTGCGCAGGTCAACCGTATCCACAGCGTCGATATCGCGGCCGAAGTTGCAGCCTGTCACGTGCATATCAGCTTCATTCGCGCCGCAGACGAAATCGGACATCGCGGCCGTCGCATGATCGAAATACAGCGGAATCTTGAGACCGAGCGGTCCCGCGAAGCCGGGTTCCGCGCCGGTCGCGCTGCGAATGGCCTCGGGACTCGCCATCGTCAGAGGCGAGGCGACGCCCGGAATCTTCTGTGCCTTGACCGCGTTGAGCTCATGATCGCCGCGCAGCGCCAGCGCGATCGGCTGCTCGTCACCCTCTACGATAAGCGTCTTCAGGGTCTGCTCGGGCGTCACCTTCAGGAACTTGCAGAGCGCCTCAATGCTCTTGACGCCAGGAGTGGCGACCTGTTGCATCGTTTCTGTCGCGGCTGGCCTGTCGCCCGGCGGACGCGTGGTCGCGGCCATCTCGACATTGGAGGCGTAGTTGTCTGCATCGCAATAAGCGATGGCATCTTCGCCCGAGTCCGCGAGGACGTGAAATTCCTGCGAGCGACTGCCGCCGATCTCACCGCTGTCGGCATCAACCACCCGGAACTTCAGTCCAAGGCGGGTGAATATGCGGCTGTAGGCATCGTGCATCGCGTCGTACGACTTCTGCAGCCCCTCGGCGTCGGTATCGAACGAATATGCGTCCTTCATGATGAACTCGCGCGAGCGCATGACACCGAAGCGCGGCCGAATCTCGTCGCGAAATTTCGTCTGGATCTGGTAGTAGTTAACCGGCAATTGCTTGTAACTGCGCAATTCGCGGCGCGCCACGTCTGTGATGACCTCTTCGTGTGTCGGGCCAAAGCAATATTCGCGCTGATGGCGGTCGTGCATGCGCAGCAGCAGCGGGCCGTACTTGTCCCAGCGGCCCGACTCTTCCCACAGTTCTGCTGGTTGCACGGCGGGCATCAGCAATTCCAGCGCGCCTGCGCGGTTCATCTCCTCGCGAACAACGTTCTCGACCTTGCGCAGCACCCGCAGGCCCAGCGGCATCCAGGTGAACAGGCCAGCCGACAGGCGCCTGATCAGACCGGCCCTCAGCATCAACTGGTGGCTGACGATTTCGGCCTCGGCCGGTACTTCCTTCAGTGTTGTCAGCCCGAACTGTGAAAAACGCATGAATATTCCCGCTATCAGATGAAGGCCCGTATTGTAGTGCGAGTGCCGCACTGACACTACCTATTGCTCGTACAGGGTGGTCTCTATTAGGATGCTGCGCTTCCCGCCCGCCTGGACCCGAAGCTTTGCAAGGTCGCCGAAACCCGTTTGTTGCCCGCGAGGGCCTGCCGTTCGTGGTCGCCGCTGTCGTCGCGATATTCGTGTTGCTGCGTTATGCGGATCCTCTGTGGGCCATCCTGCCGGCCGTGTTGTTGCCGTTGCTGGTGTTGATTTTTCGCGATCCGCGGCGCCCGATTTCGTCGTCTCCGCGCGGCATCGTCAGTCCGGTCGACGGTGATGTGGTTGCAATTGACGTCATTGAAGAGGGTGCGTTGCAGGGCAAGGCGATCCGTATCAAGTTGCGCATCGATGCGCTCGGCACCTACACGGCGCGTTGCCCGATGGAGGGGAAGATCATGGACTTGCGGGCTGAGCGTGGCGGCAAGACGATTGACTACCCAACGAATGCGCTCTGGATTCAATCCGATGAGGGCGACGATATCGTCCTGTACTTCGCGGGTTATCGGTTCGGCCTGGCGCCGCGCTCTTTCATTCGTTACGGCGAAAGACTCGGGCAGGGCCAGCGCTGCGCCTACCTGCGTCTGACCCGTTTCGCCGCGGTGCATCTGCCCGCCGACAGCCAGGTGCTGGTCAGCGTTGGCGATACCATGCAGGGTGGTAGAGATCTGCTGGCCAAGGTGACACACTAGGCCGAAGTCCGCAGCCCCTGATCCACCATGAGTCAAACTGAAAGCCAACGACGCGCCTGTCTTCAAGCGATGGGAATCGACGTCTGGGTGCCTCGTGGCGCTGCGGATTCGGTTGCCGCTGGCGCTGATGCCGGGGCAGCCGGCATGGACTGGGATACTCTTCGCCAGGCAGTCGCCGGCTGCACGCGCTGCGAACTTGCCGGCAGCCGCACCCAGACTGTCTTTGGTGTGGGCAACCCGGCCGCAGACTGGATGATTATCGGCGAGGCCCCCGGTGCCGAAGAGGATCGTCGCGGCGAGCCGTTCGTCGGTCGCGCCGGCCAATTACTGGACGAAATGCTGCGAGCTGCAGGCCTGTCGCGTGACAAGGTGTTTATTGCCAATATTCTGAAGTGCCGGCCGCCGAATAATCGCGATCCAAAAGCGTCAGAGATGGCCGCCTGCCGGGACTACCTGATGCAGCAGATCCAGCTGCTGCAACCGAAGATCATTCTGGCTGTTGGGCGCATTGCAGCGCAAAGTCTGCTCGAAACCGACGATCCGGTTGGTCGCATGCGCGGCAGCGTCAGAGAGTTCGAAGGCGTGCCTCTGGTCGTGACCTATCATCCGGCGTACTTGCTGCGCAGTCCCTCGCAGAAGCAGAAATCCTGGGACGACCTGTGCCTTGCCATGACGGCGTTTGCGGAGGCTGAAGCGTGACGCCGCGACAGGATCAGAATCCGTGTCTCATTCGCAGCATGAAGCATGACGATCTGCCGCACGTGTCGGATATTGAGCGTCGCAGCTACGAATTTCCGTGGAGCCATGGTGTATTTCGGGACTGCCTGCTGGCTGGCTATCACTGCATGGTGCTGGAAAACGAGCATGGCATCGCAGGCTATTCGGTCCTTTCGATCGCGGCAGGTGAAGCCCATATTCTTAATATTTGCGTCGATCCTGCGCATCGCGCCTACGGCTACGGTGCGCGCCTGCTCGACGATATCCTGCTGAAAGCGCGCGGCGAGTCGGTACGCGAGGTTTTTCTTGAGGTCCGTCCGACCAACGTAACGGCACTTGCCCTTTACAAAAAAAGGGGCTTCGTGCAGATTGCCGAGCGCCCCGCCTATTATCAGGCGCACGATGGCCGCGAAGATGCGGCAGTGCTATCCAGGAAACTCGTCATTGATTAAAGACCAGGTTGCCCGGCGACGGACCTTTGCGATCATCTCGCACCCGGACGCCGGCAAGACAACGCTCACTGAGAAGCTGCTGCTGTATGGCGGAGCTATACAGCTGGCCGGCACGGTCAAAGGCCGCAAGGCCAGCCGGCATGCGACCTCGGACTGGATGAAGCTCGAGCAGCAGCGAGGTATCTCCGTGACCTCGTCTGTGATGCAGTTTCCCTACGACGATCATGTCGTCAACCTGCTGGATACGCCCGGTCACGAGGACTTCTCCGAAGATACCTATCGCACTCTTACCGCTGTGGATTCGGCGTTGATGGTGATCGACTGTGCCAAGGGTGTCGAGAAACGCACCATCAAGCTCATGGAAGTCACGCGGCTCCGCGACACGCCGATCATGACGTTCATCAACAAGCTTGATCGCGAAGGGCGCGAGCCCATCGAACTGCTGGACGAGATCGAAGAGGTCCTGAAGATTCAGTGCACGCCGATTACCTGGCCGATCGGCATGGGCAGCAGACTCAAGGGCGTTTACCACCTGGCGCACGATCGCATTTATTTGTACGACAAGGTCGGGCGGCAAAAAGCGGCCTCCATCAGCGCTATTGACGGGCTGCATTCAACCGCAGCCAGTGAGGCCCTCGGTGACATCGCCGATGAATTTCGCGATGAGGTCGAGCTGGTCCGTGGCGCTTGTCCCGATTTTGATGTCGAGCAGTACCTGGCCGCGAAGCAGACGCCGGTATTGTTTGGCTCGGCGCTCTCGAACTTCGGCGTGAAAGAGTTGCTGGATGAATTCGTGGCCTATGCACCAGCCCCGTTGCCCTGCAAGACAGAGCAGCGACAGATCGATCCGACTGAAGAGAAGCTCACCGGCTTTGTTTTCAAGATTCAGGCAAACATGGACCCGGGGCATCGTGATCGCATCGCGTTCATGCGCATTTGTTCCGGTGAGTACCAGAAGGGAATGAAAGTACTGCATGTTCGCTCAGGAAAAGAAATGAAGATTCCTGACGCGATCACCTTCATGGCGGCTGATCGGCAACATGCTGAAACTGCCTATGCGGGCGATATTATTGGTCTCCACAACCATGGCACGATCAATATCGGCGACAGCTTCAGCCAGGGTGAAGAACTGCGCTTCAGCGGGATTCCCAACTTCGCGCCCGAGATATTCAGACGGGCGGTGCTGAAGGATCCTCTGCGCCTCAAGGCGCTGCAAAAAGGGCTGGCACAGTTGTGCGAGGAGGGCGCTACGCAGTTGTTCAAGCCGTATCGCAATAATGACCTCATTCTCGGCGCCGTGGGGCCACTGCAGTTTGATGTTGTCGCGCATCGTCTGCGTGATGAATACAACGTGGAGTGCCAGTTCGAAAACATTAACGTCGCGACTGCCCGCTGGGTGGAATGTGACGATGACAAGATGCTGGCGGAATTCGAGCGCAAGGCCCACGACAATCTCGCGCTGGATCACGGCGAGCGACTGGTCTACATTGCTCCGACCAGGGTGAATCTCAATCTCACGGAAGAGCGCTGGCCCGACATCCGTTTTCAGAAAACACGCGAGCACTAGATTCCGTGCAAACAGGCTTCATCACCAAGAAAGTGTTCGCCTGGGCACTCTATGACTGGGCCAACTCGGCATTTGCGCTAAGCGTGCTGGCGGTACTCTTCCCGGTATTCAACCAGACCTTCTGGAACGTTGGCTTTAGCGATGCAGAGGCCACCGCGAGGCTCGCCTGGGTAACCGCGGCCGCCAGCACCGTGGTCTGTCTGACCGCGCCGATATTCGGCACGATTGCCGATGCAGGCGGTTACAGGAAGCGCTTTCTGTTTGTGCTCGCGTTCATGGGAGCGATCGCAACGGCGGCGCTGGGACTGGTCGGCGAAAGCAACTGGCCGCTGGCATTGTTGTTCTATTTGCTCGCGTCGGTCGGCTACTACAGCTCAACAGTATTCTATGACTCACTGTTGATCGACGTCACCGAACCGCGCTACTACAACCTTGTGTCGACACTCGGTTTCAGTCTTGGCTACCTCGGCGGTGCGTTGTTGCTTGCCTTGCATACCTGGATGATCGCATCGCCGTCGACCTTCGGACTTGCGAATGCGACCCAGGCCATCAGCCTTGCGTTTGTGTCTGTCGGTGCCTGGTGGGTCCTGTTTCTGCTGCCATTATTGCGCGCCGTCCCGGAGCGTCGCAGCCAGACAGCTGTGTCGAGCGGCGTGATCAAAGCGGCGTACTCGGAGCTGCGGTCGACGATCAGGCGCGTTGGGCAGTATCGCAATATTGTCGTTTTCCTGATTGCCTACTGGCTCTACATTGGTGGCGTCTTTACCGTCATTTTCATGGCCGTCGACTATGGGCAGCGGCTGGGCTTCGGCCAGAAAGACCTGGTGATGGCTCTAATGATTACCAACTTCGTGGGCTTCCCGGCCACCCTGGTGTACGGCTACTTCGGCCACAGGGCAGGGCCGAAGACGGCGTTGTTCGTTGCTCTCGGTATCTATGTTGTGATGTGCGTCTGGGCGATCTCGATGACCGAGGTCTGGCAGTTCTATGTCATGGCCGTGATCATCGGTTGCGTGCAGGGTGGCGTGCAGGGCTTGAGTCGCTCGCTGTATGCAGCACTCATCCCGCCCGGCCAGCCCGGTGAGTTCTTTGGCTTTTACAGCATGATCACGAAGTTCGCGCATATCCTGGGGCCGATGCTGATCGGCGTGGCCGCAACTCTTTCTGATGATCCAAAGTATGTTCTGCTATCGTTGCTACCGATGTTTATCGGCGGCGGCATGCTGTTGGCCGTTGTCAGGCCACATGCAACTCCACAGGAACCACTACAGGTATGACCAAGCACGAATACGTCTTTATCGCCATTTCCGTCATCCTCGGTTTGGCGTTATCACGACTGCTCAATGCTGTCGCAGGAATTATTCGCGCGCACGAACGAGTTACCTATCACTGGTCGACAGCGCTGTGGGGCGTTGTCGTCATGTTGTTCATTCTGCAAATGTGGTGGGTCGGCTGGGAGCTGCGCGAGATTGATGACTGGACCATCATTGACTTCTTCGTGTTGGTCATTGGCGCCATTTTTGTTTACGGTTCTGCGGAACTCGCCTTGCCAACAGAAGATTACGATATCTCTGACGATACCGAGCTTGACTTCATCCACCACAGTCGCACGTTCGGCCGATTTTCCGCACTGTCCATGCTCGGTTATTTTTGTGTCGGGCCGTACGTCAACATAACGATGTTTGGCAACCCCGTGATGCTGTCATTTCTGTTTCCTATCGTTGGTGGCGCGTTGATGCTGGCGATCGCACTCAAGCCAAAGTGGTTTGAGGTCCTTAGCGTGCTGTTCGCGATTTACGCGGCGAGCATTCTCTACCTGACGGCGTAAAGATGCGTATCCTCGTAGTCATCATTGCACTGCTCGCGTTTAGTGCGTGCGCGATTCAATCGCCGGCACGAAGTGCTAAACGTCGGGGAGACAACGGTGATCTACCTCATCGTAGAGCCCGGCTAAAATTCAGAAGCTAGTAATCAAGGGGGAGCACAATGCAGCTTGGAGCATTTTCAGTCAGCCTCGCGGTCAAGGACCTGCAGGCTTCACGGAGTTTCTACGAAAAGCTCGGTTTCGAAGTCATCGGCGGTGCTGCGGAACAAAATTTCCTGATCCTGCGCAATGGCGATCACGTTATCGGCCTGTTCCAGGGCATGTTCGACAAGAACATCCTGACGTTCAATCCCGGCTGGGATCAGCAGCAGTCAGGACCTCGATTCGTTTACGGATGTGCGCGAACTGCAGCGCGAGTTGCGCCAGCGCGGGGTTGAGCTGATTCGTGAAGCCGATGAGGCGAGCGAAGGACCTGCGAGTATTACGCTGCTGGATCCCGACGGTAACCCGGTGCTAATCGACCAGCATCGCTAACACCCGGTCAGCATTCAGCCGGCCCTGGCGACTTCCTGCTGCAGCCTGCCAAGCGCGTCGTCGCCAGCGGGGCCGTAGCGCGCTTCCATGTACGCCGCCGTCACATCGCTAATGGACGCGGCCGATACCTTGCCGTGCTCGCCAGCGCGCACTGCGTAGCGCCGCGGCGTCTCGCCAACCTCGGGCTGCAGTCCGACCTTGCGCAGGAATCGATGGTAAAGAATGGACGCTGCGTCACGCGGTGGCGGCTGGTAGCGTCGGTATAACAGGTAGCTGATTAACAACACGATGCCGATAACGACGAACACCAGCGTCAGCAGCATCTTGCGCCAGCTCGGATCCGACATGCCGAGCAGGTTCATGAGTTTGTTCTGCGCCTCCGGGCCATAGCCCAGGATCCACTCGTCCCACTTCGCATTGAGCACGTCGTAGGCCATCTCAACCTGGTAGCGAAGCGCAGACGGTGCCGTGAAGCCCCAGCTTTGACCGATGCCATCCGACAGGGCCTCCGAAATGCCGTACTCGATTCGCTCAGGTGCTACCGCAGCGGTCGGATCGACGCGTTGCCAGCCTTCTCCTTCGAACCAGACCTCAGTCCACGCATGCGCGTCTGACTGCCGTACGACCATATGATCGCTCATCGGATTCATTTCGCCGCCCTGGTAGCCAAGCACCACGCGTGCGGGCACTTGTGCTGCGCGCATCATCACGGCGAAAGCCGACGCGTAGTGCTCGCAGAAGCCGCGACGCGTTTCAAACAGAAAGCGATCGACCGGGTTGCTGCCTAACGGCGGCGGCTGCAGCGTGTAGAAGAATTCCTCATTGCGGAACATGTCGAGTACGGCGTTGACATAGTCTCTGTCGCTGCCGGCGGCGGCGCGCATGTCGATAGCCAACTGCATGGTGCGCTCATTGCCGCCCGGCGGCAGTTGTTCATACCAGCCGCGATAAAAAGACTTCAGCTCCGTGTCGGAGCGGTAGTCGGTGTAGGAGGTGACTTTGTAGGACACCTTCTGATCAATGGGTGTGAACTTGACCAGCTGTTGCTGCGAGCTCATGAAGGTGCTCTGCAGCGACCAGTATTGCGGCAACTCCAGGGCAAACACCCAGCGTTGCGCTGTTGGCTCAAGTGTAATCTCGTACTCGATGGGGTCGCCGAGGTATTGCACCCGGTCAACAGCGGTCCTGTCGATGCCGGGTTCGCGGCCGGTCCAGGTGCGACCGCCGAATTCATGCAGTACCAGGCCGCGCCAGTAGCGATCCCGAGGCGCGGGCACTGCGCCATCAAAGCGCACGCGGAAAGCGACTTCGTCAGACATTGACAGCGAACTGATATCGCCCGGACTCATGGTGTCGCTCATGCCAGAGGTGCCGCGACTGGTGTCGATTGGCACACCCCAGAACGGAGAGGCCAGTCGCGGAAACAGTATCCACATGGCGATCGCCAGCGGCGCGGCGTAGGCGAGCAACCTGCCGGCAGTCGCCAGGCTGGCGCGGGGGCGCAGCCGTGGTCCGGCAGAAAGTCGCAGCCAGGCGGTCAGGATGATCAGGACACTGAGACCAAGATAGGGCAGTGACCACAGGTACTGGTCGCGCAACAGCGAGGCCATCACGAGAAAAATGGAGATGAAGAGCAGCACGTACTGATCACGCCGCTTGCGCGTTTCGAGCAGTTTCAGCGATGCCATGATGGCCAGCAGCGCGGAGCCTGGTCCAACGCCGCTGACGGTTGAGTAGGTTGCCAGCACGCCGATGAAACAGGTGAGCGCCAGGAACGCCCGGAACCACGCCGGCGGCAGCCGCATGCGGCGGTGTTCAATGACGTAGCGTGCCGTTCCGCACAACGCAAACGCCGCAATGATCCAAAGCGGCAGGAATGGCATGTGCGCCAGCAGCGCGAACGCCAGCGCGGCCAGCGTCCAGGGCAGGCTTGGCAGCAGCGAACCGTCAGTGCCGTGACGCTTAGCCACTGCGATCACCGTTGTCGAACAAGGCAAGGGTTTCCAGGCAGCGTCGTCGCTGCTCTTCGCCATGCGCGGGGTGGTATTCGGTGCCCGGCACGCGCAGGCCGTAGTCCTCACTGCGCCGATCGGCGTCGATGATCCAGCGCGTCAATATCGACAGCCGCTGCTCGAGATCGTGGGCCGGAACCGCCTGCAGGTCGAACCACTGGCTGCTGGTGTCCGCGCCCGCAAATTGTTTGGATAACAGCTGCCCGCTGCGGGCATAGGCTTTCCAGGCGACATGTCTCGGCGAGTCGCCTTCGTTGTATTTGCGCAAACCTGCGAAGTCTTCCTCGCCGCGTGCGTCATGCTGGCGATGGCCATGAGCGGTTTGCGTGGGTGGCGGTGCCGGCACGTCATCAGCGGGTTTTGGATACACCAGTGCACGCAAGTCCATGTGCAGCCATGCCCAGGAACGAAACAGCTCGAACGGGAACAGTGTGCGCATGCCGAAACGTTCCAGTTGCACGCGGCCGCGGTGAGTTGTTGGTACCTGCAGTACAAATACCTGGCTGTCGCCTGCCGCGATATCGCAGGTGTCGCTGCTGCCATGTTCGCAGTAGAGCTGGATACCGTAACGCGTGTTGCGAGAGTTGTTCCTGACGGCGATGCGAAATTGCAGCGTTTGCTCTGCGAATACTGCATCCGCGCCGGCGAAACTCACCTGCAGTGCGACGAGGTTGCGCTGGCACTGGTGCATCGAGACGAAGCCAATGGCAATGAGCAGGAACGTGAGCACGAACGACAGATTGTTGTTGTAGTTCATCGAGCCCAGCAACATCGCAAAGGTCATCAGCCCGAACACGATGCCGACACCGGTCGGCAATATGTAGACGCGACCCGGTCGCAGCGTGGTCACCGCCGGATCCTGCCCCTGGCGCTTTTTTGCCCAGCGCCGGACGCGCGTGTTAGCAGCGCTTCTTAACGAGGAGAAGAACTCCCCGGGCCTACGGAATTGCCACGCTATCGAGGACATTTTGGCAGAGCTCTGCAGCACTCTTGGTGCTGCTGGCAGTGGCGGGTTTCAGTCTATGGCCCGCAACGGCGGCAAACACTGCCTGCACATCGTCCGGATAGACACCGTTGTGTTGTTCGATGAATGCGTGCGCTTTTGCGGCCGCGGCCAGTGCCTGCGCACCACGGGGCGACATGCCAATTTCGATTTCGGGTGACTCGCGTGTCTGGCGCACGAGCGCCTGAATGTAGTCGACCAGTGGTTCGCTCATGTGCATTTTGGAGGCGGCCACCTGCAATTCGAGCAGTTGTTCGGGCGTGGTCGATGCCTTGATGCCGGCGAGCATTTGGCGACGGTCGGTTCCCGTGATCAGTTCGCGCTCGTCGGCAGAACTCGGGTAGCCGATTTCCAGACGCAACAGGAAGCGATCAAGTTGCGACTCGGGCAGTGGGAAGGTGCCGATCTGGTCGGCCGGGTTTTGTGTCGCAACAACGAAGAACGGCTTTGGCAATGGCATGGTGTTGCCGTCAACAGAGACCTGCTGCTCTTCCATCGCCTCGAGCAGGGCGCTCTGCGCTTTCGGCGTTGCGCGGTTGACTTCGTCAGCGAGGATCAACTGCGAGAATACCGGGCCCGGCTGAAATTCGAACTCGCCGCGATCCTGTTTGAAAACGGTGACGCCGATAATGTCGGCAGGCAACAGGTCGCTGGTGAACTGGATGCGGCTGAACTTGAGATCGAGCACGCGTGCCAGCGATTGCGCCAGCATCGTCTTGCCAAGTCCTGGCAGGTCCTCGATGAGCAGGTGCCCGCGAGCAAGCAGGCAGGTCAGTGCCAGCCGGATCTGGCGATCCTTGCCAAGTATGATTTCACCCAGGGCCTGGCGTGCGCTCTCCAGGCTGTTGTCGCGCTGCATTGGTCGTCCTCGGATTATGCGAGTTCGTTCAGCTTATCGAGTTGCTCAGCGAGTTGTGTGATGGTCCTCTCGAATTCAGCCGCACGCTCACGCTCCTGTTCGACAACGGCAGCAGGGGCATTGTTCACAAACTTTTCGTTGCCGAGTTTAGCCGTAGCTTTTTTCAATTCGAGCTGCGCCTTGTCTTTTTGCTTGTCCAGGCGCGCGCGCTCGGCGTCGACATCGATGACGCCCTTCATCGGAACGAGCAGGCGCATGTCACCCAGCAATGCGGTTGCTGCAGCTGGCGGCTCAGTGCCTGCTGCGAGAATCTCGACGGATTCGACGCGACCGACGCGTTGCAACAGTAGTGCATGCGAATCCGCGCAGCGCTGATCGTTAGCAGACGCCTGTTGCAGCAGGACGGGCAGGGGCTTGCCCGGCGAAATATCCATCTCGCCACGAATCTGTCGAATGCCCAGTATGAACTGGCGCACCCATTCTATGTCTCGGGATGCCTGCACATACTCGTCACTGTCGACGTCGTCAGCCGGCAGCGGGTATGGCTGCAACATGATGGTTTCACCGTCGACACCGGCCCGTGGCGCAACCTGTTGCCACAACTCCTCGGTGACAAACGGCATCAGCGGATGCAGCAGTCGCAGCAGTGACTCGAGTACTTCGATCAGGGTACGGCGTGTGCCGCGCTTCATGGCATCTGACGAGCTGTCGGATTGCAGTACCGGCTTCGATAGCTCCAGATACCAGTCACAGAACTCATGCCAGGTGAAGTCGTAGATGGACTGCACGGCCAGGTCGAGTCGGTATACGGCGAAATGCTTGTGCATTGCACGCGTGGTGTCATCAAGCTGCTTGCGAATCCAGAAGTCGGCGGCGCTGTATTCAACAGCTCCTTCGTCCAGGTCTTCAGTGTTCATGAGCACGTAACGCGCTGCGTTCCAGAGCTTGTTGCAGAAATTCTTGTAGCCCTCGATGCGACCGAGGTCGAAGCGAATATCGCGTCCCGTGGTTGCAAGCGCCCCGAACGTCATACGCAGGGCGTCGCAACCATAGGCATCAATGCCGTCCGGGAAGTGTGTGCGTGTGGATTTTTCGATCTTCGGCGCCAGGTGTTCCTGCATCATGCCGGCGGTGCGCTTCGCAACCAGTGCCTCGAGGTCGATGCCGTCGATCAGGTCCAGCGGGTCGAGTACGTTGCCCTTGGACTTGGACATCTTCTGACCATCCTGGTCGCGAATCAGGCCGTGGATATAGACCTCACGAAATGGTACGTCGCCCATGAATTTCATGCCGAACATGATCATGCGCGCGACCCAGAAGAAAATGATGTCGAAACCGGTGACCAGCACGTTGCCCGGGTAGAACTCGTCGAGTGACCTGGTCTGCTCCGGCCAGCCCAGCGTGCTGAACGGCCACAGTGCAGATGAGAACCACGTGTCGAGCACGTCCTCGTCCTGTCGCAGCACGACGTCGTCCGCCAACTTGTGCTTTTCACGCACCGCGGCTTCGTCTTCGCCGACATAAATATTGCCCTGGTCGTCGTACCAGGCCGGGATGCGGTGTCCCCACCACAGTTGCCGGCTGATACACCAGTCCTGGATGTTGTACATCCACTCAAAGTAGGTTTTCGACCAGTTTTCCGGCACGAACCTGATGCGGCCGTCTTCGACCGCTGCGATCGCCGGTTTCGCCAGCGGCTCGATCTTCACGTACCACTGGTCGGTCAGGTAAGGCTCAACGACGGCATGCGAACGATCGCCGCGCGGAATCTTGACCGTGTAATCCTCGATCTTTTCGAGCAGACCCAGCTGCTCAAATTCGGCAACGATCTTGTCGCGGGCAACAAAGCGATCGAGGCCGCGATACGGCTCCGGCACATCGTCGTTCATTGCCGCGTCATCGGTAAGTACATTGTAGATCGGCAGGTCGTGACGCTTGCCGATATCGTAGTCGTTGAAGTCGTGTGCTGGCGTGATCTTGACGCAGCCCGTGCCGAACTCCGCATCGACATAGTCGTCAGCAATAATCGGAATGCGTCGGCCCACTATAGGCAGAATGATTTCCTGTCCGACAAGGTCCTTGTAGCGTTCGTCATCGGGATGCACGGCAACCGCGCTGTCGCCGAGCATGGTTTCAGGCCGGGTTGTTGCGACGACCAGGTGGCCATCGCCGGACGCCAGCGGGTAGCGGAAGTGCCACAGGTGCCCTGGCTCGTCGTCGGATAACACTTCGAGATCGGAGAGGGCGGTATGCAACACCGGGTCCCAGTTCACGAGGCGTTTGCCGCGATAAATCAGTCCCTCATCGTAAAGCGATACAAACACCTTCCTTACGGCATCGGAACAACCTTCGTCCATAGTGAAGCGATCGCGACTCCAGTCCACTGACGCGCCGAGGCGACGTGTTTGCCGCGCAATTTGCCCACCGGATTCTTCCTTCCACTGCCAGACACGCTCAACAAATTTCTTACGTCCCAGGTCGCGCTTCGATGTGCCCTCTGCATTCAGCAGGCGTTCGACAACCATCTGTGTCGCGATACCGGCGTGATCCATGCCGGGTTGCCACAGCGCACGGTGACCTTTCATGCGGTGGAAACGTGTGAGCGCGTCCATGATGGTGTCCTGGAACGCGTGCCCCATGTGCAGCGTCCCGGTCACATTGGGCGGCGGGATCATGATGCAGTAAGGCTCGCCGGAGCCTTGCGGCGCGAAATAGCCTTGCGCCTCCCAATGATCGTAGAGGCGTTGCTCGATTTCTTCAGGTTGGTAGGACTTGTCCATGCTTCTCAGACGTTGTGAGTTTCCAGTGTATGGCCCTGATCGCGGTAGACAACGAAACGCTTGCGGCTCCGTTGCCTGGATTCCTCGTCGGAGCTTACAAGCTCGGCTACACGGGGAAAAGCGGCGACAAAGTCCGGCACCTCATCGCACAGGTTGATCAGCAGGTCGCAGTTTTCGGCGACGGCCTTGTCACAGCCGATCGTCACCGGCGACGGCAACTCGTTGCGTTCTGAACCCAGCAGATGGTGCGGCACAAAACTGCCGTCCCTGAAGGTCCATAACAATTCATCCATGCGTCGTGCATCTTCCGCATTGTCGGTCTCTATGTGCACGCTGTTGTCCAGTCGATACGCCTTTTCCGCGAGTCGACAGGCGAACGTATAGCGAGACTGCTCGCCGGCAGCGGCGAGCACATAGAAATCGACGCGTGCCACGGTTACTGCGGCAGCGAGCCGCTGCGTTCAAGAAGCAACTGCGACAGCATCGGCACCGGCCGTCCGGTAGCACCTTTCTTGGCGCCGGTCTTCCACGCCGTACCCGCAATATCGAGGTGCGCCCAGCGCATGCCTTCGGTGAACTTGCCGAGGAACGCACCAGCCGTAATTGCACCGGCCGAACGACCGCCAATGTTAGCCATGTCCGCAAAATTGCTTTTCAGCTGTTCCTCGTACTCTGCGCCGAGCGGCAACTGCCAGCCACGGTCTGCCGCCGTTACGCCAGCCGCCATGATCTCGGTCGCGAACGAGTCGTCATTGGTCATGATGCCGGTCGTGTGCGCGCCAAGTGCGATCACACAGGCGCCGGTCAGCGTTGCGACATCAATGATCTCGGCAGGCTTGAAGCGCCGTGCGTAGGTCAATGCATCACACAGGATCAGGCGACCTTCTGCGTCGGTGTTGAGGATTTCGATGGTCTGGCCCGACATGCTCTTCACAATGTCGCCCGGACGCGTCGCGGTGCCGCTTGGCATGTTCTCAACCGACGGTACGATGACAGTCACATTGACAGGCAGTTTGAGCGCAGCAACAGTGGCCATGGTGCCGATAACACCGGCAGCGCCGCACATATCAAACTTCATTTCGTCCATGCCGAGCCCGGGCTTCAGCGAAATACCACCGGAGTCGAATGTAACGCCTTTGCCGACCAGCACGATGGGGGCATCGTTGCCAGCACCTTTGTATTGCATGACGATCAGGCGGGCGGGCTCGGTGGCACCGGCCGTGACGCTGAGCAGGGAATGCATGCCGAGCTTCTTCATTTCGGCTTCATTCAGGACTTTTGTCGTCAGTTTGCCATTGCCCTGTGCCAGCTTCTTTGCTGTGCGCGCCAGGTAGCTTGGTGTGCAGACATTCGCCGGAAGGTTGCCAAGATCGCGTGCCAGCGATACGCCTTTGCCAATGCCGTCACCGTGTTCACAGCCGCGCGTCGCTTTGGCAGCATCGCCGCGATTGGCGATCGATACGCCGACCGACTTCAGAGGCATCGCTGCCTTCTTCTTGCCGCTCTTCATTTCATCGAAGGCGTAAAGTGATTCAGTGATGACCTCGGCGGCATGGCGTGCGAGGTAGTAGGGCGTCGCGCTGCCAACGTCTTCGAGGGTCAGCGTGTTCAGCACGGAACTCGTCTTGCTGCTGGATATCGCCGTAATTGCGCCGCTTACGGCACGGCGGTAGCCACCGACATCCAGTGCCGAGGCTTTGCCAAGCCCGACGACGGCAACTCTGGGCGCCCGTGTGCCGGAAACGTTCGTTAATACGCGGCAGTTGCCGAGCTTGGTCGAAAGGTCACCCGACTTGACGAGTGCCTTGATCTGCCCCTTGCTGGCAGCGTCGATATCGGCTGCGCCGACACTGAGCTTGCCACGTTCATAAATGCCGACGATGACGCAGTCAACGGCTCGACGGGATGCATTGCTTGTTGTTGTAAAGTATTTCATGGCGGCTACAAAAAGATGTCCCGGACAAATAAAAGCGGTAGTCTAACTGATTTCCTCTGGCAGCAGCCACGCAAATATCCGGGCAGCGATGATTCGAATTCTCGACCGCTATATTTTCCGCGAAATTGCGACGACCTGGTTTGGTGTCACGTTTGTCCTGTTGCTCATCTTGCTGACCAATCAGTTCGCCCGCGTTTTGGGCGATGTCGCGAAGGGCAATCTGCCGAAAGACGCGGCCATGGACGTGTTCGGGCTGTCTGCCCTGCAGTACATGACCGTGCTGGTGCCGATTGGCTTGTTTCTGGCCATCATGCTGGCATTGGGCCGCCTCTACCGCGACAGTGAAATGCCGGCGATGCTGGCCTGCCGGGTTGGCCCCATGGGAATTTACCGGCCACTCGCATTCCTGTTGGTTCCGCTGGTCGTGGCCGTTGCCTGGCTGGCGATCGTGGTCGGACCGGCCGCTTTGGCGGCGGTGGATCGCATTGGCGCGGAAGCGCGCCGGGAAGCGGACCTTGCCAGCATCGAGCCCGGCCGCTTCACCGGGTTGGGCTCCAATCGCGGTGTGGTCTACGGTGAAAGCGTCAGCAGCGATGGCATCATGGAGAGAGTCTTCATTCAGCGGCAGCTCGACAGCGGTGAGATCGAAGTCGTGATTGCCGCTCGTGGCGAGCAGGTGGAATCCGACGACCCCAACACTCGCATGCTGGTTCTGCACGAGGGACGGCGTTACGAGGGCATACCCGGCACCGGCAAGTTCCGGGTCATAGAGTTTCTCGAACACGGCATACCGTATCGACTGCCAAGCCTCGATCCGCCGGATCCGAGGCCCAGGGTCAAGACCATGTCTGCATTGGCGCAATCTGACGAACTCGACGATATTGCCGAGTTCCAGTGGCGCATCGGCGTGCCGCTGTCGACGCTGATCCTGGCGTTCATTGCGGTGCCGCTCAGCAAGAGCCCGCCGCGAGCGGGCCGTTATGGCCGCATCGCCGTTGGCTTGTTGCTGTTCATCATCTACTTCAATGTACTGAGCGCCGCGAAGGCCTGGGTCGAGGACGGCGAGATGTCTCCAGCGCTGGGCTTGTGGTGGGTGCATGGTGGCGCCTTGCTGTTTGGCCTCGGCCTGCTCGCGGCACAAAACCAGGTGCACAGGCGAATTTTTTCATGACCAGCATCCTGAGCCAGTACATGATGCGCACGATTCTCGCGACTACCGCGCTGGTGATGGTAGTGCTGCTCGCGCTTGCGGGGCTGTTCGAGTTTATCGCCGAGCTGGACGACCTGCAGGGCGATTACCAGACGCCCCAAGCCATTCTGTTTACAGCACTGCGGCTGCCCAACCTGGCGTTCGAAATGTTCCCCATCGCGGCGCTTATCGGCTCGCTGCTGGGGCTCGGCGGCATTGCCGCACACAGTGAAATTATCGTCATGCGTGCGGCAGGAATGTCGGTGTTCCGCTTGTCCGGCATGGTCGCCATCTCCGGCGTCGTGCTGCTGGTGGTCACCGGGCTGCTGGGCGAGTTTATTGGCCCGCCGCTCGACTTCTATGCCCGCAACATGCGCAACGATGCACGCTACGAGAAAGGTGATGAGCCCGCGGGCGCAGCAACCTGGGTGATCGATGGCAACGCCTACCTGAACCTCGAGCGGGTCAGCACCGAGTTCGAGTTCGGTTCCATTTACATTTACCGCTTTGACGACAACGACCAGCTGGTATCCATCGCGCGCGCCGAAAACTCGGGAATCGACGAGAACGACAACTGGATCCTGGAACGATTTCGGGAAACGCGTTTTCGTGATGACGGCGTGCAGGTCACTGAGTCATCGCGAGAGGTTGAGTCGTTTGAAATCAATGCCGAGCTGCTCGGCAATGCGCTGGCGAAGCCACTCAGCCTGTCCGCTCGCGGGCTACTCGGGTACATCGACTATTTGAACCGCAATCAGCTGGACTCGACGCCGTATGTGACCGAGATCTGGTACCGCGCGTCGCGAACCCTGAGTGTACTCGTCATGCCCATATTGTCATTGGCGTTCGTATTCGGCTCGCTGCGAACGGGCGGTGCGGGTGGTCGTCTGATGATCGGTGTTGGGATCGGGCTGGCGTACTACCTGGTTAACGAGATGCTGGCGAACTCAGGCCAGGTATTCAATCTCAATCCAGCGCTGACCACGTCACTGCCGACGATGGCGCTGGTGCTGGTTACCGTGGTGGCACTGGCGCGAGTGCGCTAGCCTTTTTTCGCCCGCGGGTAGTGCACGATTTTCGTGCCGCTGAGGCGATCGTGCCAGGCCAGCTTGTCCTTGTCCCAAAGGGACCAGAGATAGCCCAGACCGAATGGCAGCCAGGACAGCACCGACGCAAAGAAGCGAATGACGAGTCGCTGCAGTTGCAGCGGCTGCCCATCCATCGACTCGAGTTGTAAGCCCCACGATTGCATGCCGAGCGTGCGGCCCCGATGCTTCCAGAAGCCGACATAGAAGCCGAATATCACGGCAAACAGCACCAGCTGGTACAGCAGGTTATTGCCGGGTTCGACGGCTTCTCCGCCATACCAGCCGATAAACGGCGTCGTTGCGAGAAACAACAGCGCAACAACCAGCAAGCTGTCATACAACATAGCGGCGATGCGCCGCATGAGTCCGGTGTTTTGCATGTCTAGGTTGTCTCTTCAATTGTAAGGTCGCGACGCTTGTATTCGCGCCCCAGCCACAGTGCGATGCCGGACCATAGCAGCGCAAACGGCAGCATGACAACGGATATTCCGGACATGCCGAGCCCCCACATCAGCTTGACGCTCCAGGTACCGATGACGTCGCCGCCACGATACACGGCGGTCTCCACGAAGTTCTTGGCTTTGTATTTCTCTTCAGGCGTGACGACCGAATACAACATGTCTGTGGCTGGTTTGGCGAAACCGAAGCCTATTGAACGTCGTGCTCCCTGCAGCACCGCGACGACCAGCAAGGCGGGGCTGATGGCGAGCGCGAGGAAGCCGAAGAACGAGAACAGCGGCATGATCGCCAGCGTCACACCCACACCGAGTTTGCGGACGGCATGCCGGACGATTAGCAACTGCAGGATCATGGTCACGACATTCGACGCGCCGTCGATATACGCGAACAACTGCGTGCGCTCATCGGCGCCCGCAATTGCTTCACCGACGAGTTTGTTCATGAACATGTACAGCGCCGTGCCAAGCAGGCTGGCAAGCAGTGATTTGAACGCGATCGATGACAGGTACGGTGACCTGGCGACATGCGAGATGCCGGCCAGCGGATTGCCGCCGAGCGCTTTCGGCGTGGCAACTGTTTCGACCTCTTCGCCTTCATGTTCATGCTGCACCCAGCCACGCAGCTGGCGAATGCAGAGGATTCCCACGCACAGCAGTAACGCCGACACAGGCAGCAGGTTCTGGAACCCCAGTGGTACAACCAGTGCGCCGGTCGCGAACGGGCCTGCCAACGCACCGGCGCTGCCGCCGGCCGAAATCACACCGAACAGGCGTCGCCCCTGATCGCGTGTGTAGATGTCAGCCATGAAGCTCCAGAACACCGACACGATGTACAGGTTGAATACGCTGACCCAGATGAAAAACACGCGACCGATCCAGACCGGGTCAATTTCATTGCGAATGGCATAGCTGAACACACCATAAAAAATCAGGATATTGAGCGCGAAGAATCCGTAGACCCAGGGCAGGAACGTTCGACGCGGATAGCGCGAGGCCACCCAGCCGAAGATCGGCGTGGCGATCAACATCACGACAAAGGTGCCGGAAAACAGGAACGGAATGGTTTCGAAGCCGCTCGCAACGCCCATTTGCTCGCGCATCGGCCGCAGCATGTAATACGAGGACAGGATGCAGAAGAAGTACAGGAACGACCAGGCTACGCCAAACAGCTCGTGACGTTCGATTCCAAGGACGCGTTTCAGCAGTCCATCGGTTTCGTCCTCAGCTGACTTGGTATTCACGGTTTGAGCCCTGATAATGGCATCACACAATAATTCTAATGAGGGCAGGGGTCATGGAGTATGTCGCAATCGTTACGATCTTGGTACTGATACAGTACCTTTGGTTTGGCACTGAAGTAGGAATCATGCGAGGCAGGCACGGCGTAAACGCGCCTGCAACTACCGGAGCGCCGGAGTTTGAGCGCATGTTTCGGGTGCAGCAGAACACCATGGAGCAGCTGGTGGTGGTCGTGCCGGCGCTATGGATTTTCGCGACCTATGTGTCTGCGATCTGGGCAGCCGGGCTGGGAATTTTATTTATCGTCTCGCGCTTCGTGTATCGCTACGCATACGTAAAAGATCCAGCCGGTCGCAGTCTTGGCTTCACAGCGGGCTTCGTTGTGGCCGCTGCGTTGCTTTTGGGCAGCCTCGTGAAACTGGTCCCTGCGATCTTGTAGAGGCGCAACAAGCGCATAAGAAAGAAAGCGTCCGCGGTTTCCCGCGGACGCTATGTCAAGCTGGCAAGCCAAAATCTGGCTTACGGTCTCGTGCTTCCCTCAAGTACGGGGTCATCGGTCCAGCCGAGCCCTTGCCAATTGATCTTCCCCTCGAAGTGGCAATCGGCGCAGTCCGACTCGTAGCCGAACGCCCGCTCCTTCGGCGCGACTTCGTGGTTGACCGTCAGGAACATGTACGTGTCGACAAACTCAAACTCGCCGGTGAATTCCTGGCCTGTATAGGCCGCGCCGTCTTCAAGCGCCAGCTGCCAGTCGTACTTCGCCCAGTAGGGGTTCGGTCCGCCTTTTGAGCCGAACAGATGCGGCACCAGGATGGTCTGGTTGTTCGCGTCTGCCGGCTGGTTGCCGATCATCTTCTTGAACGGATAGATCATGGCTCCAGGCGTTTCATACGTTGCTGCCGGTGCGCCAAGATTGGCAGGCAGTGAGTCGTATTTGTCGTTGGCGCCTATGATCGCGCGCTCCCACTTGCCGTCGTAGTACAACAGTTCCGGGCGCAAGTCCTTGGCCCAGGCGAAGGTGCCTTTCATCTTGTTGTACAGCGGTTGGCCGGTGGCTTCATCTATCGGGATAGGATCGATATCCTGACCAGCATCCTCCCAGTACCACTCGGTCTTCGTCGGTGTGTCTCTGGCGATCGCAGGGATGTGGCAGACCTGGCAGGCGAGGGTTGTGTGCTGAGTTACGATGTTCTCAACAGTTGAGCCCACGTGAATGCTTGGCGCGTCACCATGGCAGTCAACACAGCCTTTCATGTTGCCTTCTTCGACAGAGTGATAGGGCATGCCGCCAATACCATGATCGACCAGTTTGCCGTCCATGTCTTTCTTCGTATCGTGGCAGGCAACGCAGTTCATGTCACCGCCGTCGACACCCATGTGCACGTCGAAGTCACGCGTTGTGTCGACCAGGGACATGGCGAGATCGCCGTGCTTGACGTTGTCACCGCCGCCCGCGTTGGCGTGGCAGCCGATGCAGTTCTTGCGGCTTGGAACGCCGCCGTTCTGCGCAACACTCCTCGCGACAATATCAAGGTCGACGGTTGCTACCGGGGCACCCGCCGTTTTCGGGTCTTTCGCGTAGGTGCCGCTCTGGTCATGGCAGACCAGGCAATCCACGGACTCCATGTCATTGAATGCGAAAGTATCGTCATCGTATCCATAACCGGCGTGACACTGCGTGCAGCGACCTTCGTTGGTCGGCACCGCGATGCAGAAGTTGTTGATCAGGTCGTTCTTGCCGTGATACTCGCCTTCAAATCCCTCAATTCCGGATGCGACGCCTTCCCAGGTGAAGTGCGCTGTCGACAGGAATTCGATGCCATCCAGTCCATGGCAGTTCAGGCAGGACTGCGTGCCGTCATAGCTATGCTCGGTGAAGTAGCCACTGTGCAGAGCCTCTACGCCATAGGCACCGCTGGCCGTCGGGTTGCAGTCGAAAACGTCGACCGTGCCGTCGCCGTTCAGGTCTTCTTCCGGGTCGGCTACGCCGTTTTCGTTCAGGTCCCAACAGCTGAAGCCGTCGGTTCCTGCTGGACCGGCTGTTCCGTCAACTCCGTCACGACCATCATTGCCGTCTTCGCAGCCGCTAACCGCAAAGGCAAGGAAAAAAGACGTAACGAGAGCAAGAAGCGGGGGGCTCATTTTGCTCGAAGTGTGCATTGTAAAATTCTCAGGTAAGGGTGGATGAAATCCAGGATTGGTCCACGCTGAATTTTCCTCCCCCCGAGCCCGTTCTCAATAACGATCAATTAGTATATGCGTAAGTGCTAATGCGAATTGCCAGCGATTCCAAAATTGCCAAGAATCGGCAACCTTCTGGTAAATCGCTGTATTTGGCGGGAAAGACAATCCCGGAGGGGGTTGCGGCGCAGCGATCTAGCGGGCTGCCTGCATCCGCCGCAGCGCAATTCTGTGACCGAATGCGCCGGAGGCAATAGCGATAATTGTCGAAATGACAGGGCCGGACACGTCGGTATTCGCAGCCCAGAAATAGGCTCCCCAGATCGTGCCAACCAGCGCGATGACCATGATCAACCAATGAATATTGCTGCCTGACCGTGAAACTCGGGTGGCGACGTAGCTACCCAATGCGATTGCCAGGAAGAGCCCGATCCACGTAAAGATCCTGATCGGCCAGTACGTCAGCAAGAACAAATTCTCAACAGACACTGTTCCACCAGCCAATTGGCTGGCCACGAACCTGTCCAACGGTACGGCGAGCACCACGACGACAAGCATAGCGAGGATGACCGTCAGGGCTCCCACGGCAACTGCCTTGGCCTTGATCATCCTAGCCGACATTTATACCACCTGAGAGAGGGTTGATCGGGATCTCCAGCAGCGGAAGAAAGCGGTTGGCGATGCTGCCTGACTCGAGTACGCCCACCTGCCGGGCGCCTGCCGCGATATAGAAGTCCACGGCGTGCGGGTCACTCTGGATGGCCAGGCAGGAAGCGCCAGCGTCTCTGCTGCTGGTGAGGGCATGCTGCATCAGGAGGCGGCCGACGCCAGTGCCGATGTGGCCGGGATCGACAAACATGGCTTCCAGTTCGAACGTGTCGGCTGATTGGCGACTCAGGGCGTAGTAGCCCAGCAACGCATGGCCGCGTTCGGCTACCTGGTAGTCGATCAGGCCGGACTCGACGTCTGACTCACTGACAGTGAGCTCTTCGCGACAGGCCTCGATGAACGCTTCGCTGTATCCCCAGTGCGCCTTGGAGCGCATCGCGAGTTGCGACAAGCGTGCAGCGTCAGCCGGCACAGCCGGGCGGATGTCAGGGTCATTGCTCATAGGCAGGATGATCATCGCAGAAAATGCAAGTATGTTCGAAGCTGCCGGTGAACTCGACGTCGCCTGATTCGAACAGGCGAGGTGCCGGCTTCGGAGGGATTCGCCGGCTAGTTGTTCTTCAACATCTCGAAGCGGCGCCGTTCCATGCTGGCGCGATCGCTCTGTCCTGCGGCTTCGCACAGGTCAGGTGCGTAGATGCTGCATGAATCCATGCTCGCCACAGCCTTGTCGATCTGTTGCAGCAATTCTTGCGCCGAAATATCCGGCGGTGCAGCGATTCTGCCGGTGACGACATGCTTCTCTTCGTGAAGATGCTTTTCATGATCGATGTCGGGGTCGCGCCAGCAGTTGGCGCACAGCGTCTGAAAGTTTTCTGTGTGTGAATAAATAACGCTGTCTTGTTCGAGATCGTCGCTGGCGCTTTCGAGTTGCCCAGCGTCCTGTTGCGTGCCGGCAAAATCGTAAAACTGGTAGTTGCTTCGTACCAGCGTCGCGAGATGCGGAAATACAGCAACCTCCTTGTCGCCATAGGTGTGGTAGGTGATTGGTGCGCCATCTGTCAGCACCGCATCGCCAAAATCGACACCAAGGTCCTGGTACAGCACGCTGCGGATGATGCCGTGGCACGGACTCAGGCGCTGCATCCAGATGGTCTCTTCCAGCCCGGGATCGTCGTCGGCCGCATTGCGTTCAGCCAGCGGCCGCTCTGCGAGTCGCACCTTGCATTGCGGATAGCCGCCGTCGGGCAGGTCGAAGCGACCCATTTCGATCTTCTGTGCGACATGCGCTTCCAGACATCCAGTGCGATAGCACCATCGCCCGCACCGGTGGCACAAATGCCGAGATTCCACTCGTAACTCTCAACCGGTTTGCTGACGAGCCTCGCCGCCATCTGGTTCGCCAGCATGCCCTCCTTGAAACGACCGCGAGTCTTGTAGAACAAACCGAGATTGTAGTGATAGGCGGAGTAGGTGGGGTCAATCTCGACGAGTCGCTTGTAACTGCGTTCAGCAATTTCGTCGCGCTGCCGCGCGACCAGTCTTGCCGCCGATGACAGGCCGTCGAGAATCTTCGCTTCGTCTTCTTGCCCCTTAATAGTTTCGGCAACGGCTGCCAGCTGATCAACGACGGCCAGGAACAACGGATGTTCCGGCGGCGCAGCGTTCAGCTGGTCGATGTCGCGCGCGCTCTCCAGGGCAGCACCTATCGATGCCACCAGCAGGTTATCGTCCTTGTTCGAATCGTAGGTGTCAGCGAGCGCGCTGAGCGAGTGCTCGAGTGACAGATGGGAATCCTTGACGATGCGAACGACGCACTCGGCCGCTTCTCGCTGGTGCCGCTGTGCCCGCAACAGTGGCTGCAGCGCTTTCCAGGCGGCATCTTCGTCGCCCGCTTCGGCAGCAGCGGTTACTTGCTGTTCGATCGTGTCGATTTTTTCGGGGCTGAGGGCTTTGTTTAGGAGCTTGAACATTGGGTCGCTGTGTTGGTCGTTCGCGGCGCAGTGTAGCACCGGACTCTACGGTGAAACCTGCCGTCCAGGGGATTGATTCGCCGCTCTGCGGCTCACCCTGCGGGCGCCTGCGGCGTCTGTCGGCCAGCGAGGCTGGCCTCGGTTCGAACCGGGGGCTCAAATCCTCCAGAGCAAACTACAAATCAAAACAAAAAAGCCCACGCGAGGTGGGCTTGTTTGTCTTGATTGGTACTCCCTAGGGGATTCGAACCCCTGTTACCGCCGTGAGAGGGCAGCGTCCTGAACCGCTAGACGAAGGGAGCAGAGTACATATTCCAAATTTTAACGCGATGCGCTCCCCTAGGGGATAGATTCGCTTGCTTCGCAAGCAAACCCCTGCGGGCGCACTCGCTTCGCTCGTACGTCTGTCGGATGGCTGCGCCATCCTCGGATCGAACCCTCATTAAAGCCGTGAGAGGGCAGCGTCCTGAACCGCTAGACGAAGGGAGCGGAATAGCCTGCCATTTGGGCAGGGGGCTGGTATTATACGACCGCTAATTGAATGCACAAGCGGTTTTTCATTTGAGAATGCTCGGCAAAAAGAAGCGCAAAGCTCCGCAAATCATTCCTCGCTCCGCCCACAATGTCTCTCGGGACCAAATTTCCAAAAGCGCGTTAAAGGTGCTCTACCGGCTAAATAAGGCGGGGTATCAGGCGTTTCTGGTGGGTGGTGGCGTAAGGGATGCCATGCTGGACTTGCATCCGAAGGACTTCGATATCGCGACAGACGCGACGCCGGACGAGGTGCGCGCGTTGTTCGGCAACTGTCGCCTGATTGGGCGGCGTTTTCGGCTGGCTCACGTTCGATTCGGTCGCGAGGTCATCGAAGTTGCGACCTTCAGAGCGGCGTCCAATCACGAAGACGATGATTCTCATCACGACGATGAGGGCCGGATCCTGCGTGACAACGTCTATGGCAGCATCGAAGAGGATGTCTGGCGCCGCGATTTCACCTGCAACGCGCTCTATTACAACATCGCAGACTTCAGCATCTGGGATTACACCGGTGGCGTTAAGGACATCAAGAAGAAGCGCCTGGTCCTTATAGGCGACCCCGATCAGCGTCTGCGCGAAGATCCGGTTCGCATGCTGCGCGCGGTGCGCTTTGCGGGCAAGCTGGGATTCACCATCGACAAACCCGTCGTTAAGGCGATTGACCGCAATGTCGGCCTGCTGACGAACGTGCCGGCCGCGCGCTTGTTTGATGAGTTCCTGAAGCTGTTCCAGGGCGGCCACGCAGAGAGCACCTTCGATTTCCTGCGCGAACACAAGCTGTTCGCCGAGATGTTTCCGGCGACCGACCAGGAACTGAATGAGGACGAGAACTTCGCTGCATTTACCCGGGCCGCGCTGCAGAACACGGATCGTCGAGTCGCAGACGGCAAGTCAGTAACGCCGATGTTCCTTCTCGGCGTATTCCTGTGGGCGCCAACCGTCAAGATGGCGGCGATCAAGCGTGAGCAGGAAAAGATGTCGGAGGGGCAGGCGCTGAGCCTCGCATCCTACGAGCTGTGCGCCCAGCAACAACGCCGCATTTCAATTCCGAAGCGCTTCACGGTGCCGATGCGCGAGATGATTGCCCTGCAACCGCGCTTTACTGCGACCAGGGGCAAGCGCGCCATGAACCTGCTGAGCCACAAGCGCTTTCGTGCCGCCTACGATTTCTACGTGCTGCGGGCGGAGGTTGGCCAGGCCGACGAAGCAACCGCGAAGTTCTGGACCGATGTGCAGACGCAATCCGTGAAAGAGCGGGCGGCCACTTTCCAGGTCAGCGCGCAGCCGCGCAAGCGCAAACCACGACGGCGCCGCGGCCGCAAACCTGAGTCGGCTGGCGATTCATGAACCACGATCGTTGGTGCCCGGCCTATATTGGTCTTGGCAGCAACCTGCAAGGTCCTACACGCCAGGTCGAGTCCGCCATCCAGCAGCTGGATGAGCTCGCAGGCACACGTCTCTTTGCATACTCCGGCATGTATCGCTCTGCGCCTTACGGTGGTGTGGAGCAGCCCGAGTTTGTCAACGCCGTTGCGGCGGTTCTGACGCGGCTTGGCCCGCGCGAATTGCTGGACGAACTCAAGGCGCTGGAGCGCGCACGGGGGCGGGAACATGGTGCCCAGCGCTGGGGTCCGCGCATCCTGGACCTCGATATCCTGGTGTACGCTGACCGAATCCTCGAAGAAGACGGGCTTACCTTGCCTCATCCGGGCATTGCCGAGCGAAATTTTGTATTGTTGCCGCTACGTGAGATTGCTCCACATCTCGTCATTCCCGGCCTGGGTCGGGTAGCCAGTATTGCCGTAAACGAGAGAGAGCCCAGTATCGAGCGTATCGCTTGAGGTGCAAGAAACAGTGTCCGTAACAAACCTGAAACCTGAGTCAGGCGCAGCGCGCTTTATTGTCGTCGAAGGCCCGATCGGCGTCGGCAAGACCGCGCTCGCCAGGCGCCTGGCGGACAGCCTGTCAGCCGAGCTGGTGCTCGAAGAGGTGGCCGAAAACCCGTTCCTCGAGCGTTTCTACAAAGACGGCCAGCCCGCGGCGTTGCCGGCGCAGATGTTCTTCCTGTTTTCGCGTGCACGGCAGATCGGCGAAATGCGTCAGTCGGACCTGTTTTCGGATGTGCGAATCGCGGACTACCTGTTCCAGAAGGATCGCCTGTTTGCCGAGCTTAATCTCGACCGCGACGAACTGGCGCTATACGATCAGGTGGTCAACAACCTCGATGTGTCGCCGCCGGTACCGGATCTTGTCATTTATCTGCAGGCGTCAGTGGACACGCTCGTGAACAGAATCGCCCGGCGCGGTGTCGACTTCGAGCGCATGATCGAGCGGCGTTATCTGGAGCGGCTCGCGGATGCCTACTCGCGCTTTTTCCACAGCTATGACGAAGGGCCGTTGCTCATCGTCAACGCGACCCAGATTGATCCGATCAACAATGACGCCGACTACGAGCAGTTGTTCCGGCAAATTGAAAAGACCACCGGCGGTCGTCATTTCTTTAACCCGGTTGCGGCGGCGCTTGCCTGACGCAACGAATCCAGCAGGTCACTCATGTACACACAGCTTGAGCAGCGCGGCATGTCGCAGCCGCCTATCAATGTCGCCAGCCTCGGAAAGATGGCGGACGATGGCGAGCCCATCGCCTGTCTGACAGCTTACGATGCCAGCTTTGGTGCGTTGGTCGATGCGGCCGGAACCGACCTGATACTGGTCGGCGATTCGCTCGGCATGGTGATCCAGGGGCACGACACCACCGTGCCCGTTACCGTCGACGACATCGTCTATCACTGTCGTGCCGTCGCACGCGGGGTTCGACGCGCGTTCCTGGTTGCCGACATGCCATTCATGAGTTACACCGAGCCTGGACAGGCGCTCGACAACGCTGTGCGTCTCATGCAGGAAGGCGGCGCGATGATGGTGAAGCTGGAAGGCGGTGATGGGCAGATTGAAATCGTCGAACACCTGGCGCGGCACGACATACCCGTCTGCGCACATATCGGTCTGAAGCCACAATCGGTGCACAAGATCGGCGGCTTCAAAGTGCAGGGCAGGGAGCCGAACAAAGCGCAGGAGATGGTGGAGTCCGCGGTACGACTGCAGGATGCCGGCGCGGATATCGTGCTGTTGGAATGCGTTCCCAACGAGGTAGGCAAGGCGGCAACGGCTGCGCTAAGCGTGCCGACCATCGGCATCGGCGCCGGTCCCGACGTCAACGGACAGATTCTGGTGCTGTACGACGTGCTCGATATCACGCAGGGTCGCACACCGCGATTTGTGCAGAACTTCCAGAAAGATCACAATTCGCCGCTCGCCGCATTGACCGCGTATGTCGAGGCTGTGAAAAACAAAACCTATCCCGCAACGGAGCATTGCTTCAGCTAATTATGAAAGTTGTAACGACGAAAGCAGAACTGAACGAGCAACTCGACGAGTGGCGCCACAACGATGAGCATGTCGCGTTGGTCGCCACCATGGGAAATCTCCACGAAGGGCACATGAGCCTCGTTGAACAGGCCCGCGAACACGCCGAGCGCGTGGTCGTGACTGTGTACATCAATCCGACGCAGTTCGGTGACGATGAAGATTTTGAGGAATACCCGCGCACGCTTGAGCGCGATACTCGCAAGCTGAAGATTATCGGTGCAGACCTGGTGTTTGTGCCGACCGATGATGTTGTTTACCCGTTTGGAATCGAGAACGCGACGACCGTAAGGGTTCCCGGACTAAGCGATAACTTCTGCGGCAAGTTTCGCCCCGGCCATTTCACGGGTGTCACCACCGTTGTGGCGCGGCTGTTCACACTGGTACGACCCGACGTAGCGATCTTCGGCCAGAAGGATTATCAGCAACAGTTGCTCATTCGTCACATGGCAGAAGACCTGAACCTGCCGATCCGCATCATTACTGCGGCTACCGTTCGTGAAGACGACGGCCTGGCCATGAGTTCTCGAAACCAGTATCTGACAGAGACCGAACGTGCCATCGCGCCGCAGCTGCATGCGGTGCTGGACGAGATTGGTCACGCCCTGCAAAGTGGCAGTCGCGAATTTGAAGACCTTGAGAAAGCGGCGCTGGAGAAGCTTGAAAAGGCGGGCTTCGCGCCGACCTACGTCGCGATTCGGCGTGCGCAAAATCTTGGTGTGCCGGACAGGGATTGCGACGAGTTGGTGGTATTGGCCGCGGCTAAGCTTGGTGCCGCGAGTCTCATAGACAACGTCGTGGTGTCAGTTTAACTGGAGACGGTATCGCGGCCTGCGTGCTTGGCACGATAAAGGGCTCGGTCAGCGCTGCGAATCAGCGCGTCAAAATCTGCGCCTTCCGGCAGCTCTGCAACGCCCATGGAAATGCGGATAGGAATGCGTATCAGTGAGTCACTGCCGTCCCCGGTGCTGCCGCTGACGCTGTCGCGCACACGATCTGCGATCACGAGTGCCTGTTGCTCGTCGACATCGGGCAGCAAGACCGCAAATTCGTCACCACCGTAGCGGCACAGCAAGTCGCGTGGTCGGAACTGTTTCTTCAGGATTGCGGCAACAGCGGACAGCGCTCGGTCACCGGCGATGTGTCCGAGCTGGTCATTGAATTCCTTGAAGTTGTCGACGTCGATCATAATCAGCGAGATCGGCAAGCCGCCCTCGACGCAGCGCTCGATTTCGCGTGGAAACAGCTCCTGCATGGCGTGCCGGTTGGCGAGCTTGGTTAGTGCATCGGTTGTCGCATGGCGCTCGAACTTGCGCATCTCGCCGTAGCTGTCGGCGATAACGCGGTTATGGCTGCGGACGCGCTCTGAGAGCACGACCAGCAGGTTTTTCGCCAGTTCGTGCGAGGCATCGACCATTTTCCAAAGCAGCTCGCGATGAATGCACAGCAAGTGTGATTCTTCCGCGGCGATAACATAGGCGGACGGGTCGCGGTCCTCGATGATGGACATCTCGCCAACACAGGCTCCGGCCTCCATAGTGGCCAGCACCGGTGTATCCGGGGACCCGACATGCACGCGCAGCATGCCGGAGAGCACGACGAACACATGCTCGTTGTGTTGCAGTGGCGACAGCAATAGCTCACCTTCAGCCAGGTCGCGCCGATCGCAACTCTGCAGCAAACCCTGCACGTCATCCGGCTGCACGCCATCGAACAACTCGAGGCCTTGTAGCAGCGAGCGCTTGTAATCCGAATTAATGGCGAGGGGCTGGTTCAAACCGGCCGTCCTTATGTCAGCAAGTCCCCAATTCTGGGCTGTTCAACCCTCGGAGACTGCCGACCAGGCCACAGAATCCACCTGCCGATTATGTGATATCAGCCCTCGGATTCGAGTTCCTCGCGAGATTCGGCGAATTCGGCGCGTTCTTCGGCGCTGGGCTCGGGATACTCCAAACCTATGCCACACAAGGCATCTATGACGATGTCAGCCACCCGCGCGCGCATGTAGGGCTTGTCGTCTGCGGGAATGGCGTACCACGGTGCCCAGGGACGGGAGGTCGCGTTCAGTGCCGCTTCGTAGGCCTGCATGTAGTCGTCCCAATGGCGTCGTTCGACCACGTCGCCGGGTTCGAACTTCCAGTTCTTGGCGGGATCGTCGAGTCGCGACAGAAAACGCCGTTTCTGCTCGTCCTTCGAGACGTTGAGCCAGAACTTGAGAATAACGGTGCCATTGCGAGCGAGGTGCTGTTCCTGTTCGCGAATAGACTCCAGGCGCTCGTCCCAGATTGTGTCCGGGTCGATGGGATCCGGCAGTTTCTGATAGGTGAGAATCTTCGGGTGTACGCGCACGACCAGCACTTCTTCATACTGGCTGCGATTGAAAATACCAATGCGGCCGCGCTCCGGCAGGCAGCACGTGGTTCGCCACAGAAAGTCATGATCGAGCTCCTTGCTGGACGGCTTCTTGAAACTGAATACCTGGCAGCCCGACGGATCCACACCCTGCATGACGGCGCGAATCGTACTGTCTTTACCAGCGGCATCCATCGCCTGGAACACCAGCAGAACGGAGTGCATGTCGCCGGCGGCGAGGACGCGCTGCAGTTGCTTCAGCTTGTCGGTGCGCGCGCTACGATGTTTGCCCTTGTGCGGTTTGCCGTCCGTCAGCGGTGTGGTGCTGGCACCGGCAACCGTGAAACTGCCATCAAATGGCACCAGGTACTCGGACTCGGGGGCCTCAAACATCATGCTTCTCCTTGTTCATGCTGGGCCAGCGCCCATTCAATGTGCTCGTTGACGAGCGCCGTTTCTGTGCCGTGTCTTTGCTGCAGCGCAGCGACAGCATCGCGGCCTTTAGCGTTGCCCAGTGCAACTGCGATGTTGCGCAGCCAGTTCTGGTAACCGGCGCGCCGAATAGCGCTGCCTTCCATGCGCGACTGAAACTCGCTCTCGCTCCAGGCAAACAACGCTGTCAGCGCTGTCGCGTCGAGCTCATGTCGTGGCGCGAAGTCCGGCTGCTGACTGAGTTTCGCAAACTTGTTCCATGGACAGAAGAGCTGGCAGTCGTCGCAGCCGTAGATGCGGTTGCCGATTGCCTTGCGGAACTCGACCGGTATCGCGCCCTTGTTCTCGATCGTCAGATAGGAGATGCAGCGCCGCGCGTCGAGCGTGTAGGGGGCGACGATTGCCTGTGTCGGGCAGACATCAATGCAGGCACGGCAGGTGCCGCAGTGGTTGCTGGCTGGCTGGTCAACCGGTAACGCCAGGTCGGTGTAAAGCTCGCCCAGGAAAAACCACGATCCCTCATCCTTGTTAATAACGTTGGTGTGCTTGCCGATCCAGCCAATGCCGGCTTTTTCCGCGAGTGCTTTCTCCAGCACCGGTGCGCTGTCGACAAACGCGCGATAGCCAAATTCTCCGATCTGCGCTTCGACACGTTGCGCGAGCTTCTGCAATTTGTTGCGCATCAACTTGTGATAGTCGCGACCAAGGGCATAGCGCGAGACGTAGGCATGCGTTTCATGATCGAGCAGTTTGCGTGCCTCGTCCTGCGGCTCCGGCAGGTAATCCATGCGCACCGAGATGACGCGGATCGTACCCGGCACCAGCTCGCCGGGTCGGCTGCGCTTGGTGCCGTGACGCGCCATGTATTCCATCGAGCCGTGGAAGTTCTGGCGCAACCAGTTGCCCAAATGTTGTTCCGCCTGTTCGAGATCGACGTCGGCGACCCGCAGCGACTGGAAGCCGAGTTCTGCTGCCATGCGGACAAGGTTGTCCTTTAGTTGCTGCAAGTTGATGTCGTCGTGCATTGAGACAGTATAATCGCGGCTATGCAGGACCTGCCCACAGAAATCTTTGCTGTCGCCGCTGTGCGCGAAATCGATCGCACGGCGATCGAGGATCATGGCATCCCTGGATACACGCTGATGACGCGCGCTGCCGAAGCGGCGGTTGCAGAGGCGCGGCGCAGGTTTCCCGCGGCAAAACGCTGGCAGGTGCTTTGCGGTGCGGGCAACAACGGCGGCGATGGCTACGTCGTGGCGCGGCTCGCCGCGGAGCAGGGCATCGCTGTCTCTGTATTGGCATTGATCGATCCGCAGCAGCTCAAAGGGGATGCGGCAACGGCGTATGGTGACTTCGCGGCGAGTGGCGGTGTCGTCATGCCCTGGCAGGGTGACCTGGATGCTGACGCAGAGCTGCTGGTTGACGGCATTCTCGGCAGCGGCCTGGAACGCGACGTTGGTGGCGAGTTTGCGGCCTGCGTGCAGGCCCTCAACGCCCACCCGGCGCCTGCATTGGCACTCGACATCCCGACCGGTATCCATGGCGACAGCGGTCGATTAATGGGCTGTGCGGTCAAAGCGGCAGCCACCGTCACCTTCGTCGGCCTCAAAGCCGGGCTCTATCTTGGCGAGGCGCCTGACTATTGCGGCGACATCGTGTTTGCGGGGCTGGGTATCCCAGCAGACGCACGCCGCAACGCGAAGCCCGTATTGCAACGACTTGCAGACGCGGCCTTTAGCAGTGCGCTGGGGCGCCGCGCGCGTGCCGCCCACAAAGGCGACTTCGGCCATATCCTGGTGGTCGGCGGCGGACCGGGCATGCCCGGGGCTGTGAGGCTATGCGGCGAAGCGGCCCTCAGGGCCGGGGCCGGACGCGTCAGCGTCGCAACTCATTCCTCGCATGCACAGATGCTGGTCGCATCGCGCCCGGAGCTGATGTGCCACGCCATTGAGGATGCCAGCGAACTGCAACAGCTACTCGACAAGGCCGACGTTATTGCGTTCGGGCCGGGTCTGGGACAATCGCAATGGGCTCGCGACCTGTACGAGGTCGTTGCCAGCGCGCAGCGCCCCGGTGTCTGGGATGCTGATGCACTCAATTTGCTTGCAGCCGCGCCGGCTGAGATGAGCAATCGCATCATCACACCGCATCCTGGTGAGGCCGCCACCTTGCTGGGGTTGCAGACGGCGGCGGTACAGGCCGACCGGCCGGCGGCGCTGCAGCAGCTGACCGACCGTTATGGCGGCGTTGCCGTGCTGAAAGGCGCCGGAACCCTGGTGTCGGCGGCATCCGGCGTGCCGTGGCTGTGCACGGCGGGCAATCCGGGAATGGCGGCTGCCGGCATGGGGGATGTGCTCACCGGTGTGATTGCCGCGATGCTGGGGCAGGGTCTGCCTGCAGAACTCGCTGCGATCGTCGCGGTTGAAGTGCATGCGCGCGCCGGGGATGTGGCCGCAGTGCACGGTGAGCGTGGCCTGCTGGCAACCGAACTCGCGGCCGAATTGCGGGGCATCGTCAACCCGTGAACATTGATCTGCCTGATGAAGCGGCTACCGAAGCGCTGGCAACACGCATGCTGGAGGTGCTGCCGCAGTCGCTTGCGGGCTGGACGATCCTGCTGTCCGGCGAGCTGGGTGCCGGAAAATCGACCTTTGCGCGCGCTCTGATACGAGCGCTGGGGCACACAGGCCCGGTGCCGAGCCCGACCTATACCCTGGTCGAGCCTTATGATGTTGCCCGTGGGCATGTGTATCACGTTGATCTATATAGGGTTTCCGAGGAGGGCGAGTTGCGTTACCTGGGCTGGAACGAGCTCGACAACGGCTTTCGGCTGGTGGAATGGCCGGATCGGGCGCCTGGATTGCAGCAGTCAGCTGACATCGCATTGCAGCTTGCCTACAAGAACGATGGCCGCACAGCCGTGATTGAGGGCCTGAGTGAACGCGGCCGGGAACTCGTTGAGCGCCTCCAGTCCGGTCTAATCCATCGTTTTAACAAACGGGCTTATCTCGTTAATAACAATAAAAAAACTCTTGGTTTTTCCGGGGAGATTCGTATACTCACCGGACATAATCCCGCAAATCGTGAGTTTTTCGCCTGTGATCCCGCTTCGTTCGACCCTGCTGCTACTGCTGACGCTTGTGACAAGCGTTGCCACGGCTGCGTCCCAGGTCGAGAACGTGCGCATTTGGGCGGAGAATGACAAGACTCGGGTCGTGCTGGATCTGAGCAAGTCCACACGGCACACAATTATTACCCTGCGTGGCCCGGATCGGCTCGTTATCGACCTCACAGACAGTCGTCTCGCCGAATCGCTTCGCGATATGCCGACCGGGGCGGGCACCGTCAAGCGGATTCGCTCAGGCGTCAGCGCCGACGGCAAGCTTCGGGTCGTCCTCGACCTGAGCTCTGCGGTTCGTTCTCGCAGCTTCACAACGGGGCCAAACAGCCAGTACGGCGATCGTCTGGTCATTGACCTGCACAAGAGCGGCAATCTGCAGACCGTCAAACGCGCCTCCGAGAACTTCACCAAGGGCAGGGATATCGTGATTGCGATCGACCCCGGCCACGGCGGTCATGATCCGGGCGCGATTGGTCGCGCGAAGACTCGCGAAAAAGACGTGGCATTGGCCATCAGTCGCGAGCTTGCGCGCAGAATCAACGCCGAGCCCGGCATGAAGGCCGTCCTGGTTCGCGACGGCGATTATTACGTTGATCACAGAAAACGCACGGACATTGCGCGGCGCAACAAGGCTGACCTGTTCGTATCGGTGCACGCAGATGCCGTGAACGATCGACGCGCGCGCGGCGCATCTGTCTATGCGCTGTCAACCAAAGGTGCGTCGGACGAGGAAGCCAGGTTGCTTGCCGAGCGCGAGAATGCCTCCGTGCAGATCGGTGGTGTTGCCCTGAACGGTAGAGACGCTGTCCTTGCCGAGGTGTTGCTGGACCTGTCGCAGAATGCGGCGTTGTCTGCGAGCATGGATGTTGGCAACAAGGTTGCCGCCGAGCTCGGACGCATTGGCAAGATGCATCGAAAGACCGTGCAGACTGCCGGTTTCCTGGTGCTGAAATCACCGGACATGCCGTCAATTCTGGTTGAGACGGCTTACATCTCAAACCCGGAAGAAGAGAAGCGGTTGCGTGACAAGGCGCACCAGGGACGCATCGCCAATTCTGTGCTTGCTGGTATACGCAACTATTTCTATACCAATCCACCGCCCGATACGCGCATTGCGATGGAAGTGCGCAAGTCGCCGACCAGGCAAGTGCGGCACGTGATCGCGCGCGGCGATACCATTTCCGAGATTGCACAACGCTACAACGTCAGCCCGACGTCAATTCGCACGGCCAACAAGTTGTCGAACGACAATATTCGTATCGGACAGACACTTAGCATCCCGATTTTCGCCGGCAACTGATAAGCTGTCGGCGCATGCCGATTCAGCAACTTCCAAGTCATCTTATTAACCAGATCGCGGCCGGCGAGGTCGTCGAGCGCCCGGCCTCCGTGGTTAAGGAGCTGGTCGAAAACAGTCTCGATGCAGGCGCCAGCAGCGTCCAGATCGACATCATGGTCGGCGGCCAGAAGCTGATCAGGATTCGCGACGATGGCGGTGGCATACCCGAGGCCGAGCTGGCCCTGGCACTTTCCCGCCACGCGACCAGCAAGATCTCAAGTCTCGATGACCTTGAAGCGGTCGCATCACTGGGCTTTCGCGGTGAGGCGCTGCCGAGTATTGCATCGGTGTCGCGATTGACCCTGTGCTCGCGGGCACGGGGCAGCGACAGCGCATGGCAGGTGGAAGCAAACGGCGGTGAGCTGAGTGAGCCGCGCCCGGCGGCCCATCCGCAGGGGACCACCGTTGAGGTGCATGACCTGTTCTACAACACGCCAGCACGACGACGTTTCATGCGCACCGAACGAACCGAGTTTGTGCACATAGAAAAGTGGATACGACGCCTTGCACTGTCGCGACCGGATGTTGCGTTTACGCTGACGCACAACCGGCGGGTTGTATTGCAACTGCAAAAAGCCGCTGACCAGGACCAGGAGCTGCAACGCATCGCAAAAATCTGTGGCGATGCGTTCGCGGAGCAGGCAATTCACCTGCAGCACGAGACTGAAGGCATCGCTCTGCGTGGCTGGATTGCGATGCCGACGTTCAATCGCAGCCAGCCGGACATGCAGTACTGGTTTATCAACGGTCGATCCATTGGCGACAAGACATTGTCACATGCGGCACGGCATGCGTATCGCGACGTGCTTTTTCACGGCCGATACCCGGCTTACGTGTTGGGCATCACCATGGATCCGACTGGCGTTGATGCCAATGCGCACCCGGCGAAACACGAGGTTCGTCTGCGCGATGGTCGTCGCATGCACGGTGTCGTATCGCAATCGATCGAAGTGGCATTGAGCAATACGCGCCCGGGCGGCCATGACGTAACGCCGGTGCCGATGACGCGTGACAACGTATTCCGGCAAGGCTCGATGTCGCTTGGCGAGCGCCCCTTTGGCGGCGGCGGACGCGATCGCGGCATGGCGGTGCGTGAGTCCTTGCAGGGCTATCAGGCGCTCGCAAATGCCACCGACACGCAGCAGGATGTGCCACCGCTCGGTTTTGCCATCGCCCAGCTCGGCGGTGTTTACGTGCTGGCCGAGAACGAGCACGGCCTGGTGCTGGTGGACATGCACGCAGCCCACGAGCGCATCGTGTATGAAAAACTGAAGACGGGATTTGATGACAAAGCGGTCGTGCGGCAGCCGCTATTGGTCCCGGAGACCGTTTCCGTTGCCGAGAGCGAGGCCGAGCTGGTGGAGCAATCGCGGCACGTGCTCGACGAACTCGGGCTGGTGGTGGATCGCAGCGGCCCCGGCAGTCTCGTGGTTCGTGAGGTGCCGGCGCTGCTCAAAGACGCGGACGCCGAGTCGCTGTTGCGCGATGTGTTGTCGGATCTCGCCGAGGCCGGGCAAAGCAATCGCGTCGAAGATGCGTGCCATGACTTTCTGGCGACCATGGCCTGCCACACCTCGGTGCGCGCCAACAGGCTGCTGACGCTCGCCGAAATGAACGCGCTGCTGCGCGAGATGGAAACGACCGAGCGCGCCGATCAGTGCAATCATGGCAGACCGACCTGGACTACGATCACGATGTCGGAACTCGACCGCCTGTTCCTGCGCGGTCGTTAGACTTTCAGGCGATGAGCAGGCATGCGCTACTGCTGATGGGTGCAACGGCATCGGGCAAGACCGATGTTGCGGTCAGTCTTTGCAAACGATTCCCGTTCGATATCGTCAGCGTTGACTCAGCGCTCGTATACCGCGGCATGGATATCGGCACAGCCAAGCCGGATGCCGAGACACTGCAGCGCGCGCCGCATCGCCTGATCGACATTCGTGACCCGGAGGACAGCTACTCCGCGGGTGATTTCGTGCGTGACGCGTGGCACGAAATGGATCAGATCCATGCCGCAGGACGGGTGCCACTGCTGGTTGGCGGCACGATGATGTACTTTCGGGCGCTTACCGAGGGCATCGCTGAGCTTCCGGAGGCGGATCCGGAGACCCGCGCAGCGATCGATGCGGACGCCAAGGCAAGTGGCTGGCCGGCGATGCATGCCCGGCTTCTGCAGGTTGATCCTGACGCGGCCGGACGCATCAAGCCGAATGACAAACAACGTATACAACGTGCCCTTGAGGTGTGGATGACCAGCGGTCGTCCGCTAAGCCACTGGCAGCAACAAACCCGGCCGCTGCGTGACGATGTGCAGTTCCACAAGATTGCGTTGCGGCTGCAGCCCAGAAAGCTGTTGCACGATCGAATCGAGCAGCGTCTGGCGCTCATGCTGGAGCAGGGCTTCCTCGCCGAGGTGCGGGCGTTGATGGCCAGGCCGGGGCTGTCGCGTGATGCGGCCTCGATGCGTGCCGTGGGTTATCGCCAGATCTGGTCGCACCTTGCGGGAGACTATTCTCTGCAGGAAGGCCGCTACCGGGCGCTGGTCGCCACGCGCCAGCTGGCGAAGCGGCAAATCACATGGTTACGTTCTGAAACGCAATTAAGTTGCTTTGACCCCCTTGAAGCCGCAACAATTGACGATATATCAACATTCGCCTGTGCTAGTATTTTTCAGGCATGACGGAACTTCGCAATGGGCAGTCGGCGCCACCGGCTAGCGGGTTCAATAATACTTAACAATAAGGAGACCCAATCATGGCTAAAGGGCAATCGTTGCAAGATCCGTTTTTAAACATCTTACGCAAGGAAAAGGTTCCTGTTTCTATCTACCTCGTCAACGGCATCAAGCTGCAGGGCCAGGTGGATTCATTCGACCAGTTTGTTGTCTTGTTGAAGAACAGCGTGAACCAGATGGTATACAAGCATGCGATATCAACCGTGGTACCTGCACGCAATGTCCGTCTTCCAATGCCGGACGGCGATGGAGATGGCGACGACTAGTTCCTGTTTAGCGTCGCAGGAGGTCGTGTTTGTTTGAACGACCGCAGAGCGGCGAACGTGCAATCCTCGTACACGCGAGCCCAGACGGTGCACCCGATACGTCCGAACGTGAAGAATTCGCAGAACTGGCGACTTCGGCGGGCGCTATTGTCGCGGGTGAGCTTGTCAGTGCCCGGCGCAAACCTGATCCGCGCTTCTTCATAGGCCGCGGCAAGCTCGAAGAACTCGCGCAGCTGATTCACGATAACTGTGCGGAGCTGGTGATTTCCGGTGCCGCACTCAGCCCGAGCCAGGAGCGCAACCTCGAGAGAGAACTTAAGTGCCGTGTGCTGGATCGCGCCGGACTGATCCTCGATATTTTCGCGCAACGCGCCCGCAGCCATGAGGGCAAGTTGCAGGTTGAGCTGGCGCAGCTCAAGCACCTGTCCACGCGACTCGTTCGCGGCTGGACTCACCTGGAACGACAGAAGGGCGGTATCGGTCTGCGTGGCCCGGGTGAAACCCAGCTGGAAACTGACCGGCGCCTGCTGAACAACCGCATCCGGCAGCTGAACTCACGACTGGATCAAGTCGAAACACGACGCATGACGAATCGCCGCAACCGGATGCGCGCCGAGATCCCGACGGTGGCGCTGGTTGGCTACACCAACGCCGGCAAGTCGACCTTGTTCAACAAGCTCACGGACGCCGGTGTGTATGTGCAGGACCAGCTGTTCGCAACCCTGGACCCGACGGTACGCGGCCTTAAATTGCCGGACGGCAACAAGATCGTGCTTGCCGATACCGTGGGTTTCGTCCGCGACCTGCCGCATGAGCTGATCGCAGCATTTCGCTCCACGCTGCAGGAGGCGCGCGAGGCGGACCTGATTCTGCACCTTATTGACGCCAGTGACCCGAACCGCTGGCAACGCATTCGCCAGGTCAACGCCGTACTGCAAGAGCTCGGAGCAGAGGACGTGCCGCAGATTCGCGTTTACAATAAGATAGACCTGCTGGATCGCAGCGCGCGCGTCACGAATAACTCCGATGGAGCCGGACGCGCTGTGTGGCTGTCAGCGACCACAGGTGATGGCGTGCCACTGTTGCTCGATGCGATTGCTGCGCGCCTCAGCCGCCACACGGTCAATGGCATCGTTCGCCTGCAGCCGTCACAGGGGCGGCAACGAGCAAAACTTTTTGAACTGGGCGCGGTCCTCAATGAGGATATTGCTGAAGATGGCGGCTGGGTTTTGGAATTGAAAATGGAGCAACGCGATCTGCGTCGCTTTATCAAGCGAGAGAATCTCGCCGACGACTTACTTGAGAAGAGCTATTAATTATGGGTTGGAATGAAGATGGTAATGGCAAGGACCCGTGGAAACGCGACGGTAACCAGCCAGCGGACCTCGACAAGGTTGTAAAGGACTTCCGGGACCGCATCGGCGGCATGCTCGGCGGCAAACGTGGCAGGTCTGGAGGCGGTGGTGGATCAGCTGCCGGGCTGGTCATAATTATTGTCGCTGCAGCACTATTCTGGGGCGTGTCCGGTGTGTATGTCGTGGACGAAGCCGAACGCGGTGTCGTACAGCGCTTTGGTGCTTACAAGGAAACGACCTTACCGGGCCTGCGCTGGCACTTGCCGTACCCCATTGAAACGGTCAAGACGGTTAATACGATTGCCATTGACGACTACGCCTACCGTACCGAGATGCTGACGGCCGACGAACAGTACGTCTACATTGACATGGTCGTGCAGTATCGGCGCGCCGATCCGGTCAAATACAGCTTTGAGGTCGTCGAGCCGGACCTGACGTTGCAGGATGTGACCGAAAGCGCGCTGCGCGAAGTCGCGGGCACCAGCACGCTGGAATCACTCGTCACCGGCAAGCGCGAAGAAATCGCTTCGCGCACCAAGGAGGTTCTGCAGAATACGCTGGACACCTACCAGGCCGGTATCACCGTAACCTCGATCTCACTGGAGACGGTCAACTATCCGCAAGCCGTGCAGGCCGCGGTTGACGATGCGCAGAAAGCTCGAAATGACAGTGAACGTTTCGGTCTTGAGGCCGATGCCTATGCAAATGATGTTATTCCAAAGGCCGGCGGTAACGCGGCCCGGGTCATGCAGGATGCTGAAGCCTACCGCGACCGCGTCATTGCGGACGCCCAGGGTGAGGCGTCCAGGTTTCTTGCGGTTCTCACCGAGTACCAGAAGGCACCACGAGTGACCCGCGATCGACTCTACATCGAAGCGATCGAAGAGGTGTATGGCAACACCAACAAAGTACTGATCGACAAGGACGGCAGTGGCAATCTGCTATACCTGCCGCTGGATCAGTTGATGAAGCAGACGGGGCGCAGCGCCGGCGACGGCTCAGAATCGAATCGTTCCTCTGACTCGCAGTCACAGCCGGGTGTGGACGATTTGCAGCAACCGGATGCCCGTGAGCGGAGGGTAAGACAATGAATGCAGTAAAACCTGGTGTCTTCGTTGGATTGGGTATTGCGATCATCGTACTGTCCTTGTCCGTCTTTACCGTTGACGAAACGGAGCAGGCAATCAAGCTGCAGCTTGGTGAGGTGGTGCGCTCTGACTACGTGCCCGGGCTGTATTTCAAGCTGCCGATTGCACAGAATATTCGCAAGTTCCCGAATCGCATTCTGACCATCAGCGACCGCCCTGAGCGTATCTTTACCGCTGAAAACGAGGCGCTCGAGGTCGACTTCTTCGTCAAGTATCGTATCGTCGATCCGGTGCGTTTCTACACCTCCACCGGTGGTTCGCTGGTCATCGCCAACGATCGCCTCGGCGAGATTATCAAGAACGCCATCGTGACCGAGTTTGGTAAACGTACCGTGTCCGAGTCGATCTCGGCAGGACGCGCAGAATTGATGCGCGACATGCTGGCGCTCGCGGCGCCAACAGCCGAGGACCTCGGCGTTGATCTCGTCGATTTCCGCGTCAAGCAGGTCGAGTTCATGGTGGACGTGCGCGAGTCGGTGTACCGACAGATGGAAGCAGAGCGTAAACGAATCGCTGCTGAGCGCCGGTCTCAAGGTCGTGCAACGGCAACCGAGAAACGCGCCGATGCGGATCGCAAGGTGACGGTTATCGCCGCCAACGCGTATCGTGACAGCCAGGTCATTCGCGGTGAGGGTGATGCGAAGGCGGCCGAGATTTACGCCAATGCGTATACCCAGGATCCTGAGTTCTATGCGTTTTATCGCAGTATCGACGCGTACCGAAAATCATTGGGTAACGATGGCGATATCATGGTGCTCGATCCCAACAACGAGTTTTTCCGCTACCTGAATCAGTCTGACGGCAAACAGAAGTAACGCCAGGGAGTAGGGCATGCCGTGGACAGAAATCCTGACGGCGGTGGCGCTCGTCTGCGTGATTGAGGGGCTGTTGCCGTTTGCGGCACCGGCCAAATATCGCGAGATGGTGGCGGAAATTTCCCGGCTAAGTGACAATTCGTTGCGGAGCGTCGGCCTGGCGATCATTATTGCGGGTCTTTTATTGCTGTTTTTCGTACGTTAGGCAGGAGCATCATGGGCAAGAACGTCGTTGTCATCGGTACCCAGTGGGGTGACGAAGGCAAAGGAAAAATCGTAGATCTACTCACGGATCGCGCATCGGCAGTCGCGCGTTTTCAGGGCGGTCACAATGCTGGACACACGCTCGTTATCGGTGGGGAGAAAACGGTACTGCACCTGATTCCCTCCGGCATTCTGCGCGACGGTGTGCAATGCCTCATCGGCAATGGCGTTGTGCTGGCGCTTGATGCCCTGATCACAGAGGCCAATGCACTGATTGAGAGCGGTGTACCAGTGTATGAGCGCCTGCGCGTTTCGCCGGGGTGCCCGCTGATCCTCGCGTCGCACGTCGCACTGGACGTTGCGCGTGAGAAGTCGCGCGGCGCAGCGGCAATTGGTACGACCGGCCGCGGTATTGGCCCTGCTTACGAGGATAAGGTGGCCAGACGTGCGTTGCGCGTATCGGATCTGTTCGTGCGCGAGAAATTTGCCGCCAAGCTTGGCGAGGTTCTCGACTATCACAACTTCCTGCTCAAGCATTACTTCCGCACCGCCACCGTGGACTTCGCAAAGACACTCGACGAGTCCCTGGAGGCTGCGGAGATCATTGCGCCAATTACTGCGGATGTTACGCAAGTGCTGCAGGACCTCTCAAACGAAGGCAAGAGCATCCTGTTCGAGGGCGCGCAGGGCACATTCCTGGATATTGATCACGGCACCTATCCGTTCGTGACCTCATCCAACACCGTAGCCGCTGCCGCAAGCACCGGTACCGGCCTGGGTCCGCGCAATCTCGACTACATCCTCGGTATCGTCAAGGCGTATACGACACGGGTCGGCGCCGGGCCATTCCCGACCGAGTTATTCGATGACATGGGCCAGCACATAGCAAGAGTGGGTGCGGAGTTCGGTGCGACCACCGGACGGCCGCGTCGCTGCGGCTGGTTTGATGCGGTCGCATTACGCCGGTCTATCGTAAACAGCAGCGTGTCCGGTCTGTGTGTCACCAAGCTCGATGTGCTCGATGAGCTCGAGACCATCAATATCTGCGTTGGCTACGAGATCGACGGCCGCCCGATAGCCGGCGTGCCCGTGGTGGTTGATCGCTTCGCGGAGTGCAAGCCGGTGTACGAGGAGCATGAAGGCTGGCAGGAGTCGACGGTCGGTATTACCGACTTCGACCAACTTCCGGAAAAGGCCCGTAACTACCTGATGAGAATAGAGAATCTAGCGGGTGTTCCTGTCGATATTATTTCCACAGGCCCGGATCGCGAGCAGACGATTATCCGTCAGCACCCGTTCGAATAGGCAGACGCTGGCGGCGTGCCGCCAGTATTCCCAGGCACAACAGCAGCCACTGCAGCGAACCGCCACCACCGCCACCGCCGCTCGGCGGAGTTTCACCACCGTTCGGGTTCAGCACGGTGACAGACGCGGTTGCTGTGTCCGTCGATCCGTAAATGTCGGTGACCTTGAGATCAAAGCGAAACAGCGTGTCTGACGTGACCGATGGCGCCGCGAAGCTGGCACTGGCGCTGGCAGCGTTGCTCAACGTGACGGCCGGGCCCATTGTCTGCGTCCATGCGTAGGTCAGAGTATCGCCGTCGGGATCATTTGAGCCGCTGCCATCCAGTGTTACTGCCGCACCAATGGCGACATTCTGGCTGCTGCCTGCAACCGCATTGGGAGCCCGGTTCGACTGCGAGCCATCTTTGATCGTGAGCAAGGTTGTGCTTCTGGCGCCAATGCTGGCACCGCTCGGGTTACTTAGCGAAAGCTCGATGAACTCATCCGGCTCGCCGATGCCATCGTCAACCAGGTCAAACGTCAGCGACTTCGGATTGGCGTCGCCATCGGCCCAGCTGACCGTGCCCGTGGTTGCGCCCACATAATCGGCGCCTGCCGTCGCATCGCCATTCGACAGTGCGTAGTCGACCGAAACCTGGCCGTTGGCCGTGCCGCTTCTTTGCAGAACCACCACGGCGGTGCCGAAGCCGCGCTCGCTCACCGCGACGGCCGACTGGCCAAACTGCACTTCTGCCGTTGCACCCGGATCGCTGGCATACACATGCGCGATGCTTGGCGACGACAGGGTGGCGCCGCCCTGTGGCGCGACCAGCTTGATAAGCATGCTTTCCATGCCTTCGCCGACGCCATCGTTGACGAAGCTGAGATCAATGGTCTTTGCCGTCGTATCGCCCGCTGCCCAGTTGATGGTCCCGGACACAGCGGCGACGTCGCCGAATTCAGCCGTCGCAGGAATCGCTTCCCAGCCAACACTTACCGCACCGCTGGCGCCGCCTACTCGAGCAACGCTTAAGGGCGCGGACTGGCCTTCAGTTGCCGCGTAAGAGGTGTTGCTGAACGTGAGGCTGCCTTGCGCGACATCCAGGGTCCTGTCGGCGGCGAGATAGAAGCCGCTATCGATGTCACTGATGGCAATATTGCCGCTGGGCAGATAGGGGTATGCGCCCCAGGCACCGACGAAGCTCGCGTTGTTCGAAAACGGATAGGTATCAAGCAGGCCGACCTGGGTTGGTGTGGTCGGGTCGCTGATGTCGAGTATCGCCAGACCACGACTGTAGTTGGACATGTAGTAGCGATTGCCACGCACAAAGCCGTTGTGGTCGATGGCTTTTTCGGGGCCGACCCAGTTGCCGCTGGGTTGCGGGTTGGTGAGGTCTGCGAGGCTGTATCCACGCAGTGTCGTCCGCAGGGAGCCTATGCGCTGCTCATCCAGTTCGTCCTGCACGAACAGGTACTGCTTGTCCTCGCTGACCCAGCCGGAATGCACATAGCGCGCCTCGCTGTAGCTTGTGCGGCTCAGCTGTACCGGGTTTGCGGCAAGCGTGATATCCCAGATATCGACCGTGGATTCGTTGAAATCGATCAGTACTTCACAATAGCTGCTCGCGTTGACGCATTGCGTGTCTTTGCGCGAGTCCGTGATGATCATTGATGCGGCGTCGTGCATGTAGCCAGCGCCATTCGGCATCTCAAGAAAGTCGGGGCGGGCCGGATTGTCGAGTGTGTACGCACGATACTGGCCATTGGCGAAGCTGGATCCCGCAATGATCAACGAAGGTGCGCTGCCAGTGGCAGAGAGGCCAGTGGCGAAGTCGGTGTTGGCCGCCAGCACGTTGTGCGCTGCGGAAAAATCGCTGCTATAGCTGACGCGCCTGATGCTGTGCGGCAGGTCGCTCATATCGATAACGAACATGCCATCGCCAGCGCCATCGGTGGTGACGTAGGCGTACGAGCGCCAGCGTTCGGCGGCAGCGTCGTAGTGCTGATGCACCTTGATGTCGCGCCAGACGGCCTGCTGGCCCTGAACGAAACCGACTTCGCGCGGATTCTCTGCATCGCTGACGTCGAAAACGGCCGTGCCGATGTCGTAGCCGACCAGCACGTATTCACGGTGCGTGTTCAGATCGATGAAGCCCCAGACGTCGGCTGCTGCACGCGGATTGGCGCTGACATCGTTGAAAGGCACATGCGCCAGCAGGTCAACATCGTTACAGGGCAGGCCATTGACCGAACCGCCCGAGCAAGCGGCCGTCTTGAGGCTGCTTTGCATCGCAACTTTTTGCGACAGCATCTGGTTGGTTTTGGTAATCACTTCGCGATCGATGCTCTTGCGATCCGCAAGCACGTGGAAACCCTTGGCGGACAGAGCCGAGCGGTACTCGACAGGTACGCCGACCAGCGTTGTCAGTGCGCCTGTGGGCGCGGCAAATCCGTCGGCAACATCGTAGCTTCCCTGTGCGTCGACCGTGCCGCTGACGAGGTGAAACAGATCCTCGACATTGTCGACGTCATAGCTGCCGCCGGCGATCCGCAAGGTGCCACCCTTGCCGACCATGCGCAGTGCGTAGCCGATCGTGCGGCAGGGCGCCGAGGCCTCGAGACATCTTCCGGTGTCAATACCATCGCTGGCCACAAACAGGGGTTTGGCCATGTCGCTGTGCGCTGCTGCCTGCGCGGTTACCAGAACCAGCAGCATGCAGCCGATGCGCGTTAGGTTTTTCATCCTGAGCCCCCGAAAGTCGATTCCCGAATTCTACACTGCTGTACAATGCGCGTTTTTGCCGATTCGCGAATTATGTCAGACAGCGGAAACGCCCTGGTGTTCAAAGCCGGGGCAGGGGCCATGGATGCGGTCCGCAAGCACGGCTTTGCGCCGCAGCAGATCGGTACTATTGCCGGAGCATCGGGTGGCGCGAAGTGGCTGGCGCTGAGCCAGCTGGACCGCTACATCGTCAGCGAGCTGATGCCGAAAATGGACGGCCCCGTGCACCTGGTTGGATCGTCGATCGGCAGCTGGCGCTTTACCTGCTATGCGCAGACGGATCCGCTGGCGGCGATTGATCGTTTCGAGCTCGCCTACCTTGAACAAACCTACAGCGAAGCGCCTGATATCCACGAGATCACGGCGAAGGGTCGCGAGATTCTCGACTTCGTCCTGCGCAGGAATGGCATTGAGCAAATACTGAACAACCCCAAAGTGCGGGTGCATATTCTCACCGTGCGTGCGCGTCACGTACTGGCATCGGAACGACGCTCGCTGCTGGCCGCCGGGCTCATTACCGCAGCACTTCTGAATACGCTGAGCCGCGCCTCGCTGGGCCTGTTTTTCGAACGTGCGCTGTTTTTCGATAAGCGCGATGAGCCGCCGTTCCTGAAGATGCGCGGGTTTCCCATGCAACGCATTGAGCTGACGACTGAGAACTACGTCGACGCGGTCGCGGCCAGCGGCGCAATTCCGCTGGTGCTGTCGGGTGTTCGCAATATTCATGGCGCAAAACGCGGCGTGTATCGTGACGGCGGTATCATTGACTACCACCTCGATATTCCGCAGAGCTCGCCCGATCGGCTGACGCTGTACCCGCACTTTTTCGAGCGCATCGTGCCGGGCTGGTTCGACAAGAAGATCGCATGGCGGCGCCCGCGCCCGGCCAACGTCGACAGAACCATACTGGTAAGCCCGTCTGCCGAGTTCGTCGCCAGCCTGCCCAATGGCAAGATTCCCGATCGCACCGATTTCCAGAAGTTCACGCCACTGCAACGCAAGCGCAACTGGCGCGAGACGGTCATTGCCTGCAAGCGCCTGGCCGATGAGTTTCATGAGGTTATCGAGAAGGACCAACTGGCAGCGCGGCTGCAGCCTCTATGATAGGCTTCAAAAAAAGATAAGAACGGGGGCACATCACGTGAAAGCCAATCACTCGGCGGCACCTTATCCTGAGTTAACCTGGGTAGCCGTCATTGTCGGCTGGTTTCTGGGTTGCATCATTGCCGTCTCCATCGGCTATGCAGCGCTGATTCTCGGATTCTCGATTGAGGGATCGGAGCTCGCAGCAATTCTCGGCTTCGGCATTCTGCGCGGCGTCCTGCGACGCAAGAGCATCATCGAAAACAACATCGTGCAGACTATCGCCAGCGGCGTTAACGGCGCCTCATCCGGCATGATGTTCTCGGTGCCGGCAATATTCTTGCTGGGCTACGGCGACAGGTTTGACCCGGTGCTGCTGACCTTCGGTTGCATTGCCGGAGCGTTCCTGGGCATTGCCTTTATTGTGCCGCTGCGCAAACACATGATCGACTACGAGCGCCTGACGTATCCCGGCGGTGTTGCGGTCGCGACCATCCTCAAGTCTCCCGGCGCCGGCGTGCGCAAAGCACTGGTGCTGCTGATTGCTGCACTGGTCAGCGCGACGGTGCACGCGATCACGATTCGCAGCGGTGTCTCCGACTGGAACATCGGCGCGATGTTCGGTTTGCCCGAATACCTCAACGGCATCTGGTACCTGTCGTTAATGACTGTTGGTGTTGGCTTCATCGCAGGCCGTGGCGGCATCGCCTTTATCATCGGTGGCTTCGTGGCGTATTGGTTCCTGTCGCCGTTGCTGTCATTGACCGGCAGCTTCCCGCTGGATGCGGGCGGTGAAGTCATTAACCAGCCCGGACCGTTACGCCTGTTGCTGTATCGCCCGCTCGGCATCGGCATGTTGATTGGCGGCGCGATCATGGGTGTCCTCCTGGCTGCGCCACTCATCCTGAGCGCCGTCAAATCCATGCAGAAGGCATCAAAGGTCGATACCGGCGTCTCGCAAGACGAGATGCCCATCAAACTGCTGTATTTCGCGGTTGTTGGCGCCGTCCTTCTGCTTTGCTACATGGCGGTATCCACCGTCGAATCGGTGAGCATTGGTCGTGGTATCGCGATGGCGCTGATGGGCACGCTGTGGATCTGGATGGCCGGCATCATCCTGTCCGAAGCCATCGGTCGCACCAACTGGTCGCCGCTGTCCGGCATGACACTGGTTGGTATTACGCTTCTCATTGTCCTGACTCACGGCATGGAGCGGGGTGACTCAATTATTGCAGCGATCATGGTCGGCGCGGCGATGTGTGTTGCCATGTCACAGGCCACTGACCTGATGCTGGACCTGAAGACCGGTTACCTGGTTGGCGCAACGCCGCGCATGCAGCAGTACGGCCAGTTTATCGGCGCGTGGCTGGGGCCGATCGTTGTGATCTTCGTCATCTTCGTTCTCGACAAATCACACGGACTGGGCTCAGAGACCTTGCCGGCACCTCAGGCGCAGGCGCTGGCGAGTACCATCGACGGCATTATGGGCGGCGATGTGCCGACGCAAAAATACGCGGCGGGTGCCGTGCTGGGTGGCGTTCTGTCTGCACTGATGGGCGGACTCGGCATTACGGTCGGCCTTGGTTTCTACCTGCCGTTCAATATCGTGTTGACGTACTCGCTGGGCACACTGGCACGTGAACTGACGGATCGTTTCCAGGGCAAGACCTGGAGCGAGCAGGTTGGTATACCGATTGCCGCAGGGCTTATCGTCGGCGAAGCGCTGGTCGGCGTGGGGCATGCGATAGGCATGGTCATGGATACATTGTGAGGAGCAGCAGATGAAGAAGATTGGTTTTTTCCTGCTGATTGCGGGTTTTCTGGGCGGCGCTTTTGCGACCTCCCTGGATGTTGAGCTGGTTAACTGGACGCTGTTTGTCGTTGCAGCACTACTGGCGGTCGCTGGTGTCGTCATGGTCAAGCGGCACGACTCATCCCTGGCACAATCGGATTCGGTGCTGGAAGGCAACCGCACCGAGTTGCGCGAGTCGATCGATAACGTTGTGCGCGACTTGCAGGCGCTGACAGCAGGCGGATCCAAAGATGGCGCTGCATTGCGCGAACAGATTGATCTGAAGCTGAGGGAAGACCTGCGACGGTTTGCCGATGCTCGTGAGAGCATGGTGCACCTTTACGGTCTGCAGGTGTACGCGGATATCATGAGCAGCTTTGCGGCTGGTGAGCGCTACATTAATCGCGTCTGGTCTGCTTCCGTCGACGGCTATGACAGTGAAGCAGAGACGTACCTGGACAAGGCGGTCAAGCAATTCGCTGACGCGCAAACGCAGTTGTCACAAGCCGCGGCAGCGGTCCGTTAATTCTCCCTGGAGCGCCGCAACATCCTCGTTCATGAGGTACTCGCTGCGGTCCTTCCAGCCAGTCAGCATCGAGAGCGTGCGCTCGTTGACCAGCAGATGCGCTTCGTTGTTCTGTTGCTCAACATGCCACCCGGGGACGGCGAGTACTGAGCGTACCTTGACCTTATGTCCGAGCCGCTCGCTGAGTTCGCGCTCGAGGCGGCTGGTTCGTGCACCAATATCAACAATCGAGTGAGTCTTCTTCGAAGACGAGATGTGCAGTTCGTTGCCCAACAACTCGACCTTGCCATCTTTCACTGGCCGAAACGGGACGACGTTAACGGCGTAAATACCTTTCTGGCCGACGACGACATGGTCTACGATGCCGGCCGCCGTTGGCACCTCGTGGTAGACGCGACTGCTATCGGGTGCGATCTGGTGCAACTGGCAACCGATCGCGATGTTGGCATCTCTGTGCAGTCGCAGTCGCATGCGTGACACAAAGGTCTTGATCAAACGCCATGCCGCCAGCAACGCAGCAATGCCCAGCAGTATCAGCAGCACATACATCTGCCAGACGGGGTAGCCCGCAAACAGCTCCTGGGCGCGAAACGTATAGGCTACGGCGAACAGCAGCACAAAGATCAGTGCGCCGCAGAGATACGCTGCCTGCTCCCCGGAAAGGCGTTCGAGTTCATCGCGAAACCGCTGCGCGGCTTCGCGCATCATGCTCTCCGAAAACCTGGGCGACGGACCCACGCTGCGCGCCACAGCCTGCCACGATCTTGCAATCAGCAGGAATACGATGGTGCTGGCTAGCGCAACAGCCGCTGCGCCGCTAAGGGCCTCGATAGTCATAATGCACAGATTAGCCCCCGGCTGCCGCAGCCACTGTGACGCAGGTCACAGTGGCTGCTTGAATGCACGACATTGTGAATATGGTCACGTGCCGTTCAGGATTCTGGTGCTACGGTCACAGGCACAAGTCTTCAAGGGCCCGAGGTGTGCCATGAACAAGGTAGTAGCGACAATATCGATAACCGTTTTGCTGGTGCTTGGCAGCGGTTGTGCGTCCATGAGTGCGGAAGAGTGCGCGTTCAGTGACTGGAGTGCGGTCGGTTATGCCGATGGCGCACGGGGTTATACGTCGGATCGTTTCAGCGCGCATAACAAGGCCTGCGCCAAGCATGGTGTGCCTGCTGATTTTGCCGCCTACCAGGAAGGTCGCGAGGGCGGGTTACGCGAGTTCTGCCAGCCGAGTCGTGGCTACCAGCTGGGAGAAAACGGTGGTCGCTACAATGGTGTTTGCAGCGCCGATCTGGAACCGGGTTTCCTCGACGCCTACAGAATTGGATCGCACCTGCATACGCTGCGCTCGAACGTAAACTCTGCATCATCGGGCATCGCCGCAAGGGAACGAGAGCTCGAAAATATCGAGTCATCCATGCTGTCGAAAGAGCTCAGGCTGATCGACAAGGAAGCGACCACCGAAGAACGCATTCAGATTCTCGCGGACCTGAAGAACTACTCCGAACGGACTGGCGAGCTGGAAGCCGAGATCAAGGAGCTGTACTCCGATCTCGCGCGCTACGAAGATGAACTGCGCGACTACGAGAACACCATCGTCGCGCACGGCTACTAGCGTCTACCTGAAGAATTCGTCGTCGTCGCTCTTGCGGCGATCGCTGCCTTCGCGTTGTTCACGTTCGTAGGCACCGGACGCGGCCGAGAATCCTGACGCCGAGAAAGGGCTGCGACGATCCTTGCTTGAGCGCCTGTCATCGTGGTGACGAAAGCGGCAGCTGCACTCAGCCGCGTCGCAGTCGGGTAGTGGCAGCTGCGGTGCCGCCCCGGACAAAAAGCGTCGTCCGGCCAGCTCCTTCGCAGCCGTACATGCATTCGTTTCGTGCCTGATCGACACGGCATGAAACTGCGTTGGCTGCGCACCCGGTCGGCGCACTGGCTCAGGCCGTGTTTCCTCGACCTTGGCCTTGCTGCGAAGAAACAGGAAGATTCCGAGCAGCGCGACCAGCAGCAATATTAGTCCGATTGACTCCATATGCACTCCCGCTATGGGACTATTTTACCAGTACAGGGCACGTGCGTCAGGACAAATCGGCTGTTAGAGGAATTCGTCGACGACCATCTCGGCCAGCCTGGCTCTGAGATCGATCGAGTAAGGCTCGAAGATCTCCTCGGAAACTGCCAGGTCAGGCAGGAACACCTTTTGCATCAGCTTCGTGGCGATTTCCGGATCTGAGGTTGCGATATTCAGTTCCTTGTTGACCTGCAAACTGAGCTTGTCGAGGTTGGCTGAGCCAACGCAGACCCAGCCGTCGAAGATCGCTGCTTTCACATGACTCATGCCGGGGTAGATGAAAACACGGATGCCGTTTTCAAGCATCATATTGGTGGCCACCTTGTTGCTGGCATTGAGTGCACCATGATTGCCTGCGGCCGGCAGGATGACGCGCACATCAACGCCACGCCGTCTTGCTTTGGCAAGTTCGAAGTGCATCAGATCATCCGAGAAATAGGCGTTCTCGATAATGATGTAACTCCGTGCATTGCGCACCGCCGCGAGCTGCGCGGTGTAGATGTCGGAGTCGAAGTTACGGGTCTGCAATATTCTGATCGGCGCGCCGACCTCTTCGGCAAGTTCTTTCTTGCCCTCGATATAGCGTACAAAATTGGCGACATCGCCCAGGATTCCGGAACGTGCCCAGGCTTTGTCCGATTCGAATTGCAGATCGTCAACCACGGGGCCGCGCAGTTCCATCATCAGGTCATGCCAGTCATAGCGGTATTCCCGGCCGATGTTCATACCGCCGACAAAAGCAATGCGTCCATCGATAATCGTGGTTTTGGTGTGATCGCCGGTCAGGAAAGGATTGGCGACGTAGCGCACCCTGACGTCCGAGTCATTTTCCATGTAATCCGCCATCGATAGTGGGGGCAGAAAGTCGACGGGCATCGAATCCGGATCCACCTGCATGGCCTGTGTGTTTCCAAGTCCATCTACCATTACCCGAACTCGGACCGTCGCCGAGCGTCGCTTCAGTCGATCAGCGATTTCCACGCCGTAGTCATCGTTGTCGAATATGTACGTGCGAATGTCGATGGAGCTTGTTGCGTCATCTATTGCGCGCTCCAGACGTGTGAAGTACTCCTCGCCGTCGACGCGGAAATCGACGGTCCCCTTCGTCTGGTGAGTCCCCGTCAGGCGATCGAGCTGTCGCTCGAAATCATCAAGGTCCATCGGCTCGGCGTTGGCGACGTCCATTACGGCGCCGTCCAGCGTTGGCATTTGCAGCGCGTGCAGCGTTGCTCTGCGCGCCAGACCGCCGCCTGACTTGACTGTGTATGAGGCGAGGGAAGAAAAATACGATACCGGGCGTGTGACTCGACTGACGTAGGAGGAGTTGACGTAAAGGACAGCGCTTTGGCCAATAACGGAAGCGCGTCGGGAAACGTTGTGCGAGTGCACGTGCGACGCGCAGCCTGTTGTCAGGAGCATGGATGCCAGCGCTATCGCGGCTGCGGTGATGATTCGACGTTGTTTGTTCATGACCTGGCTCCGTGTTTACGCCGGCGGACATTCCGCTGGCCACGAAACCAAGTCTGAGCAGTGGCTTACCAGGGTTCTTGATTAGCAGCTCATGACTTTCGAATCTTTCCTGATGGTATTCTAATGAATACTATGGAACGAGTGTAACCCTTTGATTAGTATCCCGGGATTGGCGAAACGCCGAAGGCCCACTGGTGCCCGAACAGGACGATCGCAAATACGACCGCACTCGCAACCAGGGTCATGACGTCCTTGAGTGGCGAGACCGCGGCGGGTTTTTCCCAGCGGCCGTCCCTGCGGCTGATCGTTATGATGGATATTAGCGCCCACAAGGCGAACCCACCGAACAGCACGACTGAGCGGTTTTCACCATTGGCGAGCAAATGGGCAACGCCCCAGACGACTACGCCGGTCAGCATCGGGTGACGCAAAAACCGCCGCGTGTTCCCCGGCGCATTGGCGGCCGCAAACAGGAAGAAGGCGAGCAGCACGAGAAGCGTCACAATTGGGCTGCCAAGCAACGGCGGTACATACCACACGGAGACCTCCGCGGTTCGCCAGCCATAGACGATCAGCGCAAGCGCTATGACCGAATCGAGCGTGAAAAGACCCTTGAAGCCTTTCTCACCAAGTTTACTGCCCAAGTTCGCGCGGGCTGCTGGCGCCACCGATGGAAACAGATGAATACCGCTCCAAAAAACAACGCCTGCAATCAGGTAGGTCATGGCAATCTCCAGCTTCGGTTCAGCGAAGCCGCGATTCTAGCATCTGGCGGCGATGCATTTGGCCTCAGGCGAAGCCCCCCAGCAGTTTGTGGAGGTCTTTCTGCAAGGATCGAAGCGTGCCTGTGATCAGGACGAACTCTGCGTCCTGGCGGGCGAGGGGGTCGGTGTGGTCGTCGTGGTCATCGTCCATACCGATAAATCGAATCTTGCTGATGGCGCCGTTTTCATCGAGGACGCAACTCATCATGTTGTCGTATTCGATTGCCAGATGCGTGAGACGCATGCCGTTTGCCACGTGATTGCGGATGTCACGGGCGCTAAGGTCGAATGATGTCCAGCGCACGATCGACTTCGGGTCAGCCGTGTCCTGCATGCGGCATTCACGACCGAGTGCGAATTGCCCCGGGGCGTCGTCCATGAAGATGCGTGTCAGCAATTCATTGACCGGCCGTTGATACTGCAGCGGGCGAAATAACAGATCGCCGAAAGCCGCCTGTAAGCGTCGCAGGAAGCGCTCCGCAACCGAGTCCAACGTCGTATCAATGCCGATCAGCTTTTGCTTGAGATCGACAAAGCCCCAGATGTGATCGGATTTCAGCATCGCCTTCGGCATGAGCTCGTCGCGTACCTCTGCCTTCATACGCCGCTTTTCCCGCGCTGGCGGATTTTCTTCCATGCGTTGACGAAAATCCTCGACACGCTTTTCGAGTTCTTCGTTCACGACAGCGTTCGGCAGCAGCCGCGACTGGCTCCTGAGTCTCACCAGGTCTGCACCGTTCAGGCGCCGCGCCAGAGAATCACCCGCCTCCTGGAATACCGGGACCCAGCCTGAGCTGCGTTCCGTCAGGGGACCGCAAGGTGAAAATTCGGCATTCTCGAGTGCCGCGCTCAAGGCAGTCTCGGATTCCGGCCAGTCACTGTCGAGGCGAAAGTAGCGAACGTTTCGGAACATCTGTTGGTATCCGGTCAGAGTGGGCGGCGCAGTATGTAACAAAGCGCAACGCCGGAAAACCCTTTGCGTGTTCTTGCCGGGCATTGCTGCCTAATGTGGTGGCCTGTAGTATCGCTGCGGATGCGCATAGTCGTCCTCTGCAAGCGGCAATACACAAATCGCGATGTCATCGACGACCGCTACGGCAGGCTGTGGGAAATCCCTGCAGAGCTTGCCAGAGCGGGGCACAGCGTAACCTGTGTCAGCTTCAGCTACGCGCGCAAAGATGTCGTTGACGAGGATATCGACGTGGGCGGTGCCGCGGTGCGCTGGGTCAGCGTCAATCTGGGTAGACTGCTGGTCTTTGGACTCATTCGATACTTGAGGACGCTGCAGAAGATCCTGCAGGCGACGCCGCCCGACGTCATCTGGTCGGCGTCAGACTCCGTCTACACTGTGCTCGGACAATCATTGGCAAGGCGCTATGGCTGCGCCCATGTCGCTGACCTGTATGACAATTTTGAGAGTTTCGCGGCGTATCATTTGCCGTTTATGGGCGGAAAGTTTCGCCGCAGCGTGGTCGCTGCAGATGGCGTTAGCTGCGTTAGTGAAAACCTGCGCCGGCATGTGGTGCAGACGTATGGCAGGTCCCGCAGCACGGCGCTGATCACGAACGCCGTCGATACCGCGATGTTCCAGCCGCAAGACAGAATGACGTGTCGCGAGCAGCTTGGATTGCCGCGCGATGCAATACTGGTTGGCGCTGCCGGAGACTTGAGTGCCAGTCGCGGCGCAGACATCCTGTTTCAGTCGATCGCGAAGCACGCCGAAGACCTCCCGGGTGTGCACATTGCGGTCGCAGGCTTTCGCGATTCCAAAACACGTATTCCGGAGGCCGCCAATATTCACGATCTTGGCATGCTGCCGTTCGCTGACGTACCAGTATTTGTCGCATCTCTCGATATCGCTGTCGTATATAACCGTGCATCGGCCTTTGGAGATTATTGTTTTCCGCAAAAGTTTTACGAAGTGCTAGCTTGTGGCGTGCCGCTGGTTGCTGCAAATGTTGGTGAGCTTGGCATTCTTTTGCAGCAGCATCCGGCATTGCTTTACGAGGATGGAGATACGGAGAGTTTCGTACGAGTTCTTCGAGCACAACTCGGGCGGCGCCAACTGCTCGAGCTGCAGGTACCGACGTGGCGCGACCAGGCGCTCTTGCTCGGCGAACACATGCAAGCTGTGTTGACGGGTGCCTGACGTTATGCGGCCCGCAAAGATCCACGTCGTCATCACTGACTTCGATGGCTGGGAGCAAACACAGCAATGTCTGACGAAGCTGCTGGCGTCGACATACTCTGACCTTGAAGTCATTGTTGTCGACCACGGGTTGACCGATGAGACCTCGATCGGGATGTCAGCGTTTCCGCGCTGCCAGCGGCTGCCGGCGGATTCCGATCTGTGGTGGACCGGGGCGACCAACCTGGGCATTCGACACGCTCTTGAACGCGGCGCAAGTCACGTCATGTTGTTGAATAACGATTGTTTCGTCGACGACGCGGCGATCGAGACGATGCTGCAATATCTGCAAGGCTCGCGGCAGATCATAGCGCCGTTGCAAAAGAACGCAGCAACGGGTGAGATCGGAGCGGGGCAGACTGGTTCCTGCTTTGCGCTCGGTTTCACGACGCTGGTAACGCCCGCGATGCGACGCAGAAATGCGACGGCAGACGGACTGTTGAATACGCAGATGATCGTCGGTGGCCGTGGAGTGATTATCCCGAAGACTGTGTTCGACAACGTCGGGTTGTTCGATGAAGACGCCTTGCCGCACTACGGCGCTGACCACGACTTCTACCTGCGTTGCGCTGCAGCCGGTATTCGCCTGGCGGTAGCCGCTGACGCCGTCGTGGCGATCGACGAAAGCAGTACGACAATGGCGCGCAATCTTGGCCGCATGAACGTATCAGAGTTTCTGGCGAGCTTCAGCGATACTCGTTCGCACCGCAATCTCGAAGTGCAAAAGACGCTGTACCGACGTCATTACCCGATAAAAAGCTTGTATTTAGTCGGGGTATTCCTCAATGTCGCACGCTACACGCTCAGTTACGCCGTTATGAGGATACGTTCTCTGCTCTCGACGTAACAAAAAAAGCCCCTTGCGGGGCTTTCTTATGTGTGGTGCCGAGAAGAGGACTTGAACCTCCACGACCTAACGGTCACTAGCACCTGAAGCTAGCGCGTCTACCAATTCCGCCACCTCGGCATGTGCTAACCGCGTACAATTGCTACCAGCACGCGGGTGGCGCACTTTACTCAAGACAGCCGTGAGCTGTCAATCACTACAACTAACAGAGGGCCTGTACTTGGCCAGAAAATACAAACATCCCGTCCCCAGCCGCAATGAACTGCTCGAATTCCTTGAGGAAATCGGCCGTCCGGTAAAAGTCACGGAAATGCTCGAGGTCTTTGGCCTCAAGGGCCAGCGCATGCGCGCATTGCTCGACGATCGCCTGCTGGACATGGTGAAGGCCGGGCAAATCATGGAAAACCGGCGTCATGAGTATTGCCTCATGGCCAAGCTTAACCTGGTCACTGGCACTGTCAGCGGCCACAGGGACGGCTTCGGCTTTGTACTTCCCGACGAGGGAGAGGACGACGTCTATTTGTCAGCGCGAGAAATGCGTGCGCTGTTCGATGGTGACCGGGTCGCCGTCAAGGTTGTCGGCTCCGATCGACGCGGACGTCCGGAAGGGCGCCTCGTCGAAGTTCTGGAGCGCGGCGCGCAGGAAGTAGCCGGGCAGTTCAAACGCGAACGCGGCATCGGCGTTGTCATCCCCGACAATCCGCGCATTTCGCATCGAATCCTCATCGCCAAGGGCGAGGCCGGCAATGCCAGGAATGGCGATATGGTGGTGGCCGAAATCCTCGACTACCCAACGCATAATGATCCGGCCACCGGTCGAATTACGAAAGTCATCGGCGCGCCGGGACAAAAGGGCATTGCGACAGACATCGCAATTCACGCGCATGCGATCCCGCATGAGTGGCCTGGTGCAGTGAAAAAGGAGATTGGCAAGTTCGGTGAATCCGTCGCGGATGACGCAAAGAAAGGCCGGGTTGACCTTCGAGACACCGACCTCGTCACGATCGATGGTGCGGATGCCCGCGATTTCGATGATGCCGTGTACTGTGAACGCAGTGGCGATGGCTGGCGACTGCTGGTCGCGATTGCCGATGTGTCGCACTACGTTGCCGTAGGCAGCGCTCTGGACAAGGAAGCCACCAAACGCGGCACCTCGGTGTACTTCCCCGACCGCGTTGTACCCATGCTGCCGGAAGTGCTCTCGAACGGTCTGTGTTCACTGAATCCCAAGGTCGACAGGCTGTGCCTGGTTTGCGACATGCGCGTGGCCGAGAACGGCAAGGTGACACGTTCCACCTTCGTTGAAGGGCTGATGCGCTCCAAGGCAAGGCTGACCTATACCGAAGTCGCTGAATTTCTCGAGGGCAAGTCGAACGCATCGGTGCCGAAACCGTTGCAGGGGTCGATTCGCGAGTTGCAGAAGCTGTATCAGGCATTTGCGCGAGCGCGGCAGCGACGCGGCGCCATTGAGCTGGATTTGCCGCAGACGAAATTCACGCTGGACAAGCAGGGTGCGATCAAGGAAATCGTGACAGAGGCGCGCAATGACGCGCACAAGCTGATCGAGGAATGCATGATTGCGGCCAATGTGGAGGCGGCGAAGTTCATTCGCAAGAAGCGCATACCGGGACTCTATCGTGTGCACCCGAAGCCAAATCCAGAGCGTTTCGACGAGCTGCGTCTGTACCTGGTGTCGCTCGGTCTGAAGGTGCCGCATTCAGATCATGTTGAACCAAAGGCATTCAACAAGCTGTTACAGCAGGTCAAGGATCGTCCGGACAGTGCGGCAATTTCGATGGCGATGCTGCGTTCGCTTACGCATGCTGAGTACACGCCGGACAACATCGGGCACTTCGGTCTTGGCCTCGATGCCTACGCGCACTTCACGTCGCCGATTCGCCGCTACCCCGACTTGCTCGTGCACCGAGCGATTCGACACATGGTGCGCGGCGGCAAGCCCAGGGCATTCGACTACAACAGCAAGAGCATGGACAAGCTGGGCGCCATAACCTCGGCACATGAGCGCAGGGCGGAAGAGGCCACGCGCGAAGTGGAGGCCTGGCTGAAGTGCCAGTACATGGAAGACCATATCGACAAGGAATACATGGGGGTCATCACCGGGGTCACCAACTTCGGCGTATTTGTGCAGCTGGAAGGGACGATGATCGATGGCCTCGTTCACGTCACGAGCCTGCAAAATGACTACTACAAGTATGAATCCGGGACGCAGCAACTGGTCGGCGAGCGCAGCAAGCGCCGCTACAGCCTGGGTGACGAGCTGAAGATTCGCGTGCACAAGGTTGATATGGAGACGCGCAGAATCGATTTTCGGCTTGCCGGAAAATGAGCCGTGCGCGTTATGTGACCGGGCTGCGTGCTGTGGAGCAGTTGCTGGCGGGCGGTGATGCCGAGGTGCGGCGAATCTATGCGGAATACCAGACCGCCAATCCGCGCGTTGCGGCAGTCATCGACCTGGCGAACAAGGCTGGCATCGAAATTCAGCCAGCGAACCGCGCCCGACTGCAGCAGATCAGTGGCGAGTCACGCCACCAGGGCGTTGTCGCAGAGGTCAGCCGCAGCACCTTGCTGGACGAAGCGGGGCTGCGCTCGCTGGTTGAGTCGCGACTGACCGCGGATGATGCCAGGCCGCTGCTGTTGCTGATCCTCGATGGCGTGCAGGATCCTCATAACCTGGGAGCCTGCATGCGTACGGCGGATGCAGCCGGGGTCGATGCTGTGGTTGTGCCGCGGCATGGCGCTGCGAGCCTCGGGCCGACGGTCAGTAAGGTCGCTGCAGGGGCCGCGGAGAGCCTGCCGTTTGCCCAGGTCGGCAATATCGGCCGGGTGATGGGCTGGTTGGGTGAGTATGGCGTGGCCTGTGTTGGTACCAGTGACCAGGCGGATACCAGCCTGTTTGATGCCGATCTGAGCGGCTCGATCGCGCTGGTCATGGGGCGCGAGCACACCGGCATGAGCAAAGTGACCCTGAAGCGCTGCGACTGGCTGGTCAGTTTGCCGATGCATGGCGCGGTCTCAAGCCTGAACGTCTCGGTGGCCACCGGAATCTGCCTGTACGAGGCGCTCAGACAGCGTCGCTAAGCGCTTGATTTAGAGGTTTCCCTTGGGTAGGATGCGCGTCCCCGTCATACAGGTCGGGGAGGCAATATTGCCTTCACCTCTTGCCATACCGGATGTCCGGGTGGCTACAATCCGTGAGAGGAATACAATGAGACACTACGAGATCGTATTTCTGGTCCATCCGGACCAGAGCGAGCAGGTACCTGCCATGGTAGAACGCTACCAGGCCATGGTTACCGAGGCCGGCGGTAGCATTCACCGCACCGAAGACTGGGGTCGCCGCCAGTTGGCCCATCCCATCAACAAGATTCACAAAGCCCACTACGTGCTGCTCAATGTCGAGGCGGATTTCGCCGTGATCGAAGAGATCAAGAGCGCGTTCCGCTTTAACGACGCGGTGCTTCGCAACCTCGTGATCTCGCGTGACAAGGCTGTCACCGAGGCGTCGCCAATGGCCGTTGCTGTTGCGGAAGAGAAAGCAAAAGAGAAAGAGGCAGCGCAGCGTCGCGAAGCCAAGGCAGCTGCTGAAGCCGCCATGCGCAGTGATGAGGCTGAGGCCGACAAGGCAGAAGCTGAGGCCGAGAGTGCCGAGGCCGAGAAAGCAGACGCTGAGGCCGAAAGTGCCGAGGCTGACAATGCCGAAGCAGAGCAGGCAGACGAACCCGCAGCAGAAGCGGAGCCGGCGGCTGCAGAGCCTGCTGCTGATGCAGCGGAAGAAAAAGATGAGTCAGCGGATGAAGAAGCCGCTGCCAAGAGCGCCTGAGGAGAGATGCAATGAGTCGTTATTCACGTAGGCGGAAATACTGCCGTTTCACGGCCGAAGGCATCGAAGAGATTGACTACAAGGATCTCAACCTGCTGAAGGCGTATGTTACCGAAACCGGCAAGATCGTACCGAGCCGTATAACCGGAACAAAAGCAAATTACCAACGCCAGCTGGCGAGCGCCGTAAAACGGGCCCGCTTCCTGGCGCTGCTGCCGTACACAGATCGCCACTAGGAACACGGCGAGCATCGTGCACGGCATCGCTGCCTGGTTAGTCGCCCGGCCGCAAAACGGTGTCATGGCGCTGGCGGGAACATTGCTGTTGCCGGCGCCACAATTTACCAGCGGTGTGGTACTTGTACTGCTGGTATTGGCGCTCGGCAAGAGGTCGGCTGCCCTGGCGGCAGTGTTGGCCGCTCTGCTGCTATTGCCGATTGCACTCCTGGTCGGAGTGCCGGTGACATCGATACCGAGCATCGTTGCGATAGTCTGGGTGCCGATGTACCTGTTGGCCGTGCTCTTGAGCGCGAGCAGGTCGTTGCCATTGACGCTGCAGGTCTCGGTGCTGGTTATGGTCGCGGGCGTCCTCGTGTTTAACGCGGTGATTGCTGACCCGGTTGCTTTCTGGCAGCCAGTGCTCGATACGGCACTGGAGCTGTGGCGACAAAACGGCATGCAGGAGCAGGCCGCGGCAATAGCCTCGCAGCCGGAGGTGTTCGCCGAACTGGCAGCTGTAATGGCCGGTTGGTCGATTTGGACGGTTTACGTTGCAGGCTTCCTTTGGGGCTACTGGCTCTTCGGGCAGCTGCAGACTGAAAGCGGTGAGTTTGGCCGTTTTCAGGATTTGAATTTTGGTCGCGTGATTGCGATGGCACTGGTTCTGGCGATTGGGCTGGGACTGTTGTTCGGAGCAAACTGGCTAACGAATATCGCACTGCTGTTGCTGGGCGTATTCTGGCTACAGGGACTGGCATTGGTGCACTGGATGCAAGCGAAAGGCTTGTTGCCGATTTTCGCGCTGATTGCGGTTTATGTGCTGCTGCCGGTGTTACACGTGGTGTTGATTATGGCGCTGGCTTTTGTCGGATATACGGACGCATGGTTCGACTACCGACGACGCTTCGCAAACAGGCAAACGCAAGGTTAATAAACATGAACGTCATTCTTCTTGAAAGTGTCGAAAATCTCGGTGGTATTGGTGATCTCGTCAAAGTGAAGCCGGGTTACGGACGTAACTTCCTGCTGCCGCAGGGTAAAGCAGCTCTGGCTACCCCGGAGAACATGAAACAGATCGAAGCGCGTCGCGCCGAGCTTGAAAAAGCCGCGGCCGAAGAGCTGGCGAAGGCCAAGAAACGCGCCAAGGCCATCAATGGTCTTGAGGTCGTTGTCCAGGCCAACGCCGGCAGTGAAGGGAAGCTGTTTGGTTCCGTAGGCCCAATCGATATCGCGGATGCCCTCGAGGCAGTGCAGGTTGAAGTTGAGCGTGCAGAAATTCGCATGCCGGACGGCCCGATCCACGAGCTTGGCGATTTCCCGATCGGTGTGCATCTGCACGGCGATGTTGATGCGGAGATCATCGTCCGGGTCGTCGCCGCCGAGTAAAGATGCTACCTTGTGCGTTCGCATTCGAACGCACTTTTACAGGGATTTGCAATGGTCCGAGCATTGGACGAGGGGGGGGCATACGGCGCTGCTGAGCAGCGGCTCAAGGTGCCACCCAACTCCATTGAGGCGGAACAATCCCTGATTGGCGGCCTCATGAAGGACGCGCTGGCCTGGGACAAGATCGCGGATGTCGTCAGCGCGGAAGACTTCTATCGCAAAGATCATCGGCTGATATTCGCCGCGATTGCGCGCCTCGCAGATGAGTCGAGTCCCTGCGACGTTGTGACGCTGTCAGAGGTCCTCGAAAATCGCGGTGAGCTGGATCAGGCGGGTGGTTTTGAGTACCTCGCGATGCTCGCCAACGAGACCCCGGGTGCTGCCAACGCGCGCGCCTACGCGAAGATTCTCCGTGAGTATGCGACGCTGCGCGATCTGATCAACGCCGGCAACGTGATCGCCGGCAACGCGTTTACAACAGATGGCCGCTCGGCCGCAGATATCCTCGATGAAGCCGAACGCGTCGTCTTCGAAATCGCAGAGCGTGGCTCCAGGGGCAAGCAGGGCTTCAAGTCACTCAAGGAGATCTTGCCGGCAACCGTCGATCGCATCGACTTGCTGCATCAGTCCGACGGCGACATCACCGGTGTTTCGACGGGCTACCACGAATTCGACAAGATGACCGCAGGTCTGCAGAAAGGTGATCTGGTCATCATCGCGGGCAGGCCCTCGATGGGCAAAACCACGCTTGCGATCAACATCGCGGAAAATGCAGCGATTGGCTCCAAAGTGCCGACCGCAATCTACTCCATGGAAATGCCGTCCGAGCAGCTCGCGTTCCGCATGATTTCTTCGCTGGGCCGCGTGGACCAGACGCACCTTCGTACGGGTCGGTTTCCGGACGAGGACTGGTCGCGGATCAATACAGCGGTGCAGCTGATGTCGGAAGCACCGATCTTCATAGACGATTCGGCAGGGCTCTCACCCACCGAAATTCGTGCGCGTGCGCGGCGCCTGAAACGCGAGCATGGCCTCGGCCTGATCGTGATCGACTACCTGCAGCTGATGCAGGTTCCAGGCAACAAGGAAAACCGCGCCACCGAGATATCCGAGATTTCGCGCTCATTGAAAGCACTTGCGAAGGAGCTGGAAGTTCCGGTCATTGCCCTGTCGCAGCTTAATCGTGGCGTGGAGCAACGTACCGACAAGCGCCCGGTGATGTCTGACCTGCGTGAATCAGGCGCGATTGAGCAAGACGCCGACATCATCGTCTTTATCTATCGCGAAGAAGTGTACAACCAGGATACGCCGCGCAAGGGCATTGCAGATATCACCATAGCGAAGCAGCGAAATGGCCCCATCGGCGACTTTCCGCTGACGTTCGTCGGCAGGTATACCAAGTTCGAGAATTGGGTGCCCGAGACTTACGCTGAAGAGGCGTACCCCTAAAAGAACCCTCGCTGAAGAGGCTTACTACCCCTGTAACCCTCAGGACAGGAAGAAGCCCATCTTCACGCCCGCAAGCTGCACCACATCGTTATCTGTCAGCTTGCGTGCCTGCGCACCTATCGGCTGGCCATTCACCAACGGGAAGTCGCCTTCCTTGCCCGATTCAACGTGCACGATGTAATAGCCTTCGGCACGGCGCGTAATGGCTGCCACCTGGACACCGGGGCGCCCCAGCGTCGTCAGCGCCTTGGTGAGTTCCAGCTCGCGTCCGGCGAAGGCACCGCTCAAGACCTGCAGTTTCGCAAGCGGCAGGGCGCTCGGCGCGGATGCCGGGTCGATACCGGTCATCGTTGAAGAGTGTCTGACCGGCTCAGCCTTGTCCTCGGCCGCGACCGGTGTAGATTCTGTTGCTGGTCTGAGTGCTTCAGCCTCGTCGTCGTCCAGGCGCACTCCGGCGGCAGCTACATCGTCGTGGCTTTGCTCGACACTTGCAGCCGCAGCGGCTTCAGCTGCTCTTTCAGCAGCGGCAAGCTGCTCAGCACTTTGCTGGCCGCTTGGAATAACCATGGTCTTTTCAAATTCGTCCTGCTCGGTCTCTTCCGTCTGCTGGTCAGAGAAGCGCAGCTGGTGATGTCCAATCGTGATGACATCGCCGTGTTGCAGGGCATGTTTCTTGATCAGCTTGCCATTGACGTAGGTGCCATTGGTGCTGTTGAGGTCTTCGAGGAAGGAATCATTGAGGATATTGATGATCAGCGAATGATGTCCGCTGACCGCAGGGTTGTCGATTCGAACGTCATTATCAGGCAGGCGCCCGATTGTGTAACGTTCTTTCGACATGTTGTATTCAGCCAGGACCTGATTGTCCAGACTTAGAATTAACCGTGCCATAGTTCTCGCTCTTGAATCCCTGCAACCCTACGAACGAAACCAGTCAGTAATTTTCGCCAGCAGTGGCTTCTTCGCTGCAAACGGCTCGACCACCTGGGCCAGCATCACTGACACGTTGTCGCGTCCGCCATGATTGTTAGCCAAATCAATCAGTTGTTGACCAACAACATCAAGACTAGCATTAAAAGTGCTGATAGTTAAGTGAATATCTTCATCTTCGACCATGTCCGGAAGACCGTCCGAACAAAGCACATAAATGTCGTCTGGCAGGACCTCGTATTCGTTGACTTCAACCTCAACCGTTGGCTCTACGCCCAGCGCGCGGGTGACGTAATTACGGTTGGTCGAGCGCTGCGCTTCTTCTTCGGAATAGAAGCCACGGTCAACCAGTTCCTGCAACAATGAGTGGTCCAGGGTGATTTGTTCGAACACGCCGTTTCTGAGTCGATAGGCCCGCGAGTCACCAACATGCGCAATCGAGATCTTGTTGTCGTAGAACATGCAGGCAACGATGGTCGTGCCCATGCCCTCACAATGCGTCTGGCTTTGCGCGGTCTGGTAGATGATCTTGTTGGCGCGATAGACGGCGTCACGCAGGACAATCGACTGGCGCAACATGCCGCTGTGCGGATCGATATCTTCGCGTTCCTCGCGACCGGCGCCCGCCATTGCGAGTTCGGTGACGGTCTGCACGGCCAGTCCGCTGGCGACCTCGCCGGCGTTGTAGCCGCCCATGCCATCGGCGAGAACCATGAGCCCGATATCCGGGATCGAGCCAATGGCATCCTCGTTATGGTCCCGAACGCGGCCGGTATCGGTCATTTCGGCAAACAGTATTTTTCCGCGCAGTGTCATCAGCTCTGTACTTTATGGTCTTGTTATCAGGAGATCCGGGCGCAATTTCTCAGGGCAATGGCCATCTCGGCACCGCAGGAGAATCGATCCTGCGGTCGCTTGGCCAATGCCTTGGAAAGCACTGCGTCAACACCCGGTGGTATTCCGGCACGTCGGCTGGACACCGGAGACGGGTCTTCGGTCGTAATTTTTGTCATCAGGACAGCGATATTTGATGCCTTGAAAGGCACTTCTCCAACCAGTAGCTCGTATAGAGTAACACCAAGCGAAAACAAGTCCGAGAGTCCTGTGAGGTCTTCTGCGCCCAGCTGCTCGGGGGACATATACATCGGCGTTCCCAATACGATGCCGGTCTTCGTGCGATTGTTGTCTGTCAGCCTGGCTACACCGAAATCGCTGATCTTCAAAGAACCTTCTTTGGGGTTGTAGAGCAGGTTGGCGGGTTTGATGTCGCGGTGAATAACACCCTGGTTATGCGCATAGTCGAGGGCATCCGCAGTGGCTGCGCAGAGTTCCAGCGCACGCTTTGGCGCCAGCAGTTTTTTCGGGTCGGTGAATGCCTTCAGGGGAATGCCGGGCACATATTCCATGGCAATGTAGGCCAGCCCCTTGTCTTCTCCGGCATCGAAAACCGTGATGATGTTCGGGTGTGTGAGGCGGCCTGCAGACTCAGCTTCGCGATAGAAGCGCAGACGCGCCTCCTTCAGTTCCTCGTCCTCGAATTCTTTTTCGATCGGGATGGCCTTGACGGCGACCGCGCGATTGATGCGCGGGTCCTTCGCCAGGTACACAGCCCCCATTGCGCCGCGGCCGACACGTTTTTCGATGACATACCTGCCCAGGCGCTGTGGCGCACCGGCCACTTTCTTGTTGTCACCTGGCGGGGCCGCCGGCGCGCTATGTGTGCGTTTCATCCACTCCAGTACGGCTTCTGCACGCTCCGGCTTGGCCTGTTGCTCGAAGGCCAGCGACAACTTGTACATCGCGGAGGCCACGGTTTCGGAGGGCGAGCAAAGACGGAATTCAGCGAACGCGGGCTCCAGTCGACCCGCTGAGAGAAAGTCGGAGCCGCGCTTGAATGAGTTCTTGGTCGCTTTCTTCTTGTCGCCCGCGAGCCAGGTGCTCAACAGACCCACGCCCGTGAAAATCAGGATCGGGCGGCCAAGGTCGATGCGTATATGGAACACGAACAGCATCAGTGCTTCCAGTAACAGCAGGATTGCCATCCCTGTCAGTGTCAGGCCAATGGTCTCCCTGCGATTGCGCTCCGGCATGAACAGTACGGCCAGGATGGCGAGCAGTGACGGCATGAAGACTTCAATCGCGCTGATCCAGCTCGGCGCGACAATCGTGCGTCCCTGTTCAACATCAGCAAGCAGGGCGGCGGTGATTTCCGAGTGTGTGACGAGTTGCCCGGATGGCAGTGCCGCCGTGGCAGCGACAAGCGCTGGCGCGGCATCTACGAATACGGTCGCACCATCCAGTATGGACAGGTCGAATCGTCCCCTGACGAGGTCATCGGTTTCCAGCCGCGGCAGCTCAACATAGCTCGACAGGAAAATTGCATCGTCTGCGCCGGAGATGGCGTGATTGCTGCCAGCGTTGGGATTATCGAATGCGATAGCAAGCGGCAACGACGGTGACATCATGCCGCCATTCAGATACCAGAGTTCGGAGCGGCGCAGGACGTTGTCTGCGTCAGGGGTAATGTTGACGAAGCCGTCACCTTTCGCCAGTGGCGCGAGGCGATGCCGGGTTGGTACATAGACGGGTACGCCGCTGCTTAGGGTCGCGGCCCAGCCGGGCAATTCCTCGTCGCCGGCGAATTCAGGCGGTTCCGCCATGATAATGCGCTTGGTATTGCTCTGCTTTAGTGTTGCGATGACATTGCCGTATTCGTCGAGCAGGCTTTCGCGACTGCGCTTGGCTGGATCAATCGAGACGATGTAGGCATTCTGCAGGGGCTTGTTTGGAACGCTGGAAGCAAGCAGGTCATAGAGGGTACGATCCGCGGCTGTGAACCATTGCGCGAGCGGCCCATAGACGAGAATCAGCAACACGCTGACGAAACTCAGCGCGATCAGGCGATTGCGTTTTTGCTTGTTTCCTTGCTTCAAGTCGTTCATGTCCCTGTTTTCAGGGCGAAAGTATAGGAAATCGCGGCATTTCGAAATGAGATGAGGTTGGCACTTTTTATGTAAATACGCGGCCAGAGTGCCGTGGTTGTGCGGTTTTGAGACGGAGTCGGGGATTATTAGAGTGGCCAAAGCGCGGATTGCCTATGTTTGCACCGAATGTGGTGCCCACAGCGTCAAATGGGCCGGCCAGTGCGGCGAGTGCCTGGCCTGGAACACGCTGACCGAAACGAAGGTTTCGGCTGCCAGGCCGGCGGCGCCTGCGGGAGCAGTGGGCCTTGCCAGCCTCGATTCGCTGCCGGACGACTTTGAGCGCCGCTATGCCACCGGTTTCGGCGAATTCGACCGGGTTTTGGGCGGCGGGCTGGTGCCCGGCGCGGTCATCCTGCTGGGCGGCGATCCCGGTGTCGGCAAGTCCACACTGTTGCAGCAGGTGTCAGCAAAGCTGCAGGACGAGCTACAGGTCTGCTACGCCAGCGGCGAGGAATCATTGCGGCAGATTGGTCAGCGCGCGAGCCGCCTCATGCTGTCGGGCGATAATCTGCAGTTACTCGCAGATACCTCGCTGGAAAATGTCATTGCGCAGGCGTCGGCGTGCAAGGCCAAAGTACTGATCATCGACTCGATACAAACGATGACGAGCTCAAGATTGCCTTCGGCGCCAGGGTCGGTCGCGCAACTGCGCGAGTGTGTTGGCGCAGTGGTGCAGTTTGCAAAGCAAAGCGAAACCGCCGTGTTCGTTATTGGCCATGTAACCAAGGAGGGGGCCATCGCCGGTCCGCGCGTGGTCGAGCATATGGTCGACACGGTCCTGTATTTCGAAAACGATCCGACCAGCCGCTACACCATGATTCGCTCGGTGAAGAACCGCTTCGGCGCAAGCTCCGAAATGGGCGTATTTGCAATGACCGAAAGCGGCTTTCTGGAAGTCCGCAATCCGTCGGCCATATTTCTTTCCAGGGAATCTGTTGATGAGCCGGGCAGCGTCGTGGCCGTCGTTTGGGAGGGCAGCCGCCCGCTACTGGTTGAGATCCAGGCGCTGGTTGCCGACGGTGCCAGCAACTACCCCAAGAGGCTGGCGCAGGGCGTCGACCAGAATCGACTGGCACTGTTGCTTGCGGTGCTGCAACGACACGGCGGCCTGTCGATCATCAGTGAGGATGTGTTCGTCAATGTTGTCGGCGGCATGCGAGTCAGTGAAACTTCTGTCGACCTGCCGACGTTGCTGGCGATCGTGTCCAGCTTCAAGGACAAGCGCTGCAGGAAGGGCTTGCTGGCATTTGGCGAAGTCGGACTCGCGGGCGAGGTCAGGCCGGTGAAGTTCGGCACGGAGCGAATTGCTGCCGCTGCGCAGCAAGGATTTAAACTTGCCATCGTGCCTCACGGCAATGTGCCCAAAAAGGCGATCTCCGGAATAGAGGTTATCGGCGTGCGTCGTCTCAGCGAGGTGCTGGACTACGCGTTCTGATCGGTGTCGTCAGTATTGACCAATTGCGGGCCAACTCTGACCGTGCTGATACGATTGTCTTCCACAGTGACGATCTCGATCGGGTAACCGCTAATCTGCACGCAGGTGGTCGGCTCAGGAATCGTCTCCAGTAACTCGACGATCAGGCCGTTCAATGTCTTCGCACCATCGGTCGGCAGATCCCAGCCCATTGAACGATTCAGTTCCCTGACGTTCGCAGTTGCGTCAACCATGAAGTTGTCGGGTCCGTCCTTGACGACTTCGCTGACATCGTCGGCAGGGTCCGTTGTGAATTCGCCGACGATTTCTTCGAGTATGTCTTCCAGTGTCACCATGCCCTGCAGGTCGCCGTACTCGTCAACGACCAGAGCGATGCGTTCCCGGCGCCGCTGAAATTGCACCAGCTGCATGCTGAGAGGCGTGCCTTCCGGTACGAAGTAGGGTTCCTGCAACAACCTGCGCAGGCTCTCTTTGTCCACGGGGACGGTGCCGAGATTGGCGAGCCGTCTCATGTGCAGGACGCCGACGATGTTGTCGATGTCGTCTGTATAAACCGGAATGCGAGTATGTTCGCATTCGTTGATGATCTTCTGGATAACGTCAGGCTCGGCATTCAGGTCAATGCCGATAATCTCGTTGTGCGGCACCATGACATCGTCAACGGTGACCTGCTCGAGATCGAGAATGCTGAGCAACATCTGCCGATAGCGCGTGGATATTCGGTTGCCGGCCTCAAAAACCACCGTGCGCAGCTCTTCACGCGTAAGCGACTGCAGGCCGCCCTTGCTGCCACGCACACCGAGCAGCCAGAGTACGCCGTTAGCTGCTGCACTCGTCAGCCAGACGAAGGGGTACAGGATCTTCAGCAGCGGGTAGTAGATGATTGCCGCGGGAAATGCCAGCCGTTCCGGGTGCATTGCGGCGAGTGTTTTTGGTGCCGCCTCTGAAAAGACCAGTACCAGCAGGGTCAGAATGATGGTGCCGATGGCGACGGCCGGTTCGCCACCGATCTGAAACGCGATAATGGCAACCAGCGACGCGGCCGAAAAGTTCACCAGGTTGTTGCCGAGCAGGATCAGTCCGATCACGCGGTCGGGTCTCGACAGCAGTTTCTCCGCGAGGCGCGCACCGCGATGCCCCTCGCGCGCTTTGTGCCGGAGCTGGTAGCGGTTCAGGCTCATGAGCGCCGTTTCGGATCCGGAGAAGAACGCGGAAAGCAGCAGCAGAATAACGAGCAGGCTAATCAGGCCTGCGAGGGACATGTCATCGCCCAATAGGAATGATCCTCCGCAGCATCATCCCCAGCTCCTGCCGAGAATATTCTCCAGCACGAAGCGGCTGCCGAAGTACGACAGTCCGAGTAATGCGTAGCCACCGAGGAACAGATAGACACCGCGTTTGCCGCGCCAGCCGGCCAGGTAGTGGCCGGCAATGAGGATGCCAAACACGATGATGGCGAGTATCGACAGAACAGCCTTGTGAGCCAGGTGTTGGGCGAACAGGTTCTCGATAAACACGGCGCCCGCAAGGACGGCAATAGCGAGAACAACAAAGCCAGCGGTGGTCACGCCGTAAAGCAGTTTCTCGGTCGTTTCCAGCGGCGCGAACAGGTGATTCATCGACGACAACCGGCCGGCACGCAGGCGCCGTTCCTGTATTAACGCGTAAACCGCAACAATTGCACCGACCGTGAGGAAGCCATAGGCAATCATTGCCAGCATGACATGCATGCGCAATTGCCAGATCATGGTCTCTGTGGAGGCGGATACGCCACCGACACCGGTGAACAGTCCGCAGCCGGCTGCAAGCAGCAGCAGGCCCGCGCTGACGCCGCGAAGCGTGGGATCAACTGCTGCGACCAGTGCAATGATAGCCAGTTCAACGCCGACCAGTGAAATGGCGCCTTCGAGTGTGAGGTTAAAGCCGTTGCCAGAGACGATATGCAGGTACAAAAACTCGGCGTGAACGATCACTCCCGCGAGCGCAAACGCGAATGCCGCAATGCGCAGCTGGTTACTGCGGGCGCCGAACTTTGGTAGCCGGTGCATCGCGAACGCAGCGGCGGCTATTAAGTACAGCAAGAGAATTGTGATCTGAGACACGGAAACCTGGCAGGCTTTTTCCTAGATTGGCTGGGAGAAATCATCCCACATGGGGGGGTGCATTAGAACCCTTTCCTTTCGAATCCGGGGCAAATTCCATCAGCATGCGAATTAGAATACTGGGCTGCAGTGGCGGCATTGGTTCCGGATCGAGAACCTCGTCGATGCTAATCGACGATGACGTGCTCATTGATGCGGGTACTGGCATCGGTGACTTGTCACTGGATGAGATGCAAGCCATCCGGCATGTTTTCCTGACTCACGCCCACCTCGATCATATTGCCGGACTCCCGATGCTGGCGGATAACGTCTTCGATCCGGATTTCAAGGTGCCGTTGACCGTGTACGCGCTCGAGGAGACCTTGCGCGCTTTGCAGGAGCACGTTTTCAACAACGTGATCTGGCCGGATTTCACGCGCTTGCCATCGGCAGAACGTCCGATGCTGAATTTCCGCGTATGCAGTCCCGGCGATACGGTGACCATTGGACATCGCGATTTTTATGCCGTCGATGTCATGCACACCGTGCCGACACTGGGCTATACCGTGCAAAACTCCGGTGGCGTGTTTGCCGTGAGCGGCGACACCAAGACCAACCAGACGCTGTGGCCGGTGTTAAATGCCTGCGACGATCTACGCGTCCTGGTGATCGAAGTATCGTTCCCCAATGAGATGCAACAACTGGCTGCCGATGCCGGGCATTACTGCCCACTGACGCTGACGGCAGATCTCGGGCGCTTGCGGCATCAGCCAGATATCTGGCTGACAGGTATGAAGCCTGGTGAAGAGGAGCGCATCCTTGCGCAGGTCATCGAAGCGGCGCCGGACAAGAATATCCGCATGCTGTCGCGCGGCACGGTGCTGACGATCTAGCGCCTGAACAAACGCACGGTTTTCGTTTAGAATCGCGCGCATGTTTGAGAATCTGACAGGTCGCTTAAGCGACGCCGCGCGCAATCTCACTGGCAAGGGTCGGCTGACCGACGCCAATATCAAGGACACACTGCGACAGGTGCGCCTGGCACTGCTTGAGGCAGACGTTGCGCTGCCGGTCGTCAAGTCGTTCATCGAGCGCATTCGGGAGCGCGCACTTGGCGAAGAGGTGGGCAAGAGCCTCACGCCGGGCCAGGAACTGGTCAAGGTCATCAACGCCGAACTGGTTCGCATCCTCGGCAGCGATCACGCGCCGCTTGACCTCAAGGCACAGCCGCCGGTTGTGATCATGCTGGCCGGTTTGCAGGGCGCGGGCAAAACGACTACGGCAGCCAAGCTTGCAAGGCGCCTGATCGAGAAGGACAGGAAAAAGGTCATGCTGGTCAGCGTCGACGTGCATCGACCGGCGGCTATCCTGCAGCTGCAAACGCTCGCCACCGAGGTTGGTGCGCTGCACAGCCCAAGCGACGCCAGCGAAAAGCCGGTTGCTATTGTCGAACGTGCTCTCGATGACGCGAGGCGGTCGCACGCCGATGTGCTGATCGTCGATACGGCGGGACGCCTGCATATCGACGGCGACATGATGGCGGAAGTGGCCGCGGTACATGCGAAGGCCGCACCTCACGAGACCCTGTTCGTCGTGGATAGCATGGCCGGACAGGATGCGGTGAATGCCGCAACGGCGTTTAACGACAGCCTGCCGCTGACCGGCGTCATTATCACCAAGGCTGACGGTGACGCGAAAGGCGGTGTAGCCCTGTCGGTGCGCGAGGTGACCGGCAAGCCGATCCGCTTCATGGGCGTGGGCGAGAAGACCGACGCGCTGGAGGCGTTCCATCCGGATCGCATGGCGTCGCGGATACTCGGCATGGGCGATGTCCTGAGCCTGGTCGAGGAGATCGAGCAGAAAGTCAGCAAGGACGAGGCAGAGAAGCTCGCCAGCAAGCTCAAGAAGGGCAAGAGTTTCGACCTCGCGGATTTACGCGATCAGCTGCAGCAGATGATGAATATGGGCGGTCTCGGTTCCATGCTGGAAAAACTGCCACTGCCGGGCAATATCAACCCTGCTGCGCTCAAGGACGGCGCCAATGAGCAACAAATGCGCCGCCAGATCGCCATTATCAACTCGATGACGCCGCGCGAACGTCGTTTCCCGAAGCTGATCAATGGCTCCCGCAAGAAACGCATCGCTGCGGGCGCCGGCCTGCAAATTCAGGACGTTAATCGGCTCCTGAAGCAGCACCTGCAAATGGCGCGGATGATGAAGAAAATGTCCCGCGGAGGCATGAAAAAGCTGATGCGCGGCATGCCACCCGGGGGTATGCCGCCCGGCTTCCGATAAGTCTTTGTAAACTCAAGTGATTTGGTCGTCGAAAACGCTTCACATTTGAGTTCAAACCGGTACAATGCGCGCTTTACTCGGGACGGCCCGAGCTCAGGCATGTCTGCCCAACTGAAAATTTAACGGAATTGCAATGGTAAGTATTCGTCTTTCGCGCGCTGGCGCGAAGAAGCGCCCCTTTTATCACCTGGTAGTCACCGACAGTCGTAACCGTCGTGACGGTCGCTATATCGAGCGCGTAGGTTTCTTCAATCCTGTCGGTAAGGAGCATGAAGAGAATCTGCGTATCGACGTTGAGCGTGTGGAGTACTGGGTTGGCCAGGGCGCACAGCCTTCTGAGCGTGTCGCGTCTCTGCTGAAGAAGCACGGCAAGGCCGCTGCCAGCAACTAGACAGTGACCGCCGAACCCGTCGTTCTGGGCCGCATCGCCGGCCTGTTCGGAGTGAAGGGTTGGGTGAAGGTGTTTTCGTACACCGATCCGCGTGAAGCGGTACTGCAACACAAGCTCTGTTCGCTGCGGCAGGATGGACGTTTGCGCGCAGTGCGGTTGGTCGAAGGCAAGCGCCACGGCAAGTCCGTCATCGCACGCATAGATGGTATTGATGACCGTGACGCTGCCGCCGCCCTTATCGGCGGCGAACTGGTGGTGAGTCGCGATGCATTGCCGGAAACAGCGCCTGGCGAGTACTACTGGCGCGACCTTGAAGGACTCAAGGTGCTGCACACAGACGGCACGGAGCTGGGAACAGTGGCCTACCTGCTAGAGACCGGGGCACATGATGTGCTGGTCGTGCAGGGGGACAAGGAACGGTTGATACCGTTCGTGCAGGACAAGGTAATTCAGGATGTTGATCTTGCCGCGGGTACGATCAGCGTCGACTGGGAATGGGACTGAGCCGATGCACATAGGTGTGGTCAGCCTGTTTCCGGAAATGGTGAACACGGTTGTCGAACATGGCGTCGTGGGGCGCGCAGCGACACGAGACCTGGTCTCGTTGCACTGCGAGAACCCGCGGGACTACGCGACAGACGTGCATCGTACGGTTGATGATCGACCGTACGGCGGTGGGCCTGGCATGGTCATGACGTACCAGCCAACGGTCAGCGCGCTGCGGGCAGCCCGGGCTGCCTTGCCGCAGGGAAGTCCGGTGATATGCCTGACGCCCGTTGGCAAGGTGTTCGATCAGCAGGCCGCAACACGGCTTGCCAGTTTGCAGGGATTTATTCTGCTGGCTGGCCGTTATGAAGGCATCGATGAGCGAGTGATCGATGCAGAAGTGGACGAAGAGCTGTCGATCGGCGACTACGTACTCTCAGGAGGCGAGTTGGCGGCGATGGTTATCATCGATGCGGTTGTGCGCCTGTTGCCGGGCGTGCTGGGTGACGATGAGTCAGCGGTGCAGGATTCGTTTGTAGACGGCCTGCTGGATTACCCGCACTATACGCGGCCCGAGGACATTAACGGGCGGCAGGTGCCGGAAGTACTGCTGTCGGGTGATCACGCGCAAATTGCGCGCTGGCGCCAGAAACAGGCGCTGGGTCGCAGCTATTTGCGGCGCCCGGAGTTGATTGACAGGTTGCGATTGAGTCGCGAGCAACGTGAGTTGCTGGACGAGTTTTTACAGGAATTGAAGTGATGAGCAAAATAATCGAAGCGATTGAACAGGAACAGATGAGCAAGGAAATCCCCGATTTTTCTCCGGGCGATACCGTTGTGGTCCAGGTCAAGGTGAAAGAGGGCACACGCGAGCGCCTGCAGGCGTTTGAAGGTGTGGTCATTGCCAAGCGCAATCGCGGCCTGAATTCTGCGTTCACTGTTCGCAAGATCTCGCACGGCGAAGGCGTGGAGCGTGTGTTCCAGACCTACAGCCCGGTAGTCGACTCTGTTGAGGTCAAGCGTCGCGGTGATGTACGTCGCGCCAAACTGTACTACCTGCGCGGGCGCACCGGTAAAGCTGCGCGAATCAAAGAGAAGATTTAGTCAAATTGAAACCATCGCGGCCACATTGCCTGAACCTATTCATGGCAAAAGGGTCCCTTGGTGACATGAGACCAGCTACTCACTCCTCCTGGCGCCTGCTTCTGCTGGCGTCAGTCTGCGTTTTGGCCAGCGGCTGCTCGACCCTTATGTCGTCGGCCGCCAGCGGTCTGGCTGACAATCTCAGCAGCGCGGTACTTAATCTTGACGACCCTGAGACGGCGCGCGCCGCGCTGCCGTCCTACATGGTGTTGCTGGACGGTATGCTGGAGGGCAACCCGGACGATGTCGGGTTGCTGACTGCGTCTGCGAAAATGTACGCCTCGTATGGCGCTGTTTTTGCCGATGACCCGGCCCGTGCAGCGCGACTCACGACGCGCGCACGCAAATACGCGTCGCTGGCGATTTGCGAATCCTATGAGCCATCCTGCGCCTGGGGTGATGCTACCTACGATGAATTTGTCGAATCCCTCGCCGGCATCAAGAAGAAACACGCCGAGCCCTTGTACGCTTATGGCTTCGCGTCACTGGCCTACCTGCAGGCGCACAGCTCCGACTGGAACTCGCTGGCTGAACTGCCGCAGATAGAGGCGCTGTTTTATCGCTACCTGGAGCTGAGTGACTCGGAGACAGAGCCAGCCGTCTACACGTACATGGGCATTCTGCTGACGCTGCGACCGCCGGCACTTGGCGGCAAGCCGGACGACGCGCGGACGTTTTTCGAACGCGCAATTGCGGAGACTGACGGTCGGGATCTGAGCGCGAAGGTTGAATATGCGCAGGGCTATGCAAAACTGCTGTATGAGCGCGAACTGCATGATCGCCTGCTCAACGAAGTCATGGCGGCCGATCCGTACGCCGATGGCTATACGCTCAGCAACATCATGGCGCAGGAAAAAGCGGCAGTGTTGCTCGCTGATGCGGACAACTATTTCTGACCCAGCATCCACCAGGGGACAGCAAGACTATGAAAAAGATTTTGATAACACTCGCTCTGTTGGCACTCGCGGGTGTGACCAGCGCTGCAACATTGAAGATTGCCACCGTAACGCCCGAAGGGTCGCAGTGGATGAGCGATATGCGCGCTGGCGCCGACGAGATCAAGGAACGCACTGAAGGAAGGGTGCAGATCAAATTCTACGGCGGCGGTGTCATGGGTGACGATGCCAAGGTGCTGGGCAAGATACGCATTCGTGCGCTGCAGGGTGGTGCCTTCACGCCGAACGCGCTCGCGCAGATCTACCCGGATCTGAACCTGTACGGCATGCCGCTGGTATTTCGTACGGTAGAAGAGGCGTCATACGCGCGTTCCAAGCTGGATGCTCGACTGCATGACGGCCTGCTGGAAGCGGGCTTCAAGAGTTTTGGTTTTGCATCCGGCGGGTTTGCCTACCTGATGTCGAACACGCCGGTCGCGACGCTTTCCGATCTCAAGGGCCAGAAAGTCTGGGTCCCTGAGGGAGATACGATCAGCTATGCAAGCATGGACGCACTGTCTTTGTCGCCGGTGACGTTGCCGTTGACCGACGTCCTCACGGGTTTGCAGACCGGGCTGATTGATATCGTCGGCATGTCGCCGATTGGCGCACTTGTGTTGCAGTGGCATACCAAGGTCAAGTACGTCACAGAATTGCCGATGCTGTACACGATGGGCTTCATGGCGATCGACGTTAAGGCGTGGAACAAGATCTCGGCGCCTGATCAGGCCATTGTCGAGGAAGTGATGCGACGCACGTATGCGAATTTTGACGAGCAAAGCGTGGCCGACAATCGCGGCGCTCGAGACGCACTGATCAAGTCTGGCGTCCAGAGTGTGCCGTTCAGCCTCGACGAATACGAGAAGATCCGGGGCGTCATGCTGGAATCGAACCTCAAGCTCGGCGAAAAGGGTTTGTTCTCGATTGACCTGTACAACGAGATGCTGGGTTATATTGAAGAATACCGCGGCAAAGAGTAGCTCTTGAACAAACTGGCATCATTACTGATCCGCCTCGATCGTTACGGCCGAGCCGCGGAGAACGTCGCTTTGGTGACGTTGCTGACCTCGATGATGCTAATCGCGGTTGGCCAGATCGTGCTGCGACAGGTCTTCAGCACCGGCATCATCTGGGCGGACGAGCTGGTCAAGATCATTGTCCTCTGGCTCGCGATGTTTGGCGCTGTTGCGGCGGCACGCGACAATCGTCATATCCGCATTGATGCGCTGTCGCATCTGCTTCCAACAGCCGTTATCCGCTATACGCGTGTGGTCGTTGACCTTTTTGCAGCGGTCGTTTGCGCCGTCGTTGCGTGGCAGGCATTCCGCTATATGCAGCTTGAAATCGAATTTCAGGACACGGTCCTGGTCGATACACCGGCATGGTTGGCGCACGCCGTTATTCCCGCCGCATTTGCGCTTATGAGTTACCGCTTTGTTGTCGGTGTCGTTGCGCGCATTGCCAATATCAAGCTGCCCGGTCGCAAGGAAGACACGCTGTGATCGTCGTCAGCATCGTCCTGATATTGCTGGCCATTCTCGGTGCGCCATTGTTCGCCGTTATCGCGACCAGTGCGATGCTTGGCTTCCAGCGCGACGACGTCGATCTGATGAACATGGCGATCGAAATCCAGAGTATCGGCAGCCTGCCGTTTCTTGCCGCCATTCCGTTATTTACCTTTGCGGGTTATGTGCTGAGCGAAAGCAATGCACCGCAGCGCCTGGTGCGTATGACCGGCGCGCTGATCGGCTGGATGCCGGGCGGTCTCGCGGTTGTCTGCATCGCCGCCTGTGCGTTTTTCACAGCGTTTACCGGCGCGTCCGGTGTCACGATCATTGCGCTCGGCGCCATTCTTTACCCGGCCCTGCAGCAAGATGGCTACGACCGATCGTTTTACGCTTGGGCCTGGTGACATCCTCGGGGGCATTGGGTCTGCTGTTCGCGCCGTCATTGCCACTGATTCTCTACGGTGTCGTTGCAGAGATTTCGATCGACGACCTGTTCCTGGCGGGAATCCTGCCGGGCTTTCTCATGCTCGGCGTTATGGGCGTCTACAGCTTCTGGGTCAACCGCCATGTGCGGCGCAAAATCAGCGAGTTTTCGTGGCGTGAGGTTGCCGCGGCGACGCGCGAGACCATCTGGGAAATTCCGTTACCCATCGTCGTGCTGGGCGGCATTTACTCAGGTTACTTCGCGGTTTCCGAGGCGGCGGCGGTGACAGCATTGTACGTGCTGGTCGTCGAGGTCCTCATACACCGAGAAATCAAGCTGCGCGATCTGCCCGGCATCATGCGCAATTCCATGGTGCTGGTCGGCGGCATCCTGATCATTCTCGGGGTCTCCCTGGCTTCGACGAACTACATGATTTCGGCGGGCGTGCCGCAGATGCTGCTCGAATTCGTCGCTGGCATCGTCTCCAGCCCAACCTCGTTCCTGCTCTTGCTGCTGGTATTCCTGCTGGTTCTCGGCGCGATACTGGACATTTTTTCGGCGATCGTGCTGGTGGTGCCACTGGTACTGCCGATCGCGGCGGGCTACGACATTCACCCGGTACACCTCGGTATCGTGTTTCTCGCGGCCATGGAGCTGGGATATTTGACGCCTCCCGTTGGTCTCAATCTATTCATATCGAGTTACCGATTTGAGCGCCCGATTCTCGAAGTATTCGCGGCGACATTTCCGTTTCTCATTATCCTCGCGCTGTCGGTCATACTGATTGCGTTCTGGCCCGACTTATCGCTGTGGTTACTGACACTGAAGAGTTAGCGGGCTAAGGAGTAGACGTTGCAAAGAATCTGGAAAGGCATTCGGGCTGTGTTTGGCTACCTGTGGCGAGCACTTGATGGTGCGCGCAAAGTTCTGCACTTCCTGCTGTTGTTATTCCTGTTTGCATTACTGCTGAGCGCAGTGCCAGGACCGACATTGACCATTGTCGACAACTCGGCGCTGGTCATTCGTCCCGTCGGCACGCTGGTGGAGGAGCGCAGCGGCGACCCGTTCGAGCGTGCACAAGCCGAATTGCTGGGCAGTGTAATTGCGGAGACAGTCACTCACGATGTTGTGGATGCACTTCGCTTCGCGGCCAAAGACAAGCGCATCAATGTCGTGCATCTCGAATTGTCGGCGCTGGGCGGCGGCGGCATGAGCAAGCTGCAGACCATCGCGGCGGAGATTAGCAAGCTGCGCGATGCCGGCAAGACAGTCATTGCATCGGCGGAGTTCGTGTCGCAGGCGGGATATTATCTCGCTGCACACGCCGACGAGTTCTATATGCACCCTGATGGCATCCTGTTCCTGCCCGGGTTCGCCTCCTATCGCAACTACTACAGCGATGCGATCGACAAACTCAAGATCGACTGGAATATTTTCCGCGTCGGTACGCACAAGAGTTTCGTTGAGCCTTATACGCGGATGGACATGTCTGACGAGGATCGTGAGTCGCGTCGCTATCTGGTGGACACGCTGTGGAGTCAGTATCGCGAGGGTGTCGTGGCTGCGCGCGACCTGCCGGAAAACAGTGTTGCGGATTTTGTCGACAACATGTTGCAGCGCGTCGAGCAGGCCGATGGTGACCTGATGCAGGCAGCGCTGCAGGCCGATCTGCTGGATGGCTTGCTATCGCGCGCTGAGTTGCGCGAGCGAATGCTGGAGATGGTGTCTGCGGACGACGATGCGTTGTTGGGATATCGCGCCGTTGAGATGGGCGACTATCTCAGTGAACAGCGGCTGCTGAATGCGAAGCGTGTCGGCAAAGAGAATGTCGCTGTGGTCGTGGCTGCTGGTGAGTTCCAGTTGGGCAGCCAACCGCCGGGGACCATTGGCAGTGAATCTACGTCAGCACTATTACGGCGGGCGCTCAACGATGACACCGTCTTCGCAGTGGTTGTGCGCATCGACAGCCCGGGCGGCGCGACCTATGCCGCCGATGTCATCGGCGACGAGATTGAAGCCCTGCAGAAGGCCGGTAAACCTGTGATTGCTTCGATGAGCAGCGTCGCAGCATCAGCCGGTTATTACATTGCGGCAGGTGCGGACCGAATTCTCGCGCAGCCCACGACACTGACCGGCTCCATCGGCATATTCGGCATGTTCCCGACCTACCAGCGCTCGCTTGAGGTACTCGGCGTGGCGACCAGCGGCGTTGGCTCGTCAGTCTGGGCCGGGCAGTTGCGGCCGGATCGGGAAATGTCACCCGAGGCGCGACAGATGTTCCAGATGCTGGTCGAAGACGGTTACGACGATTTCATTACACATATCGCCAATTATCGCGGCATGGACAAGGATGCAGTCGACCGAATCGGACAGGGGCAGGTCTGGCTGGGCGTCGATGCGCTGGAGAAGGGCCTGATCGACAGCTTCGGCGGGCTCGACGATGCCATCGAACTGGCCGCCGAACTTGGTGAGTACACGGGCAAGAGCTATGGCATCAAGCGCTTCGAGCAGGAGCTGTCGCCATCCGAGCAGATGATCGTTGATATTCTGTCGGTTGCGAAGTCACTGGGCATGCAGCCAGCACGCTGGTTTGGCTCGGACTCGGCGACGCAGAGACTTGCCAGGCGGCTTGATGAATCGCTATCGGCGCTTGACCGATTCAACGACCCCAAAGGAATCTACTCACACTGTTTCTGCGAGCTCGATGGTCGCTAGTGCCAGTTGAGGATGACCTTGCCGGACTTGCCGGATTCCATGAGTTCAAACGCTGGCTGGAATTCGTCAATCGCAAAGTGATGCGTGATGATTGGTCCGATGTTGAGGCCGCTCTGGATCATGCTGGACATTTTGTACCAGGTCTCAAACATCTCGCGTCCGTAAATGCCCTTGATGACCAGCCCCTTGAAGATGACGTCGTTCCAGTCAATCTCGGTGTTGGCGGGCGGGATGCCGAGTAGCGCAACTTTGCCGCCATGATGCATGGCGCTCAACAGATCGCGAAAAGCCTGTGGCTGTCCGGACATCTCCATGCCGACATCGAAGCCTTCTTCCATACCCAGCGTCGCCATCGTGTCGGTGATTGAGTTCTCCGCGACATTCAAAGCAACCGACGCACCCATCTTGCGAGCAAGATCCAGCCGATAGTCGTTCACATCGGTAATCACGATATGACGTGCGCCCGCGTGCCGGGCAATTGCAACAGCCATTATTCCAATGGGGCCGGCACCGGTGATGAGCACATCCTCGCCAACGAGATCGAAGGACAGGGCGGTGTGAGTGGCGTTGCCGAGCGGGTCCAGAATGGCCGCCATGTCGTCCGTAATGGCATCCGGCAGCTTGAACACGTTGAACGCCGGAACTGACAGGTACTCAGCGAATGCGCCTGGTCGGTTTACGCCGACGCCTTCTGTATTCATGCAGAGATGGCGTCTGCCGGCACGACAGTTGCGACATACGCCGCAGGTGATGTGCCCCTCTGCAGAAACGCGATCGCCAACCTCAAAGCCCTTTACCTCCACGCCCATATCGACAATCTCGCCGCAGAATTCGTGGCCGACAGCCATCGGCACAGGGATCGTCTTTTGCGCCCAGTCATCCCATTTGAAGATGTGAATGTCGGTGCCACAAATTGCGGTACGTTTGATCCTGATCAGAACGTCGTTGTGCCCGACTTCGGGTTCAGCAATATCCTGCATCCAGATACCACGTTCGGCTTTCGCCTTGACCAGCGCTTTCATCAGTTAATTACTCCAAGTTCACGGCCGACATCGGTAAATGCCGCTATCGCCGTATCGAGGTTATCTCGAGTGAGTCCGGCCGACATCTGTGTGCGAATTCGCGCCTGGCCTTTGGGTACCACCGGGAAGGAAAAGCCGATGACATAGACACCCTTCGCAAGCAGGCGATCAGCCATCTCCGTTGCCAGCCTGGCATCGCCCAGCATGACGGGAATGATCGGGTGTTCGCCGGGCTTCAGCTCAAAGCCACGTTCACTCATCTTGCTGCGGAAGTAGGCTGCGTTGTCATGCAATTGCTCAGCCAGCGAGTTGTCGCGCTCAAGCAGGTCGAGCACTGCAATCGACGCAGCCGCGATCATCGGCGCTACGGAATTTGAAAACAGGTAGGGCCTTGAGCGTTGCCGCAACCAGCCGACGATTTCCTTACGGCCAGACGTGAAGCCTCCGGAAGCACCACCGAGTGCCTTGCCAAGGGTGCCCGTGATGATGTCGATGCGCCCCATGACGTCACGATACTCATGCGTGCCGCGGCCGGTTTTGCCGAGAAAGCCGCTTGCATGACAATCGTCAATCATGGTCAGGGCATCGTACTTGTCTGCGAGCTCGCAGATAGACCCCAGGTCGGCAATCGTGCCGTCCATCGAGAACACGCCATCGGTCACGATCAGCGTCTGCTCGGCATCTTTGGCGTCCTGCAGTTGCTTTTCCAGGTCGGCCATATCGTTGTTCTGGTAGCGAAAGCGCCCGGCCTTGCAGAGGCGAATGCCGTCGATAATGCTCGCGTGGTTCAGTGCATCGCTGATGACCGCGTCGGATGGCCCCAGCAGCGTCTCGAAGAGCCCGCCATTGGCGTCAAAGCAGGACGGGTACAGGATGGTGTCCTCGGTGCCCAGGAATGCGCTGATACGCTCTTCAAGCTCCTTGTGGATGGTCTGTGTGCCACAGATGAAGCGAACTGATGCCATCCCATAGCCGAATTCGTCGAGCGCCTTGTGCGCCGCTGCGATGACCTCGGGGTGATTGGCAAGACCGAGGTAGTTGTTGGCGCAAAGATTGAGAACATGCGTTGTGCCACCTGCGGCGCTGACATCGATCTCGGCCTGTTGAGGCCCGGCAATCAGTCGTTCGGTCTTGTAGAGACCCTCGGCTTTGAGAGCCTCCGTCTGATCCTTGAGCGCATTCAGAAATGTTGCCGGCACGGTGTTGCCCTCTGCGTGGAAAGAGATCAAAGTATACCGATTTCACTCGCAACAAATAACGCCTCGGAGCCAAGAAGCATGGGATTTGCCGATCAACCGGCGGGACAAGCCGGCAACATTAGTTACATCAACGATTCTTACCTGGCTGACGAGCAAGCGTTGCTTCGGGAATTGGCCGCAGCGGCCGACCCCGGCAGTAGTGCGCGCGAAAAGATCGTCGGCATTGCCGCGCAGCTGGTCAGGGCCGTTAGACGCAACAAGTCGCGCGAAGGCGGCATCGAGGCGTTCCTGCAGCAGTACGACCTGTCGTCGGAGGAGGGCGTGTTGCTCATGTGTGTTGCCGAGGCGTTGCTGCGCATCCCGGACGCAGACACCGCCGACCAGCTGATAGCCGACAAGATTACCTCTGCAGCGTGGCAGGACCATCTCGGTGCCAGCGACTCGCTGTTCGTCAACGCATCGACCTGGGGACTGATGCTCACAGGGCGATTGCTGACGGCAGACGAGACGTCCCGCAAAAGCCCGGCACAGGTACTTTCATCGCTCGCCAGCCGTGCAGGTGAACCGGTGGTGCGTACGGCCATGCGCCAGGCAATGCGAATCATGGGGCACCAGTTTGTCATGGGCCGCAATATCGACGAGGCACTGAAGCGCTCGGTCAAGAAGGGCAACAGGAACTACCGCTATTCGTTCGACATGCTGGGCGAAGCAGCGCTCACAGCGGATGATGCGCAACGCTACTTCAAGGCTTACGAAAGTGCGATTGATTCGATCGGCAAAGGGCCGCAGGGCGACGCGAGCGACATTTTCTCGGCGCCCAGCATTTCGGTAAAGCTGTCCGCATTGCACCCGCGCTACAGCTACACGCACGAGCATCGTGTCATGGACGAACTCGTACCGCGCGTGCAGCAACTGGCGCGCTGTGCCAAGGCAGCCGGTATCGGCATTACGATCGACGCGGAAGAGGCGGATCGCCTGGAGATTTCGCTTGATGTTTTCGCGCGGCTTTACACGGACGACGAGCTGCAGGGATACGAAGGGCTCGGCCTCGCCATCCAGACCTACCAGCGACGCGCCCGCGAGGCTATTCGATTCGTGACCGAGCTTGCCGAAGACGGTGGTCGGCGGATTCCCGTACGCCTGGTCAAGGGCGCCTACTGGGATACCGAAGTGAAGCGCGCCCAGGAGCAGGGACTGGAAAGTTACCCGGTGTTTACCCGCAAAGAGCACACCGACGTTTCCTATCTTGCGTGTGCGCGCCAGGCACTGGCGGCTGGCAAGGCGCTGTATCCGCAGTTTGCAACGCACAACGCACACACCGTGGCGAGCATCCTGCATTACGCAGGTTCGCGGCGTGACTATGAATTCCAGCGTCTGCACGGCATGGGCGAGGAGCTGTACGCGGAAGTTATTGATGCGGACAAGTATGGCAGGCCATGCCGCGTTTATGCGCCGGTCGGCAGTCATGAAGACCTGCTGCCGTACCTGGTTCGACGCCTGCTTGAGAACGGCGCCAACACCTCGTTTGTGAACCGAATCGTTGATGAGTCGGTGGATGTACAGGACATCGTTGCGGACCCGATTGCCGCCAGCGAAAGCCATGACTTCCTGCCGCACCCGAGGATTCCTGTGCCGGCCGACATCTTCGCGCCTGAGCGCGTCAACTCCAGCGGCATCAACCTCGCGGATAGCAACATCACAGTGAGCTTGCTGGCAAAACTGGATGAGGCGCGCGGCAAGCAGTACGCCGCGCATCCGATTGTCGGCGGCAAGGCGATGCGCGGTGAGCAACAGCCATCGGTGAACCCGGCGAATACGTCAGAGGTCGTCGGTGTTTGTGTGCTTGCGACTTCCGATCATGTGGATGCAGCGCTTGACGCCGCGACCAAAGCGCAGCCCGCCTGGGACAGAACTGCCGCCGACAGTCGCGCCGCAATTCTGGAAAAAGCCGCAGACCTGTTCGAGTTACACACGGCCGAGTTGCTCGCGCTGTGCGTGCGCGAGGCCGGCAAGACAATTCCCGATGCGCTGTCCGAGCTCCGCGAGGCGGTCGACTTCCTGCGTTATTACGCCGCCGAAGCGCGCAGTCGATTTGGCCCGCCTGCTGAATTGCGTGGGCCAACCGGCGAGCGCAACACCTACGGCATGCGTGGCAAAGGTATCTTCGTCTGCATCAGTCCGTGGAATTTTCCGCTGGCCATATACACAGGGCAGGTGGCCGCCGCGCTCGCGGCTGGCAACGCTGTGCTCGCCAAACCTGCCGAGCAGACGCCGCTGGTTGCATTCCGCGCCGTGCAACTGCTGCTCGAGGCAGGCGTGCCTCCCGGCGTGTTGCACTTCCTGCCGGGTGACGGAGCCGCGGTCGGTGGACACGCAGTAGCAGACCCACGTGTCGCCGGCGTCGCGTTTACAGGCTCGACCGAGACCGCCCAACTGATTAATCGGACACTGGCTGATCGCAAAGGGCCTATCGCGTCGTTTATCGCCGAAACGGGCGGACAGAATGCGATGTTTGTCGACAGTTCTGCGCTGCCGGAGCAAGTCGTTCTGGACAGCGTGTTCTCGGCGTTCAACAGCGCCGGACAGCGCTGCTCTGCACTGCGCCTGCTGTGTGTGCAGGAAGACATCGCGCCGCGCGTAATGGAACTGCTCAAAGGACACATGGACGAACTTGATATTGGCGATCCTGCGATGCTGGCAACCGATGTAGGGCCTGCGATCGACGAGGATGCGCGCACCATTCTCAAAGCACACGTCGAACGTATGGGTGACGCGGCTCGCATCGTGCATCAGTGCTCATTGCCTGAGGCCAGTCAGAGCGGCACATTCTTCCCGCCCACGCTGATCGAAATAGACAGCGTCGACGTGTTGCAGCGGGAAGTATTCGGCCCCGTACTGCACGTCGTCCGCTACAAAGGGAAAAAACTGTACGACATGATTAATGCAATCAACGCAACTGGCTATGGACTGACAATGGGCCTGCACAGTCGTATAGACTCGCGTGCAAGGAAGCTCGCCGAACTCTCCGGCGCCGGCAATATCTACATCAATCGCAACATGATTGGTGCGGTGGTGGGCGTGCAGCCGTTCGGCGGCAGGGGGTTGTCGGGCACCGGACCAAAGGCTGGCGGGCCTAACTACCTGACACGATTCGCCAGCGAATACTCGGTCAGCAATAATATTTCGGCGGTCGGTGGCAACGCGAGCCTGCTGTCGCTGGGTACGGACTAGACTCTATGGCAGCCATCAGCGTATTCGATATTTTCAAGATTGGCATAGGCCCGTCGAGCTCACACACGGTTGGGCCGATGAACGCGGCGCGGGAATTCGTGGCGTCGCTGGCAGACCTTGCCGATGTCGCCCGCGTGACAGTGACGTTGCACGGTTCGCTGGCGTGGACCGGCAAAGGACACGGCACCGATGCGGCGATCATTCTCGGACTGGCAGGTCATCGGCCCGATACGATCGATCCGAGCCGCATCGACGAGTACATTGCTGCTGTTCGCAAGGATAAGCTCATCGATCTGCCGGGCATCGGGCAGGTGTCGTTCGATCCGGACGTTGCTATCGCGTTCAATTACGAGATCGAGTTGCCACGACATACCAATGGCATGCACTTTCGGGTTGAGAATCAGGCTGGCGAAGTGCTCGCAGAGGACAACTACTACTCGCTGGGCGGCGGCTTCATCGCGCGTGCAGACGAGCCGGAAGTATCAAACTGCCTCGCGCCTCCGAAGCACGATTTCAAGACGGCCGCTGACCTGCTACGTGTGGCAGACAAGGCGGGCCTGAGCATTGCGCGACTTGTGTACGAAAATGAGCGGCAATGGCGCAGCGAGGAAGAGGTCGATGCCCGCGTTGCGGAACTCTGGGCCGCTATGCAAACGTGTATCGAACGCGGTCTTGAGACTGAAGGCGTGCTGCCCGGCAGGATCGCGGTTACGCGGCGGGCGCCGAAACTGTATCGACGACTGACCGGTGCCAAAGGCTCGCCGGCGATCGATACGATGACCTGGGTCAATGCATTTGCCATTGCTGTTAACGAAGAGAATGCTGCAGGTGGCAGGGTAGTGACGTCGCCGACCAATGGTGCGGCAGGCATCATCCCGGCGGTAATGATGTACTACTCGCGATTCGTTGACGGCTCCAGCGAGCGCGGCATCAAACGCTTCCTGATGACGGCCGGGGCGATCGGTATCTTGTACAAGATCAACGCGTCTATTTCCGGCGCGGAGATGGGTTGCCAGGGAGAAGTCGGTGTTGCCTGCTCCATGGCAGCCGCTGGCCTGGTAGCGGCGCTTGGTGGCGATAATCGCGACGTAGAACAAGCCGCCGAGATTGGCATGGAACACAACCTGGGCCTCACCTGCGACCCGATCGGCGGGTTGGTACAAATCCCCTGTATCGAGCGCAATGCGATGGGCGCCATAAAGGCGATCAACGCCGCCACGCTCGCAATGCACGGCGATGGTACTCACAAGGTATCGCTGGATCAGGTCATAGCGACGATGCGCCAGACCGGTATCGATATGTCGTCGAGCTACAAAGAAACGTCGAAAGGCGGACTCGCGGTGAATGTGCCGGAGTGCTAGTACTGGTCGTCCCGATAGGTACTTGTGGCGATGGCGCCAACTCTGCGCTTTTAGTACGATTTTCGAGTGACGATCAAGTGATGACCCGTTGTATTGGCGGGCGGGCGTTTAACAAGCGCGAGGCCCAGCGATGAAGCGATTTTCCAATATTCTGCTGATAGTCGATGAACGTGCAGACTACTCGGCTGCGCTCAATCGCGGTATCAGTCTGGCGAAGAACAATCAGGCCCGCCTCACCGTATGCGCGATCGTGGATACGGTTCCCGATAATATGCAAATTGGTGTCATCTCGATCACTCCTCGAGAGTTGCTCGATATCGCCGTAGCCGAAAAACGCGACTGGCTCCACGACACCGTTGAGTCAGTGCAGTCAGACGGTGTGCACCTCGACACGAAGGTCCTTGTCGGCAAGCCCTTTATCGAGATGATCCGGCAGGTGTTGCGACACGATCACGATCTGATCATCAAGTGCGCGGACCTCGACGGAGGCCTGAGACAAATTTTGTTCAGTAGCACGGACATGCACCTGATGCGTAAGTGCCCGTGTCCCGTCTGGATCATCAAACCGACGGAGCACCACACCTACCGTCGCATACTGGCAGCCGTCGATCGGGATTCGGAGGAGCCCCTCAAGGGCGAACTCAACCGGCAGATACTAGAGATGTCCGCCTCATTGGCGCGGGCGCAATTCAGTGAGATCCACGTCGTCCATGCCTGGGATGTTTTTGGCGAAGAACTGTTGCGGTCACACTCTCTGAGCTTTTCGCAGGCAGGGTTTGACGCGATGGTGGAAGAGGAAGCCGCTACGCGCAAGTGCTGGCTCGATGACCTCGCAAACAAGTACGGCGTATTTGCAGGCACGGGCACCGAGTATGCTAGTGATATCCATTTGCATGTCGTCAAAGGTGACGCCCAGTTCGTTGTGCCACAGCTGGCCCGCGATCTGTCAGTCGATCTCGTCGTCATGGGTACCCTGGCGCGGACAGGGATTGCCGGGTTGTTCATGGGCAACACGGCCGAGAGCATTCTCGCGCAACTCGACTGCTCGGTCTTGACGATCAAGCCATCAGGTTTTGTTAGTCCGGTCATGCTGGAGGCATAGCGGACCGTGCATAGCGTTTGTTAGTCAACACAACTGGCAACCACAGACCTGCAATTAGCCGGGACATGTGAGTTATGGATTTTGAGTGGGTAGCAATAGCCTTTGGTGATGTCGCCTGGATTACCCTGGCATTTGCTCTTGGCTTTGGTTCGCGGCTGATTGGCCTGCCGCCCCTCGTGGGCTTTCTCACCACAGGTTTCGTGCTCAATTATCTTGGCTTTGCCAGCGGCGAGATGTTGCAGAAGCTGGCAGATCTGGGCATCACATTATTGCTGTTCACGGTCGGCCTCAAGCTGGATCTGCGGACACTGTTTCGGCCACAGGTCTGGGCGGTGACCAGCCTGCATATCGGCCTGGTCATTGCGATTTTCGGTTTAGGCATTTTCGTACTCGCCCTCATCGGCGTGCCCCTGTTCACGAGCCTGGATCTCAAGCGCGCTTTGTTTCTGGCGTTCGCCCTGAGTTTTTCCAGCACCGTCTTTGTGGTCAAGAATCTGGAACAGAACGCCGAGATGCAGTCGCTGCACGGTCGCATTGCCATTGGTATCCTCGTGATGCAGGACATAGCCGCAGTGGTCTTTCTGGCTGGGTCCACTGGCAATTTGCCGTCGCCCTGGGCGGTATTGCTGTTCATACTGATTCCGCTGCGGCCCCTGTTTCACCAGCTACTGCAGCGAGCGGGCCACGGAGAGCTGTTGATCCTCTACGGCCTCGTGCTCGCTCTGGGAGGGGCCGAGTTGTTCGAGCTGGGCGGCGTCAAGGATGACCTGGGCGCCTTGATAATGGGTCTGTTGATCTCTACCCACCCCAAGGCCAGTGAGATGTCCAAGACGATTCTGGGCTTCAAGGATCTGTTCCTGGTCGGCTTCTTCCTCTCCATTGGCATGACTGGTGAGCTCTCGATGGAGGCGCTGGTGATAGGCGCACTGTTGGTGCCGCTGGTGTTTGTCAAGTCAGCCCTGTTCTTCGGCCTGATGACCCGCTTCAAGTTGCGTGCGCGAACCTCTCTGTTGGCAACACTGAATTTGAGTAACTATAGCGAGTTCGGTTTGATCGTAGCGGCCATTGGTGTGACCAACGGGTGGGTAGACCCTGGTTGGCTGGTTGTATTGTCCATTGCTCTATCTTTGTCTTTCGTGGTTGCCGCTCCTCTGACCAGCCGCGACGATGTGCTCTACAGCGGCTACCGGTCTTTTTGGCAAAGATTTCAGCGTGCCGAACGCCTTCCGGACGATCAGTTGATGGATTCTGGCAATGCCACGATTGCTGTCTTCGGCATGGGGCGGGTCGGTACCGGTGCCTATGACAAAATGTGTGAGCTGCGCGGCAACACCGTGGTCGGCATCGATTTCAATGCCGAGCGAGTCAGGCAATTGCGGCAGGACGGGCGCAACGTACTGCGCGGCGATCCCAGCGATGCAGATTTCTGGGAACTGGTGGAGAGGGTTCCCAGCATCAATCTTGTGATGCTGGCGCTGCCCACCGTGGCCGCAAACCTGGATGCACTGGAGCAGCTTCGTGAAATTGAGTTCAAGGGCGGGATAGCTTCTATCGCACGATACCCGGACGAGGAGGCGCCATTGCGCGCGGCAGGCGCTAGTGCCGTGTTTAACATTTATGGTGAGGCTGGAACCGGTTTTGCCGGCCACGTCGCCGCGGCTCACTCCGACTGACAGATCTGCAAAATCCGGCTATTCGTGATCAACCTTGTTCTTCGGCCAGTCGTGGTAGACAAGTTCCGTCGCGGGGCGCTCGTAGAGATTCCAGCTGTCCCGGTCAATGGTGACGGAGACAACGCCTGCTGTTGGCAGGTTGTTGGTCAGCCCGGGCGACAGGAAATTCGCAAAATCTGTCAGCCCCGGATTGTGCGCCACGATCATGAGGTTGTTGAAGCCTTCATCCTGCTGCACGACCACGTCCAGCAGGTCGTCCAGTGAGGCGAGGTACAGCTGGTTTTCCCGTTGCAGAAATTCGGTCGGGTAGTTGAGAACGTCGGCCACGATCTTCGCCGTCGACCAGGCACGCACGGCCGGACTGCTCAGGATCAGCGAAGGGCGTACGCCGGCGGCGCCAAGGCGGCGCCCCATGTCCGGCGCATCTTTCTCACCGCGCTTGTTGAGTGGCCGGTCTCTGTCGGCCAGCCCTGTATTCCTCCAACTCGACTTTGCATGCCGCAGCAACGTCAGCGTCTTCATTACATCATCCCGGTTTGCAGTCGTGCCTCGTCTGACATCATGCCGATATGCCAGGGTGGATCAAATACCAGCTCAACGGAAACGTCGGCGATAGTCGGTATCACCGCGACTTTCTCCTGAGCATCCTGCACAAGAATATCACCCATGCCGCACCCGGGTGCCGTTAGCGTCATCTCGATGCTGACCGAACGCTCACCGTTGCCGAGCGGCTTGATACGACACTCGTAGATGAGCCCCAGATCCACAATGTTTACAGGGATTTCCGGGTCATAGCAGGTCTTCAGCTGCTCCCAGATGACGCCCTCGATGTCCTCATCCGTGGCGTTCTCAGGAATCTCGGGTGGCGGCACGGGTTCTTTGCCGATGGCGTCTGCGTCTGCGCCCGCAATGCGGAACAGATTGCCTTCGACGTAAATCGTGAAGCTGCCGCCGAGCGCCTGGGTGATGAAGCCGCTCGTTCCGGCGCGCAACTTGAGCGTTTCACCGGCTGGGATGATGACCGCGTCAACGTCGCGAGAGATTTCAATCGGTTCGTGGCTATTGCCGAACATGGTTACTCCGTTGTGGCCGCTTGCGCGTCCCTGTTAATTGCCGAGTGCAGCGTTTTCCATGCAAGCGTTGCGCATTTTACGCGAGCCGGGAACGCCTTGACACCATCGAGAGCCCGCATGTCGTCCGGCAGTGCGTGCGTTAACTGTTCCGGAGCATCCGTGAGACGCCGGTTGACAGCGTCTGCGCATGTCAGAGCACTGTCGCACTCAAGCGCACATAGCGTGTCGGTGAGAATGGACGCGGAGGCGATGGCGACGGCGCAGCCGGTGCCCTCGAAGTGCACGGCCTCAATGACACCGCGATCAACGCGCAGGTACAGTTTCAGCTTGTCGCCGCAGAGTGGGTTGATACCCTCGGCGACGTGCGTCGCATCTGCCAGTTTGCCGAAGTTGCGCGGGTTGCGTGCATGATCGAGGATCAGTTCGCGATACAGGGCTTCCAGTTCGCCGCTATTGCTCATGCGAACACCTGTTTTACTTTCAAGAGCCCGGCGACCAGGGCGTCAATATCGTCTTCATTGTTGTACAGGGCCAAAGAGGCACGAGCCGTGCCGGGAACGCCAAGGCATTCCATGACCGGCATGGCGCAATGGTGCCCGGTGCGGACCGCTATGCCCTGGTGATCGAGTATGGTGCCAAGATCGTGCGGATGAATATCGTCCAGCAGGAATGACTGCACGCTGGCCTTGTGGCGAGCCGTACCCACCAGCCTGATGCCATCAATCTCCGACAACTTGCTTACCATGTAGTCGTGCAAGTGCTTTTCCCAGGTGGCGATCTCCTGCATGCCGATCTTTTTCAGGTAGTCGACCGCTGCACCCAGCCCGACGAATCCCGAGATATTTGGTGTACCGGCCTCAAATTTGTACGGCAGCTCGTTATACGTTGTGCCGTCAAAGCTGACCTCGAGAATCATCTCGCCGCCGCCTTTCCAGGGCGGCATATCTTCAAGCAGGCTTTCACGGCCATACAGCACGCCGGTGCCGGTTGGAGCAAACATCTTGTGTCCGGAAAATGCGTAAAAGTCGCAGCCGAGTGCCTGTACGTCGATCGTCATGTGCGGCACACCCTGGGCGCCGTCAATCAGCACCGCAATATCGTGCTTTTTTGCCGCAGCGATAACTTCCGCAACCGGATTCACCGTGCCCAGTGCATTCGACACATGCGATATGGCGAGCAGCCTGACATCGTCCGAAAGCAGCTCGAGCAGGGCATCCTTGTCGACCTCGCCGTCAGGCGTAATCGGGGCGACCAGCAACTCCGCGCCGGTTTGCTCACAGACCATTTGCCACGGGACGATGTTGGAGTGGTGTTCAAGGTAGGTGATGACGATCTTGTCCGTCTCACGCAGACGCGGGCGCAGGTACGACTGAGCCACCAGGTTGATTGCCTCGGTGGTGCCGCTGGTAAACACGATCTCATTGCGGCTTGCCGCGTTGATGAATGCCGCCAGTTTGTCGCGCGCACCTTCGTAGGCATCCGTGGCGCGCTGACTCAGCGTGTGCACACCGCGGTGTACGTTTGCGTGGTCGTTACGATGATAGGCAGCGACCGCGTCAATGACGGCTTGCGGCTGCTGTGACGACGCTGCGCTGTCGAGGTAGACAAGCGGTTTGTCATGCACTGACTGCTCGAGCGCAGGAAAATCGTGGCGGTAGTCTTGCATGCTCACTTAAGACTCCGACAGTTTGCCAAGCCGCTCTTCGACCTTGCTGGCAATCATGTCGTGAACGACCTCCACCGGAGTTTGCTTGATAATTTCCGCCGCGAACGCATGCGTCATCACGCGTGTTGCATGCTGTTTGTCGAGGCCACGGGTTTGCAGGTAGAAGAGGGCGGTTTCATCGAGTTGGCCGACCGTGGTGCCGTGGCTGCACTTGACGTCGTCAGTGTAGATTTCGAGCTCAGGCTTGGCATCAATCTCGGCTTTCCGTGATAACAACAGATTATGGTTCGCCTGCGAGGCGTCGGTACCGTCTGCCCCAACGTGGACGATCGCCTTGCCATTCCAGACGCAGCGAGCCTTGCCCTTGAGGATGCCGCGATATTCCTGCCTGGACTCGGCAGGACCAACGCTATGATCGATGCGTGTGTGGTTGTCGATGTGTTGCCCGTCACCGGCGATGTAAAGCCCGTTGAAAGTGGCGCATGCACCTGCGCCTGCGATATCAATAAACAGGTCGTTGCGCACGAGTTGTCCGCCGAGATCGAATGCTGCGTGCTCGAGCGTCGCGTCCTGTTGTAACGATACTGACGTGCGTCCGGTCTGGCAGTGGTGTCGTGCGCGATCCTGCAACCGCACGTAGCGTGCGGTGGCGTTGCTGCCGAGCGTCAGTGTGACGACAGAATTGGCGAAGTGCGCGCCGCTGCCTGCTGAGACGTGATACTCGATAATGCTGGCGGAAGCGCCTGCGCTTAAGTCGATGTCTACACGCGCCTGTGACACGCCGACCGAGTCGTGTGCTGTGTCGGTGATGAGTATGCCGATGGGCTTTTGCACATCGCCCGTGACCGTAATCTTCAGACCGTCGTGCAACAACGCGGTATTGAGGTCCGCCAATGGTGAGTCGACGTTGCCAGACAGGCCGCTGCTGCTAAGCGTCGTAACGGTGATGCCCGGCTGCGCGAACGCCTGTAGTTTGCTCGAAGAGACCTGGCCGTTGGCGATCACGAGCCAGTGTGCATCTATCGCGTCCGCGGGCGAATCGGCTGCGGCAACCGGAGCATGTGTCGGAGCGCCGGCCTCGAGCCAATCCTTGCTGATTTGTATGACCGGCGCGAGGTCGGTGTACTTCCAGTCTTCGTGCCGAATTCCAGGAAAGCCGCTTTGCTGGAACTTCTGCAGCGCACGCACGCGCTCCGATGCGAGATCGGTCTCCGGCAACGCCTGCAATGCGCGTTGCAGCGCATCCATGGGGAGTCCGCTATTGCTCATGCAGTCGCAGCCTCTTTGACCCAGTCGTAACCTTTCTCTTCGAGTTTCAGCGCCAGCGATTTGTCGCCCGAGCGGGCAATGCGGCCTTCTGACAGCACGTGGACGAAATCGGGCTCGATGTAATCAAGCAAGCGCTGGTAGTGCGTCACCAAAATAATAGCGCGCTCCGGACTGCGCAGGGCATTAACGCCTGCAGCAACGGCCTTGAGTGCGTCAATATCCAGGCCGGAGTCTGTCTCGTCGAGAATGGCCAGACTGGGCTCGAGCATCGCCATCTGCAGGATCTCATTGCGCTTCTTCTCGCCGCCGGAGAAGCCCTCGTTAACGCCGCGATTCAAAAACTTCGGGTCCATGCCAAGCAGTGCCATCTTTTCCTTGGCAAGCTTGAGGAACTCAAACGCGTCCATCTCGCCTTCGCCGTGGTGTGCGCGCTTGGCATTCACGGCCGCTTTCAGCAGGTAGGCGTTATTGACGCCCGGAATCTCCACGGGGTACTGGAAGCCCAGGAACACGCCTTCACGCGCACGCTCCTCCGGTTCCAGTTCGAGCAGGTTCTTGCCGTTGAATTCGACTGAGCCGTCAGTCACTACGTAGTCCGAGTGGCCGGCCACGACTTGCGCCAGAGTGCTCTTACCGGATCCGTTGGGTCCCATGATGGCGTGAACTTCGCCGGCCTTAACGGAAAGGGACAAGCCTCGCAGGATTTCGGTGTCGAGGATGCTTGCGTGTAAATTCTTGATGTCCAGCATAGTGGTTCCTTATCCCACGGCGCCTTCGAGGCTGACGTTAAGCAACGCCTGTGCCTCGACCGCGAACTCCATGGGTAGTTCTTTGAAGACTTCCTTGCAGAAGCCATTGACGATCATATTGACGGCGTCCTCTTCCGAAATGCCGCGCTGGCGGCAGTAGAACAGCTGGTTCGCCGAAATCTTTGAGGTTGTTGCTTCGTGCTCCACCTTCGCCGACGGGTTGCGAATTTCCATGTACGGAAACGTGTGTGCGCCGCAATTCTTGCCGATCAGCAGCGAGTCGCACTGGGTATGGTTGCGGGCACCCTCAGCCTGCGGCATGACGCGCACAAGCCCCCGGTAGGACTGCTGAGCCTTGCCTGCGGAAATGCCTTTGGAGACGATCGTGCTGCGCGTATTACGGCCAATGTGAATCATCTTGGTGCCGGTATCGGCCTGCTGCATGTTGTTGGTGACGGCAACCGAGTAGAACTCGCCGACCGAGTTTTCGCCGCGCAGTATGCAGCTTGGGTACTTCCAGGTGATTGCCGATCCGGTTTCGACCTGTGTCCAGGAGATCTTCGAATTCGCGCCACGACAGTCGCCGCGTTTGGTCACGAAGTTATAGATACCGCCTTTGCCTTCTTCATCGCCTGGGTACCAGTTCTGAACGGTCGAGTACTTGATCTCTGCACCCTCGAGTGCCACCAGTTCAACCACCGCGGCATGCAGCTGGTTTTCATCCCGCATGGGTGCGGTGCAACCTTCGAGGTAACTGACATGGCTGCCCTCGTCAGCGACGATCAGGGTGCGTTCAAACTGGCCGGTGTTGGCAGCATTGATGCGGAAGTAGGTGGACAATTCCATCGGGCAGCGCACGCCCTTCGGGATATAGACAAACGAGCCGTCGCTGAATACAGCCGCATTCAGCGCGGCATAGAAGTTGTCACGCCGGCCGACAACGCTGCCGAGATACTTCTTGACCAGTTCCGGATGGTTTTGCACCGCTTCGGAGAACGAGCAGAAAATGACGCCAGCATCGGCGAGTTTGCCCTTGAACGTGGTTGCGACCGACACGCTGTCAAAGACTGCATCCACGGCAACGCCGGCGAGCCTCGCGCGCTCGTGCAACGGGATGCCGAGCTTGTCGTAAGTCTCCAGCAATTTGGGGTCGACCTCGTCGAGACTCTTCGGGCGGTCCTTATCGGACTTCGGTGCCGAGTAATAGGAAATCGCCTCGAAGTCGATTTTGGGGTAGTGCAGGTGTGCCCATTCCGGTTCCTGCATTTCGCGCCACTGACGATAGGCCTGCAGGCGCCACTCCAGCATGAACTCGGGCTCTTTCTTGAGTGCCGAAATTGCGCGCACGACGCCTTCGTCGAGGCCAGGCGGCAGGCCTTCGCTCTCGATGTCAGTAATAAAACCATGCTCGTAGCGACGATTGACAAGGCTTTCAATGTGTTCGGATTCGGTAGCCATCAGCTTTTCTTTTCCACAGTTACAGGTAGCCCGGCGAACTTGAAGCTCGGCTGGACTGCGTTTGTTCGCAACAGGTCAGCGAGGCTGACCTCATCGAGCGCCTTGCGAATCGCGACGTTGATTCGTTGCCAGGCACTGCCGACATTGCACACGCTTTCAAAATCGCAGTTGCTGTCGCTGGCGCTGCACTCCGTGATCGACACGGGGCCCTCAAGCGCATCGATGACATCCGCTGCGCTAATCTGCCTGGGGCTGCGTGCCAGCACGTAGCCGCCATTGACGCCACGGGTCGAGGTGACCAGGCCGGCTCGTGCCAGGGACTTAAGCAACTTGCTGACGGTGGGCACATTGATGCCGGTCGCCGCGGCCAGGTCAGCCGCGCTGCAGACGGCACCGTCGGCGCCGGCGAGCTGTGCCAGCACGACCGTGCCGTAGTCGGTTAATTTACTGATTCTGAGCATTAAAAAGTCGCAGTTGCGCAATAGCGGACCATTTTAGTCCTGTTTAGCCTCACAATCCATACGTTTGCGCTTGTCGCAACAAATGGAAACGTCCGGCGGCGATGGTTTTGCTATGCTGCGAGCGCCAGAAACAGTTACGGAAACCCTCTTGGCCGAAACATCCGAAAATTTGATCGAAATTCGCGACCTCGTGTATTCACGGGGACCGCGCAGAATTTTTGACGGGCTCAATCTCGCGATTGCGAAGGGCCGCGTCACGGCCATCATGGGCCCCAGCGGCACGGGCAAGACCACGCTGCTGCGACTGATTACGCGGCAGCTGATTCCGGACAGTGGCCAGATCCTTATCGATGGGGTGGATATTGCGACGCTGCGGCAAAACGACCTGTACCGCCTCCGGCGGCGATTCGGCATGTTGTTCCAGAACGGTGCGTTGCTGACCGATCTCAGCGTGTTTGAGAACGTCGCGTTTCCGTTGCGAGAACACACACGCCTTACCAATCGATTGATCCGCCACGTCGTCTTGACCAAGCTGCACGCGGTCGGCCTGCGCGGAGCGGCGGACCTCATGCCGACCGAGCTGTCGGGTGGCATGGCGCGACGCGTCGCGCTGGCACGCGCGATGGTCATGGACCCGGATATTCTGATCTACGACGAGCCGTTTGCCGGTCTCGACCCCATATCCATGGGTGTTATCGTGCGGCTGGTGCGGCGTATGAACGACGCGCTGAAAATCACCAGCATTGTGGTCAGCCACGATATCCAGGAAGTATCCGAAGTTTCTGACTGCAGCTTCCTGCTGTCTGATGGCAAGGTAGCGGCGTCCGGCAGCCCGGCGGAACTGAATCGCACTGATTCAGAGCTGGTGCGGCAGTTCATGCACGGCATGGCTGATGGCCCGGTCGCCTTTCACTACGATGCGCCCGGTTACGAAGAGCAGTTGCTCGGCAGGGACTCCGACTAAGCGATGTTGGCCGATATCTATCACACACTGGTCGGTTTCATACGGACCTTCGGTGCGTTCCAGATCTTCGTGTTGCGCTTGTTGCGACACACGCCTGCGGTGTTCGTCAAACGCTTCCCGTTGGTCGTCAAGCAGGTCTACAACGCCGGCTCACTGTCGCTTGTCATCATCATGGTCAGCGGCCTGTTTGTCGGCGGCGTCCTCGGCTTGCTCGGTTATGACCTGCTGAATATGTTCGGCGCTGAAGACGTTGTTGGCGTGTTCGCGGTCTTCGCGCTGGTGCGGGAATTGGGCCCGGTCCTAACGGCGCTGCTTTTTGCCGGGCGTGCGGGAACGGCGCTTGCATCAGAGATTGGCCTGATGAAGGCGACCGACCAGCTGGCTGCCATGGAGATGATGGCCGTCAACCCGGTGCGTCGTGTGGTCGTACCGCGCTTTATTGGCGGCGTGATTGCGATGCCTTTGCTGGCAGCAATTTTCAGCATGGTGGGTGTGCTGGGAGCGTACGTGGTCGCCGTTGTCATACTTGGCGTCGACGTTGGCGCATTCTGGCAGCAGATGCAGCAGACGCTGGAACTCGCAGACGTCTACGAAGGTATTTTCAAGAGTGTTGTATTTGGCCTGGTCGCGAGCTCGCTCGCGGTATTCGAGGGCTACAATGCGATACCCACGGCAGAGGGCGTCGGTCGCGCGACAACGCGCACCGTCGTGAATACTGCGATTTCTGTGTTTATTCTGGATTTCATGATTACAGCCGCGTTTCTTTGAGGTAGGGCTATGCAGCAGACACGATCAGTACAAATTGGCTCAGGACTATTCGCATTGCTCGGTATGGGTGCGTTGTTCTTCCTGATTACACAAACGACCGGCAGCGACGATTTCAACGCAGACCAGACGTATACCGTCGAGGCTCGCTTCGAAAACGTTGGCAGCCTGAAAGAGCGCGCGCCGGTCGCGATGTCTGGCGTGACCATTGGCAGAGTGACTGACATTCGCTTCGACTCGGAATCTCTTGAGGCCGTCGTGACCTTCGTCATCGACTCGCGCTACAGCATGATTCCGGATGATTCCGATGCCGGCGTATTGACGGCGGGCCTGCTGGGCAGCCAGTACATAGGCCTGCAAGCGGGTGGCTCACCAACGTACCTGGAAGATGGCAGTGAAATCCTGTTTACCCAATCGGCCGTTGTGCTGGAGAACCTTATTGGCAAATTCCTTGTCAATATGGGCTCCGGGGACGAATAAACTGTGCGGAGATTTGATGTGAAACGACTGTTGATCCTGCTGCTTGCGGTTCTGCCAATGATGGCTGTCGCGCAGTCGCCCAACGATAGTATTGAGGAGGCAGCGGCCTTGCTCGAACAAGCGCTGGACGGGCGCAGGGACGAATTTGCTGCAGACAAACCGGCCTTGTACGCAACCATCAACGAGATCCTGTTGCCGCGCTTCGATCGGCAATATGCAGCTCAGCTGGTTCTTGGCAAACATTGGCGGGAGGCCAGCAAAGAGCAAAGGCAGCGCTTTATTGATGGTTTCTACAACACCTTGCTGAAGCGGTATGCCGACGGCGTTCTCGAGTATGACCAGAGCCGGGTCACGATTCTGCCGTTCCGTGGCGACGCTACCAAGACTCGCACCATGGTGCGCAGCGTGGTCAGTCTGGACGATGGCAGCAAGGTCCCTGTGAACTACGCACTGGTGCAGCGTGGTTCTGGCTGGATGCTGTTCGACGTGACCATCGAGGGCGTGTCTTACATTCGCAATTTCCGCGCAGAGCTGGATTCCGAGATTCGTGGCTCCAGCCTGGAGGCGGTCATCGAGCGTCTCGAACGCGAAGCTGCTGCAGCGCCCGGTGAATAAGTTCGAGCTCAACGATCTGGGTGAAGGGCGCTTTGAGCTGATCGGCGAGCTGACGTTCGAAACCGCGGAACGCGTGCTGCGTGCCAGCGAAGAGCCGTTCGAGGCGCACTCCCAGATCGAAGTTGATCTGTCGCAGGTCAGCAAGACAGATTCAGCGGGTTTGGCGCTGTTACTCGAATGGATAACCTGGGCGAATCACACGGTTCGCGAAATCACGTTTAACGCAATGCCGGAAAAAATCATCGCGATCGCCAAAACAACGGAAGTGGACGGGCTGCTAAAACGTGGTGAGCGTTGGGCCGGCTTCATCGAGGCCCCGGGCGAGTAGCCTATTCGTCGTAGTCTTCCATGTCGTCGTACATGTCGTCATAGAAATCATCGTCCATCGGCGGGTCGCCGTCGAAGATCCGATACTCCCGATTCTGCAGATAGGACTCGCGCAGCGTGATGTACGGGTCAGTTGACTCATCCAGGAAGCCTTCGGCCGCGAGCAACTGCGCGCGCAAATTGATGAGCCGCAGGATATTGATCGGGTCACGCAAAGATGACTCGCCGAATGTGAACAGCGGGTCTGATTGCAGACCGAGCGGGAACGCCACCGCATCGGTCACGGTTTTTGGGCCAATGATCGGAATCATCAGGTAAGGGCCCTGCGGAATTCCCCAGACGGCAAATGTCTCCGCAAAATCCTCTTCATGTTCGGGCAGGCCACCCATGCCGGTGACATCAAGCAAGCCGCCGATACCGAAGGTCGAGTTGATGACAAAACGACCGAACTCGGACGCGCTGTTGTGCAGCTTGCCCTGCAAAAGATTGTTGATTATCGAGCGCGGGCCACCGAGGTTGTTGGAGAAATTTGTGACGCCGCGGCGCGCAAATGCCGGTAAAACGAACTTGTAGCCTTTGGCGAGTGGCTTGAACGTGGCGTTGTCGATGACGGAGTTCACCTTGTACAGCGAACGGTTCATCGGCTCCCAGGGGTCGGTCGCTGCGCGATCTTCGACGGGTGTTACATTGCTGGCACAGCCCAGCAACAGCAATGCCGGGAGCAGCAAGGCTGCGGCAAGCCGGTGTTGCATTAACGTGCGTTCCGTACGGACGTTCCGGAAGGTCGGCTGCGCTGCATCTGCTGCAGCTGCTCTTCGGTCATAAATTCACGAATAAAATCGATCCGGGCTTCGAACCTGATGCGTTGAATCTCCTCAATATCGGGAACGCTGAGCGCTTCTCTGAGGAAGCTGATGCCGCCAACCAGATCGCCGGTCATCAGGCGGTACTCGGACATGTAGTAGTACGCCTCGGCCATTTCACCGGCAGCGCTGGCTGCGCGCGCAAGCAGGCGAACCTGCTCGGGTGTCGGTGGCACGTTGTTCATCAGGTCGAGCAACATGTCATGCGCTTCTTCGGCGCGTCCGAGACGCACCAGCAGCTCGCCGTAGTGGATAACGAGCGGCACATTGCGCGGGAACAGTCGTACGGCGCGCTCGAACGTATTGACGCCGCGGTCCAGCATTTCGAGCGCGAGCTGGGTCTCGCCAAGTCCGATATGGTAGGCGATGACTTTCTGGTCCTTGGCCGCGAGCTCTTCGAAGATGCGCATTGCTTCGAGGTTGCGGCCGACGCGCTGGTAGGTGATTGCCCTGGCATAGCGCTGCACGTCGGTCTGGTTCTCGTAGTCGCGTTGCTCCACGTGGATAACGGCTTCTTCGTCTGTCTCGATCGCCTCGATCATGACACGTGCCCGCGCGATGCCGTAGTTGGTCGAGTCGCTGGGGAGGCGCCGTTCGTACTCGCGTGCGCGCGTTCGTGCCTCCGAAATACGCGCGGTCGTGACCGGGTGCGTACGCAGGAATTCCGGCATGCGCATATTCGGTGAGCTGGGCTGCAAGCGCGACATCACCTCGAAAAACGAGGCCATGCCGTGCGGATCAAAGCCGGCACCGGCGAGTGCGGAGATACCGATACGGTCGGCCTCGTACTCGTTGCTGCGCGTGAAGTTAATCTGCGCTTGCGCCGCTGTGCCCTGGGCGACCGCGATGGCGCCCTGAACGGCATCGCCGCTGCCGCCGCTGGCACCGAGAACAATCGCGCCGAGCATGAGCGCCGTCGACAGAATGCTCTGTCGCGAGTTGGCGTGAATGGCACGTGCAATATGCCGTTGCGTCACATGCGCGACTTCGTGTGCCAGGACGCCTGCCAGCTCATCCTCGTTGCGCGTCGCTTCGAGGAGGCCGGAATGCACGCCGATATAGCCACCGGGCAATGCAAACGCGTTGATGTTTGGGTCGTTCACAACGAAAAACGTGAAGCTGTGATCGCCATCGTTGGTCTGGGCCGCTACCCGGTGGCCGATTTCGTTGATGTATTCGTTGATCAACGGGTCTTCGACAAGCTGACCGCTGGCACGAATCTGCTGCATGATCATTCGACCTATGCGCGCTTCGTCGTTCTTGTTCAGTACCGCATCGGCGGGACTGCCCATGTCGGGCAGGCGCACCTCGTCCGCACCGGCACCGCTGCTGATGACCAGGGCCGCCATGATGATTGCGATGGTGAACCGCTTGATGCGTTGGGTAATCAAGATTCTACAGCCCGCGCACGGCCTCAAGAACGTCTTCCGCATGCTCTTTGACCTTCACCTTGCGCCATTCCTGCCGCAATTTGCCGTCTTTATCGATCAGGAAGGTGCTGCGTTCGATGCCCATGAAAGTCCGTCCGTAGAGTTTCTTCTCCTTGATCACGTCAAACGCCTTGCACAGCGCCTCGTCAGGGTCCGACAGCAGGTCGAAGGGAAAGCCCTGCTTTTCCTTGAACTTCTCGTGGGATGCAATGCTGTCGCGGGAGACACCCAGTATGACGGTCTTCTGACGCCGGAATTTGGCGTGCAAAGCGCTGAAATCCCGCCCTTCGGTCGTGCAGCCGGGGGTGGCATCCTTGGGATAGAAATAGATGACCACATTTTGTCCACGCAGGTCTTTGAGTCTGATGGTCTTGTCGCCGGTTGCCGCCGCGGTGAAGTCAGCAACCACGCGGTTCATTTTAGGTGCGCTCAATGTAGTCTCCTTGGCGGTCAGCCTTTGACAGGGTCTAGAATTGCGTCGAGATTAAGTCGGTCGCAAAGCTCGTGGAATTCTTCGCGTAGCTGCGATATATGCACGGAAGAGGGCACGTTAATGGCCATCTGCACAGCGAACATGGGTGCCCCCGTGTGCGCTGCTGCATAGCTCCGTGTTGCTACGTCTGCTATTTCGATGTCCCGAGAGCTGAAAAAGTTCGCCAAATTAAAAACTATTCCCTGCTGGTCAAGCGCAACGACGTCCACCGCGTACGGCATGCGGTCGTCTTTCGCTGCCCGTGTCTCCGTCTTGCGGATGGAATAGGTCAGGCTGCCGTCCTCGGTGAGTTTGTCCAGGGCGCCCTCGAGCCGATTCAGGGTGTGCCAGCTGCCGGAAACCAGCAACAGCATGGCAAACTCTTTGCCCAATGTTGACATGCGGCTTTCCTCGATATTGCCGCCGCACGCCAGAACCGCCTTGGTAATATCCTGGACGACACCGGTTCGGTCCGTTCCAATTACTGAAATAACAATAAGTTGCGACATTTATCTAGACATTCCCTAGGTTAGTCCTGTGTATTTTTGCCGAGCTTGCCAGCACTGATTGTGAACAGTAACATCGCCGCCTTATTTGTGGCGAGAGCAACGCGTGTTCCGAGGCAGCCTGGTAGCGCTGGTGACACCCTTCGACAAGCATAATCGGGTCGATTATGACGCACTCAAGGGACTGATCGACTTTCATGTCGATTCGGGCAGCGATGGCCTGGTCATTGCCGGCACCACCGGAGAGTCGCCGACGCTGCTGCGGGCCGAACATGCGGAGCTGATCGCACGCTCGGTTGAGTTTGCCGATGGCAGATTGCCGGTCATTGCAGGAACGGGATCGAATTCGACGGCACAGACCATCGATCTATCCAAATCCGTGCAGGACACGGGCATCGCCGCCATTCTCGTTGTGGTGCCGTACTACAACAAGCCGGTACAGCAGGGTCTGTTGCAGCATTTCACGGCGATCGCGAATGCGGTCACGGTGCCATTAATGCTGTATAACGTGCCGGGTCGAACGGTGGCGGACTTGCAGCCTGAGACGGTCGCGAAACTGGCGTTGCATGAAAATATCATTGCGATCAAGGAAGCGACCGGCGACATCGGGCGTTTGCAGGAGATCCAGGCGCTCGTAGACGATCCTGAGTTTCTGTACTTCAGCGGCGATGACTTTACGATGTTGCCGTTTATACAGCAGGGTGGTCACGGCGTGGTAACGGTCAGCGGCAACGTGGTACCGAAACAGGTCGCAAGGCTTTGCGAACTGGCACTCGGCGGTCGACTGGATGAGGCGCGTGAGATTGATGCGACGCTGCAGCCGCTGAACGAGGCGCTGTTTGTCGAGTCGAACCCTATTCCCGTTAAATGGGCGCTTTATAAAATGGGCTTGATTGCGGAGCAGATTCGTATGCCACTGACAACATATGCTGAGCAATACCATAAGGGTATGCTTGCAGCGATGAAAACGGCGGGTATCGCCGCAGGGAACACAGAATGAGCATTCGCGCCATCGTTTTACCAGGGATAGTCCTGCTTCTGACCTTGTCGGGTTGTGGCGGTAAGGACGTCGTCGCGCCATCCTGCGACGAAGAACAACCCTATATGGCTGCAAAGAACGTCGGACGTGTAAAGGCCCCGGAAGGTATGGACGATCTCGAGGAGTTTAAGGAAATGCCAATACCTGCGGCTGCGCCACGGCCACCGCGCCCGGCTGACGCGCCCTGTATTGAGTTACCGCCGGCGAGGCTTGAAGACTAGAGGGTAAACAACAAAATTCGGAGAGGTGGCTGAGTGGCTTAAGGCGCTCGCTTGGAAAGCGAGTGTACGCTTATACCGTACCGGGGGTTCGAATCCCCCCCTCTCCGCCAGAAAAATCAAAGGCCCCTTTACGGGGCCTTTTTTTCTCCCGAGTGTGGTGGAGGATGAGAACCCTGTTCGACCAACGCAGCCGCGCAGCGGCATGTTGGCGAGGAGCGCGCGAAGCGGGCGACTCAATCCCCCCCTCTCCGCCAAAAAACAAAGGCCCCAACAGGGGCCTTTTTTTATGTCTCGTCAAATGCGATTAGCGTGGGCGCTGTCTAATGCTTTGTATGGTTGATTAGCGTTTCCAGATAGCGGGATTTGAGCTGTTCACTTGCCAAAGCCTGTTTGATCGGCGGCAGCTTCAAGACCACGCCTAAAATCGCAGCCATGGCACGGTGGCTCCACAAGACCTGGTTGTCGAAAATCAGGTTTTGTAATGTGCCGCGCTCAATGGCCATGACGACCGCCCGGTGTGTGCCGTTCAATGGCGTAAGAACTCGCTTCGGACGCGACTCCAAAGACAGACTGTTGTGTTTATTGCAGCTACGGACACACACGCCGCAACCCAGGCAAAGCTCATCGTTTAACCGGGCCATTTTCATCCTGGGCTTGTTCGGATCATGCGCTGAGACCAGGGTCATCGCCTCGACCGGGCAAACATTGACGCATTTGCCGCAGCCGTTGCAGGTTTCTTCGTCAATTACCGGGATGTAGTTCGTCGTATGCACAGGGTTGAGAATTGCAAAACGGCGTGAGGCGATCATTGCCTCACAACAGCAGCCACAGCAATTACAGACAAAATTGACACTCTCGCGCACATTCTCGCCGAACTGCACCAGGTTGTTGTCATAGGCCTGTTGCAATAAGTCGTGACATTCCTTCTTGTCGATCGCACGCGCAACACCGTGTCTCGTAAGCGAGGATGCGGTGGTGTTGAAGGTCATGCAAATTTCCTGTGGGGCAGAACAGGCCTTGCCCAGATGTTCCATTTTGTGGCGGCAGTAGCAGCGCCCCAAACCAATATGGCTTGCTGTTTCAATCACCTCGCTGGCCCGTTCATAATCCAGCACATGCAGTGCATTTTCATCGGACAACGCTGGTTCATGTACGAAGGTCCGCCCCAACTGCGTTTCACCACGGGTAAACAGCTCCCTGATAAAATCCTCCTCTACATTCATATACTCATGAAATAGCTCGCTTAATACTTTTTGATCAATATCATCGCGGACACGCATCAGCGAGAACTCAAAGAAACCGGCCATCGGTGGCGGCAGCGCATAAGACACGTCACCGTTCTGCTCGAAATCAACCAGAATTGCCCTGTCGGCCAACTCATCCAGTATGTTCTGTGTTTCGGCGAGGCTTTTCTTCCAGATGCGGCTGGCTTTTTCTGCGGTAAATGGCTTGATCGGCATCAGTGAAACCAGGCCAGCTTCTTCCTCGCTAAACAGCATCGACAAGATCTTGAACAGGAGGTCGGAAGGAGGTGCGCCCTGTGGAAACCGGTTCAGCCTGTCGGTCAGAGCGGAGTAGCTTGTTTTTAATGTTGTATGGGCCACGGTTGAAAACCCTCGAGCATTAGTCTGAGCATACCGCTGAGTTAGATCACCTGGGTATAAGGGAAGTTGGCAATATCAGGCTGCGGTCTGGCTCTCTCAGGGGCACCGGAAAATACCGATGTTGGCAATGCAGCAATGAGCATATGTTCTCAGGGTACAACTGAGCTTGTGTCTCAAGGCGGCTCAGGTTGTCCAGGAGGTCAGCAATGAGAGATAACCGGTCTGTTGTTTGTGCTTCGCACCGTACTGCCGGAATCGCGCTCTTGTGCCTGGTGGTGCTGACAGGACTCTCAGGTTGCGGAGGTGACGACGGTGGCGGCGGTTCCTCGTTACCGCCAATTGTCGTCAATAGCCTGCTGGACGATGCGTCCCCACCGGGCGGGACGGTAACGCTGCGGTCTGCTGTCGCGTCCGCGTCGTCCGGTCAGAGCATCACGTTCGATCAAACCCTCAATGGCAGCTTGATCAATCTGATCTTCGTCGGTGAAGAACACACTGTACTCGTCGGCGAGGTGATGGGCTTCGATGATGCGAACAACATCTCCTACCTGGTGGGTTATTTCGACCGCGATTACGGCAAGTCCGCACTGTACGCCGACAAGAACCTCGTCCTCGATGCGTCGAATCTGCCTGATGGCATCACGCTAAGTTGGGGCGGCGCAGATTCTGCAAGAATTCTGGCGGTGTCCGGTGATCTAACGCTGAAAAATGTTGCGATCACGGGCGGTCAGAGTGTTTTTGATGTGGCAGCAGATGTGGGTCAGCATCCGGATGACAATCAGACCTCGACGCTTGCAAGAGGTGCGGGACTCGCCGTCTGGGGAGTTGCGACCTTGGTCGACTGTGCCATTTACGACAATCATGCGGTTGGCGACGATACAGATACTTCTCGTGACGGGGGAGCCTACGGCGGCGGTGTCTACGCAGACACCGTGGTGATGGACAACTGTATTGTCAGTGGCAATACAGTTTACGGTGGAGGAGCGGCCGGAGGCGGCATTTTCTCCGTCGGTGGGCGTGATACCCACGAAGATGTTTCTTCAATCAGCGGGTCAGTGGTCACGGAAAACCGAATTACCGGGCTGTTTGCCTACGGCGGTGGTGTTTACTCGGATGGCGGGGGCATCGGACTGTCGACAAGAATTCATGTTGAAAACAGCACTGTCGCCAGGAATCTCGTGCAACCGCCGGTATTGCCAGCCTTCCTGTTTGATTTGCTGAATATCGGATACTGGCGGGGCGGTGGGCTCTATATGTCGAACGGACATATGAAGGTTAAAAGCAGCACCATTGTCGAAAATCAGGTGTTCGGAAGACCACGCACCAGTGAACTGGACAAAGCCAATATGGCCGGTGGTATCGCCGCGACCGTAGGCAACGCCCACGCCGTGGAAGACATGATGATCGGTCATTCCATTATCGTCGGAAACACCGTTCACGAGATCAACGGCGTCGTACCTGGTGGCTATACGGTCGCGAACGTCTATCCGCACGACGTTTTTACCGGTTCCGTCTTCTACTTCCGCAGCATGGGATATAACCGCATCGGGCGCATCGATTTTAGCCAGATACTGGTGCCCGTCGGTGAGCCGGATTGGGCTTCCCTGTCGCGCAAACACTATCCGAAGGTGAATGATGCGGATGGCGTGCTTATTGGTGATGTGCTCGGCAATGCATTGCTGTCGACAGTCATCAATTCATCCGGTGTTGAGACCGATCCGTTTGCGGTGCTTTATTACGAGCCCGCCGGTACTGCTTTGGACCAGCTTCCGGGTGGCAATTACAGCGTGGCCGAGGTTATCGGTGAGCTGGTTGGGCAGCAGAATGAAGGCAGGAACCCGCTGCTTCCAGCACTGATACTGGATCAATTCCAGGCGGTTTACGGACAAAATAATTTCGAGAGTGAGTTCAGGGACTATTTTCAAGGGTACCTGTCAGATATTGATCCGGATGCGGCTGGAGCTCAGCAGTATGGGAATTGCGCCGACGTTACGGTAGACACGTTAGAACAGGCGTACTGGTGCGGTCCCGCGCAGACATGGCCGCAAATGGAATATAACCACGCTTACATCGATTTTTGGCATCACCTCGATTCGGCGCTTGGTAACGACATAGCGGAAGTCAACGTGGATCAGATTTCGAACCTTGGCCCGGCACTGATCAACGACGATGTCTGGACTGCGCTGTTTGGCCTCGGCAATAGCAATTTCAATGGCATCACAGTGCGTCTTACGCAGGCGACTCTGAGCGTAGATCCGCTCGACAGCGATCAGTTGGGGAATACTCGGCCCGCGGACGCCCTCGGCGACATCGGGGCAGTGGAGATTGATAACTAGGCACGTGGCTGCATAGCGGGACTCGCTCCACTGCCATGAGGTATGGCGGGCGTGATCTGCAAACTCAGCGAGGCAGGCACTTCACCGGGTCAAAAAGAGTTACTCATCGGAAAACCTGAGCCTGCGCATCTGCGGGGTCTTTTTGTACTGGTGCCCCTGCATGCGGCGCAGGATGTTGTCGAGCATCCTGATCGCCGCGAGTATATGAGGGCCCTTGTTCAGCATGACGCAGTCGGCACGCTGTGACAGCGCCGCATCGGATATTTCCGCACGTGAGGGTTGACCCTTCTTGGCCGTGTGCTCCAGCACCTGGGTGGCCCAAATGACCGGAACCTGCGCAGCTTCGCAAAGCCAGAGTATCTCTTCCTGAAGCTCGGCGAGACGCTCCCAACCCGCTTCTACAGCCAAATCACCGCGGGCAATCATGACCGCTATCGGGTAGCTGCACATAGCGGTTAGCAGTATTTGTGGCAGATTCTTGAAACCTTTCCTGGTTTCAATCTTGATGATGAGACCAATGACATTGCCAGCCATCGCCAACAGCGCATCCTGCAGCGCGACGATATCCGCGGGTCGTTTGACGAAGGACTGGCTGATGGCGTCGGCATGACTGATAGCGAACTGCAGGTTCTGTTTGTCCGACGCGGTCAGTCCCGGCAGACGTATATCGCTGTCAGGGAAGTTTATGCCGCGATCAGCGCGCAGGCGGCTACCCGTTGGCTTCGCCTTGGTGACCTTCATCTCGAGACGTGCATCACTGATTGATTCGACGACGCCCGATATCTTGCCGTCGTTCAACAGGACCCGATCACCGGCGGACACGAACGCAAACACTTCGGGCTGTCGACAGGAGATATGGGCAGGCTCGATGACCTTGCCATCGGAATCTTCGATGGCAGGCGCACCCGGAATAGGGTCCCAGTCGAGAAACAACGTGTCACCGGGGCGCAGCAGAATGGGCTGTTCGACCTCTGGCAGATCACCGACACGGTAGGTCAGCTTTTCGCCCTCGACCTTGCGGATCAGTCGCAGTTTCATTCCAGTGGCAAGGTAGGCGCCCTTGTAGATCTCGAGGACGAGGCCTTTGTCATCCTTGTTGATGACCTTGAATGCTCTTTTCTTGCCGCGCGTATCCTTAAAGCGAATTTTGTCGCCTTTGTGCGCATACTTGATGCAGTCGCCAGGGACGGGGATAACTGCGGTCTTTGTTCCGCGCCACTCAGTGTCGTCGGGAATGAAACGCACTCGCCGCGGGGCAATCGTTCTGCCAGTGGGATCGCGTCGTGGGCGGATGTGAAAGACTTTGGGGCCGGGTTGCAGAGCGCCCGTGCGAATCTTCGGTCCGGCCAGATCCATGACGATTCTGCAGTCTGTGCTCGTGTCTTCGCTGGCTTTGCGAACATTGCGGATCATATCGGTCCACACGTCTTGATCGTCGTGTGCGCAGTTGATTCTTGCGACGCTCATTCCGGCTTCAAGCATGTCAGCAACCAGCGAGATATTGGAGCCAGCCTCACGTGGCAACGTGACCATGATGCTCACATCGCGATCTTTCGGTGGGCTTCCAAGAATCGCCTGTTTATGCGCACCGGCGCCGCGGTTTCTAAGCTCGAGTGCTTCAGGTTCGAAGCTGCTGCACGCGTCCGTCCGTCCGACCATCAATTGCAGTGCCGATTGCACAGCTTGCAGCGATCCCATCACGTTGCGCTCGGCGCGGTTCAGTGAAGAGAGCCCCAGAATCGACAGGTTCTCCTGCAGCTCGTGGATGTCGCTTTCCCGTAGCGCCAGGTAATGCACCAGGTTGCGTGCGCTGTCCCGGTACTCGGGGCGCACGGCCGATAGCTCGGCTGCGAACCTGACTTCAGAATCCCGGCACCGCGCAACGATTTCTCGTAGCTGGGTGTCTACAAGGGCGATATAGTCGGACTTGGTCACGATGACTCCTGCCTGCTACATTTGTAGGGCGATTCTGCTTACTTTGCAGTAATGGAAATCACGTATGCGCGGCGCACGCCCCCGCGAACCCGCGCCTTTTTGCGCCAATAAGCACTTGTCCTTTTTTCTCCGCCACTACTCAGGCCAATCGGGACAGCTTAGATGGTCGCCAATATCATCCTGGACTCTCTCGCAGTCGAACGGAAAGCCCAGCTGTTCCCACACGGCCAACAGCCCGCGTTTTTCAGCGAGTTCGATCATTTTCGGGTGTTGCATGGCGCCGCGGCCACTCGGAATGTAGACGGTGCGGAACAGGAATTCCATTTCAAAGTCGATTTTCAGCCAGGCGTCAAACATGCGCTCGTAATCGCCGAGCACATGGTAGAAAAACACATCCCAGCCTTCTTCGTCGCTAAATACATCGTCATTTGCCACACCTTCCTCAACGTCAGCGGCCGACAGCTCGCCACGCAGGACGCCTTCAATAATGCTCCATTCGGCCTTGTCGCTGTCAGTCCAGGCTGCCTTGTTCTCTGGGAACGCCAGACGTTCGACGTTAACTGCTGCTTCCGTGTCACCACGTGCCAGCAGGTCCAAAGCCATGCTATCGATCGCATACGGCCAGCCAAGTTCGGCAGCACGTTCGATATGTTGGTAGCCGAGCTCGCGATTGCCGGCAGCCAGGTAGGCGATCCCGAGTACCCCGTTGTTGATACCGGAGAGTGGGTCAAGACGATACGCCTTCTCGAGGACTGGTAGCGACTCGTCGAGATAGCCACCCGACTGAAAGAGCTCGTTGCCCAGCCACATCTGGATACCCGCGTTGTTCGGCGCGAGGTCCGCCGCCCGTTTCAGTAGCCGCAAGCCCTCTAAACGCTCGGTTTCTGCGGCGATCAGGCCCTGAGCAGCAATTGCCAGGGCTTGGTTGGGGTCGAGCGTCAACGCGCGCGCTGCGGCCTCTGCGGCGCGCTGCTGGTAGTCGCGCGTGGCGTCGGCCGGCATCACGTGATATCCAGGAATGGTGCGGAGCGTGGCTGCAAGGAACGACCAGGCATCCGCAAATTCCGGGTCACGATCAACAGCCGCTTGCAGGTCAGCGGCGGCACCAAGCAGCGGTTCGTAGCCGCGGGCATAAAACTGTTGGCGACCGCGAAGGAACAGCTCGTAGGCTGCCAGGTCATCGGTGGGTGCGGAAACCGCGATCGACTGTATTCCCAGCGCGCCCATCAGGGCATCCGAAATCGCAACCGCAATTTCTTCCTGGACAGCGAAAATGTCGTCGAGATCACGGTCGTAAACTTCGGACCAGAGATGTGCGTCATTGCCAGCATCGATAAGCTGAGCAGTAATGCGTACACGCGTGCCTTGCTTGCGAACCGATCCTTCAAGGATGGTGGCGACGCCGAGCTGAGAGGCTATATCGGGGATTGGTGTATCCGAATCGGCAAACGAAAAGGCTGAAGTACGTGAGGCGACACGCAAGCCGTCTATAGCCGCCAGCACGTTCAGGATTTCCTCGGAAATTCCCTCCGCGAAGAAAGCGTTCTCAGGGTCAGGGCTCATGTTCTTGAACGCGAGGACCGCGACAGACGCTTCCGTTGTTACTGCTGTCGGGGATCTGTCGGCAAGCCGCGACTCCCAGATAAAGTAGCCCAGCGCCAGAAACAGCATGACGATGATTGCCTTGTTCAGCTTGCGCCCGGTTACCGTGGTGATCGATGCCGTTCGGTCGACTTCTGATTCGGGCTTGATACCTTCCGGTGTCACCTCGAATGCCCAGGAGAAGAACAGGGCTACGAGGAATCCCAGCGCCACAACCAGGAAAATCGCTTTGATGACCCAGTCCGGCGCACCGATGTTCTCGAGCACGACATCGGCAACCTGTATGATGAGCCACGCACCTATCAGGTAGGCGATACCTACGCGAAAGACGTTGCGTCTCCTCAGTTCTTCAAAAAAGCTCAAGGGCGAGAATCCTCACAGGGGCAAACAGCAGTCGCCGATTGTACGTCTTTCCGACAAATAAGCACTTGTCCTTATTACGAAAATTCCCAGAATCCGGACAATTTAACGCAGTGTTTTGATTACAGTAATTGGGGTTGCACATGTCTAGCTCGGAAAACGAAAAAAGCACGGACGACAACGTGACTAGGATACCGACTGAGCGCTCGCCGAAGGGTGTCGAGTCGGCAGCGCACATCTACGGAGAAATGCGACATGATCCGGAGCAAATCCGGGAGCTGTTTCGCGACGGCAAGTATCCGTACAAGACCAAGATTCGCAAGGCCGCGTACGAAACCCACAAGCAGGAGCTGCAGGTAGAGTTGCTGAAAGTCCAGAACTGGGTCAAGACGACGGGCCAACGCATCGTCGTTATCTGTGAGGGTCGCGATGCAGCTGGCAAGGGCGGCACCATCAAGCGCTTCATGGAGCATCTGAATCCGCGTGCCGCGACGCGTGGTCGCGTTGGAAAAACCGACGGATCATGAGCGCGGACAGTGGTACTTCCAGCGCTACATCAAGCACCTGCCCACGGCAGGAGAAATGGTGTTCTTCGATCGCTCCTGGTACAACCGCGCCGGCGTTGAGCGCGTCATGGGGTTCTGCAGCTCAATGGAGTATCTGAATTTCATGCGCCAGGTTCCGGACCTCGAACGGATGCTGGTGCGCTCCGGCATCCTGGTGTTCAAGTATTGGTTCTCTGTGACACGTGAGGAGCAGGAGCGGCGCTTCAATTCTCGCGAAGACGATCCCCTGAAGCAGTGGAAGCTTAGCCCGATTGACCAGGAGTCGCGCTCCATGTGGGATCAGTACACCGAGGCCAAAGAGGCGATGTTCTTTTACACTGACACGCCTGATTCGCCATGGCGAGTCATCAAGTCTGACGATAAGAAGAGAGCTCGGCTGAATTGCATGCAGCATTTCCTCTCCAAGCTTGAGTACCCTGACAAGGATCGGCACGTCGTACACGGACCGGATCCGCTGATCGTTGGCACGCCGTCGCAGGTCATCGAGAAAGACAGCCACCTCTGGGGGTAAATCAGCGGTATTCTGGACGAACGGTAGCGAAGCGGCCATAATCGCGCCCGGTCCGCGTCGGCTTTTCCGCGACGGTTAGCCGTGAACTCCGCCAGGCCCGGAAGGGAGCAACGGTAGCGGTGACGCCGGGTGCCGGGAAGTGGCTGGCGCGGGCCACTTCATTCCGGTACAAGTAGAGTAATGAGCTACCTCGTTCTCGCCCGCAAGTGGCGACCAAAAACCTTTTCCGACACGGTTGGCCAGCAGCATGTGCTACAGGCACTGGTTAATGCGCTGGAATCCGGTCGTCTGCATCACGCCTACCTGTTTGCGGGCACACGTGGTGTGGGCAAGACGACGATTGCCAGGATCCTCGCCAAGGCCCTGAACTGCGAAAGCGGTGTGACAGCTGAGCCCTGCGGCGAATGCAGCGCCTGCAACGAAATTGACGAAGGCCGCTTTGTCGACCTTATCGAAGTTGACGCCGCCTCAAAGACCAAAGTCGATGACACGCGCGAACTGCTCGACAACGTGCAGTATTCGCCGGCGCGCGGCCGCTACAAGGTCTACCTCATCGACGAGGTGCACATGCTCTCCAAGAGTTCCTTCAACGCCTTGTTGAAGACCCTCGAAGAGCCGCCGCCGCACGTCAAGTTTCTGCTGGCCACAACGGACCCGCAGAAATTGCCGGTCACGGTGCTATCGCGTTGCCTGCAGTTCAATCTCACACGCCTGACGCCAAAGCTGATCGGCGATCGCCTCGCATTCATTTGTGAAGCCGAAAAGATCGACGTTGAGCCAGCCGCACTGAACCTTATAGCGCGTGCTGCAGATGGCAGTCTGCGCGATGCGCTGAGCTTGCTGGACCAGGCGATAGCCTATTGCGGCGGCAAGGTGGAAGAGCTGCCAGTCGCGAAAATGCTCGGCACGATCGATCGCGACCATGTGATTCGGTTGCTGACCCTGCTGGCAGAGCAGGACGCCGCGGGCATTATCGACGCGCTCGCCAGCATTGATGAACAGTTCCCCGACTACTCACGTTTGCTGGAAGACATCGCGCGTGTGTTGCAGCGCATCGCCGTTTTCCAGATCGTGGGCCCGACAGACAGTGAGGACGAAGTGTCAGATGAGCAGCTCGCCGAATTATCGGCCATGTTGCCGGCTGCAGACGTACAACTGTTTTACCAGATAGCGCTCATCGGGCGGCGTGACCTGCACCTGGCGCCGGACCCTCGTAGTGGTGCCGAAATGACATTGCTGCGCATGCTGGCCTTTCAACCGGCCGCTGCCGCGTCGGGTGGTGCCACCGCGCCGGCAGCAGTGCCCGCGGCCAAGGGCTCGCCCCGGACAGCGGCAAAATCTGCGGCGGCCGGCAAAGCGACGAAGCCAACGGGAACGGGCAAAGCGACGAAGCCGGCTGCAGCGGGCAAAGCGACGAAACCGGCTGGACAGAAAAAAGCAAAAGCACCAGTGACAGCGGCGAAGGCGGCCGCAGCTGATACCGGCTGGCAGGACCCGGACTGGAACCCGCTGGTTACCAGCCTCGGACTCAACGGTACCTTGCGCCTGTTGGCCAGCAACTGCGCGTATGTGCGTCGGGTCGAGAATACACTTGAACTCAGTCTGGATCCGCGCTCTGAGCCGCTGCTAACGCGAGAGCGGCAGCAGGCATTGGCGGGCGTGCTGTCAGAGCACTTCGGCGAAAAACTCGGTGTTGATATCAAGCTCGGTGTTGCCGAGGATGAAACGCCGGTGCAGGAGCAGGAGCGCCTGGCAGATGAAAACCTGGAAGCCGCGCGGCAATCGCTGGAGTCGGATCCCAATATACAGACACTCAAGAACATGTTCGGTGCTGAGATCAAGGCCGACTCAATTGAAATCATTGATCAGTCGCAAAGCGACTGACAGCAGGAGTAACAAATGAAAGGTGGTATTGGCCAGCTGATGAAGCAGGCGCAGGAAATGCAGGCCAACATGCAAAAGGCGCAGGAAGAAATGGCGAAGCTGACTGTCGTCGGCGAGTCCGGTGCCGGCATGGTGCGTGTCACGATGACCTGCCAGCACCAGGTGCAGGCGCTGGAAATCGACGACTCGCTCGTCGGTGATGACAAGGAAATGCTCGAAGACCTGATCATCGCAGCGTTCAATGACGCGCAGCGCAAAGTAGAGCAGACGGTGCAGGAAAAATTCTCCGGCATGACCTCGGGCATGGGCCTGCCGCCTGGATTCAAGCTGCCGTTCTGACGTGTCGTATTCGCCTCTGCTTGTGCAGTTGATCGAGTCGCTGCGTTGTATGCCCGGCGTCGGGCAGAAGTCGGCTCAGCGTATCGCGTTTCACCTGCTGGAACGGGACCGTGATGGCGCACAGGCGCTCGCAAGAGCACTCGCAGGCGCGGCTGAGGGTATCGGCCATTGCAGCCGCTGCCGCATGTTCACTGAAGATGAAATTTGCTCAATCTGTGCCGCTGCCGGTCGCGATGCGTCGCAGTTGTGCGTGGTTGAGTCTCCTGCAGACGTGATGGCTGTTGAAGATGCGACCGGGTTCAGGGGGATGTACTTTGTGCTGATGGGGCACTTGTCGCCGCTCGATGGAATTGGACCGGAAGAGCTCGGCCTGCGTGCGCTCGAGCAGCGCCTTGGCGACGGCACAATCACTGAACTCATTATTGCGACAAATCCGACCGTCGAGGGCGACGCGACTGCGCACTACCTGGCGGATCTGGCAAGACGCAACTCGGTACCAGCGAGCCGAATTGCTCATGGCGTACCGTTGGGTGGCGAACTCGAGTATGTGGATGGCGGCACCTTGTCGCACGCCTTCTATGGTCGCCGTGTGGTCGACCATTCAGATTAGGGAGCAGCGCTATGAACGATTGTCTGTTTTGCAACATCACTGCCGGTGAGATCCCGGCGGACGTTGTCTTTGAGTCCGATGCAGTCATGGCTTTCCGGGATATCAATCCACAGGCTCCGACGCACGTACTGATCATTCCGCGCCGGCACATTTCCACGATAAACGACATCACGGATGCTGACACACAGCTGGTTGGTAGCCTGTACACCGCGGCGCGGCAAATCGCGGCAGAAGAAGGGCTGGCCGAGGATGGCTACCGTGTCGTGATGAACTGTGGCGAAGGTGCAGGGCAGAGCGTCTTTCACATCCACCTGCATCTGTTAGGTGGCCGCGCACTAAACTGGCCACCCGGGTAAGGCCCAGGCAGCAGCCAGGACGCTACTGCTGCTTGTTGAGCTGCTCCGTCAGGATCAGCGTACGCCGATACGATTCATAACGCCTGGCGCTCACTGCAGCCGTGTCCAGCGCATCCTTTACGGCGCAGCCAGGTTCCTTCATGTGGCGACAGTTGTTGAAGCGGCAGCCGTGGCTGAGGTCGTGAATCTCGCGGAATCCGCGCTCGACTGCAACGATTGACTGCAGGGCAGGGGCATAGTCACGCACGCCCGGAGAATCGATGATCGCGCCGCCACCTGGAAGCTGCAGCATTGAGGAGTTGACGGTTGTGTGGCGACCCTCACCGGATTTGTCGGACACGGCCGAGGTGCGCTGCTGGTCGCCTTCTATCATCTCGTTGATGATGCTCGACTTGCCGACGCCGGACTGGCCAACAATGATGGATGTCTTCCCCGCGAGCAAAGCCTGCAGGTTGGCAATGCCATCGCCGGTCGTCGCACTGCAGCGCATGGTTGGATAGTCGATGGACTCGTAGTCAGCCAGCGCCAGATCGATCGCCTCTGGATCCTGCAGCAAGTCGGTCTTGTTGAAAACGACCGCGGCTTTCGCGCGCATGTTCTCTGCGGCGCACAGGTAACGATCAATAATGAACCAGTCGGGCTTCGGTGATACGGCGGCGGTAACGACCAGTAAATCGACATTGGCCGCGAGCACCTCAACCCGGCCACGCATGTTGGGCCGGGCAAGCTCATTGTCGCGCTCGAGGATCTCGTTGATCAGCCAATCGGTTTCATTATCGATCTGTTCGGCCAGCACGCGGTCGCCGCAGACCGGTCGTAGACGCTTGCCCTTGATGCGGGCAGGCACAGTGCTGCCGTCAGCCAGCTGCAATTGCATGCGGCGGCTGAATGTTGCTGTGACGATTGCGCTTTGCGACATGGCGGTGAGTATGCCTAAACTACAGGTATGGACAAGAGCAGCAACCTGATTTGGATTGATCTTGAGATGACCGGGCTGTGCACCAGCACAGATACGATCATTGAAATAGCAACGATAGTCACTGACAAATACCTCAACGAGCTGGCGGTTGGGCCGGTGCTGGCTTTGCAGCAGTCGCAGCAAACCATGGACGCTATGGACGCCTGGAATACGAAGCAGCACGGCAAGTCCGGGCTGACGGCGCGCGTGCTGGAGAGCGATACCGATGGCCGCGATGCGGAACTTGCGACCTTGCGCTTCCTGCAGGACTGGGTAGATCCGGGCGTTTCACCGATGTGCGGCAACAGCATATGCCAGGATCGACGCTTCCTTGCGCGGGAAATGCCGGAGCTGGAGCGCTTTTTCCATTACCGCAACCTGGACGTCAGCACGCTGAAGATACTGGCCAGCCAGTGGGCCCCGGCCATTGCGGCTGGCTTCAACAAGGAGTCAGAGCATCTCGCGCTGGCGGATATTCGCGACTCCATTGCGGAGCTGCGCTATTACCGTGATTCGCTGTTCGACCAGTCGGTCATCAGCGCCCAGGAATGACGTTCGACACCCCGTTTGCCGCAGCGGCCGAACGCAATGCGTGGCCAATATTTGGTGTCCTGTCGCGGGAGCTGCCTGAGCAGGGCAGCGTGCTCGAGATCGGCACCGGTACCGCGCAACAGGCGGTGGTCTTTGCCAGCGAACTGCCCGGTATTCACTGGCAGCCAAGTGATGTTGCCGCCAATCTCGATGGCATTTCTGCAAGGCTGCAAGCCGAGCAACGGCCCAACATTGCGGATCCAATCGAGCTCGATGTACTGCGCGCACCGCCGCAAATCGGTCAATTCGATCACGCCTATTCGTCCAATACCGCGCACATCATGAGTGAGGCCGCCGTGGAGGCCATGTTCCAGTTGCTCGGCAGGGCATTGAGGGGCGGCGGCCTGTTCTGTCTCTACGGGCCGTTTCGTGTCGGCGGGCAGTTCACGACCGATAGCAATGCACGATTTGATGCAATGCTCAGGGGGCAGGATCCGAGCATGGGCTTACGTGATCTCGAGACACTCGACAAGCTGGCAATGGCCGCAGGCATGCGTCGATTGCGGCTTTACGCGCTGCCGTCGAATAACCTCCTGGTCATTTGGCGGATGGAAAAAGGATGACAGCAATGACGACACATTCTGGCGGCTGCCATTGCGGCGCGGTGCGCTTCGAAGTCGACGCCCCAGCCAACATCGCGGCGACCCAATGCAATTGCAGCATCTGCAGCATGACGGGCTTTCTGCACCTCATGGTGGCGAAGCGGGACTTCCGCCTGTTGCAGGGTGAGGATGCGCTGACGACCTACACGTTCAACACCGGCGTAGCACAACACCACTTTTGCCGGCATTGCGGGGTAAAGTCCTTTTATGTGCCGCGTTCGCATCCGGATGGCTATAGCATCAACATAAACTGCCTTGATCCGGGTACAATCTCGGGCATGACGACCCAGCCTTTCGATGGCCGAAACTGGGAAGAGAATATAAGTAAACTATCATCGGTAAGTGAATAATTTATATGAATAAAGTTTTCATTAAGACCCTGTCGTTTTTAGTTCTTGCCAGTAGCCTGCAGGTCACCACTGCGGCGGCTGAATCGGCGTGGGTCACGGACGAATTCGAAATAACCCTGCGCAGCGGGCCGAGTACCAGTAACGCGATTCAGCTGATGGTTAGCAGCGGCACGGAGCTGACAGTGCTGGAACGTGATGCCGACAGTGGTTACACCAAAGTGGTGACTGCGGGTGGTACGGAAGGCTGGGTACTTACGCGCTACCTGATGAACGAGCGCAGCGCGCGCGAGCAACTGCAGCGGCTTAGCAGCCAGCTGACCAACGCGACATCGCGCGGCTCGTCGCTGAACACCCAGCTGTCATCGATAAAGACGGAATATGACGACGCACAGAAAACCATCAGCCAGTTGCAGGGTGAGAACAAGCGTCTCGAGGAAGAGCTGGCGGAGATCAAACGCACGGCTGCCAATGTATTGTCGATAAACACACGCAACAGGGTGCTCGGCGATGAGCTGGCGGTGGCGGAGACCAATATTGCGGTACTTGAACAGGAGAACCGCGCGCTGGGCAGTCAGAACACCAGATACTGGTTCATGGCTGGCGGGCTGGTACTGGTCGTCGGCATTATTCTGGGTCTATGGCTGCCGCGAATTCGCTGGCAACGGCGCTCGCGCTACGACAGGTTCTGACCTAGACGGCCTCTCCGGCGAGGAACATCCAGGTTTCAACGACGGTATCCGGGTTCAGAGACATACTCTCGATGCCCTGATCGAGCAGCCAGCGTGCGAGGTCAGGGTGGTCTGACGGCCCCTGGCCGCAGATGCCGACGTACTTGCCTGCATCTCGGCAGGCCTTGATGGTCATCGCCAGCAGCGCCTTGACGGCGTCGTCACGCTCATCGAAGTACTCCGCCACCAGCGCAGAATCGCGATCCAGCCCCAGTGTCAGTTGCGTCATATCGTTCGATCCGATCGACATGCCGTCAAAGTGCTGCAGGTACTGCTCAGCGAGCAGGGCGTTGGTCGGCAGCTCCGACATCATGATGATCTTCAGATCGTCCTTGCCGCGCTGCAGGCCATTCTCGGCGAGCAGGTCGATGACATCTTTTGCCTGTTTCACGGTGCGCACGAATGGAATCATGAGCTGCACATTGGTCAGGCCCATGTCGTTGCGGACCTTGCGGATGGCCGCACACTCGAGTTCGAAGCAGGGGCGAAAACTCTCCGCCACGTAGCGCCCGGCGCCACGGAAACCGAGCATCGGGTTTTCTTCGTGCGGCTCATAGCGATCGCCGCCGATCAGGTTGGCGTACTCGTTGGACTTGAAGTCCGACAGACGCACGATGACAGGCTCCGGTGCGAACGCGGCCGCGATGGTGCTGACGCCCTCGGCGAGCTTGTCGATGAAGAACTGAACCGGATCGTCATAGCCGGCCATTTGCTCATTCACGGCCTGCTTTGTTTCATCGTCGAGCTTGTCGTATTCGAGCAATGCCTGCGGATGCACGCCGATCATGCGATTGATGATGAATTCCAGGCGCGCGAGCCCGACGCCATGGTTGGGGATACTCGCAAAGTCGAAAGCGCGGTCCGGGTTGCCCACGTTCATCATGATCTTGACCGGAATATCCGGCAGCGAGTCCAGTTCGATCTGGGTCGCTTCAAAGTCCAGCAGGCCTTCGTAGACCACGCCTTCGTCACCTTCGGCGCAGCAAACGGTAACTTCTGCACCATCCTTGATCCTGTCGGTCGCGTCACCGCAGCCAACCACAGCGGGAATGCCGAGTTCGCGTGCAATGATGGCCGCGTGGCAGGTACGTCCGCCGCGATTTGTGACGATCGCGGAAGCGCGTTTCATCACCGGCTCCCAGTCCGGGTCGGTCATATCCGAAACCAGAACATCGCCTGGTTGTACGCGGCTCATTTCACGAACCGAATTGATGACTTTCGCTGTGCCGCTGCCGATCTTCTGGCCGATGCTGCGGCCCGTCGCAATTGCCGCAGAGGTCTGCTTCAGCGTGAATCTCTCGATGGAGCGCCCGGAACGGCTTTGCACGGTCTCGGGTCGCGCCTGCAGGATGTACAGCTTGCCGTCATTACCATCTTTGCCCCACTCGATGTCCATGGGGCGCTGGTAGTGTTTTTCGATGGTGATGGCCATTTTCGCAAGCTCGATGATGTCGTCATCGGTGAGGCAGAAACGGTCGCTGTCCGCCGCCTCGACGTCGACCGTGTCGACGGTCTTGCCGGGCTCGGTGTGGCCGCTGTAGACCATCTTGATGGCCTTGCTGCCCAGATTCTTGCGCAAAATCGGAAACTTTCCGCTCGCCAGGGCCGCTTTGTAAACATAATACTCGTCGGGATTGACGGCGCCCTGCACAACGGTTTCGCCCAGACCGTATGACGCGGTGATGAAAACCGCTTCGCGGAAACCGGACTCCGTATCCAGCGTGAACATAACCCCGGCGGACCCGACATCACTTCGAACCATGGTCTGGATGCCGGCGGAAAGCGCAACCAGGCTGTGGTCAAACCCGTGGTGTACGCGGTACGCAATTGCCCGGTCGTTGAACAGCGAGGCGAACACCTGGTGCATCGCATCGACAACCGCATCGAGTCCGCGAATATTGAGGAATGTCTCCTGCTGGCCGGCGAAGGAGGCGTCGGGCAGATCTTCCGCGGTTGCCGAGGAACGCACAGCTACCGCGATTTCCTGACCATTGGACATCTCATCCCACGCGGTCCGCATGTCATCCATGAGGCCCTGTGGCAATGGCTGGTTCATGATCCAGTCGCGGATCTTTTGCCCGGCATCGGTCAAGGCGTCGATGTCGTCAACATCGAGTGTTTCGAGAATCGAATGGATTCGGTCGTCGAGCCCGTCTGCGCTGAGAAATTCGCGGTATGCTGCGGCTGTTGTTGCGAAACCGCCTGGAACTGAGACACCGAGATTGCTGAGGTTGCTGATCATCTCGCCGAGCGAGGCGTTCTTGCCGCCGACGATCTCGACATCATCCATACCAAGCTCTTCGAGCTTGATGATATTCGCTTCCAAGGCCAGCTCCCTTGTGTTCACGCGTCGAACGTGGACAATTGATTAGGAATTTTCGGGTGTTTACTTAATGACTGAACGTGCTGTTTACTTTCTCTCGGACCAGACCGGTGTGACAGCTGAAACTCTGGGTCATAGCCTGTTAACGCAATTTAACCAACAGAAATTCAAGCACGTGACTTTGCCATTTATAGATAGCGAAGACAAGGCACGAGCGGCCGTGTCCAGAATCAACGACTTTGGCAAAAAAAGCACACTGAAACCGATTGTTTTCTCGACGCTGGTACAGCCCGATCTGCGCGATATTGTCCGCGAAGCAGACGGTTTCCATATGGATATCTTCGATGCTTTCCTCGATTCGCTGGGCGATGAGCTGGGCGAGGAGCCGACGCACGAGCCCGGTCGCGCCCACGGCATGAGCGACATCGATGCTTACATGAAACGCATCGAAGCAACCAATTTTGCATTGTCCAATGATGACGGTGGCGTGAGCCGGAATTACGATATGGCTGACGTCATACTGGTGGGTGTGTCACGCTCCGGGAAGACACCGACCTGCCTGTACCTGGCATTGCAGTACGGTGTGTTTGCAGCCAACTATCCGCTGGCTGACGAGGAGTTCGAGAGCGGCAAGTTGCCGGACGTGCTCACCAGGCATCAGCACAAACTGTTTGGCCTGACCATTTCGCCGGAGCGGCTTTGCCAGATCCGTAGAGAGCGTCGTGCAATGGGTCGCTACTCTTCCGCACAACAGGTGCGCTACGAATTGCGCGAAACAGCAAAGTTGTTCCAGCGCTACAACATTCCGAACGTCGACACGACGGAGTTTTCGATCGAAGAGATTTCGAGCAGAATTCTCGATAGTACCGGTGTCGAGCGCCGAGTACGAGCCTGATTTAGCGCGTATTCGCTGTTATATTGACAGCATGTATCTCGATTCAAGAATTGTTCCGCAGACGGTCGTCAAGCCGGGCAGCTTCGTTGGCCTGATGGCGCTGTACGAAAGCAACTACATGCGCCTGTTGCGGCTAATACCCGAACTGGAGCGGCTCGACGGTTGCTTCAGTTCCCGCGTTGCCGGCGACTGCGAGCTGTATGTCGAGTTCATCGAACATTCGCGCTACACGGTGACGTTGTCACTCACTTACCGGTTCGAGACAGACGACGGCGTTCTTGCGGATCCTGACATGACAGTGCGCGCCTACCTCGACGGCCAACAGGCCGAGGTCATGGCGATTGGCAACTGGAAACGTCACGCGGAATTGCGGCGACTGGTTCTTGAGCACAAGCGTGAACTCGACATTCGCTGGCGCCGCAATGTCATTCTCAACAAGTGGCTGGAATACCTCAGCGATCAGGGTCACTTGTTGCTGGAGCGCTGATAAGCCGCTGAAGCAGTTCGAAAAACTGTCGATTCGGTCCGGGTTTTGGCACCCTTTAACCGTCACAATTACAGCTACCAACAAGCGCCTGGTGCCGTGTGACAAGCCTGACAGCCATATTTGGAAGTTCGCCCGAAAAAGAAGAGCAGGACAGCGAGAAATTGCTGGACCTGTACTGGAACCGTGCGGAACTCAAAAAAGAATTTGCCGAACTGCGGGATGAGAAATACCGACTCGGCGAGCGTATCAAACACCATGAAGGTGCGACGGCGAGAGTGCAGCAAAAGCTGGATCACCTCGAGAGCCTGCTCCTTGATCCCGAATGGGTCCACAATGTCACGGCGTTCTTTCAGCTACGCCGGCTGTCGATGCGCTGCAGTGGCAAGATCGCGCGCTTCGCCGAGCAGCTAAAGCAACAACGTGAACAGCGCCAGCAGAGCCAGGCGCTGGTGCAGTGGAACGAATCGCGCAAGCTGAAATCCGCCAAAGTCGAGCGCGAAGTGGGCGAGTGCCGCATGCGCGTGCAGACGCTCGAAGATCGACTGCAATCCGAGCGCCACCGGCTGGCGACAATGAACGGCCTCGCCAGGGTATTCCGGAAGCGATCCTTGACCAGCGAGCTGGATGAACTGGCGACCGAAATCGATGCGGCGCAACGCCATGAAAATGATCTATTGGCGCAACTTGGCGTCCTGCAGCAAATGCAGCCGCCCGCCAATGAGGGGCTTGCTGTTGCCAGCAAACGCTCCATCAATTTCATGATCCTCTCTTACGCGCAGCAGCTTTACCTGCATTTCGCAGACGATGAACTGGCGAGCCTTTCCAAAGAGGCGGCGGAAAAAAGTGTCGGCGCGGTCAACTATGGCGGCAAGGGCAACTGTGATTTCATTCTGAAGCGGATTCAAAAACGCCTCGCCGCGATGCAGAGCACGGCCGATATTACGGATGAGCTGGCGCGTCGCGCGCAACTGATTGCCGATGAGGCAACGTTTCGCAGCAACGAGGACGCGGTTCCGGAGGCGAGCTCAATGTCGATCGTGTTCGAACTCGACGGTCAAGCCCTGCGCAAGAAACACTGTGTTGACCTGGTGGGGGAGAACTACTGGGGGTTACGCAACGTACTGAGCCGATAATTTCTGCTAGATATCGGTTCGGAACATCTGTCGTTTGTAAGCTTCGCTGCGTTCGTTCGAGAGGCCGGGAAGCGCGGCCGGAAGCAAAGATTCGTCTTTGTCGTTGGCACTGGTGTTATCAGATGTTACCGGGGTGCTCTCTGGCGCGACTTCCTCTTCTTCAACATCCTCAAATGCCTGGCGAATCAGCTCTTCTGCCTGTGGCGTCAGGTGGCTGTCGCTGGAGGCCGGACTTGCTGAGAATTCCGTGACGGTGTCTTCGATCTTCGCGATATCGGCGTCGTCACAAATAACATCGATGCTTGAGGCGCCGAAAGCCGGTAAACACACGAGCAGCGCGGCCAGCCCTGCGATGGGCTTTGTCGACTTGCCTGGTGCCTGATGCTCTTTCATGGCCCCTCGCTGCTGTTTTTGCGGCAGTTCCTAAGTTGGTGTTGTAGTTGAGTATAACACCAGTATTGTCCTGTGCAAGCGTCAGGGTTGGGTCTGGGCTGTCTGAGCCGGAACCGCACCCAATTCACGCATACGCGCCAAGTCTGTCGCAATTCCAGCCGCCTGGTCAAGCAATACGTCGGGGCGATCGTCGTCTTCGAGGTCCTCGAGGCTTGCCAGCGGCTCAAGCCCGTAGGCTGCGCGACGCTCATTTTCCCTCTCCAGGGCCCGCGCCATATCGTCTTCGCGCTCCTGGCGGCGGTCGTCGATGTTCAGCGATACGGTTTTTTGCTCCCTGGATTCCTCAAGGTCGCGAATACCGTCGAGCAGGTAGCGGAAATTGGCATCGTCCTTTGCCCGCTCGTTGTGACTGGCTATCAGCGATTCGATTGTCGTGTCCAGCTCTGCGCCAGGACGAAAGCCAACCGTTTGGATGGTGTCCCAGGGCAGGGCGGTCTCGCGCGCACTCTCGCCGAACTGCTCGGCATCAATGGCCGACGGCAGGTTGATATCAGGGTCGACGCCGCGGTGCTGGGTGCTCTCGCCAGTGACGCGATAGTACTTGCCGATGGTGAGCGTAAGCTGACCAAAACCCTTGTCGTCCTCCGGATCCGGACGCATGTACTGATCGAGGGAGTACAGGTTCTGCACGGTGCCTTTGCCGAAGGTTTTCTGGCCCACGATGATGCCGCGCTTGTAGTCCTGGATGGCGGCAGCAAAGATCTCGGATGCTGAAGCGCTGAATCGATCAACCAGTACTGTTAGCGGGCCGTTGTAGGCCACCCTGGCGACCGGGTCAGGGTCGTCCAGACGGCTTATACGGCCATTCGAGTTCTTCAGCTGCACCACAGGCCCATTGTCGATGAACAGGCCGGACAGGGCTGTAGCCTCTGTCAGATGGCCGCCGCCGTTGCTACGCAGATCCATCACCAGCCCGTCAATACCTTCTTCTTCCAGTTCGGCAATGAGTCGTTTGACGTCTTTGGTGGTGCTCTTGTAGTCCTTGTCGCCACGCGAAAGCGCGCTGTAGTCGCGATAAAAGCTCGGCACTTCGATAACGCCAATACGCCATTCACGACCGTCGCGAGGCACCTTGATGATCTCGCTCTTGGCAGCCTGCTCTTCGAGTTTCACCTGATCGCGCACCAGGCTGATGGTCTTCTCGCCGCCACCGGGGAGGGCGCCGCCCGGAATAATCTGCAGACGAACGGTTGAGTTGCCGGGGCCGCGGATCAGGTCCACGACGTCATCAAGACGCCAGCCAATTACATCGACCATCGCGCCTTCGCCGCCCTGGCCGACTGCGATGATCCTGTCATTCGGTTTGAGCTTGCCGTCGATAGCGGCCGGGCCGCCCGGAATGATATTTACAATTTTTACGTAGTCGTCTTCTGTTTGCAGCGACGCGCCGATGCCGAAGTAGGAGAGGCTCATCGCGATGCGGTATTCCTCTGAATTGCGCGGCGACAGGTAGCTGGAATGCGGATCCAGAGTATGTGCAAACGCACTCATGAAGGTTTCAAATACGTCGTCGTTCTTGATCTGGTCCATACGCTTGAGGAAGCGTGTATAGCGCTTCTCAAGAACTTCACGCGATTCTTCCCAGGGCTTGTCGGTCAACGCCAGATTCAAGGCGTCATTCTTGACGCGCTGGCGCCAGATTTCGTCGAGCTCGCTGCTGGTCTTCGCCCACGGCGATTCACGGCGATCAAACTGGTAGGTCTCGGAGACCGTGAAGTCCGGTTCCGTTTGCAGCTGCTCGAGCGCAAAAGTGAGGCGCTCGCGCACTCGCGTGCGGTAGATTTCGAACATCTCGAAGACCGGGGTCAGCGACTCATCGCTGTTGCGGACAATGTCGTCCAGTTCGGTTCGATAGCGGTCGAAAAACTCCACGTCACTTTCGAGCAAATACAGCTTGTGGCGGTCAAGCGCATCCAGGTAGCCGTCCATGACTTTGGACGACAGCTCATCGTTGACCGGAAGGTGGTTAAAATGGGACTTCTGGATGAATTGTGTAATGACGACACTGATGTCCTCATGGCGGTCTTCCGGGGCCAGCCTGGTATCAGTTGCTGCGGCCGCGGCGAATGCTGACGCGGGCAGTGCGAGCGCGGCAGCCAATGCGGCCACGCAAAGAAAAGAACGACGACACCCTGTTTTGTTCAAGCTTCTCTCCAAGTCCTGCTCGCTGGTTTTGCAGCGCGCCTGTTTCCGCTAGGCTAGATGCCGAGAGCCCTGTGATCAAGGGCCTGATTGGCAAAAAAACGACCTTTTCCGGACTAAATTTTCAAACTGGATTTACCAATGCACCCAATGACAGCGGTCAACCTGATCTTGCTTGGCTCAAGTTTTGCGATAACTGTAAGCCTTGCGGCAGTGACATTCGTGTTTTTCATCCTGGGCGATGACTATCCCAGGCTCCAGTACGAATTTGATCCCCTGCTGTCGAGCCTGGGTATCTTCCTGCTTATGACCGCGGTGAGCGCTACGAGTTTCTATACATTGATCAAAAAACACCGGCTGCGATACGTCGCGCAGGCGGCTCAGTGGCTCGCCGTCTATGCGGTTGGCCTGTATTACTGGCCCTGAGCCACTTTTAACGCAGCAAGCCGAGCCCGATTCCGGCTTTTTTGGACCCTGGTCCGCCCTTGCGGCGGCGCTGCATGCGGCGCTGCAATTCCTCACGCCGATTCTCGAGCCAGCCTTCGCGGCTGACGCGAGCCGATTTGCCCTTGTCTTCGTGGATTCGATCGCGGTAATTGCAGAAGTCCTCGTACGCCTCGATTTCGTGGCGCAGTTCGCGCACCACGAGTTCAATCATGATGGCATCATCAAGAAAGCCAAGGCCGGGAACATGATCGGGAATCAGGTCTTCGGGCTCGGTGAAATAGGCGAGGGCGTTTAGGACTCGGGCAGCCTCATTCTGCGGCAGTCGCCATTCCAGATCGGACAGCATATCGATCATCATGCGCAGCTTGGCCAGGCGTTCGCTGATAAAGGCCGGAGTACGTTTCGTGCCGACCGCTTTCAGCAAATCCTCGGCCGCCTCGACGATGTCCTCGGGAGGGATGCGTGCTGCGGCGCGGCGTGCCTCTTTCATGATCAACCTGAAATGCTTCAGGTCGTTGTCGTCCAGCTCAAATGAAACCCGCAGTCCCATGCCATTCTCCGCTCACAATACAGGCGCGTGAGCGTATCATGGTCGTGCTGCAGGTCAATTGCGGAAGCGTTTGTCCCAGTTCCGTGAGCGATCAAATTCGCCCGTGTTGTATGGGTCAATGCCGTCTGAGTCGTCATCCTCGAGAATTGAATCGTCGAGAATTTTCAGCGTCTCGTGTGTGCCGGTATCTTCGCGCACGTACTTGTTGCGAATCAGCACGTTCTTGCCAGGGCCGCTGTCTTCAATCTCGCCCGCGAGCTGCGGATCGATCTCGACAAATTCCGGTTGAGGTCGTGGCACGTTGTGTTTGGCTGCTCGGCGCACCGGCTTCGCGGCGGGGCGTTTGAACGCTCCAGTTTTATGCATAGCAGTGTGCTTCGGCGTTGAGTTTGCCGAAAAACGAGACTTGAACCAGATTCTGAGACGATCGAACATCAGGGATACGCCGTTGCTTAGCGACCTCAGGATGCCGCACGGATTACATAATTGCTATAGATAGCAGGGTTTGCGACTGTCCAGTCTCGAAATATGTGAAGCACATCACATTGTAGCGGTCTTGCGCCAACCCACGAGTGCGAGGCGCGCGATCTGCAATGCCAGGTAGGGTGACAGCACCAGGAACCACGCCGCCTTGTCCAGATCGAGCAGTTTGGCGAACAGCTGGCTAAAAAAGCCGATGTAACCGTCTCCAGCGTAAGCACCAAATACGATCTTGCCGACCAGGAAGACTGCGAGCGGCAGCAAAAGCAGACCAAACAGCAGCAACCCCACGGCGATAATGGCTTCGCGGGAGAGTGTTGTTGCGGTTTTCTTCTGTTGCTCGGCCAATCGTTTGCTCCACAGGGGTCTGCGGGCAATCGTTGCGCAGTGACGGTTTCAGGTCAAGCGTTGTCTCGGTTGCGGCGACGTGCAAAGACCATCACGCCGAGGTGCAGGCAGGCACCGGAGAACAGCAGGTAGTGTGGCAGGACCCAGAACCAGTCGCTGATGTAGAGCGTTGCCAACAGGGCCGTCAAACCAGCGCCGAGGTAAAAATAGGGAAGGCCGTTGTAAAGCAGCTTTGGCAGCCAGATCTTGCGTGACAGAACGTTGCTGTCGTTGGTGTCTATCTGCTGCGTATCTGTGAGGACCGTCGCTTTCCGTGCAGTGCTGCTGAACATCCTGATATCCCCACAATCCATGTAGTGAAGACTCGTATGCTAATGCAGTTGCGCCGGGGGTTCCGTGATTGCGCTCACAAAACGTCGCGTTTCGCCCTTTCTTCGTAACGGAAATCAGCGGTGCCGATAGTAACGACGTCGCCATTGTTCAGGAAGTGCTCCGTGACTCGCTCGGAGTTGACGAACACACCATTCTTGCTGCCCCAGTCAATGACACGTGTGGCATCGTCGCCGGCCAGTATCACGGCATGTCGGCGCGAAATGTGCTGCGCTTTAAGCTGAATGTCGTTCTCGGCTGTACGGCCGATGGTCAGCCTGTCCTTGAAAAGCGGAAAGCGCAGTTCCTGACCGTCAATGCTGCCGACCAGCAGGCGCGTGACACGGTCGCGATCCGGTGCCGACTTGTTCTCAATGCGCTCAGACATGCGATCGTCGAGATCGTGAATAGCCGCGCCGATTTCGCCAATTGAATCCAGCTGATTGCTCTTCTTCGCGAGTTCCTGCATCAGCCCCGTAATTGCCTCGCTCTTGGTGGCCAGCTTGCGCTCTGTATCCTCGGCCTCTTTCTGCAGCTTGCGCAGCTGCTTCTCGAGTTCCTCAATGCGCTCCTGGTTCTTCTCCTCATGGCTGGTGAGTACCTGTTCCAGGTCCTCCTTGTAGCCCTTGGTCTCGAGCAGGTCGGACGCGAGTTGTTCGCTGACCAGTTCGGCACTGGCCACCGTCTCCTGAGCCTCGCCAAGTTCGAAGCGCAACATGCGAATTTCTTCAGCATGGCGTTCGCCAATTTCCTTGAGCTGGCTGTTAAGCGTTTCGATGGTCTCGCCGGAGGTTGTGAGTTCAGCCGCGAGTTCGTCGGCACGTTGCGCAGCCTGGTGCAGCTGCACCTCGAGTTGCGCGCGCGTCTGTTCGCTGCTTTCACTGACGCTGAGAAGGTCCTGCAGCTGCTGGCGCATGCCATCGGCATATTCGTCGGCACTGTCGAGCCTTGTTTGCAGTTCTTTGACCCGGGCTCGGTCGCTTGCCTGTTGGCCGGCTTCTGTGGCCTCTGAGCGCTGCTGGCTCTGTTCGAGTCGTGCTTCGAGCTCGGCGATAACGCGGTCGCGTTCCAGCAGATCTGCTCGCGAGCGGGCCAGTAGCAGCGCTTGCTCATCGAGATCCTGGCGCTGCGTCTTACTCAGTTGCTCACGGGCCTCAATCTCGGTTTCGAGCCCGAGCCAGCGTGCACGCAATTGCTCGATGTCGAACTGCAGTCGGTCAATGGTCTCGGAACGGTCCTGCAGGTCTGATTTCAACGCAGAAATATGCTGGTCGTCACCGGTGTCATCGGTGTCATCGGTGTCGAAGTCGCAGGTATGCGTCTCAACCTCGCTCTGCACGGTGCCACGGACATGCGGGAACGTCAGCGTTTCCAGTTCGGCAGTCGGGTCGTCGTCGTCCGAGACTAATTCTTTTAGGTTCTTTTTGTCATTAGCCATTTGCACACAATACCATGCAAAACCGTACCTTACGAAGTAATTTAGCTATGTTAGGTTAAATTATCAGTCACACGGTACGGTGCGGCCGGCAGCCCAGGCACGCATCTCTGCGATGCGCTCGTGCATGACTACTGACAGCGGCTGGGTCTGTGAAACTTCTTCCATGATATGCGCGGTGCCCAGTGGCTCGCCCTTGGCGTGAGCGGCATAGAGTCCCGCCACGACAGCCTGCTCGATTTCTGCGCCGGAAAAGCCATCCATCGCTTCCGCCAGGGCTTCGACGTCGAAATCGCCCAGTTTCTGCTCGCGGCGCGTCAGGTGAATAGCCAGGATCGATGCCCGGTTCTTGAGGTTGGGAAGGTCGACGAAGAAGATCTCGTCGAAGCGACCCTTGCGGACCAGTTCCGGTGGCAGGGAGCGGATGTTGTTCGCGGTAGCCACGACAAAGACACTGGAATCGCGCTCGGACATCCATGTCAGGAAGGTCCCGAGGACCCGCTGTGTCGTGCCGGTCTCGCCACCCTGGCCGGCGAGGCCCTTTTCAATCTCATCGATCCACAGCACGCACGGCGACATGACATCAGCGGTCTTCAGTGACTCGCGCAGCTTGCGTTCGGTTTCGCCGTGGTACTTGTCGTAGATAGTGCCGAAATCCAGGCGCAGCAACGGCACGCCCATGATGCTTGCGGTGGCCTTTGCGGCCAGGCTCTTGCCGCAGCCCTGTACGCCGATCAGCAGCAGCCCCTTGGGTTTGTCGAGATGTGCCGCCTGGGCATCACCACGAAACGCAGCCTTGCGCTTCAGCAGCCAGTCTTGCAGCCTTGAGAGGCCGCCCACGTCACGAAACCTGGCGGTGTCATATTCGAACTGCAGTGCGCCACCGCTATTCAGCAGTTCATATTTGGCCTGCATGACCAGCGGCAGGTCGCTTTTGGAAATAGCACCATCCAAATAGATTGCATTTCTGGCCAGCCGTTCTGTATCCCGGTAGGTGAGGCCGGCGAGGTTCTTGATTAGCAACTCGTAGGCGCGGGGGTCCGACTGTACTCGGGCGCCGGGATGCTCGCTGGCCCATTCCTTGGCAATACGCCGCACGATGCTCTCGCGCTCTGCCTCGGAAGGCAGCGCCATGTCGAAGCGTGCCGTGAATGACTCCAGCTCGTTGGGTATTTCGACTTTGTGACTGAGCAGCACGATTTGCCGGGGAGTGTTGCGGTACCGAATGCAGATGTCCTTGAGGAGTCGCACATGCACCGGGTCGCTCAGAAACGGATGGAAGTCGAGCAGGACGTATATTCCGGGCTTGGTAACCGCACGGATGTGCTTTAGTGCATCTGTCGGATCCGCGTTGACTGTTTGTGGTTCCAGCGAAATATCAAGCCGTTGCAGACCGTCAGTGATCGTCCAGCGAAACAGCGGCAGGTAGTTATCGCTTGCTGCGCGCATAGCGATATTCTGCAGCAACTGCAGCATGCGCGATTCGTCGGCCGTCTCTATGACGACGATGGGCGTCTGTGATCGCAGGATAACTTCGAGGTCGTGGCTTCCGTCCATCAGTTGCTCAACTGTGAATTTTCGCGGCCATTGTCACTGCATCCCGGCAGCTTGTCCGTGTGCAAAGTCTCAATGTCGTCGCCCTTGACACTCTCGGCGGCGCGCCGCAGTCGCTCGAGGTTCAGCGCCTCGCCCCTGGTGAGCAACTCAGCTGTGACGTCGTCAAGTGTTGCGTCGCCGCCGCTGGCAGCGCGCAGCTCGCGATCCAGCGCGGTCAGCGTGGTGACAGCCAGCGCAGTCGTGGCGCCGCTGGAGGATGGTGCGCACAGTGTCGTTGCTTTCTTGCCCCATGCGCGTTGTGAACGGCGTGCGTCCAGGTAGCGTTTTTCGGAAATCGAATCGCTGCGCCGTAACAACTCGAGGCTGTAGTATTCCGCAATGCCTTCCACGATCCAGTCGTAGCCGTACTCGCTACTCATGCCGGTCGACACATGCATGACTTCGTGCAACAGGGTGCTGGTTGCGTTTTCGCTGATGAGGGGCCGCTCTGCCTGGATGAACAATGATGCAGGCGCTGACAAAGCACCGCGCCACATCGGTTCCCCGGCGCTTACGATGGTGAGGCGTCGTGGCAGTTTGGGGACAATCCGCGCCAGTTCAGGCAGCGTCCATCGCAGCAGCGCGAGCATCTCAAGACGCCTGTTGGTCTGGTTGACCGGCGCCGCGACCGCCACCCGGGTGCCGGCAATTTCATCGCGCCGTACGCCGAGTTCGCCCATTGCGATCCAGCCTGCCGGTTGATCAAAAAGACGCTCTGGGCGTTGCACTTTGAAACTCGAGTCGTTGCCAAAATACTCTGTGACGACGGACCATCCGCGCGGCAGCCGGAAATTCAGGGTCGTGTTGCTCTTCGAGCCACGCAACGTGCGCGTCGCAGCTCGCGGAATAATGTCTTCGGCCCTGAATACTCCCCAGTCGTCGGCCAGCCAGGCATCGTGGCCGTTGTGGTTGCGCTCATGAGGAATAGAAACTGTCCAGCTCAGCGTCCCGCCGGTCGGTGTCGGCGTCCAGCGGATCTCATCCACACCAACATTGATGATGCCACTGCCGGTGACATCGGAAATCCTCTCCGGGTCGATCTGCATGCGCATCTCGCGCAGCAGTGAGCGCGGTTGTTGCACGTGCAGCTGTACGCTCGCCGACGCCTTGCCGGGGTCCGGCGTCACCGTGTAAATCATGTCATAGACGCGATCATTGCCCTGTGCAGCGCACGGCGCGCCCGGTGCAGCCAGGGCGGCAATCGCGATTAACGCTGTAAACATTGAGAAGTAGTTCATACCCTGTACAGATCTCCTGGCGTATGCTGTCGGTATGGTAAAGAAGCATCCAAGTCTATGATATTGCAGCGCTCATTTCGTGGGTACCTGCTGGCCAGTGTAATTTTGCTGGGCCTGGCAGGGTGTGCGTCCGCGCCGCAACCCGTAACCAGGCATGATTCTGTCCGCTCGACTGACATTGGCAGCAAGGCGGCAAATGTTGCGTTACAGCAGGTGGGCAAGCCATATCGTTATGGCGGCAGCTCCCCGAGTGGCTTCGATTGCAGCGGGCTGGTTCACTATTCCTACGCGCGTGTCGGTCGGCCTGTAGCACGAACGACAGGGCAACTCTGGAAGTCGATGACGCCGGTTACGGAATCGCAGATGCGCGCCGGTGACCTGTTGTTCTTCAGTATTGACGGCAAGATGGCGCACGTCGGCATGTATCTCGGCGAGAATCAGTTTGTGCATGCGCCGCAATCCGGCCGACGCGTCGAGGTTCGCTCGCTCGAGTCGCCGTTCTACGCGCAAGCATTCATCCGGGCAGGGCGCCCCTAGGCCAAACTCAGACGGTTTCGTCGCTGATCAGGAACGCCTGCAGCTGTGTCGCCAGACCCTTGCACGCCGCAGTCTGGGTACGTGCAATGAGTGGGATAGGGATCACCAGCGCCGGCAGGTACGAGGTACCGCTAACATCGGCGGAGACAGAGCCTACTGACTCCTGTCCCTGCAGGTCCCACACGGATGCCTTGTAATCGGCGTCATTCTGCCACCAGGCGAAACCGAAGCAACCGCCACCGCCCGGGCCCGCTGCACACGACAGGCTGCCGCCCTGATCGACCCGTTCCGTGTCGCCATCAAGCCAGACGATGTACCTGACGCCGGTCTCGGCCAATTTCTTTGCAACGCCCGGGCGTGCCATCAGCTTGGCCAGGCCTTTGGTCTCGGCTGGCGCGGTCCGTGGCTCGAACCACGGAAACAGCGCATCGATAAACTGCTTGTGCGGCATGATGTGCAGCTTTCCGTCACCTCGCTGCATCGCATCTTCAACGCAGCTGATGTAGTCCTGTTCGGTTTCATTGCCGAGGTGGTAGCTCTTCGCCATGATGACCACGGATTCACCTTCACCAATGCTGGTCAGGCCCTGGCGTTCATCCTCCATGCGAGCGGTTATACAACCGCTCATAGCAACAGTTGCTGCGAGTACGACGATGGTGCGGAACACGTGTTTGCCTGGCATTGTCATTTCTTGAAGCCTCCAAGGCCGGTGATGAACACAGCTCGTGCGCTGTCTTCGGCAGTCAGCCCTTCCGGTTGTGCAGTGTTTTCGGCAACCATTTCTTCCTCGGCCGCGGGCGGCGTGGCCATTGGGCCATCCGCCAGGGCGCTGAGCCCGGTTGCTTTCTCGATTTGTGAGACGATCAGTGCGGCCGCATCTCGCATCGCAAGAATCGCGGCGCGTTGCAGCGACTCGGTACCGCCAAGTCCTTCTTTCTGGCTCTTGCCATAGGCCGCAACAGGCCAGTTGGCGAAGCGATTGCCTGCGCTGTCAAAGATCATGAGCCGATAGCGCACCCACACGGCGAAGGCCTCCGTCTGGCTCTGCTTGGGTGTCGAAAATTCGAAGCCTTCGATTTTCGGTTCGATTAATACGTCGAAGGTGTAGTCGGCCGGGTCATCGTTTGCCGAGAGTACCTGCAGGCTCTCAAACAGGTGGCCAAAAAGCTGTACAAACAGCACCTCGTTGGCACGCCCGAGGTCGATGCTCCACTCGCTACTGCCGATGACTTCCTCTTCGTGTACGAAAGATTTGAAATCGGCGGGAATGCGCACTGCGACGTCGAGGGGGTACTTGTTGACCACGGGCACAGGAATTGTGGGCATATCCACAGCAACGTTGGTGCTGCATGCAGCGGCAAACAGTGCAACAAACGGCAAAAGCAGTGCTGTGCGAAGTCTGATTATCAAGTTGCCTCTTTCCCCGGGGAATCGCTCGCGTAATGTACTTATGAGGGCTGCAAACCCGCATAGTTCCGCCAATCGGGCCGGTGATTCACTTTAGAGCGACTACGGGCGAGACGCAACCGCTATGGTGTCTTCAACTGCGCTGCCGGGCAGGGTATAAAGCACCGATGGCCAGACCCAAGATACTCGTGTTTCAACATGTTCCCTATGAGCCGCTGGGGACGCTCGATCCGTTGTTGAAGGAGGCTGGCTTTCGTATTCGATACGTGAATTTCGGCCGCAACGCCGAGGAAATTCCGCAGCTGGATCGCTACGATGGCCTCATCGTTCTGGGTGGGCCGATGAATTCGGATCAAATTGACAGCTACCCGAATCTCAAGACCGAGGTGAGCCTGATTCGGCAGGCGGCCGACAACGATATGTCCGTTCTGGGGATATGCCTGGGGGCACAATTGCTCGCCAAAGCGTTGGGTGGCACGGTGTCGCGCAACAAGGATCGGGAGATTGGCTGGTATGACGTTGAACTCACCGAGGCCGGCATAACAGACCCTGTGTTAGGTGCATTCGCGCCACGACAAAGGGTGTTTCAGTGGCACGAAGACGGCATTGGCCTGCCTCCGGGTGCCGTGCACCTGGCCTCATCGCCCGCCAGTGCCGTGCAGGCGTTCCGTTATGGAGAGCATGCCTACGGCTTGCAGTTTCATCTCGAAGTCAATGCGCCCCTGGTGGAGCGCTGGTTAACAGTGCCCGACAATCGCGCCATTCTTGCGGCGGAAGCGGGACGTGTTGAACCAGACCTGATCCGCACTGAGACGGCCGCGGAGATCGCGGCGCTGGAGGCCATGTCTCGAGAGACGTTCTCGCGCTGGATTGATCGTTTCGAGTTACAGCCGCGGAAGCGAGCCTTGCCGTCGCGCTAGGCGCTTATTGCTCGTTCCATTCCAGCGGAGGTTCCTGCATCAGTGCCACCTGTTCACGCAGGGACAAGACGTGCTCTTCCCAGTAACGCGGCGTGTTGAACCAGGGAAATGCGCCCTTGAATGCCGGGTCTTCCCAGCGCCGCGCCAGCCATGCCGCGTAATGCATCAGGCGCAGGCTGCGCAACGCCTCTATGAGGTGCAGCTCGCGGGCATCAAAGCGCCTGAACTGCTGGTAGCCCTCGAGGATGGCGTGCAGTTGCGGGGTCTGTTCCTCACGATCTCCGGATAGCAGCATCCACAGATCCTGCACAGCTGGAGCGTGCCGTGTGTCATCGAGGTCGACAATGTGCACCTGCTCGCCGACCACGAGTACGTTGCCCGGATGGAAGTCGCCGTGGGTGCGAATCTCGCGCACGTGACCGGCACGCTCGTAACAGGCTTCCACGCCGTCCAGCACCATCTCGGCGGTGCCTTCGTAAGCCTCTTCTATGTCCTCCGGAATAAACTCGTTCTCTAGCAGGAATTCCAGCGACTCACTTCCGTAACTGTCGATATTGATGTCAGGGCGGTGTTCAAAGTTGCGCGTTTCTCCATGCACGTGTATCCGTGCGACGAATCGGCCGAGCTGTTGCAACAATTCCTTGTTGTCGAGATCCGGCGAGCGGCCGCCACGGCGAGGATAGACGGCGAGGCGAAACGGTCCGCAATGGTGCAGCGTGCTGCCGTCGATCACCATCGGTGCAACAACGGGTATTTCGCTCGCCTCGAGATCGATCGCGAACTGGTGCTCTTCGAGGATCGCGTCGTTGCTCCAGCGCTCAGGGCGATAGAATTTTGCGACTACCGGCTGGTCGTCTTCTATGCCGACCTGGTACACCCGGTTTTCGTAACTGTTGAGTGCCAGGAAGCGCCCATCGCAGCGAAAACCGAGTTCTTCAACAGTCGAGATAATGTCGTCGGGCGTCAGGTCCCGAAATGCAAGAGTCGCCGACTCTGCCGTCACGAAGCCTGCCTGCGATCGCGTTTGCGATCTGACTCGGTAAGAACTTTCTTGCGGATGCGCAGGCTGGTTGGCGTCACTTCGAGCAGCTCGTCGTCGTCAAGGAATTCCAGAGATTGCTCCAGGGAGTAATTCAGCGCGGGTGTCAGCACGAGGTTTTCATCGGTGCCAGCGGCGCGAATGTTAGTCAGCTGTTTCGCCTTGGTCGGGTTCACGATCAGGTCGTTCTGACGCTTGTGGATGCCGACCACCATGCCTTCGTAAACCTCATCGCCATGTTTTGCGAACAGCTTGCCGCGCTCCTGCAGATTAAAAAGTGCAAACGCCAGCGCCTTGCCGGTCACGTTGGAAACCAGCACACCGTTGTTACGTTGCGCGATATTGCCAGGGATGCGGCGATCGTAGCGATCAAATACGTGGTAGATCAGGCCAGTGCCGGATGTTGCCGTGAGGTACTCGGTACGGAAACCGATCAGTCCACGCGTTGGAATGCGATAGTCGAGCCGCATGCGACCTTTGCCATCGGGGACCATATCGATGAGCTCGCCTTTGCGGTCGGCAAGGCGCGTCATCACCGCCCCCTGATAATCTTCGTCGAAATCGACGGTGAGCTGCTCCCATGGCTCGAGCTCTACGCCGTCCTCCTCGTGCATGATCACTTCAGGACGTGACACGGCAAGCTCGTAGCCTTCACGCCGCATGTTTTCAACGAGAACCGAGAGATGCAGTTCACCGCGACCTGACACACGGAACTTGTCCGGGTCACTGGTATCTTCGACGCGCAGGGCCACGTTGTGCTTGAGCTCCTGTTCCAGGCGCTCACGAATCTGGCGGCTTGTCAGGTACTTGCCTTCGCGTCCGGCGAACGGCGACTTGTTGACCTGGAAGGTCATGTTGACTGTCGGTTCGTCGACGCTGAGTGCCGGCAGGGCTTCTGGATGCTCGCGGGCGCACAGCGTGTCGGAGATGCCGAGATCATCTATGCCGCTGAACACAATAATATCGCCTGCATTGGCCTGCGGGATCTTGCGCCGCTCCAGGCCTTCAAAGCCGAAAAGGTCCAGAACTCGCGCATTGCGAGTACGACCGTTGGCCGAAACGATGGTCACCGGCGAATTCGTCACGATATTGCCGCGTGTAATGCGCCCGATGCCGAGTACGCCAACATACGTGTCATAAGCGAGGCTGGACACCTGCAGCTGCAGAGGTCCTTGCATGTCGACGTCCGGCGCAGGCACATGCTCGACAATCGCCTCCAGCAGCGGCGTCATGTCGCCGTCACGCACATCGGAGGTAACTCCCGCGTAGCCGTTCAAAGCTGACGCATAGATCACCGGAAAGTCGAGCTGCTCGTCGGTCGCGCCGAGGCGATCGAACAAATCGAATGTCTGGTTCAGCACCCAGTCGGGACGCGCACCGTCGCGATCAATCTTGTTGATCACGACGACGGGTCGGAGCCCACGGGCGAACGCCTTCTCGGTTACGAAGCGCGTCTGCGGCATGGGGCCGTCGACGGCATCTACCAGCAACAGCACGCTGTCGACCATCGACAGTACGCGCTCAACCTCGCCACCGAAGTCGGCGTGCCCCGGCGTGTCCACGATGTTGATGCGATAGTCCTGCCAGGTGATACAGGTGTTCTTGGCGAGAATGGTAATGCCGCGTTCGCGCTCGAGATCGTTTGAGTCCATGACTCGATCGGGCACAGCCGCGCGCGGCCCCAGCGTTCCGGACTGTTGCAGGAGCTGGTCAACCAGGGTTGTCTTGCCATGATCGACGTGGGCGATGATGGCGATATTTCTAAGTTTGCTGATGTCTGACATGATACGGGCCGGGCGTAAGGCGGGCGGATTATAAAGGGGACCTTGATGCGTTACACGACTATTTCAGTGTTTTTGCTGCTTTATTTGCTGGCAGGCTGCCAGGGCGAGCCTGCATTTGACGTTGCGGCCTATGAATCCGAGGTCGAAGAGTGGAAAGCGGGGCGCCTGGAGCGGCTCAAGGCGCCAGATGGCTACCTGAGTCTTGCCGGCCTCTTCTGGCTCGAGGACGGGCGCTACACCTTCGGTTCAGACCCCGCCAGCGACTTCGTCTTCCCAGGCAGTGCGCCGGCAAGCATCGGCGAGTTTGAACTGACCGCGGATGGCGTCTTTATGCACCTCGAAGAGGGCATTGGTGCAACAACTGGCGATTTGCCCGCAGCATCCATGTTGCTGCTGCACGATACGACAGGAACCCCGACCGAGATTCGTATGGGGTCACTGTCGTGGATTGCGATCGAACGAGCCGGCAACTATGCGGTGCGTTTGCGCGATTCAGAGCACCCGGCCATAGAGGCATTTCCGCCGCTGGAGTATTACCCGGTTGATCCGGCGCTGCGCGTCGAGGCGACATTGAAACGTTTCGACGAACCGCGAGTCATGAACGTCGAGACTGTCATCGAGGGTTTGGGATATCACCCGGAGTCACCGGGCGTCGTGTCGTTCGAGCTGCACGGCTCCACGTGGGAGCTGGAAGCCTATGACGCCGGTGAAGACCTGTTCTTCGTGTTTGGAGATAAGACCAGCGGCAAGCAGACCTATCCGGCTGGCCGCTTCGTCTACGCAAAGATGCCGGGCGAGGATGCCAGGACCGTGCTGGACTTCAACAAGGCCTACAACCCGCCGTGTGCATTCAACGACTTCGCGACCTGTCCGGTGGCATCGCCGCGCAATCGCCTCAAGATCGCGATAGAAGCGGGTGAGAAGTTTGACCCCGACGCGCACTTCACGCCGGGCGGCAAGCACTAGTCGACGACCTCGAACGTCAGCCCCGCGTTCTCGGTCAGGCGCTTCAGCAGCGGCTGCGCCATGACAGAGGCAGGCGTCCAGACGCCGCCTGCGGCTGCCAGGTCGTCCTTTGCCAGACAGACCGCGCATTCAGACAGCATCTTGCTGGTTGAGCCGTAGCCGGGGTCGCGGTCACCCGTGATCCTGGTCCGAATGCTGCTTCCGTCGGGCAACTTGCCAATTTGCATGAGGTTGAAAAAGCCCGACTCGCGCGTTTCCTCGTCCGGCCCTTCGCCGGGCTCTGGCAACACAAAGCGCTGCATCAGGCCGCGCGTCATATCGAACGACGCAGCGACAACGATCGCGCCCAGGCCGGCGCTCATTGATGCCGCTTTCGCCCAGCCGCCCGGTCCCTTTCCGGTGATAACGGCTTCGTCATAGCGGAAGTCCTTGCCCCAGGGGTAACCGAGCAGCGCGTGACTGCGGCGGACGACGCGTGTGTTGATTCCTGCCATGACGAAGGGTGCGGTCCAGCTGTTGACGTCGTCATTGAAGCGGATGTCGTGCTGCTCGCGACCGTCCGGCCCCTCGCGTTCCCCTCGCGGATTCAGTGCGTAGGGGTTGGTGAGAACTTTCATAACGCTGCGATCGGCGCGACTTTCCTTGATGAGGTTCATCATGCTGGCGATCGTGCCACCGCTGGCGCCGCCTTTGGTTGCTTTCACAAACAGCTTGATCGACGCGCAGTATTCGCCATGTCGTTGCATCGCCTGTTGCTGCAGAAACCAGGCGCCGATGTCCATCGGCACGGAGTCAAAGCCGCAACAATGTACGATTCGCGCGCCGCTCTTTGCAGCAGCTTCTGCGTGCGTGTCGATCATGCGCCGAATCCACTGCGGCTCACCCGCGAGATCGCAATAGTGCGTGCCATTCTCGACGCAAGCGGCGACCAGTTCGGAACCGTACAGTGCATATGGACCAACCGTCGTGATAACAACCAGGGTGGATTTGGCCAGCTGCCGCAGTGACGCCTCGTCGTGGCTGTCTGCTGTGAGGACAGGTAGCTCGGCGCAGTCACTGCCGAGATCATGCTTCAATTCTTCAAGTTTCACTTCATTGCGCCCGGCAATTGCCCAGCGAAGTTCTTTGCCAACGCCGTAGCGGTCGCGCAGATACTCAGCGACCAATGCGCCGGTAAAGCCCGTCGCGCCCCAGACGACCACATCATAAGTTCTTGCTTTGCTCATCTCAGTTCCTTTACCAGCAGCGCGACTTCCTTGGCACCGCCATCTGTGCGTTGTGAGCTCACCTGCCGGAAGCCCTGTTGTGTGTGAAATTGCATTGAAGATTCATTGGCTGGCTGGATATTGACTTCGCAGGTCATAATCGGCACGCCGCTGGAGTGTGTTTCGAAATCCGCATAGAAGCGCTGCGCCAGTCCCTGGCGCCTGGCGTCCGGTGCCACGACGATACGATCGATGTAGGCAAAGTCATTGTAGTTGCTGCAGAACCAGCGGTAATTGAGGCTCTCGTAACCGGTTCCCGGGCGCATGCCGACCAGAAAGCCGCCGAGCGCACCGTCAGCGACCGCTATGCGAAAATAGGCGGCATGTTCTGCGAACCACTGCATCTGCCCAATGTCGATACTATTTACGTGCGGCACTGCTGTTTCGTTTAGCGCTAATACCGCGGCAAGCCAGCTGTCCGTGACGTCGTGTAATTCAAATGCCATTGCCGCAGTGTATACTGCGAAAAAAACATGTCGCTACTTTACTCGCCTTTGCCTCCGGATCTTGATCCGGTTTGACGGTCTTAACTGACAGGCAACCAGGAACCAAAACAATGACCAAGCTCAATAAATTCGGCGGCATAGTCGTCGTCGCTCTCTGCGTATTTATCGTCGCCGCTTGTGGCAAGAAGGAAGAGGCCGCGTCTGCCGGGATTCTGCAGTTTATTCCCGCCGAGTCGCCCTACGTGATGGCGATGCTCGACGAGTGGCCGGAAGAGATCACCGAGAAGATGGAACCGCAGCTCGAGGAGATGCTTGAAGCTTATCGCGTTGTGATTCGCGAGAGCGTGATCGCGCAACTCGACGCGATTCCGGAGGACAGCGACGACAAGCAGGATGCCGAGAAGGCCAAGGCGGTTATCGAAGAGCTGATATCGATGCTGAGCCCCGACGGTTTTGAAGAGATTGGCATCGATAAAGACTCAAGAATTGCGCTCTACGGCAACGGGCTCTTGCCGGTACTGCGTATCAGTGTGAGTGATCCCGCCCTGTTCGATGCCGCGATCAAGCGCCTCGAGGCGAAGGCCGGCCACACAATGGATACCGCCAGTCTTGACGGCAATACGTATCGCTACATCGGTGATGAGGACGGCCGTCTGATTCTGGGCATGTTTGGCAATTACTTCGTTGCTACGATCGCACCGGGCTCGTTTGATGACGAACAATTGAAGCGTGTTGTCGGTTTGACCCTGCCGCAGAAGAGCATGGCGAAATCGGGAGAGCTCGCGGCGATCGCGAAGGAATACGGCTTTACCAAACACTTTGCCTACCTCATTGACACAAAACGACTGGCTGAGCCTTTCCTGGGTACGCCCAGCGGCCTGGATGTCGACTTTCTGCAGCTGCTTGAGTACGACGCAGCAGAGCTCAGCGACGTATGTCGCGAGGAATTCAGGGGGCTGACGGAAATTGCGCCGCGCATGGTGGCAGGCTACACGACCATCAACGCCGACAGGATTGATTCCACGCTGGTTGTTGAAATGCGCAAAGACATTGCTGCTGGTCTCAAAACGTTTGCTGCACCGGTTGCCGGTCTGGGTACCGATAGCGGTTCGCTGGTGTCGTTTGGCATGAGTTTCGACCTGCTTGCGATTCGCAGTTATTACGAAGCGCAGCTGGCCAAGCTCGAGGCGGACCCGTTCAAGTGCGAAGCGATGGCAGAGTTGCAGGCCGGTGTAGAGTCCGGCCGCGAAGCACTGAACCAGCCCGTGCCGCCGATCGTGTACGACATCCGCGGTTTCAACGCGGTAATCGACGATGTCAGCGGGTTTGATCTGGCCAGCAGCAAGCCGCCGGAAAATGTTGATGCTACTTTGTTACTCGCAGTGAAGAACGCGCCCGCATTGCTCAATCTCGGCGCGATGTTCAGCCCGGAAATTGCAGCGCTTAATTTGCAGCCGGATGGCAAGGCTGTCGAATTCACTCCGAAGCAACTCGCCGGTCAGATAGATAGCCTGTTTGTGGCGTTGAACGATGACGCGTTGTCTCTCTCAATTGGTGAGGGCGCGTCTGGCGACGCCGCTGCCATATTGAAGGCACCAGCATCTGAGAAGATGCCGTTCATGTCGCTCACCATGGACGCCGAGCGCTATTACGCCCTGATGGGCGATGCGATGATGGTTTCGCCGGACGTCGATGGCGAAGAGATGTCGCCAGAGGCTCGCGAAGCCATGCGCAAGCTCATGGTCATCGCCGGGACGATGTACGATCGCCTGTCCGTCGATATGATGTTCACTGATCGCGGCGTTGAACTCGAGAGCACAGTGATACTCGGGGACGGCAAGTGAATCGGAGGCCACAAGTGAGACAGGCACTCTGTGCTGCTTTCGCCAGCCTGTTGCTGGCCTTGTCAGCGTGTGCGGATGAGCAACCGGTCGCGGTTGCTGCGCCGATAATGGTCGACCTCGGCGCGGTCGTCGAAACGGGCAAGGTGGTTGCCGTGGACGGCGTCAGTGCTGCGGGGCAACCCGATGAGGCAGCTTTCAAGGTGTTTGCCGAGTCCGGTTATGCGGCGGTTATCGATCTGCGCGCTGAGGATGAAGATCGCGGCCTGGATGAAGTCGCCGTCGTTGCGGATCTCGGCATGGACTACGTGTCCATGCCGATCGCTAAAGCCGCGGAAATCAATGTTGAGAACGCTTTGAAGCTCGAGGCGTTGATTGCGTCATACGATGGGCCGGTACTGGTGCACTGCGCAAGCTCAAATCGTGTGGGCGCGCTACTGGCAATTGCCGACTATGAAAGCCATGGTGACCTGGACAAGGCACTGGCCAAAGGAAAGTCGGCCGGGATGAAAGGGCTGGAAGGGCGCGTAAAGGAAGTTCTGGACAGCGAATAACCGAGAGGTCTTGCAATGGCCCGACTGCTGGTAGCCCTTGGGGGCGGAATCCTGATAGGCGTTGTCGGGGCGTTCGTAGTGTCCCGCCCTGACCTGAATCCTGAACCCGCTGCAGTCGTTCGCGACATCGGCAACGTCTCGACAATGGCCACGGCTGTTGCGGAAAAGCACCGCCAGCAACGCTACGCCAATATTCTGTCGATCGAAGACGTCGTAGCGTTACCCACCGAATTCGCAAGATCCGAGGCGCTCTATGTGGTCGCCGGGCGGTCCGACTCGGCCACTTTGCAGGAGTTGCTGTTTGCAGCAAACCGCATTGCAGATGATGCGACGCGGCTGTCGATGCTCGAAATTCTCGTCTTCAGGCTGGCGGAGCTGGACCCCAGGTCGGCGTTGGCGCTGGTCCGCAATGACCAGCTTGTTGAGTCCCGCAGATTGCAGCAAGTCGTCTGGAAGGCATGGGCCAGCAGCGACTTTGATGATGCTCTGTTTGCGGCCAAAACGCAGGCAACGTCTGTCCAGCAGCATGTCGCCGCACAAAGCCTGCTCGCGGCATATGGTTATATGGGCAACGCGATCACAGAGCGGATAGAGGCGGAACTCGGCATCGGCCCCGATCGTGCCACCCGCAGTGAATTTATCCGGCAGTTAGCGGACCAGTCTCCGCAGGGCGCCGTCGAGTTCCTGGATGCTTACCCGCCGGGCACTGTGCGCGAGGAACTGTTGTCGACATTTGCGCTGTACATGGTGACGCGCTATCCGGACGAGGCGCAACGCTATGCCGGCTTGTTTGCCAATAAGAGCGATTCGACCCGATTCAGCAAGGTCGTTGATAACATCAGGCTGCACGACAACCCCAGGATCGCGATCGATCGCTGGCTGGCAAATGGCAGCAGCGACCAATCGTCTCGCAATGAATTCCAGCAGGCGGTAAGGGCGCTTGCGGGCAAAGACCTCGAAGCAGCATTGCAGTACTACGAAAGCGCCACTTCCGAAGACGCGCGGCGCACGTTTGGCTCAGCCATCGCCAGCGAAATGGTAAAGCAAGACCCGATTGCGGCGCTGCAATGGGCGCGCGAGAACGAAAGGCCGCCGGGACAAAGGCTTGTCTACACGGTAATCAGCCAGCTGGTGGTGATTGATCCACAACTGGCACTGGCCGAAGCGCAAAATATCCAGGATGCGTCAATGCGCTCAAACATGGTCAGCAATGTGATTCACATGCTGGCCAATGAAGATCCGGCATCCGCAGCGCAGCTGCTGGCGCAGATTCCGGATGAACAGGCAAGGCAGAATGCCGGCTCCAGGCTGGTATCCGTTTGGGTAGACCGCGCTCCCGATGCTGCCATCGACTGGATTTTGAGCCAGGAGGGACCGCAGGCCGCCGCCATGCTGCAGGCGGCGGTTGGCAGGTTAGCGCGCAGTGATACGGAGGCCGCCATTCGCTTGTTGCCAAGGTTGGACGAGGACGCTCAATACGGTATGCGGCAGGCGATAGCGCGGCAACTGGCGACAAGTGAGTCCGCCGAGCGGGCGATGAATTTCGTCAGGCAGTTTGAAGGGCAGGATGGTTACGATGCCTTGCAGGCGAGCGTCATCAGCGGTATTGCACGACAAGACCCGCTGCAGGCAAAGCGCCTGGCCGACCAGCTGTCGTCGGGCGCCGTGAGAGACGCGGCGTATGTGGACCTGATTCAACACAGGGCGCAATCGAATCCGGCAGAGGCTGCAGGATGGGCGCAGAATATCGAAGACGATAACTACCGCATGTCCGCACTTGGCCAGGTCGCAAACCAGTGGTCGCGATCCGATCCGGCAGCCGCCGAACGCTGGCTAAACAGCATGCCAGAGGGGCGAGATCGAGATGCAGCGATCGCGATGTCGGCTGGCAGCTGGACGGGTCAGACTGCGCAGCAACAGCGTCTTCTGAACAGTATCAGCGATCGCGATATGCGCAGCCAGGCGAAATTCAGGTTAGCGTTCAACCTGCTGCGCAGTAATCCGGGCGCCGCCAGGAAAATGATGCAGGACCCGGACATTACGGACGAGCAACGCCAGCAGTTTGAGCAGCTTGGCAGCCAGGTGCAGATACGGACCGGTGTAATCTACGACTAGGCGCGGTCGAGGATGTGCAGGTCGCGTTGCGGAAACGGGATCGTGATCCCCGCTTTATCGAACGCGAGTTTGATCTCCTTGGTGAGGCCCCAGTAGGTCTCCCAGTAGTCGTCCGTGCGGACCCAGGGGCGCACAACAATATTCACCGAAGAGTCACCCAGTTCATGTACGCGGACGACAGTCTCGGGCTCGTCCAGGATTGCCTCGAAGGTGGACAACGTTTCGTGAATGACCGCTTCGGCCTTGTTGATATCGTCGCCATAAGCGATGCCAAAGATCAGGTCCACGCGGCGTGTCGCCTGGTCGGTGTAGTTTGTAATCACTGACTGCCAGACCATGTTGTTCGGCATCACAAGTTTGCGGTTGTCGATGGTCAGGAAGGTCGTATTGACCAGGCTCATCTTGTGAACCTTGCCTTGTACGCCCGCGACGTCGACAAAATCACCGACGTCGAACGGCCGATAGATCAGGATCATCATGCCCGAGACGAAATTCGACAATGAATCCTGCAGCGCAAAGCCGATGATGAATCCCGCAATGCCGAGACCGGCGAGCAGCGGGCCCAGTGAGATGCCCAGCTGCGAGAGGGCGATCAATGCACCCAGCATGATGATCACGTTTTTCACGCTTGACAGGATCATGTCGCGCAGCAGGCGCGAAAGATTGGCGCGTTCAGGGCTCAGCGCTCGGCCGATCAATTTCTTGGCCAGTCTGCCCAGCTGCACAAATGCAAACAGGATAAGGGCGGCAAGCAGCAGCCTTAGCAACAGCTTGGGTCCTTCAACTCGCGTCAACTCTGCGATCGCCTGACCCCACTGGTTGGCCAGCCCCGCCACCAGACCGACATCGAACACGTCGGTCGTGATATCACCGGTTACGGTCAGCACCTGGCGGCGATAGGCCGCGGTATCAAGCTGCAACGTGTTCATCAGGGCAACCACTTGTTGCAATGAGGTCGCCGCGACGTCTACACGTGCCTGTGTGGCCCGCATCCGTTCATCCAGCTCACTGTTGGCTGGCAGAACGCTGCTTGCACGCCGCATGCTGGCGAACTCTTTGGCCGCCAGTTCGAGGAAGACCGAGCGGTTTGCAGCAGCGTCCGACAATTGCTGTTGCAGCATCGCAAGGTCTTCGTCCGCGCCCATGTCGTACAGATCAGCGACAGCTATGTAGTCGACGATGACGCTGTATATCGCATCCAGTTCATTGACCTTCTGCAATAACTCCTGATCGAGGATGACGAATTCCGCAGGCGCAGCCTCGTTGGTCGGGAACACAAGTTCGGCCCTGATGCGCTCTACCGCATCGAAGGCATGCGCCGGTAGTGGCTGCAGCAGTTCAATGACCTCGTTGACTTCAGCGGCAACGTCAGCACCGTTATCACGTGCAGCGGCTACCTCGCGAGCCAGGGCCAGGGTGGCCTCAAACTTCCTGACCCGAGTTTTATCGCGACGTGCTGTCAACACCGATATCGTGCTGCCTTCGCCAGACTCGATATAGGTTTCGAGACGAATTATTTCGCGCTGCTCAAACGCGATTTCCTCGCGCAACTGATCCAGCCGAACCGCCAGCATTTCGCTCGCTGTTAAAGAATCATCTTGTTGTTTCGTAGCATCCTGTGACCACCCTGTGACGGAAACCAGGAGTGCGGTGAACAGCGCCGCGACACGAAAACTGATGTGCATGCTCGATACCTTTGGTGCTTACTCGTGTCGAGCGCCTATTCGGCTTTCTCGACTGCTATCGCCAGAGATTCCGTAAGCGTCATGACAACAATATCGCCCACCGCGGCAAGTTTCAGGTTCTCAGGGTTCATAGCGACATATTCCTCCAGGATGCCGTCCGGCCCTTCCAGGATGAATGTGTTGTCGTCCAGGTTGATCGCCTTCACAACTGACACGATGACAACAGCGTCAATTGCCATCCCGGCCGGCATTTCGCCTTCCTCGGCGCGGGCAGCGGCAACCATTTCTGCCTGATCCGGCCCGAGACCGTCACCTGGCAGTACTTCGATAGAAACAGTTTCAACGTGTTCTGCAGTCAGAACGTCACCGACCGAGACCTGTTGCAGGTTACGCACCTCGTCGCCCGCGATGAAGGTGATTGCGTCACCCATGCTGTCGACCAGAGTGACCTCTCGAGTTTCATAGTTGATCGACTCGACGACAGCGGTGACTGTTTCAGTCTGGCTTGCCGAGAAAGACGGTTTTTGCACGACTTCCGCTGCCGGCGCGACTTCAGGCGCGGCCGCAGCCGTGGGTTGCTCGGATACACACGCCGCTGCAGCAATAAGCGCGAACGCAGCCAATGACAGTTGTTTGATGCTTCTCATGATTTGCAGCTCTCGAAGTTGATGACGGCAGCACATTACAGGGGGCGAAGGCCGGCGGCAACTTGAGTGCCGGGCGATCAATTCGGCTCGCAGGCTAACTCCGGGTGTTGTTCGAGCAGTCGGTCGATTTCCTTGGCAAGAGATTGCTCGGCGTCAATCTCACCAATTGCCTTCACGGTATCGAGGTAGGAATAGAAAAAAGCCGGATTCGACAGAAACAGCCGCTCGGTTACCTGGTTGTAGAGGTTCGCACCGTTCGTTCTTTCCTGGCGTCGAGCTTCGAGCCGCTCTGCTACTGCAAACGCCTTGTCCGACTCTCCCAGTGCCTCAAGAGCGTTCTGTTGAATTGAGCGAGCAATCGCAACGCCTACCTCGGTCTTTCCCTGGTTCTCGACGAGCTCGCCATACGCAATGCAGGCGTATGCCCAATCGACGCTCTGCTTTGAGTGATCTCTGCACATTGTCGTGTAGTCGCCGTAGCGCGGCAGATTGCTTGTCGCGACATTCAGCGCCAAAAGTGCACGTTCCGGGAACCCGAAGTCGCTGGCGGCGGCCACCCCGCGTTCGATCATCTCGATCGTCTCGGGCCAGTAAACACGGGTTTCTGCTGCCGTCGAGGCATGCCGCATCGCGTCCAGCGCGGTGTCGTAGTTACCTTGTGCGGTTCTGTTAGCGGCGATGCGTACCCATGATTCGCTATTCTGGCCGTCAACGGCGATAAGGCGCTGCTCCCAGTCCTGCAACGGACACGCTCCGGGTTCGTCAGCTGCGGAGCATAGTTGCATGGCGCCCCAGAGCAGAAAAGGATCATCGCTATGCGCTGAGATAGCGCGATCCAGCAGCCTGAAACGTATCGCCGGGTCGGTTTCCAGCAAGGCAGCCAAATGCAGATGCTCGGGCGACACCGATACTGAGAGTTGCTCCGCTAGCCCCTGTTTCTGATTGTTGAAGCGGGTTATCTGCTCTTGGGTATCAGCGCGCCCCGAATCTCCGTCCGATCGTCCAGGGGTATCGGTAGAGCACAGTTCACTCATTGCTGTTTGAAGATCAACGGCAGTGGTCACATCGGTTGGGTCGGGCGATGTTCTGGTTGATTCGGCTTCTGGGACTGCCGGGGTGGGCACTGTGACTTCGTGGATCGGCGCCTCACGCAGTCCGAGCGCGGCTGCCAGTAGCAGCAAGCCGACAAGCAACGCGATGACGGCGGACCAAGGTCGGGCCGAGCTCATGTTGGCAATGCAGCAACGATGCGGTCGCGGTGCGCGGCCGCGACGGCCGTACGTCACGCAGATGCAGATGCCAGTCATCTGGTCGGGTAATTGTCATCTGCACGGGCTCGGTTGGCACCTGTTACGTCCTTCCTCAATGAATTCGAATGCCGCTGTTCACTGTCTCGATTTAGCGGCAAAGATAATCGGGAATCGCTGCGCGTTTTGCAACAACCGTTGTTGTGGCCGGCGAACACCAGACCGGCGGGGAAGCAGCGCAGGCCGCCATAGATTAGCTCGCGCATCAACAGCGTGCTATTTTTAAGCCAAGGCGTCGGCACTGGCGCCCAAGAGAACCCCGGTTGCCCGCCGCACTTACGCTTGTACGCAAAGGACTTCCCCATGAAAAAGATTGTTTCGCTATTGGCATTGTTGGGTTTGGTATCGCTATCGGTGGCTGACGAACACGCAACAGAGGAACTTGATTACGGGGATTACACATCCGTAACCCTGCAAGTTAAAAGCTGGGATGCGCTGGGCGCAGGCAAGTATGAAGACGCCGTGAAGTACACGGAGAAGTGTGCGGAGCTCTACGAGGAAAAAGCGAGAGAAATGCAGGCATCGCTTAGCTCAAAACCGGCGCCGGACGACGTGCATGATTACTGGGCGCTCAATGATGTTGGCACTTGCTATTTCATCAAGGGAGAAGCGTTGATCAAGCTGAGAAAGTACGCCGAAGCTCTGGCGGCATTCAAGATTGTCAGGGATGATCTCAATTACGCGCAGGCCTGGGATCCCAAGGGCTGGTTCTGGTCGCCGTCGGATGCCGCGTACCCAAAGATTGAAATGCTGGAAGCGCGCGTCAAAAACGACTTCTAGATTGGCTGATGCATTCGATCACCATCGCTTTTGCCATCGCACTCTTGCTGGGTGCCGCTGCGGCTGACGTGCCGGCTGCTCAGAACACGGCGCCTGGATCCAGTGTGCAAATCGTGACACGGGAGGACGGTGGATTCACCCTGCTGCGCAACGGCGAGCCTTACCAGGTCAAGGGCGCAGGGACGGCCAGCGGGGAAGCGCTTGGCAGCGCAAGTCTTGAAGTACTCGCAGCGTCCGGTGGCAATTCCATTCGAACCTGGGGCGTCGAGCAACTCGACGAGTTGGTGGACGGCAAGCCGCTGCTCGATCGTGCCCACGAACTGGGCATTTCGGTCGCGGTCGGTTTCTGGGTGCATCATGTGCGCCACGGGTTTGACTATTCTGACCCCGAAAGCATCGACCGGCAGCGCGCGCGTCTCCGCGAAGCCGTCATGAAATACAAGGACCATCCAGCGCTGCTCGCCTGGGTGCTCGGCAATGAGATGGAGGCCTTCGAGCCGAATGTTGAGGCTGACGTCATATGGCGCGAACTTGACCACCTGGCAGGCATAATCAAAGAGCTGGACCCGAATCATCCGGTAGCGACGGCGATCGCCGGGGCTAACTCCACGAAGATCGCGGGTATTCTGCAGCACTATCCGAATCTCGACATTCTCGGGGTCAATTCGTACGGTAACGCGCCGCTCGTTGGCCAACGACTGCGCGCTGCGGGATGGCAAGGTCCGTACCTGCTCACCGAGTACGGGGTAGCCGGAACATGGGAGGTGCCGTCTACACCCTGGGGTGCGCCCATCGAGCCGGACCCGAGCGCCAAAGCCGCCGAGAGCTATACCGCTTACACGATGGATCGAGATGACAACGCCGGGCGTTCATTTGGATCCTATGTCTTTTTCTGGGGGCATAAACAGGAAGCGACCGCCACCTGGTACGGGATGTTTTTGCCGACGGGCGAGAAGTTGCCGCGAGTAGACGCGATGGCATACGCCTGGTCCGGAAAATGGCCCGACAACCGCGCGCCGAAGCTGCAGTCCATGGAGTCGCCAGTCGCGTTTCAATCGGTTAATGGCGGTGCGACCTCGCATGCCGAAGCGGATATCTTGGACAGGGAAGGTGACGAGCTAACGCTTGTCTGGGACATCCGCGCCGAGAGCGCGGATCGCAAGATAGGTGGTGACGCTGAGGCTGCTCCGCCGTCCTTTCCCGATGCAATCGTGAGCGGGCAGGGAACCCCGCGAATCACGTTCAAGGCGCCGACGGTGCCGGGTGGTTACCGTATATTTGTCACGGCGTATGACGGTCACGGCGGTGCGGTCGTGCATAACGTGCCGTTCTACGTTGAGCAGTAGCGGCCAGAGCTGAACTCGCAAGTCAAAATTGAGCTCTGTAAACAAAAAAAGGCCGCCTTTCGGCGGCCTTTCATCGTTGGTGGAGGTGGCGAGAATCGAACTCGCGTCCGCAAGCCCTCCGCTTCGAGGTCTACATGCTTATACCGTCATTAATCTCACTATGGGCTACCCGACGGGCAGGGAAAACTCATAGCCAGTTCAGTAAGGATTTAACGGATTGGACCCTGAACACGCCCGCACCGCGGTCCTGTGTAGATGACTCCAGTGATCCGAACGCACAGGCACGTACCGGGCTGAAGGCTTCAAACTGGTTTTTAAGCAGCTAAAGCGTAGTTGTCGTCGTTGGCAACTATAAGTTTTACAGCTGTATTAACGAGGTAATCTGTTCCTCGGCATGCACTCAAAGGTTCGCGACCCACGTCGAAGCCATGTCACCCCCAAGAGCGGCTAGTCTATGGGCTTCTGTGGGGAATACAATGGCCTGGTACACATTAGCGTCGCGTCACAAAGTATAATTCACGTGAGAAAAGATCAGTAACATATTGAAAAATATGTTATTGCTTCATAATACGCGCTTTCTGCCGCTGCCAGTCGCGGTCTTTGTCAGCGGCGCGCTTGTCGTGTTGCTTCTTGCCTTTCGCGAGCCCGATTTCAAGCTTGGCGCGGCCTTTGCGCCAATGCAGATCCAGCGGCACCAGCGTGTAGCCCTTGCGCTCGACAGCTCCCACCAGCCGATCCAGTTCGCGGCGATGCATCAGGAGCTTCCGCGAGCGAGTCGGGTCCGTGTTGACGTGCGTCGATGCCGTCAATAACGGGGAAAAGTGCGCACCCAGGAGGAAAGCCTCGCCCTTTTTGACATAAACATAAGCTTCCGTCAGCTGCGCACGGCCTTCCCGCAGGCTTTTCACCTCCCAGCCTTCCAGGCACATGCCGGCCTCGAACGTCTCCTCGATAAAGAAATCGTGGCGGGCCTTGCGGTTCACCGCTATTACGTTGCCTGCCGGCTTTTTCTTGCGGCTCTTGCTCATAGTTAAAAAGGGGGTGATGTTGTCAGAGGTTGTGAATTGTATGAGAATCGCGGGTCAATTGGCGCAACAGAAGAAAAATAAATGCTGAGTAACCAGATGGACGAATCCGGGAAACGTAAGTCACTGCACGGCAACTGGTCGTCACGCATGGCTTTTGTGCTGGCCGTGACCGGCTCTGCCGTTGGTCTGGGCAATATCTGGAAGTTCCCGTACATCGCCGGACAAAACGGTGGCGGCGCGTTTGTGCTGGTCTATCTTGCCTGCGTCATCCTGGTTGGTATGCCGGTCATGATGTCGGAAATCCTGATAGGCCGCCGTGGCCGCCGGAATCCGGTTGCCACGATGGCTCTGCTTGGCGAGGAAGAGGGCAGTTCTCGACACTGGCAGCTGGTTGGCGTTCTGGGCGTTCTGGCCGGCATATTGATCCTTTCTTACTACAGCGTAATTGCAGGGTGGACGCTTGCGTACATCGTCAAGAGCATGAGCGGTGTATTTACCAATGCTGATGCCAGCGTTGTCGGCCAGCAGTTTGGCGGCTTTGTGGGCGACTGGCGGCTGGTAGCGCTGTGCCACACGCTGTTCATGGGGCTGACGATTTTTGTGGTCGCCCGCGGTGTTGAGCGTGGCCTTGAGCAGGCCGTCAGGTTCATGGTGCCGGCGCTGCTGTTGCTGCTGGTTGTGTTGCTCGGCTATTCAATCTCTTCGGGCAGTTTCGGCCTCGGTGTCGAGTTTCTGTTCACGCCCGACTTCAGCAAGCTGACCTGGGAAAGTACGCTGATCGCCCTCGGCCAGGCATTCTTCACGTTGTCGATCGGTATGGGCGCCATCATGGCCTACGGCGCCTATCTTCCTGAAGAGACATCCATAACCGGCGCATCGGCAACCGTTGTTGCCGCTGACACCGGCATAGCTATCCTGGCGGGCCTGGTGATTTTTCCGCTGGTGTTTGCCAACGGACTGGATCCGGCCGATGGCCCCGGCCTGGTGTTCCAGACCTTGCCGCTGGCGCTCGGCAGCATGCCTGGCGGTGCCTTCTTTTCAACGATATTTTTCATCCTGCTGTCATTCGCCGCGTGGACATCGGCGATCGGGCTGATGGAGCCGGCCGTTGCGTGGGTGGTTGAGCACTTCAACAAGACCCGGGCGCAGGCAGCGGTAATTATTGGCGGGCTCATCTGGTTGCTGGGTTTCGGTTCCGTACTGTCGTTCAATGTGCTGGCCAATTTCACCTTCGCCCGCGGTACGATCTTCGACAACGTTGACTACCTGACCAGTAACATCATGTTGCCGCTGGGCGGTGTTTTCATTGTGTTCTTTGCGGGTTGGGTCATGTGCAGGAATTCAACGGCCGATGAGCTTGGCGGCGCCGGCTCGATCTACAAGATCTGGCGTGTGCTGGCGCGGTACCTTGCGCCGATCGGCATTTTGTTTGTATTCCTGAAAGGGGTCGGCTTGCTCGATCGCATCACTGCCGCGTTTGGGGCGTGACAGATCCAGGACGCCATTAGCGCTTGAGCTATGCGTAAGATCAGTCGCAGCGCACTGGTTCCGTACTCCGTCAACGAGATGTACACGCTGGTTGCCGATTTCGAGTCCTATCCCTCGTTCCTTCCATGGTGCAACGATGCCCGCATCGTGGTGCGCGATGGCAACACGGTCGAAGGCACGCTGGAAATGCACCGTGGCGGCTTGAGCCGGCACTTCACAACACGCAATGTGCTGACCACCGATGAGTCCATTTCGATGGACCTCGTCAACGGGCCGTTCCGCACCCTGACCGGTGGCTGGCGATTCCTGGCGCTCGGAACCGCCGGCAGCAAAGTCATGCTCGATCTCGAGTTCGAGTTCGAGAACCGCATGACGGACAAGATTCTTGGTCGCTTTTTCGAAAATACCTGCAACTCGCTGGTCGATGCCTTCGTGCAGCGTGCGTCGCTGATGTATGGGCCTGGCCGTGGTGGCCATGGCTGACCAACTCAGCGTCGAAATCGCGTTCGCAACGCCTGAGCGACAATGCCTTGTAACGCTGCAGGTTGAGGCTGGCACGTCAGTTGCAGGCGCGATTGATCTCGCAGGCATTGCCGCAAAATTCGCTGCAGAAAACCTTGCGGATCTGGCAGTTGGTATCTGGGGGCGGGAAGTGACCCGAGACTACCTGCTGAAGCACGGCGACCGCATAGAGATCTATCGCACGCTGCTTATTGAACCGCGCGAGGCACGCAGGCAGTTGGCAGAAGCCGGGTTAACGATGAAGCAGGGCGTGCGCGGCTAGAGCGACGGTTCGAGTTCCTGCTCGCTGAGGATTTCGCTGACCAGATCGTCTTCAAAAAATACCGATATCCAGCGTTTCGCACGCGCGTCGTCGCGACCGGCCTTCAGGTAGTAGATGTAGTCCCAGCGGTTCTTGTGGAACGGGTCGTCAATCATCGGCGTGCCGAGCAGGAAGCGCACCTGGTTGCGTGTCATGCCGACTTCAACCTGGTCGAGATCTTCCTGTTTAATCAGGTTGCCCTGCGAGATGGTGGCACGGTAGACGCAGCCGCTGGTGGCACCAATCAGGATGAGTGAAAGCAGAATGAGTGTCAGTTTGCGCATGATCTGTTTTGCCGGGACTCTTAGAATGGGTCAAATCCGTTATACTAGGCGCGCATCATACCCGATCTCGGAATAATTACATGCAGCAACAGCAGGAACTTCGCAAAGTTGGCCTAAAGGTAACCTTGCCGCGTCTCAAGATTCTGGAAATCCTCGAGAACGCCGAGCAGCGGCATCTGAGTGCGGAGGATATATACAAGGAACTCCTGCAGTCAGGGGCCGATATTGGCCTCGCGACTGTCTACCGCGTACTGACCCAGTTCGAAACTGCCGAACTGGTCACCCGCCACAATTTCGAAGGCGGGCATTCGGTTTTCGAACTCGACCAGGGCGATCATCATGACCACATGGTCTGCGTGGAAACCGGCGACGTAATCGAATTTGTCAGCGAGGAGATCGAGGAGTTACAGCACACGATTGCCGCCAAATACGGCTACGACATCGTGGATCACAACCTCGTCCTGTACGTAAAGCCCAAGCCTGACGAAGACGAATAGTCAGGCGCGTTTCTGCGGCGCTCCAGCGGCGAGCATTTCCGCCGCGTGCTCCAGCGTCTTGGTCGTAATCTCAACGCCACCCAGCATGCGCGCCAGTTCCTCGATGCGTTCGTCTTTGCTCAATGCCTGAACGCCAGTGCGGGTGGCTTTGCCATCGGTGACTTTGCTGATGCGAAAGTGCTGGTCCGCAAGACTGGCAACCTGCGGCAGGTGAGTCACACACAGGACCTGCCGGGACTCGCCAAGCTGCTGCAGGCGCCGGCCGACCATCTCTGCGACGCCGCCGCCTACGCCGCTGTCGACTTCGTCAAAGATCATGCACGGGATATTGCTGCCGTCGCTGGCGATGACCTGTATTGCGAGGCTCATGCGCGACAGTTCGCCTCCCGACGCCACTTTGGACAGCGGTTGCGCCGGCTGCCCGGGATTTGCGCTGATCAGGAACTCGATGTTGTCGACGCCCCAGGCACGCGCATCGTCGTCTTTGAGTGGCGTGATGCTCGCATTGAAAACACCGCCCGGCATGCCGAGGCCGCTCATCGCCTCGCTGACGGCCGCGGAGAAACGCGCTGCAGCTTTCTTGCGTTGCGCGGTTAAGGTTGTGGCGAGTTTTCGGTAGCCGGTCTCGGCTGCCTCTGCCTGTTGCTCGATTTCGCGGCCGCGCTCTTCTGCGTTATTGAGTTCGTCGAATTCTGCGCGCAAGCGGTCGCGGAGCGCATACAGCTCTTCAGCTTCGACGCGGTGTTTGCGGGCTGCGCTGTGAATGGCATCAAGCCGCTCCTCGACCTGGTCGCGATGCGCAGGATCCATGTCGATACCCTCAGCGTAGCGACGCAGGCTGTCGGCCGCCTCCGAGACCTGGATGCTTGCGCTCTCCAGCATTTCCACCACTGGCTGTAATGCGGCATCAAACTGTGCCAGCGACCTGACAGCGCGGCTTGCTTCGGCCAGCAGGCTGTTGACGTTGCCATCGTCCTGGTCATACAGACTGGCGATAGCCGTGGATACGCCGTCGGCAAGCTTGCCGCTGTTCTGCAGCTTCTGCCGCTCGGCCTGCAGTTCCTCGAATTCGCCTTTGCTGACCGCCAGGGCATCCAGCTCCTGCAGCTGAAAATCGAGCAGCTCCAACCTGGAGGCGCGATCGGAATCTGCCGTACGCAGCTTTTGCAGCTGCTCGGCCAGATCTCGCCAAAGGTGATACGCATCTTCGGTTTTCGCGCGTTGCTGCAGCAGCGCGCCGTAATGATCGAGCTGCTCGCGCTGCACATCGCGTCGTCCGAGCGACTGGTGAAAATGCTGGCCGTGAATATCGAGCAGCATCTCGCCGAGCTTCTTCAGTTGCTGCAGCGGAACTGCGTTGCCGTTGATAAAGCCACGCGAGCGGCCGTCAGCGTTGATGACCCGCCGCAGCAGGCAGGCCTCGTCCTCGTCAAGTTCCTGTTCCTCGAGCCAGGCTTTGACGTGGGGAAGCAGTGAAATATCGAACTCGGCGGAGAACTCGGCGCGTTTGGCGCCACTTCTCAACAATGTCGGGCTGCCGCGGTCGCCGAGTACCAGGCCCAGCGCATCAACGAGGATGGATTTGCCGGCGCCGGTCTCGCCCGTCAGCACCGTCATGCCCTGACTGAATTCGACCTCAATCCGGTCGACGATTGCGAAATCCCTGATCTGCAGGCCCAGCAGCATTGGCTAACTCTGGCGCACGCGATCGGCCCGAATGCGGCCGTCGCGTCCCCAGTAAAGTTTGGAGCGCAGGATTTCGTAGTAGTCGTAGCCGGGTGGGTGCAGCAGCGTCATGCGGCTGTCCGCCGCACTGATGGTCAGCTTGTCGTCTGCCGCGAACTCGCCCAGAGAATTGCCATCGACCGTGATTTCGGCCTTGGTATCTTCGCGCTCCAGCAACGCAACCTCGATGGGTGCGCTGGAGGGCACGACAATCGGCCGGTCGGTGAGCGTGTGCGGGCAAACCGGAACAATCACCACGGCATCGAGCTGCGGCTGGATGATCGGGCCACCGCAGCTTAAGGCGTAGGCTGTTGAACCGGTCGGTGTGGCGACAACGAGGCCGTCGCCGGAATGGGTGTTGACATAACGTCCGCCGACCAGCGTTTCGAAGTCGACCATACGACCGGTCTCGCGGCGTTGCAGGACAACGTCATTAAAAGCGCAGGCCTCTGTGCGGCTGCCATCAGGGCGCTCCAGAGTTGCCTTGAGAAGTAATCTCGAGTCGCGCGTGTAGTTGCCGGAAAGTACGTGATCGACGCTGCTGAGCATCTCGTCCGGTGTGACGTCTGCCAAAAAGCCGAGCCTGCCGCGATTGATGCCGAGCAGGGGAACGTCACTGCCTGCAACCGTGCCGGCGGCGTACAACATGGTGCCGTCGCCACCTATCGCAATGACCAGGTCAGCGATACCGTCAAAATCAGGTTCGCCAACCACCGTTACGCCGGCAGCCAGCAGGTGCTCTGTAAGCGCCTGCAGAGGCTCGCCAACGCGCGGATCCTCGCGCCTGCCGAGGACGGCGATTTTATTGAATTCCGTGCTCATGTCGGGATTGTTGCAGACCCTTGACCGGTCGCCAAGCCATTGCTAGCGTGTCGGCTGACCCTAACACGACTGACGGTGTATTTATCTTGCTGTTTCTCACGCATGTCTGAAGAAGCAAAGTCACCCGCACCGAACGATCGGGCGCAGCATCTGCTGCGCGTTCTGATCCAGCGCTACATACGTGACGGCTCGCCCGTTGGCTCGCGCACCTTGTCAAAAGACTCAGGCCTCGACCTTAGTCCCGCCACCATCCGCAACGTCATGTCCGACCTCGAATCAATGGGCCTCGTGTCTGCGCCGCACACATCGGCCGGACGCGTACCGACGCCGCGCGGCTATCGCCTGTTTGTCGATACGCTGGTCAAGTTCCAGCCGCCGCGAGGCGGTGAGATTCGCAGGCTGGAGGCGGAGTTTCGCGACCACCAGGACGATACCAGGGACTTGCTGAATACCGCATCGAGCCTGCTGTCGGAGGTGACCCGCCTTGCCGGTGTTGTCTCTGTGCCGCGTGGTCAGCAGGCGACACTGCGCCAGATCGAGTTTCTGCCGCTATCTGAAAACCGCATCCTCGCGATCCTGGTGATAAATGACCGCGAGGTGCAGAACCGCATCCTGCACACGGACCGTGACTACAGCAGCTCCGAACTGCAGCAAGCCGCGAACTTTATTAACACCCACTACGCCGGTGACGAGCTTGCCACGGTAAGGGAAAACATCATTCGCGACCTGAAAGATACCCGCGAATCGATGAACCAGGCCATGCATGACATTATCGCGATCGCGCAGTCGGCTGTGGAGGGGGCGGGAAAACAGGACTCGGGCTTCGTGCTCGCGGGCGAAACCAATCTGATGGGCATCGCCGAATTATCGGATCTCGACACCCTGCGGCGCCTGTTCGATGCGTTCTCCAAGAAACAGCTGATCCTTGACCTGCTGGATCGCAGCATGAATGCCAATGGCGTCAAGGTATTCATCGGTGAAGAGTCCGGCTACCAGATTCTCGACGAATGCAGCGTCGTCGCGGCCCCGTATCACGCCGACGACGACAATATTGGCGTACTGGCCGTTATTGGGCCGACCAGGATGGCCTACGACCGGGTGGTGCCTATCGTCGATGTCACAGCACGTCTGCTTGGGTCCGCGTTACACAAGTAGATCGACACTTCGCGAAAAAAAGTCACCGCAACTCTTGATATTTCTGCCCTGGCCCCCAAAATCCGCTGCAATTCAGGCGGTTGCTCTGGCAGCCCGAGACGATTTCAGGAGCAGGATCCAATGACAGCCGATCGCGAACGCGACGAAGATGCAGTTGAGACCGAGGCGCAAGAGTCGGCGCCAGCCGAGGAAGTGACTGCGGAGCAGTTACAGGCCAAGGCGGATGAGAACTGGGAAAAATACCTGCGCGCAGTGGCTGAACTCGACAATGTTCGCAAGCGCTCAGCGCGCGACGTCGAGAACGCCCACAAGTACGCTCTGGAGCGATTTGGCAAGGATCTGCTCGCCGTCAAGGACAGTCTTGAAATGGGGCTCGCTATCGAAAACGCGGACGCGGAGGCGCTGCTGGAAGGCAGCCAGGCGACGCTCAAGATGCTGGCCTCGACACTGGCGCGTTTCGGTATCGAGGAAATTGACCCCGAAGGCGAGCCATTTAACCCGGAATTTCATGAAGCCATGACGATGCAGCCCGCGCCGGACGCCGAGCCGGGCTCGGTGCTGAATGTCGTGCAAAAGGGCTACACGCTGAACGGACGCCTGCTGCGCCCGGCCATGGTTGTTGTCGCGGCCGAGGCTTGAAACCTCGAATGCTGACCCCACCATTGAGCCAGTTGAGAAAATCACCTTATTATTTTGGAGTAATCAAGCATGGGTAAAGTTATCGGTATCGACCTTGGTACCACCAACTCCTGCGTAGCAGTGATGGAGGGTGGTACACCTAAGGTCATTGAGAACAGCGAGGGCGATCGCACGACGCCGTCGATTGTCGCATTCAGCAAAGACGACCAGGTGCTGGTTGGCCAGTCGGCCAAGCGCCAGGCCGTGACCAATCCGACCAACACACTGTTCGCGGTCAAGCGCCTGATCGGACGTCGCTTCGAAGATGACGTCGTACAGCGCGACATCAAGATGGTGCCGTACAACATTGTCAAAGCTGACAATGGCGATGCGTGGGTTGAGGCCAATGGCAAGAAGATGGCGCCGCCGGAAATTTCCGCCCGCGTCCTCATGAAGATGAAGAAGACGGCAGAAGACTACCTGGGTGAAGAAGTCACCGAGGCAGTGGTCACCGTGCCGGCCTACTTCAATGACTCGCAGCGTCAGGCAACCAAAGACGCCGGCAAGATTGCAGGTCTTGACGTCAAGCGCATCATCAACGAGCCGACCGCAGCGGCACTTGCCTACGGTATGGACAAGAAACGCGGCGATGCAAAGCTCGCCGTATTCGACCTGGGTGGCGGTACCTTTGACGTATCCATCATCGAAATTGCCGAAGTCGACGGCGAGCACCAGTTTGAAGTGCTTTCGACCAACGGCGACACGTTCCTGGGCGGTGAAGACTTTGACATGCGTGTCATCGAGTACCTGACATCGGAATTCGAGCGCGAGAGCGGTGTCAACATTACCTCTGACCCGCTGGCGATGCAGCGCCTCAAGGAAGCTGCAGAAAAAGCCAAGATCGAGCTGACTACGCAGCAACAGACCGAGGTCAACCTGCCGTACATCACGGCAGACGCCAGCGGTCCCAAGCATCTCAACATCAAGCTGACGCGCGCCAAGCTCGAGTCACTGGTTGAAGAACTCGTGCAACGCACGATCGGGCCGTGCAAAATAGCACTGTCTGATGCGGGTCTCAAGGTCAACGAGATTGACGATGTCATCCTCGTCGGTGGCCAGACGCGTATGCCGAAGGTCTTTGAAGAAGTGCAGAATTTCTTTGGCAAGGAGCCGCGTCGCGACGTGAATCCTGACGAAGCTGTTGCGCTTGGTGCCGCTATTCAGGGTGGTGTACTCGCCGGCGACGTCAAGGACGTCCTGCTGCTCGACGTGACGCCGCTGTCACTTGGTATCGAGACCCTCGGTGGCGTGATGACCAAGCTGATCGAAAAGAACACGACGATTCCCGCCAATGCGGAGCAGGTGTTCTCTACGGCCGATGACAACCAGACGGCAGTGACTATTCACGTGCTGCAGGGTGAGCGCGAACGTGCGCTGGACAACAAGTCGCTGGGTCGTTTCGACCTTGCGGATATCCCGCCAGCACCGCGTGGCCTGCCGCAGATCGAAGTGACCTTTGATATCGATGCGAACGGCATCCTGAATGTGTCCGCCAAAGACAAGGCGACCGGCAAGAGCCAGACAATCGTCATCAAGGCCTCAAGTGGACTGTCCGACGAAGAGATTCAGACGATGGTCTCCGAAGCGGAGAGCCACGCCGAGGAAGATCGCAAATTCCGCGAGCTGGTCGATGTGCGCAACCAGGCAGACAGCCTGATGCACGCCGCCGAGAAGACGCTCAAGGAAGCTGGTGAAAAAGCTTCGAGTGAGGAGCGCATGGCCATCGAAAACGCGGTCAGCGACCTCAAGGCTGTGCTCGATAAGGGCGACAAGGAAGCGATTGAGACCAAGACGGCTGCTCTCGCTGAAGCCTCCGGAACGCTTGCGCAGAAGATGTACTCTGAGCAGGCAGCCGCGGGCGAAGCAGGTGAAGCAGGTGAGGCCGGCAATGGCGGTGCAAGCGACGAGGGTGTCGTGGACGCTGAGTTTGAGGAAGTCGACAAGGACGATAAGTCGAAAAGCTAAATGTCGAAACGCGATTATTACGAGGTCCTCGGGGTCTCGAAGACGGCGGACGCTGCGGACATCAAGAAGGCGTACCGCCGTCTTGCCATGAAGCACCACCCGGACCGCAACAAGGACGACGATAAAGCCGAAGGCCAGTTCAAAGAGGCCAAGGAGGCCTACGAGGTCCTGAAAGACCCGGAAAAGCGGGCGGCCTATGATCGTTTCGGACACGATGGCGTTCGTGGTGCCGGCGGCCAGGCCGGCGGCTTCGGGGCGGAAGGCTTTGGCGACATTTTCGGCGATGTGTTTGGCGACATCTTTGGCGGAGGTGGTCGCCGGGGTGGCGGGCCGCAGGTATTCCGCGGCGCAGACCTTGGCTATGAGCTGAACCTCGATCTGGAAAAAGCCGTCAAGGGCGATACCGTAACAATCGATGTGCCGACCCAGGTCAGCTGCGATACCTGTGGCGGCAGCGGCGCAAAAAAGGGTACGCAGCCAAGCACCTGCTCAACCTGCGGCGGCGCAGGCCAGGTGCGAATGCAGCAGGGCTTCTTCTCCATCCAGCAAACCTGCCCGGCCTGCAAAGGCGCGGGTACGACCATCTCGGATCCATGCGGCGACTGTCACGGTCGCGGCCGGACCCACAAGACCAAAACACTCTCCGTCAAAGTCCCTGCGGGCGTTGACGATGGCGATCGCATTCGCCTGTCCGGCGAGGGCGAGGCGGGACGCAATGGTGGACCGCCCGGAGATCTGTATGTCGAGATCCGCATCGAGCCACACAAGCTGTTTGAACGCGGCGGCGCCGATCTTTCCTGTGAAGTGCCCCTGAGTTTCGCGACCGCAACCCTCGGCGGTGAGGTTGAGCTGCCGACGCTGGACGGCAACGTGTCATTGAAAATCCCGGCAGGCACGCAGTCCGGCAAGGTATTCAGGTTGCGCGGCAAGGGTGTGATAACCGTGCGCGATCCGCGCAAGGGCGATTTGTTCGCCAAGGTCGCGGTCGAGACGCCGATCAACCTGACAGCGGAGCAAAAAAACCTGCTGAAGAAGCTTGAGGCGTCGCTGTCGGCCGGTGGTGACAGCCATAATCCGCGTGCGGGTGGCTGGCTCGACACCGTCAAGCGATTCTTCGACCGCATTAAGCAATGACGCGAGTCGCTATCGCCGGTTCCGGACGCATGGGCCAGGCGGTCGCGGCAGCCGTTGCGCGCAGCGACGAACTGACATTAGCCGGCATCTGGCGCCGCGGCGAGGATCTGGATGCCTTGCTGGCGCAGTCGGACGTCATTATCGACTTCAGTTTGCCCGATGGCACATCGCAGGTCGTCGCGGCGGCGTTGCGTAACTCAAAGCCGCTCGTTTGCGGCGTTAGTGGCCTTGGCGAGAAGCAGCTCGCCGCACTGGGCGACGCGGCTGCACAACTACCGATCGTCTACGACCGCAATATGAGTCTCGGCGTCGCCGTGTTGCAAAGAGCGGTTTTCCAGGCTGCGCGCGACCTGGGTCGTGATTTCGAGGTTGAGATTTCCGAGGTCCACCACACCGAAAAGAAAGACGCACCGTCCGGCACCGCGCTAAAGCTCGGCGAGACGGTGGCCGCGGCGCGTGGTGGCGACAGCAGCGGGGAGGTTCGTATCGTATCCGAACGGCGCGGCGAGGTGCCGGGTGACCATGACGTGGTATTCAGCAGTCCGGGTGAAAGCCTGCGTTTTCGCCACAGCGCGAAATCACGGCAGGTATTCGCCGACGGCGCTGTGCACGCGGCGCGCTGGTTGCCAGAACAGCCGCCGGGACTGTATTCAATGGCCGATATTCTGAAAAAAAACGGCGCCGACTCTGGCACAGTCCGCCTCCCTTAAGTAAACTACGCCGGATCGCTGATCGGTCAGCGAATTCGTAAGCGGAAGGGCAGGTCCTTCCGCTTTCGTGCATCTGCGACTGGTGCAGGCGATCACCGCTTTGGCTGTTTTTCTGGGGATCGCTGTTGAGTACGCCCGCTGTTCTGGCACTGCAAGATGGAACCATATTCCGAGGCACCTCCATTGGTGCCGAGGGAAAGACCATCGGCGAAGTCGTCTTTAATACCGCAATGACTGGCTACCAGGAGATCCTGACGGATCCGTCCTACTGCCGCCAGATAGTCACTCTGACCTATCCGCACATCGGCAACACCGGCACCAATAGTGAAGACATGGAGTCGGCGGCTGTGCATGCGTCAGGCCTGATCGTCCGTGACAGTTCCATGGTTACCAGCAACTGGCGCTCGGAACGGTCTTTCGAGGACTTCCTGAAGCAATCCGGCACGGTCGCAATCGCGGACATCGACACGCGCAAACTGACGCGCATAATCCGCGAGAAGGGTGCCCAGTCAGGCTGCATCATGACCGGCGAATTCAAACCCGATCTCGCTGTTGAGCATGCACGCAAGTTCCCCGGTATTGCCGGCATGGATCTCGCCAGGTTTGTAACGACCAGCGAGCAGTATCAGTGGTCACATGGCAGCAGCTTTGGCAAGAAGCCGAGGATACTGAGTCGCCGCATTGCGCCTTACCACGTGGTGGCATACGACTTCGGTATCAAACGAAATATCCTGAGATTGTTGTCGGACCTGGACTGCCGCATGACGGTCGTGCCGGCGACCACAAGCGCCGAGAAGGCGATGGCCCTGGCGCCGGATGGGGTCTTTCTCTCGAATGGTCCGGGCGACCCGGAGCCATGCGATTACGCGATCACGGCGATCCAGCAACTGCTTGAGACCGGCATTCCGATATTTGGCATCTGCCTCGGCCATCAGCTGCTTGGCCTGGCGGCCGGCGGGCGCACGGTGAAGATGAAATTCGGTCACCATGGGGCGAACCATCCGGTGCAGGACCTTGCGTCCGGGCAGGTCATGATTACCAGCCAGAATCACGGTTTCGCCGTGGATGAAGAGAGTCTGCCGGAAAATATCGAGACAACGCATCGCTCGCTGTTCGACGGTACCTTGCAGGGCATCGCATTTACCGATCGCCCGGCTTTCAGCTTCCAGGGCCATCCTGAGGCCAGTCCCGGGCCGCACGATCTGCTGCCATTGTTCGAGCGCTTCATCCTGGACATGGAAGTGCATAAGAAGTCAGGTAAGAAAGCAGTCCTAACCAGTTGATAAATAAAATATAATGCCTAAACGCACAGACATTGAAACTATCCTGATCATCGGTGCCGGGCCGATTGTGATCGGTCAGGCCTGCGAGTTTGATTACTCGGGCGCGCAGGCGTGTAAGGCGCTGCGGGAAGAGGGCTACCGGGTGGTGCTGGTCAATTCCAATCCTGCGACCATCATGACGGACCCGGAAATGGCCGACGCGATCTATATCGAGCCTGTGCACTGGACTGCGCTGGAGAGCATCATTGCCCGGGAACGACCCGACGCGCTGTTGCCGACCATGGGTGGCCAGACGGCGCTGAACTGCGCGCTTGACCTGGTGCGCCACGGCGTTCTCGAAAAATACAACGTCGAGATGATTGCCGCTTCGCGCGAGGCCATCGACATGGCCGAAGACCGCGATCTGTTCCGCAAGGCGATGAGCGAGATCGGGCTGGAGAGCCCGCGCGCCGAAATAGCGCACTCCATGGAGGAAGCGCTCGAGAAGCAGGCGGGCATCGGCTTCCCGACGATTATCCGGCCATCGTTCACGATGGGCGGCAGCGGTGGCGGCATCGCGTACAACAAGGAAGAATTCGAAACGATCGTGGCGCACGGCCTGGAGTTGTCGCCAACCACCGAGGTGCTGCTCGAGGAATCGGTGCTCGGCTGGAAAGAGTTTGAGATGGAGGTCGTGCGTGATCGCAACGATAACTGCATCATCATTTGCGCCATTGAAAACTTCGATGCGATGGGCGTGCATACGGGCGATTCGATCACGGTTGCACCCGCCCAGACGCTGACAGACCGCGAGTACCAGCGCCTTCGTGACGCCTCGATCGATGTGCTGCGAAAAATCGGCGTCGAGACCGGCGGTTCGAACGTTCAGTTTGCCATTTGCCCCAAGACCGGCCGTGTGCTGATCATTGAAATGAACCCACGCGTGTCGCGATCATCGGCCCTGGCGTCGAAAGCGACCGGTTTCCCGATTGCGAAGGTCGCTGCCAAGCTGGCGGTGGGCTTTACGCTGGACGAATTGCAGAATGAGATTACCGGCGGTGCGACGCCAGCCTCGTTCGAGCCCACGATCGACTACGTAGTCACCAAGATTCCGCGCTTCACGTTCGAGAAGTTTCCGGGGGCCAATGACCGCCTGACGACGCAGATGAAATCGGTTGGCGAGGTCATGGCGATTGGGCGGACCTTCCAGGAGTCCTTGCAGAAAGCGCTGCGCGGTCTCGAAACCGGCAATACCGGATTGAATGAGCGCGTCAGGTCTGTAAAGACGGACGCCGACCGCGACGCCTTGCGGCAGGAGTTGCGCATGCCCGGCGCAGAGCGGCTGCTGTATGTGGCCGATGCCATGCGGCTCGGTTACTCGTTCGACGATGTTGCGCAGCTGACGGGCATCGATCCGTGGTTCCTGGCGCAGGTCGCCGATCTTGTCGAAACCGAAAAAGAGATCGCAGCGGCAGGACTTGCAGGTCTGAATGAAGACCTGGTGCGCCGTATCAAGCGCAAGGGTTTCGCAGATGCGCGTATTGCTGAGTTGACCGGCGTTGCCGAGAAGGCAGTGCGCAAGCGGCGTCTGGAGCACGGTATCCGTCCGGTATACAAGCGCGTTGATACCTGCGCTGCGGAGTTCGCAACCAACACCGCGTACATGTACTCCACCTATGAGGAGGAGTGCGAGTCAGAGCCAACCGACAAACGCAAGATCATGATCCTCGGCGGTGGTCCGAACCGCATCGGCCAGGGTATCGAATTCGACTATTGTTGCGTCCACGCCGCTTTGGCGCTGAAGGAGTCGGGCTACGAGACCATCATGGTGAACTGCAATCCGGAGACCGTGTCGACGGACTTCGACACTTCGGATCGTCTGTATTTTGAGCCACTGACGTTTGAGGACGTCATGGAAATCATAGACAAAGAAAAGCCCGAAGGCGTCATTGTTCAGTACGGTGGCCAGACTCCGCTGAAGCTTGCACGCGACCTTGAAGCGGCTGGTGCGCCAATCATCGGTACCTCACCGGATGCAATCGACCTGGCCGAGGATCGCGAAAGATTCCAGCAACTGGTTGAAGCACTGCACCTGAAGCAGCCTCCCAACAAGACCGCCAGGAGCAAGACGGAAGCGCTGCAAATGGGCAGTGAAGTTGGCTACCCACTGGTCGTGCGGCCGTCCTACGTCCTCGGCGGGCGCGCCATGGAAATTGTTCACAACGACGATGATCTCGAGGCTTACATGGATGCCGCGATCGGCGTTTCCAATGACAGCCCCGTGTTGCTGGATCGGTTCCTCGATCTCGCGACAGAGGTCGATGTCGACTGCATCTATGATGGCGAGCGGGTCTTTATCGGCGGGATCATGGAGCATATCGAACAGGCCGGCGTGCATTCGGGCGATTCCGGCTGCTCCTTGCCGCCGTTCAGTCTGACGCCGGAGGTGCAGGCGGAGCTCGAGCGCCAGGTCGAAGCGCTGGCAAAAGGGCTCAACGTTATCGGGCTCATGAACACGCAATTTGCCATTCAGTCCGGCACTGTTTACCTGCTGGAAGTGAATCCGCGCGCATCGCGCACAGCGCCGTTCGTATCCAAAGCCACCGGTGTGCCGCTGGCAAAAGTGGCGGCGAAAGTGATGGTCGGTGAGTCGCTCGCAGAGCAGGGCTATGTGCACAAGCGCGAGCCCGCATACTTCTCGGTGAAAGAAGCGGTGTTCCCGTTTATCAAGTTCCCCGGAGCCGATCCGATCCTCGGTCCCGAGATGAAGTCGACCGGCGAAGTTATGGGTGTCGGCCGCACCTTCGGTGAAGCGTATGCCAAGGCGCAGCTCGCGTCCGGTGTCGTGCTGCCGCGTCAGGGTGCGGCGTTAATCAGTGTGCGCGAGCGCGACAAAGGTGGCGTTGTTGAACTCGGCCGGATGCTGGCGGACATGGGCTTCGATATAGTAGCGACTCACGGTACGGCACAGCACCTTGCGAAACACGGAATCCCTTGCAGGCGTGCGAACAAGGTAAGAGAAGGTCGGCCGCATATCGTGGACATGATCAAGAACGGCGAGATCGACCTGATATGCAACACGACCGAGGGCAAACAGGCCATCACGGAGTCGCGGTCTATTCGCGCAGAAGCGGTTCGCAAGGCCGTGACCTACTACACAACGCTGGGCGCCGCGATTGCGACCTGTAGAGCAATCGAACATCTGGACAACAGCGAAGTTAATCGACTACAGGACTTACATAAAGAGGTGGTGGCATGAGTAAAGTGCCGATGACGGTACGCGGCCACGAGCTGTTGCAAGCGGAACTGAAAGAGCTGAAGTCGGTTGACCGACCGAACGTGATCCAGGCGATTGCCGAAGCGCGTGCTCACGGTGATTTGAAAGAGAACGCTGAATATCACGCTGCGAAAGAACAGCAGGGTTTTATCGAAGGTCGCATCAAGGAGCTCGAGGGCAAGTTGTCGCACCTGCAGGTCATCGACGTTACGGCCATCGACGCCAAAGGCAAGGTCGTATTTGGCTCAACCGTTGAGATGATCGATGAGGACTCTGGCGAAGAGACGGAGTACCGGATCGTTGGTGAAGATGAGGCCAGCATCAAGAATGGCCTGATTTCCTACACGTCACCCATTGCGCGCGCGCTCATCGGCAAGAGCGAGGGTGATGTCGTTGAGGTCATTACGCCCGGCGGTGCAAAGTCGTTCGAGATCGTCGACGTCAAATACATTTAGCGACTAGCGGCGCGGCAGCAAAATCCGGTTTTGCTCCGGGTTCGCCCGGTACAACAATGCAACGTTGCCGACTCTCTGTACGAGCGTCGCGGCGCCGCGTTCACAAAGGTCCGTGATAATCGCATCTCGTGTGTCACGATCTGCGCCGCGGATCTTCACCTTAATCAGTTCGTGGTGAGTAATCGTGGAATCGAATTCTGCAAAAACAGCCTCCGACAGGCCGGCGTTGCCGATCATGATCAACGGCTTCAGCGCGTGGCCGCGGCTACGCAGAAATTTCTGCTGTGCTTCTGTGAGTTTCATGGGCGCGGAGTGTACCAGTCTGCGGCGGGTTTGCACGTCGTGAGTGGCCCGCGACGTTCATCCGGCAGCTGGCGGGAACGCCAGGAGCGCGATCCCTATGTGCAGCGGGCACGCCGCGACGGCTGGCGTTCGCGGGCGGTCTACAAGCTCGAGCAGATCAACGACAAAGAGCGACTGCTGCGCCCGGATATGGTTTGTGTCGATCTCGGCTCCGCACCCGGCAGCTGGAGTCAGTACGTCACCAAAACGCTCAAGGGGCGGGCGCGGATCGTTGCGGTAGACCTGTTACAAATGGATACACTGCCGTCGGTCGAATTCGTGCAAGGTGACTTTTCGGAAGATGCTGTATACGAGCAGCTGGTGGAAGCGATCGGTGAGGGCAAGGCTGACCTTGTAATGAGTGATATGGCCCCCAATATCACCGGTACGCGCAGCGTCGATCAGCCGAGATCCATGTATCTCGTTGAACTGGCGCTGGATATGGCAAGAAGGGTCCTGAAACCTCGCGGAGACTTTGTCTGCAAACTGTTTCAGGGAGAAGGGTTTGACGCGTTTCTGCTGGACGTCCGCAAGTCGTTCCAGAAGGTACGTGTCATAAAGCCCAAGGCATCACGGCCTGGCAGTCGTGAGGTGTACTTGGTAGCGAGAAACTATTCTTTGTAGTAGTGTCTAAACCGCTTTGAGCTGTCTATTTTTTAAGCACTTGCGTCGTTTGTCGTACGGAATCCCTAAGTGAATGATCTGACCAAAAACATACTCGTCTTCATCGTAATCATCGTAGTGCTGCTGTCAGTGGTGCAGAGCCTGTCCGGCGTCAATAGCGGCCAGCCGCAGCAGACAGAGTACTCCGAGTTCCTCGACCAGGTGCGTTCCGGGCAGGTTAAGGTCGCCGTGATCGAGAATGAGCGTATTCGCTTTGGTTCCAACGACGACCTGCTGTTCTATACGATTTCGCCGGAGACGGACAACAATACGCTGATCGGTTTGCTGGATGAAAATGGCGTGCGCTTTACCGGCGCCGAGCCCGAACAGCAGAGCATTATTGGCCAGTTGCTAATCAGCTCCTTCCCGATACTTTTATTGATTGGTGTCTGGATCTACTTCATGCGCCAGATGCAGGGCGGCGGCGGAGGCCGCGGCGCCATGTCATTCGGCAAGAGCAAGGCGCGATTGCTGGGTGAAGACCAGGTCGGCGTCACCTTTGCCGATGTGGCGGGCGTGGAAGAGGCCAAGGCCGAAGTTTCGGAAGTCGTCGATTTCCTGCGCGACCCAAGCAAGTTCCAGCGTCTTGGTGGCAAGATTCCGAAGGGCGTACTCATGGTCGGTCCGCCAGGTACGGGTAAGACGCTGCTGGCGAAGGCGATTGCCGGTGAAGCCAAAGTACCGTTCTTCACTATTTCCGGCTCCGATTTCGTCGAGATGTTTGTTGGCGTGGGCGCGTCCCGTGTGCGCGACATGTTCGATCAGGCGAAGAAGCAGGCGCCTTGCATCATATTCATCGACGAGCTCGACGCTGTCGGCCGCCATCGTGGCGCTGGTCTCGGCGGCGGGCATGATGAGCGTGAGCAGACGCTGAACCAGATGCTTGTTGAGATGGACGGTTTCGAGGGTAGCGAAGGCATTATCGTCATTGCCGCCACCAACCGCCCTGACGTTCTTGATCCGGCGCTGCTGCGCCCCGGACGCTTTGATCGCCAGGTCGTAGTGCCGCTGCCCGATATTCGTGGCCGCGAACTCATTCTGAAGGTTCACATGCGCAAGGTGCCGCTCGATGACGATGTGCGGCCAGAGTTGATCGCACGTGGCACGCCAGGATTCTCCGGTGCCGACCTCGCCAACCTGGTGAACGAGGCTGCTTTATTTGCGGCCCGCGCCGACAAGCGCGTAGTCAGCATGGAGCAATTCGAGGCAGCAAAAGACAAGATCATGATGGGCACCGAACGACGTTCGATGGTCATGAGTGAGGAAGAAAAACTCAATACGGCGTATCACGAAGCCGGGCACGCGATTGTCGGCTACCTCGTTCCCGAGCACGACCCGGTCTACAAAGTCACCATTATCCCGCGTGGCCGCGCCCTCGGCGTGACCATGTATCTGCCCGAAGAGGATCGCTACAGCACCTCGAAGCGCAGGCTGGAAAGTCATATCGCCACACTGTTCGGTGGTCGTATCGCCGAAGTCATGATCAACGGCGAGGGTGGTGTAACGACCGGCGCTTCCAACGATATCGAGCGTGCTACCGAGGTTGCCCGCAACATGGTTACCAAGTGGGGCCTTTCGGAACGGCTGGGTCCTCTGACGTACAGCGAAGACGACGGCGAGGTGTTCCTCGGCCGCTCAGTGACGCAACACAAGCAGGTGTCCGATGACACGGCGCACCTGATTGACGAAGAAGTGCGCAAGATCATCGACAGCAACTACAATCGGGCGAAGGAAATTCTCGCAGAAAATGTCGACAAGCTGCATGTGATGGCCAAGGCGCTGATGAAGTACGAGACTATCGACATAGCCCAGGTCAAGGACATCATGGACGGGCTCGAGCCACGGCCGCCGGCGGATTGGGATGATACGATTGACCCGAAACCTCCCAGCGGCACCGCAACCTCCGAATCCGAGGATGCGCCAGGCCCGATCGGTGGTCCCGCCCAGGAGCATTAGCGCCGCGGTGCTAGAACTTGGATCTCTAAGACTGGAATGCCCATCTGTGATGGGCATTCTTAATATTACGCCCGACTCTTTTTCTGACGGTGGTCGCTTCAGCGCGCTGGACAGCGCGTTGCGGCAGGCCGAAAAGATGAGCAGCGACGGTGCCGCGATCATTGATGTTGGCGGCGAATCGACGCGTCCCGGGCGCGCTAGACGTCAGTGAAGACGAGGAACTCAGCCGGATTATCCCGGTGATTGAGGCACTGCGCGCAAACCTGGACACCGCCATTTCTGTCGATACCAGCAAGCCGGCCGTGATGCGCGCGGCAGCTGCCGCCGGTGTCGACATGATCAACGATGTGCAGGCCTTGCGCGTGGACGGCGCCATGCAGGCGGCTGTGGAAAGCAGGTTGCCGGTCTGTCTTATGCATATGCAGGGCCAGCCGCGTACGATGCAGCAGCAGCCCCGTTACAAGGATGTTACGGCAGAGGTCGGACAGTTTCTTGCTGACAGGGTGCGCGCCTGTGTTGCAGCGGGCATGGACGAGGAGTTGATCGTTCTCGACCCGGGGTTTGGATTTGGTAAAGGGCACGACCACAATATCGAGTTGCTCGCTAATCTGCGACAATTGACCAGGCTGGGGCGACCGCTGCTTGCCGGACTGTCGCGCAAATCGACACTCGGCGAGCTCACGGGCAGACCGGTCGATGAACGCGTTGCAGCGAGCGTTGCTGCGGCGGTTATCGCGGTCATGCACGGCGCCGATATCGTCAGAGTGCACGATGTCGCGGCGACGGTAGACGCGATGCGTATTGCAAGAGCAGTTCAGGATTCAGGAAAAGGCAAATGAGCAGAAAATATTTCGGCACAGATGGCGTTCGCGGGCGTGTAGGGCAGGATCCGATGACTGCGGATTTCGCCATGCGTCTGGCCAGCGCGGCAGCACGGGTACTGGTACCCCAGGGTGGCACCGTACTCATTGGCAAGGACACGCGCCTGTCGGGATACATGTTTGAATCGGCGCTGGAGGCGGGCTTCGTGGCAGCCGGCGCTGATGTGCTGTTGCTCGGTCCGTTGCCGACCCCGGGCATCGCGATGCTGACACAGGAGTTTGATGCGGATCTCGGTGTGGTGATCAGCGCGTCCCACAACCCGTTTTTTGACAATGGCATCAAGTTCTTCGACAAGAACGGAGCCAAACTCAGTGATGACGTCGAACAGCAAATAGAGGAATACCTCGCGCAACCGGCGATCACGCTCGAGTCCAGCGAGTTGGGCAAGGCCAAGCGCATCGACACGGCGCGCATCCGTTATGAGGAGTTTGCAGCATCCACGATGCCAGAGGGTCTGACGCTCGAGGGTCTGAAGATTGTTTTTGATGGTGCCAATGGCGCCGGATATAAAGTCGGACCGCGCACGCTGGCCCGGCTTGGTGCCGAAGTCATACCGATTGGCTGTAGTCCGAATGGCAAGAATATCAACGATGCCTGCGGCTCAACCCAGCCCGACCTGCTATGTCTGACGGTGCCTGCGGTCAAAGCCAATGTCGGTTTGGCGCTAGACGGCGACGGCGACCGGCTGGTTATGGTCGACGAGAACGGCGCAATGGTGGATGGCGACCAGCTGCTGTTCATTCTAGCGAGCTCGCGCATGGACAAGGGCGAACTGAACGGCCCGGTGGTGGGTACCGTTATGAGCAACCTCGGCCTTGAGCACGCCCTGAATCTGCGCGGGATTGAGTTCCATCGCGCCCAGGTTGGCGACCGCTATGTGCTGGAAACCCTCAGGAAGGAGGGCGGCATAATCGGCGGTGAGACCTCAGGGCACATGCTGATGCTGGACAAGACAACCACGGGTGATGGGCTGGTTTGCGGTCTGCAGGTGCTGGCCATCATGAAGGAAACGGGCAAGAAGCTGTCTGAGCTGGCGGCCGGAATGCCACGCTACCCGCAGACCATGCTCAACGTGCGCACGGACAAGCGTATGGACCCTCACGCGTCCGCAGCGGTGCGCAAGGCCCTTGGGGAGGCGGAGTCAGAGCTCGCTGACAAGGGTCGCGTTGTGCTCAGGGCCTCAGGCACCGAGCCGGTAATTCGGGTGATGGTTGAGGGTGAAGATGAGAAGCTGGTGTTGAAGCTGGCCAAGCGGCTTGCCACCGTCGTGGCCGAAGCAGCCGCCTGACACGTTTTTTCGCGTTGATTTGCCGGGTTACCCCCGGTATCCTTGCGCGCCTTTCAAGCCTCCGGACAGTCGCAGATGCGCAAATACCTCGTAGCAGGTAACTGGAAAATGCACGGTGATACCGAAACCAATGCCACATTGGTTGCCGGTGTCATTGCGGGTCAGCCCGACAGCGACAATGTCGAGATGCTGGTGTGCCCTCCGTTCCCTTACCTTGCGGCAATTGCTGCGCAGGTTGCCGGGAGCCGTCTGCTGCTTGGAGCGCAGACAGTTTCCGAGCACGACAAGGGTGCATTTACCGGCGAAGTGGCACCCGGCATGTTGCGCGATATTGGCTGCACCCATGTGATTGTGGGGCATTCAGAGCGGCGCGCGCTGTTCGGCGAGTCCAGCGCCCAGGTGGCGGCGAAGTTCGAGTCTGCACTGAGCGTTGGCTTGACGCCGATTCTGTGTGTTGGCGAAACGCTGGATGAGCGACAGGCCGGCGAGACAGAAGCGGTGGTTGCCGAGCAGCTCGGCGCGGTGATCGACGCAGTGGGTGTTGAGCCCTTTGCACGTGCGGTCATTGCCTATGAGCCGGTCTGGGCGATTGGCACTGGCATGACGGCAACGCCCGAGCAGGCGCAGGACGTACATGCCTACATTCGCGCGCAAATCGAGGCGCGAAACGCGACAATAGCGGCCGGTGTGCAAATTTTGTACGGTGGCAGCGTAAAAGGTGAAAACGCGGCGGGGCTGTTTGCCAAGCCGGATATCGATGGTGGGCTGATTGGCGGCGCATCACTGAAAGCAGAGGATTTTCTGGCGATCGCAGTAGCGGCCGCGGAGCTTTAGGGATTTATGGATAACATACAAAAAATTGTGCTGATCGTGCACACGCTGATCGCATTGCTGATTATTGCCCTCGTGCTGTTGCAGCGCGGCAAGGGCGCCGACGCTGGCGCGGCCTTTGGTGCCGGCGCATCGGGCACCGTTTTCGGTGCGCGCGGTTCGTCGAGCTTTTTCTCACGCGCTACGGCGCTGTTGGCAACAGCGTTCTTTGTCAGCAGTCTGTCACTGGCGTACCTTAGCAGCCAGGCGACCAGTGGCCCGGAAAGCCTGCTCGACGACGCGCCTGCGGTAGAGCAGACTGTCGACGACGCAATCGAGTTGCCGGCAGTGGGCGAAGCGGCGCTGGATGATGCTGCGGAGGCTGCAGATGCAGTTGACGCGGAGGATCTGCCGACGTTGGACGAAGCGCCAGCCGAAGATTAAAAAGTACAAATCGCTCTGGTGGTGGAATTGGTAGACACGCTGTCTTGAGGGGGCAGTGGCGCGAGCCGTGCGAGTTCGAGTCTCGCCCAGAGCACCAACTCAATAGGGGTCGAAAAATCGACCCCTTTTCAGTTTTGGAATTGGCTACCGAAAAACACGCGATTGCCCACACGCCAGGAGTACGGGGCTTTTTGTTTTCAAATTGGCTCACGACATTGCCCAAAAGGGGTGTATTCGAGCACCCGCACGCTGATACAATGGCGCGCTGATTTGTGAGCCATTTCGCTCCTCCCCTGACAACAAAGACCCATGCTTCAAGAATATTTTCCGGTTCTGGTATTTCTCGGCGTTGCAACAGGCATCGGGCTGCTGTTGCTTGTGCTCGGTTTCCTGATAGGTAACGGCAGCAAGGATGACGAAAAGCTGTCGCCGTACGAGTGCGGCTTCGAGGCATTTGACGATTCGCGCATGAAATTCGATGTGCGCTATTACCTGGTAGCGATCCTGTTCATCATCTTCGATCTCGAGATTGCGTTCCTGTTTCCATGGGCAGTCTCTCTGGACACGATCGGCGGCTTCGGCTTATTGGCGATGGGGCTGTTTCTCGCGATTCTCGTGGTTGGATTCATCTACGAATGGAAGAAAGGGGCGCTCGAGTGGGATTAGCAAATACAGCCGAGGCGACACCTGCTGCGGACGCGGAAGCCGCTGGCGGCAGTCTGCAGAAGAAAGGCTTTGTCGTAACCAACGTTGATGCCGTGATGAACTGGGCCAGGACCGGTTCGCTGTGGCCCATGACCTTCGGCCTGGCGTGCTGCGCCGTTGAGATGATGCAGGCCGGTGCGGCACGTTATGACCTTGACCGTTTTGGCATCATATTCCGGCCCAGCCCCAGGCAGTCGGATTGCATGATTGTTGCAGGCACCCTGACCAACAAGATGGCTCCACCGCTGCGCAAGGTCTATGACCAGATGCCAGAGCCGCGCTGGGTGGTTTCGATGGGCTCTTGTGCCAACGGTGGTGGCTATTACCACTATTCCTACTCCGTGGTGCGCGGCTGCGATCGCATCGTTCCCGTGGACGTATACGTGCCGGGCTGTCCGCCGACGGCTGAGGCGCTGATCTACGGGCTCATACAGCTGCAGAAGAAGATTCGTCGAACGAGCACGATAGCCAGGTAGAACTTACGAATTATGAGTGATCGTTACGAGACACTAGCCGCTCGGATTGAGGAGCGCTTTGGCCAGCAGGTGCAGCAGGTTGCGTCCAGCTGTGGCGAACTGACCTATGAAGTTGCCAGGGACGATCTGATCGACGTGGCAACCGCGCTCAGCAGCGAGGACGACCTCGGTTTCGAGATCCTCATCGATGTCTGCGGCGTGGATTACCTCAGCTACGGTAGCGACGAATGGCAAACCAGCGAGGCAACAGGCAGCGGCTTCAGTCGTGGTGTCGAGCGTGGTCCGGTGATCCTGGACGAGGCCGATGAATTCGATGGGCGTCGCTTTGCCGTCGTTTATCACCTGCTATCAGTGCAACACAATAGGCGCTTGCGTTTACGGGTGTTCACCGGCACTGACAACCCGCCGGTCGTACCCTCGGTCGTAGGCGTCTGGAGCTCCGCGAACTGGTTTGAGCGGGAGGCGTTTGACCTCTTCGGCATCCTGTTCGAGGGCCATCCGGACCTGCGCCGAATTTTGACCGACTATGGTTTTATCGGGCATCCGTTCCGCAAGGATTTCCCGTTGAGCGGCAGTGTCGAGGTCAGTTATGACGAAGACAAGGGCAGGGTGGCTTACAAGCCCGTCAGCATTGAGCCACGAACCCTGGTGCCGCGCGTCATTCGTGATGACAACCGTTATTCAGCCGATTTGAAGGACGCTACCGATGGCTGAAATCCAGAATTTCTCGCTAAACTTCGGTCCGCAGCATCCGGCAGCTCACGGTGTATTGCGCCTGATTCTCGAAATGGATGGCGAGGTCATTCAAAAGGCGGATCCGCACATTGGTCTGTTGCATCGTGCGACAGAGAAGCTGGCCGAGTCCAAACCGTTTAACCAGAGCATTGGTTACATGGATCGCCTCGACTACGTCTCGATGATGTGCAACGAGCATGCCTACGTGCTGTCCATCGAGAAGTTGCTCGGCGTCAAGGTGCCAGAGCGCGCGCAATATATTCGCACCATGTTCGACGAGATCACGCGCATCCTCAATCACCTGATGTGGCTGGGCGCGCACGGTCTCGATATCGGCGCGATGACCATGTTCCTGTATTGCTTCCGCGAACGTGAAGACCTCATGGATTGCTACGAGGCCGTTTCCGGTACCCGCATGCACGCGACCTACTATCGCCCTGGCGGCGTATACCGCGACCTGCCGGAGTCGATGCCAAAGTACCAGCCGTCGAAATTCCGCAACGAGAAGCAGCTCAATGCCATGAACGCGGCACGCGAGGGCTCGCTGCTCGACTTCATCGAGGACTTTACGAACCGCTTCCCGGCCTGCGTCGACGAGTACGAAACACTGCTGACCGACAATCGCATCTGGAAGCAACGCACGGTCAACATCGGCGTCGTCACGCCCGAGCGGGCGATGCAGCTCGGCTTCACCGGCCCGATGTTGCGCGGCTCTGGAGTCGAGTGGGATCTTCGCAAGAAGCAGCCTTACGCGGTGTATGACCAGGTCGATTTCGACATTCCGGTCGGCGTGAATGGCGATTGCTATGACCGCTACCTGGTTCGTATCGAGGAATTGCGGCAGTCGAATCGCATCATCAAGCAGTGTGTCGATTGGCTGCGTGACAATCCGGGCCCTGTGATTGCCGACGACCACAAGATCGTGGCGCCAAGTCGCGTTGAGATGAAGGGCGACATGGAATCGCTGATCCACCATTTTAAACTCTTCACAGAAGGCTATTGCGTGCCGGAAGGCGAGGCGTATGCGGCTGTCGAACACCCAAAGGGCGAGTTCGGTGTCTACATTGTTTCGGACGGTGCGAACAAACCGTATCGAGTCAAGATTCGTGCCCCGGGTTTCGCGCACCTGTCTGCCATGTCAGAAATGGTTGAAGGGCACATGCTGGCTGATGTCGTTGCCGTCATTGGCACGCAGGACATCGTGTTTGGAGAAGTGGACCGATGAGCGCTGCAGAAATGCTTTCTGATCACGTCAAGGACGAGATCGAACACTGGAAGGCACGTTTTCCTGAAGGCCGGCAGCGATCGGCCGTTATCAGTGCGCTGCATGCAGTGCAGCATGAGAACAACGGCTTTCTGACGACCGAGCTGCTGAACGCAGTTGCCGACTATCTCGAGTTGCCACCGATTCACGTCTACGAGGTTGCATCCTTCTACTCGATGTTCCAGACCAAACCGGTCGGCAAGCACGACGTGGCAATCTGCACCAATGTTTCGTGCATGCTGCGCGGCGCCGATGACATCGTTGTCGCACGTCGAGAACAAGCTTGGCATCAAGACCGGCGAGAGCACGGCAGACGGCAAGATCTTCCTCAAGAAGGAAGAAGAATGCCTCGCGGCCTGTTGCGGTGCGCCCATGATGATGGTCGATCACAAGTACTACGAGAACCTGACCACTGAGCAGGTGGACAAAATCCTGGACGAGCTGGACTGATGGCCTACGAACAGAATCTCGTGTGTTTCAACACCTTCGGCGAAAAAGAGTCGTGGACGTTTGCAACGTACAAGAAGCATGGTGGCTATGAGGCCTGGAACAAGGTGCTGGCCGGCGAGCTGACGCCCGAGCAAGTGATCGATGAGGTCAAGGCATCCGGACTGCGTGGTCGCGGCGGCGCAGGTTTTCCGACCGGGCTGAAGTGGAGCTTCATGCCGAAAAACTTCGACGGTCAGAAGTACCTGGTGGTCAATTCGGACGAATCCGAGCCAGGCACCTGCCACGACCGCGAGGTGCTGCGAGGCAATCCGCATGCGCTTGGTCGAGGGCATGGCCATTGCAGCCTATGCAATGGGCGCGACGGTGGCCTACAACTACATTCGCGGTGAATTCATCGACGAACCAGTGCCGCGCTTTGAGAACGCGGTCAAGGAAGCGTACGACGCCGGCTTGCTGGGCAAGAACGTCAAGGGCTCAGGAATTGATATCGATATCCACACCTTCGTTGGCGCTGGTGCCTACATTTGTGGCGAAGAGACAGCGTTGCTCGAGTCGCTGGAAGGCAAGCAGGGCAAGCCGCGCTTCAAGCCGCCGTTCCCGGCCAACTTCGGCCTGTATGGCAAGCCGACCACGATCAACAACACGCAGAGTATCGCCAGCGTACCGGCGATCATCCGTAATGGCGCCAAGTGGTTTGCAGACCTTGGTCCGGAAGGTTCCGGCGGCACGGCCCTGTTTGCGGTGTCCGGCCACGTTGAAAAGCCGGGCAACTACGAGTTGCCAATGGGCATTCCGTTCAAGGATCTGCTTGAAGATATTTGTGGCGGCGTCTGGAAGGGTCGCAAGCTGAAAGCCGTGATCCCCGGCGGCTCGTCGTGCAAGGTGTTGCCAGCTGACGTCATCATGAACTGCACGATGGACTACACCTCGCTGATGGAGGCCGGTTCATCGTTTGGCACCGGCGCCGTCATGGTCATGGACGACACGACCTGCATGGTCAAGGTGCTGCGGCGGATCTCGCGCTTTTACATGGCAGAGTCCTGCGGACAATGTACGCCGTGCCGCGAAGGCACCGGCTGGTTGTATCGCATGCTGACACGCATCACCGAGGGCCGGGGCGAAGAAGCGGACCTGCAGAAGCTCGTGGATGTCGCTAACAAGATCGAAGGACACACAATTTGCGCGCTGGGCGATGCTGCTGCCTGGCCGGTGCAAAGTTTCCTGAAACACTACCACCACGAATTCGAATACATGGTTCGCAACAACGGTCGCAGCATCGTTGACGCGGAAACGGACGCCGCTGCGTAGCTGTTATGAGTGACGATATCGTAAACATTGAGGTTGATGGCAAGCCGGTCGAAGCTCGCAAGGGCCAGATGATTATCGAAGCGACGGACAACGTTGGCGCCTATGTGCCGCGTTTTTGCTATCACGAGAAGCTGTCGATCGCAGCCAACTGCCGCATGTGCCTGGTCGAGGTAGAGAAGGCGCCGAAGCCGATTCCTGCATGCGCGACCCCCGTGGGCGAAGGCATGAAGATCTTCACGCGATCGCCCAAGGCCATCGCAGCGCAGAAAGCGACCATGGAATTCCTGCTGATCAATCATCCGCTCGACTGCCCGATTTGTGACCAGGGCGGCGAATGCGAGTTGCAGGACCTGGCGCATGGGTTACGGACGCGACATCTCGCGTTACAACGACCGTAAACGTGTCGTCAAGGACAAGGACATCGGACCACTGGTGTCGACCGACATGACGCGTTGCATTCACTGCACACGTTGCGTTCGCTTCGGTGAGGAAATCACCGGCAAGCCGCAGCTGGGCACGACGAATCGCGGCGAGAACAACGAGATCAGCAACCTACATTGAGGCCAGCATCGACCACGAGCTGTCCGCCAACATCATCGACCTGTGTCCGGTCGGTGCGTTGAACAACAAACCCTACCGATACAGCGCACGCGCCTGGGAAATGGTGCAACGCGCAACTGTCGCGCCGCACGACTGTGTCGGCTCGAACATGTATGCGCACGTGCTGCGCGGCACCATCAAGCGCGTCGTGCCGCGACCAAACGAAGCCATTAACGAGACCTGGCTGTCGGATCGCGATCGCTTCAGCTACGAGGGCGTCTACAGCGCCGACCGCCTGCAATCGCCACAGATCAAACACAACGGTGTATGGCAGAATATTGACTGGGAAGACGCATTGACCGCGGCTGCCGATGCGTTGCGTAATGCGGATGCGGACAAGCTCGGCCTGCTGGCATCGCCCGGCATGACGGTCGAGGAAGCGCACTTGCTGGCGCGACTGGCCGACGCATCTCGGCACTGCAAATATTGACCACCGTATCGCGCGGCGCGATTTCTCAGACCAGGGCAACGACCCCATCTTCCCCTCACTCGGCTGTGAGATCGCCGAGATAGAGAAGCAGGGTGCGCTTCTGATTGCAGGCTCCAACCTGCGCCGCGAGGCACCGATACTGGCGCACCGGGTTCGCAAGGCGGCACTGGCAGGCGCAAAAGTCAGCTTTGCCAACAGTAGCGAGCAGGACTATTACTTTGATGTTGCCAACTCGCTCAGCGGGGCAGGCCTGGTTGAGTTGCTGGCCGGCGTCGCCGTCGCAGCGGCAAACGGCAAGAAGCTGCCGACCGCCGTCGCCAAACTGTGTACTGGCATCAAGGCCAGTGACGAGCAGAAGGCCGTGGCCGAGTCGTTGGCAGCAGCAGACAAGGCGCTTGTCCTCACCGGCAATATTGCGGGCCGTCACCAGGCCTGGTCGGCGGTGCGCGCACTGGCCGCGGCGATTTGTGATCTGACAGGCGCGACGCTTGGCTACGTCTCAGAAGGCCCTAATACGGCAGGTGCAGACCTGGCCGGCGTGGTGCCGCATCGCGCGCAGGGCGGCAAGAAGCGCAAAAAGCCCGGCTTGAACGCGGCAGATATGCTCAACGCCAGTCTTGATGCCGTGCTATTGCACAATTTTGAGCCCGACGCTGACTTCCTGGCGACGGACGACGCGGTTGCAAAGCTTGCCCGGCAAAAGTTTGTGGTTGCACTGACGCCGTACGATTCCGCAGCCATTCGTGAGGCCGCAGATCTGCTGTTGCCGATCGGAACGTTTGCCGAAACCTCCGGAACCTACGTCAACGTGGCCGGACTGTGGCAAAGCTTTGCTGGCGTTGCCAGCCCCGTCGGCGAAGCGCGCCCGGCGTGGAAGGTGTTGCGCGTGCTCGGCAATCTTGTCGAAGCCGACGGTTTCGACTACGTCACCAGCGAAGATGTGCTCGCCGAGCTTAAAGCAGCAGGTGGGCGACATTGCAATGGACAACCGCTACAAGAACGGCAAAGCGCTCGCTAAACCGAACGGCTCAGATGCGCCGTCGGGCGATATCGACGTCCCGCTGTATTCTGTAGATAGCGTCGTCCGCAGGGCGCGTGCATTGCAGCTGACAGACGAAGCCAGAAGAGCCCGCGGGGAAGCATCCTGATGGCCGAACTGGTACCGACATTCATGCTCGACATCTGGAATTCGTTGCCGTCGCTGGTGCAGTACCTGACCCTTACGACGTCGAAGATTCTGCTGGTCACGATTGGGGTCATCCTTATCGTTGCGTTCTCGACCTATTTCGAGCGCAAGGTCATTGGCAGCATGCAGGCGCGCGTCGGACCGAACCGGGTGGGCCCGATGGGTCTGCTGCAGCCGTTTGCCGACGTCATCAAGCTGCTGATCAAGGAAGTGATCGTACCGGCAGAAGTCGAACCGCTACCTGTTCGTCATCGCGCCGTTGCTGACCCTGATTCCGGCCCTCGCAGCCTGGGCCGTCATTCCGCTCAACGACTGGTACGTCATCGCCGACATCAATGCCGGCCTGCTGTACGTGCTCGCACTGACCTCGGTCGGCGTTTACGGCGTGATCCTCGCCGGCTGGGCCACGAATTCGAAGTACGCGTTCCTCGGCGCCATGCGCTCGGCTGCGCAGATCGTCGCCTACGAAATCGCCATGGGCTTTGCCCTGGTTGGCGTACTGATGGCAGGCGGCAGCCTGAATCTTGGCGATATCGTTGATGCGCAGCGCGGCGGCTTCTCCAACTGGTTCCTGTTGCCATTGTTCCCGCTGTTCCTCGTCTACTGGATATCGGGCGTCGCAGAAACCAACCGCGCTCCGTTTGACGTCGCAGAGGGCGAGTCGGAAATTGTCGCCGGGTTCCATGTTGAGTATTCGGGCGTGGCGTTCGCACTGTTCTTCCTTGCCGAGTACGCCAACATGGTGCTGATCGCGTCATTGACGGCGATCTTCTTCCTGGGTGGCTGGGCATCGCCCTTCGAAGGCTGGACGTTCCTGCAGCAGTATGGCGACACACCGTTTATTGGCTGGATTGTCAGCGGCGGGTTCCCGTGGCTGTTTATCAAGATGTGCATCTTCATGTACACATTCTTCTGGTTGCGCGCGACGTTCCCGCGCTACCGATACGACCAGATCATGCGGCTGGGCTGGAAAGTTTTTATTCCAGTAACCATCGTCTGGATCGCAGTCGAAGGCGTGATGGCATGGCTGCGCATCGGGCCCTGGTCTGGCATGGGCGGATAGAGAGATGAATAGAGTAATCAGCTACATCAAGACCTTCGCCCTCTGGGAGTTGCTGAAGGGCCTGTCGGTAACGCAGAGAAACTTCTTCAGGAAGAGCGTCACGCTTGAGTACCCGGAGGAAAAGACGCCGCAGTCGCATCGCTTCCGTGGCCTGCACGCATTGCGACGTTACCCCAACGGCGAAGAACGCTGCATCGCCTGCAAATTGTGCGAAGCCGTTTGCCCGGCGCTTGCGATTACGATCGAGTCCGACGTTAGCGAAGATGGCACGCGCCGCACGTCGCGCTACGACATCGACCTGTTCAAGTGCATCTATTGCGGTTTTTGCGAAGAGGCATGCCCGGTCGACGCCATTGTTGAGACGCGTCTGCATGAGTACCACATGGAGGCGCCCGGCGAGAACATCATGACGAAGGACAAACTACTGGCCATAGGTGACAAGTACGATGCGATGATTTCTGCCGACAAGGCAGCTGACGCGCCGTATCGGTAGGCAGACAACGATATGTTCCAGACTATTCTCTTTTATTCTTTTGCCGCCGTGCTGCTGGCCGCCGCACTGGGCGTCGTGTTCTCAAAGAACCCGGTGCATTCGGTCATGTTCCTGGTGCTGACATTCTTCAACAGCGCCGTACTGTGGTTGATGGCGGAGGCTGAGTTCCTCGCGATCGTGCTGGTGCTGGTGTACGTCGGCGCGGTCATGGTGCTGTTCCTGTTCGTGGTCATGATGCTCGAGGTGAACGTTGAGGCGGTCAAGCGCGGCATGACGCGCTATGCGTGGCCGGCAATTGCGATTGCGCTGATCATGGTCATCGAGCTGATCCAGGTGATCTGGCTGCGCAGCGGCATCGACGATGGTCCCGGCATTTTCCAGACGCATCCGCAGGGCTACAGCAACACCAAGGAACTTGGTGCAGTGCTGTACACAGAGCACGTTTACGCGTTCGAGATCGCGGCAGTAATCCTGTTACTGGCAATTGTCGCAGCGATAACCCTCACCATGCGCAAGCGCCCCGGTTTGAAGCAACAGAACATCTCACAGCAGGTCGCGGTGCGTGCCAAGGATCGTGTCCGGGTCGTCAAGATGGATGCGGAGGAAAGACAATGATCGGGCTGCAGCATTACCTGACACTCGGTGCCATGCTCTTCATCCTGAGCATTGCCGGCATTATCGTAAATCGACGCAACCTGATCCTGTTGCTCATGTGTATCGAGCTCATGTTGCTGGCCGTCAATTTCAACTTCGTCGCATTCTCGAGCTACCTCGGTGATACAGCCGGGCAAGTGTTCGTGTTCTTCATCCTCACGGTAGCGGCGGCCGAAGCGGCGATTGGGCTGGCTATCCTGGTTGTGCTGTTCCGCAACCGTCAGTCCATCAACGTGCAAGAACTCAACACGATGAAGGGCTAGCGGCAGATGTATACCTACTACCTGACAATCGTTCTTGCGCCGCTGGCTGCCGCCATCGTCGCTGGGCTGTTTGGCCACAAGATCGGCCGTGCGGGCTCACACTGGATGACGATTCTCGGCGTTGGCCTGTCCTGCGTTCTGTCGCTGCTCGTGCTCAAGAACATGTTCTGGGGTGGTGCCGAGGCTGAGAACATCAGCATCTATACCTGGGCCGTTACTGACGGCCTGCGCATGGAAGTCGGCTTCCTCGTCGATCGGCTGACCGCGCTGATGATGGTTGTCGTCACCTTTGTCTCCCTCATGGTGCACATCTACACCATCGGCTACATGCACGACGACCCGGGTTACCAGCGCTTCTTCAGCTACATTTCGCTGTTCACCTTCTCGATGCTGATGCTGGTCATGTCGAACAACTTCCTGCAGTTGTTCTTTGGCTGGGAAGCGGTTGGCCTGGTGTCATACCTGCTGATCGGCTTCTGGTTCAAACGCGAAACAGCCATCTTCGCGAACCTGAAGGCGTTCCTCGTGAACCGGGTAGGCGACTTCGGTTTCATGCTCGGCATCGCCGGCGTTGTCCTGATGACCAACTCACTCGACTACGCCGAGGTCTTTGCGCAACGCGATGCGATCGCCAGCCAGACCATATCGGTACTGCCGGGCAGCCCGTGGAATGCCATGACGGTGATCTGCATCCTGCTGTTCATTGGCGCGATGGGTAAATCGGCGCAAGCGCCGTTGCACGTGTGGCTGCCCGACTCGATGGAAGGTCCGACGCCGATCTCGGCGCTGATCCACGCAGCCACGATGGTCACAGCCGGCATCTTTATGGTGGCGCGTATGTCGCCGCTGTTCGAATTGTCGACGACGGCGCTCGGTTTCGTCATTGTTATTGGTTCGATCACGGCGTTTTTCATGGGCCTGCTAGGCATCGTGCAGAACGACATCAAGCGTGTCGTCGCGTATTCAACGCTGTCCCAACTCGGCTACATGACCGTTGCCCTGGGCGTATCGGCCTACAGCGCTGCGATCTTCCACCTGATGACGCATGCTTTCTTTAAAGCGCTGCTGTTCCTTGCGGCGGGTTCGGTGATCATTGCGATGCATCACGAGCAGGACATCCGCAAGATGGGCGGCATCAGGAAGTACATGCCGATCACCTACTGGACCGCGCTGATTGGCTCACTCGCACTGATTGGATTCCCCGGCACCTCCGGCTTCTTTTCGAAGGACCTGCTGATCGAGGCGGTGAAAGACTCGCACTGGCACGGGCAGGGCGCGGTTTACTGGGTCGCGTACCTTAGCGTGCTGCTGGGCGTTTTCGTCACCGCGCTGTATTCGTTCCGTATGTTCTTCCTCGTATTTCATGGCGAGGAACGCATGGACGCGGAGACCAAATCGCATCTGCACGAGACGCCGGCGGTGGTGACGATTCCGCTCATCATGCTGGCGATCCCGTCGGCCGTCATTGGCTGGTTTACGGTCGACCCGGTGCTGTTCGACGGCTACTTCGGCGATGCGATCCAGGTGAGCTCGGCACATGACGTGCTGGCTCATATGAAGGAAACGATCTGGCACGGCCGGCCGCGTTGCTGCTGCATGCGCCGATGACGCCGGTATTCTGGCTCGCTGCGGCGGGCGTCCTGACGGCCTGGTTCCTGTACCTGAAGCGTCCGGATATTCCGGCCACGATCAAGGACAAGCTGTCCGGTGTCTACAACCTGCTGGAGCGCAAGTACTACTTCGACGATCTGTGGATTCGTGGCTTCGCAGGTGGCGGACGGCGTCTTGGCACCTTCCTGTGGGAGAAGGGTGATCAGAAGTTGATTGACGGCATCCTCGTCAACGGCACAGCGAACTCGATTGGCCGCCTGGCTGGCGTCATGCGCCAGATCCAGACCGGCTACCTGTACACCTACGCATTTGCGATGATCATCGGCCTTGCAGTTCTGCTTGGCTGGTTGGTCTGGTTCCGATAGATCAGGGAAGTCTGCGAACATGTCACAACATCTTCTTAGTATCCTGATCTGGTTGCCGATCTTCGGCGGCTTCGCATTGCTTGCGATCGGCGACGCTGGCGACCACAAGTCGGCGCGCGCCGCCATGATGCGCAACGTGGCGCTGGCCATCTCTGCGGTCACCTTCATTCTGAGCACAGGCCTGTACACCGGCTTTGACAATGCGGCGACGGGCATGCAGTTCGTTGAGCGGATGGAGTGGATCGCGTCACTGGGCGTTCACTACTATCTGGGTGTCGATGGCATCTCCGCGCCGCTCATTCTGCTGACCACGTTTATCACGCCGCTCGTCGTCATTGCGGGCTGGGACACGATCAAGGCGCGTCCTGCACAGTATTTCGCGGCTTTCCTGATTCTCGAAGGCCTGATGATCGGCGTATTTGCGGCGCTCGACGGTATCCTGTTCTACGTGTTCTGGGAATTCATGCTGGTACCGATGTTCCTGATCATCGGTGTCTGGGGCGGCGCCAATCGTATCTACGCCACCCTGAAGTTCTTCCTGTACACATTCCTGGGCTCGGTCCTGATGCTGGTTGCGTTTGTCTACCTGTATCGGCAGACGGGCAGCTTCGACCTGTTCGGCTGGATGGATGCGCCGCTCAGCATGACCGCACAGAAGATGATCTTCATCGCATTCCTGGTAGCCTTTGCCGTCAAGGTGCCGATGTGGCCGGTGCACACCTGGTTGCCGGACGCGCACGTTGAGGCACCGACCGGCGGCTCCGTTATCCTGGCGGCCATCATGTTGAAAATGGGTGGCTATGGCTTCATTCGCCTGTCGTTGCCGATCGTGCCCGGACGGCAGCGAGTACTTCTCCGGCCTGATGATCGCCTTGTCGCTCATCGCGGTTGTCTACATCGGCCTCGTCGCGCTGATGCAAAAGGACATGAAGAAGCTCATCGCTTATTCATCGATTGCGCACATGGGCTTCGTCACGCTTGGCTTCTTCCTGCTGTGGTCGATCGACGGCCCGACAGGCGCGGTGCTGGGCATGCAGGGCGGCATGGTGCAGATGATCTCGCACGGCGTTATCTCCGGTGCCATGTTCCTCTGTGTTGGCGTCCTGTACGACCGCATGCATAGCCGGCAGATCGCCGATTACGGTGGCGTCGCCAACACGATGCCGACGTTTGCCGCGTTCATGGTGCTGTTCGCGATGGCGAATGCCGGACTGCCGGGCACCTCCGGCTTCGTCGGCGAATTCATGGTCATTATTGCCAGCTTCAAGGCCAACTTCTGGTTTGCCTTTATCGCGGCGACCACGCTGATCCTCGGAGCGGCGTACACGCTCTGGATGGTCAAGCGCGTGATCTACGGTGAAGTGGCCAATGACAATGTCGCCAAGCTTTCCGATCTCGAACCGGCGCGAGTTCCTGGTCCTCGCCATTCTCGCAGTTTCGGTTCTCCTGCTCGGTCTCTGGCCGGCGCCGCTGGTTGACATGATGAACGTAACGATAGAACAGCTTATCGAGACAATAGGGCAGTCCAAGCTATGAACCTGTCAGACTTTCGTATGGGCTGCGCCTGAAATGACCCTGCTGGGTCTGATCTGCGTGGTGCTGATAGCCGATCTGTTTGTTGATGATAACAAGCGCATTGTGACCTTCTGGCTCGCGATGCTCAGCGTTGCTATCACCGCATTGACCGTGTTGTTGACCGACCCGGGCAACGGCGTCGTGATTTTCGATGGCAGCTACATTTCCGATGCGCTGTCGCAGATTCTGAAGCTCGGCTGTGCCTTGTTCGTAGGCGTCGGGTTTGTCTATGCGCGCGACTACCTGGCCGCAAACGAACTGCACAAGGGCGAGTTCTACCTGTTGGGCCTGTTCGGTCTGCTTGGCATGCTGATCATGATTTCTGCCAACAGCATGCTCACCATGTACCTTGGGCTGGAGACACTGGCGCTGTCGATGTACGCACTGGTTGCGATTGATCGTAATAACGTCGTCTCGGCTGAGGCGGCGATGAAGTACTTCGTGCTTGGTGCGATCGCTTCGGGCTGCTTGCTGTACGGAATATCCTGGATCTACGGTGTGACCGGCAGCCTGCAGTTCCATGAGATCGCTGCGGCGATAAAGGCCGACCCCGGGCTGAATGACCTGCCACTGTGGTTTGGCCTGGCATTCCTGATCGTCGGTATTGCGTTTAAGTTTGGCGGTGTGCCATTTCACATGTGGCTACCGGATGTTTACCAGGGTGCGCGCACGCCGGCTACCTACTACCTGGCAACCGCCCCAAAGCTCGCCGCGTTGGCGCTTGCTTTGCGAATACTGGTGGAAGGCCTCGGCGGATTGCAGGACACCTGGGGGCAAATGCTGATGATCGTGGCGGTACTGTCGCTGCTGGTCGGAAACATCGTTGCGATTGCGCAGACGAATATCAAACGCATGCTGGGTTACTCCACCATTGCGCATGTCGGCTTTATCCTGCTGGCGCTGTTCGTAGGCACCGAGCAGGGCAACGCAGCGGCACTGTTCTACACGCTCACCTATGTCGTGGCCGCGGCGGGCGCTTTCGGCATCATTATCCTCTTGAGCCGCGGCGGCTTTGAGGCACACCATATCTCGGACATCAAAGGACTCAACGAGCGCAGTCCGTGGTTTGCCGCGATGATGATGCTGCTGATGTTGAGCATGGCGGGCATACCCCCACTGGTCGGGTTCTTCGGCAAGCTGAACGTAATTGCCGCACTGCTGGATGCCAACTACACCGGGCTCGCGATTCTCTCTGTGGTCGCCTCCGTTATTGGCGCGTTCTACTACCTGCGGGTTATCTGGTACATGTATTTCGAGGCCGCAGAGGACCAGGCGGTGCTGCAGTCCGGCACGGACGCCAGGGTCGTACTCAGCCTCAATTCACTGGCAGTACTGGCGCTGGGCATCATGCCGGGCTGGCTCTGGACCATCTGCGTGCAGGTTTTCTCGGTCTCCTGACAAAGGCCCCGGATTGGGGTTGCTAAGTACCGACCAGAACAGTACTATCTCGTTCGCCGATGCGGGGTGGAGCAGTCTGGCAGCTCGTCGGGCTCATAACCCGAAGGTCGTAGGTTCAAATCCTACCCCCGCTACCAAACAACAATGGGTCCCCTTGTGGGGCCCATTTTTGTTTGGGAGTGTGGGTCCGAGGAGTTGGGCCTCGTTCAACAAAACGCGCTAGCGTTTTGGACGCCGGCTCGCCCGGCGGGGCGCAGCCCCGAAGATCGGCCTTAGCCGATCTGAGTCAATCCTGCCGTTACAGAAGATCAAGAACCAGCCCGCACAACCGAAGCGGCGAGGGCAAATCCTACCCCCGTTACCAGGAAACCGGGCCGGTCCCATTTGTGGCGCCGGCTTTTTCATTTCTGCTGCTTCGGGAATGTGATCATAGTTGTTGCGCGATGCGCAACACGCTACACTGTGCCGGTGATCAAGTCGTTCAAGCACAAAGGTCTGAAGCGCTACTACGACACAGGCAGTAAGTCCGGTATCCAGGCCAAACATGCCACTCGACTTCGCCTGCAATTGGCGGCCCTGGATACTTCTCGGGTGATCGATGATATGGACGTGCCGGGTTACCGGCTTGCATCCGCTCAAAGGGCGGGCCAGGAACCGATGGTCGATTTGGGTCAGCGGAAATTGGAGGCTCACCTTCGAATTCAGAGACGGCAATGCGTACGTGTTGGACTACGAGGACTACCATTGATGGCTATGCATAATCCCCCGCACCCGGGCGAGTTTATCCGGGAAACATATATCGAGCCATTTGATATCAGTATCCGGTCACTGGCAGAGAACCTGGGCGTAGCTGCTTCCACTCTGGCGCGTGTCGTCGCCGAGCGCAGTGCGGTTAGTCCGGAGATGGCATTGCGCTTGTCAAAGGCACTTGGGCGCTCGCCAGAGAGCTGGCTGGCCATGCAGGACAACTATGATCTCTGGCAGGCGAAGAAAACCGCGAACCTCTCGAGAGTGCACAAGATTCGGTTTGCGGCTAATGTCTAGCGATTTCAGGTCGCGATATCCAGCACCGTAACCAATGTTAGATTGCGTTTGCAGCTAGCCCCCGCTACCAAACAACAATGGGTCCCCTTGTGGGACCCATTTTCATTTCTGCTTCATGGGGCCCTGTGACTTGTCGAGATCACGCACATAATCTGCGGCATATTCGAGGGCTTCCCGTCGCGTCGTAAATCGCGTCGTTTCCTTGAATCGTTCGAGGATGCCCATTTGGCCCAGTAGCCTCGCCACTGGGGCTGACAGACCGAAAATGAGAACCTCTTTTCCCGCCGCCACTCCCTGGTCCACGATTTCTTCGAGGGCAAGCGCTGCGCTGCCGTCAACCTTGGGCACATCATGTAAATCGATCAATACAATATCGAAGGCATCCGAAATGCCGATGGTTCTATTCAGTTCCTTGGCGGCGCCGAAGCTCATCAGACCGGACAGGTAAAGAAAAAGTAAGCGACCCTCGCAGCGCCGAAACAAAGCGGATTCATCGGGTGTCAGAAATTGCGCATGGTCCGGATCCGACAGCGCCTTGATTGATTCAATCTGCAGTTCAGCGCTTTCTTTAACAAACACCAGGCTGGCGATGACCACACCCGCGGCGACAGCGGTTATCACATCGACCAGGACTGTCAGCACGAGCACGACGGCCATCAGTGTGACGTCGATTTTGGGTGCCCGGCGCATCCTGTTCAGGAAGCGCCAGTCGATGACGTCGAGGCCTACCTTGATCAGGATGCCGGCAAGTGCCGCGAGTGGCACGAAAGCCAGCACTGGCCCCAGCCCAAGCACGACGAGAAATATGACGATCGCATGCACCGCGCCGGACAACGCTGTGCGGCCGCCTGCCTTGACGTTTGTCAGGGTGCGAATTGTCGCGCCTGCTCCAGGCAGTCCGCCGAACAGACCTGCTATCACGTTGCCGATTCCCTGGCCCACCAGTTCTTTGTCCGAGTCGTGAAAAGTGCGCGTGACGTTGTCCGCTGCCAGCGATGTCAACAGGCTGTCAATGGCGCCCAGCGCGCCGAGAACAGCGGCAGATACAAGCATGCCGTCGAGATCGGCAAACAGGATCGCAGGCCATTGCCATTGCGGCATTCCGGTCGGGATAACACCGAGAACTGCGGCTTCGGGCAGTACCAGGGCGAGTAGAGAAGCAACGATCACGGCTATCAGGGGTGCCGGCACGAATCGATTTAACGACGTGGGAGTAAACAGGCAGATGCCCAAGGCAACGACGCCTAGAATTACCGCCTGCCAATTTGGATTCAGTATCTCAGCCGGCAACACCGTGATCGCATTTGCCACGTTTGCCGGGCTCGGATATCCCAGTAGCGGCTCGATCTGCATAATGATCAGGATGACCCCGATGCCGGTCATGAATCCGGAAATAACCGGGTATGGCATGAGATTGACATAGCGGCCCAAACGCATGGTGCCGAACAGAATTTGGAATCCGCCGGCCATCATGACCACGGTAAATGCCACCGCAGGATTGTCTGCGTAAGTAGTGAAAATGGACGCAGCCACTATCGTCATAGGCCCGGTGGGACCCGATATCTGGGCTGGCGTACCGCCGAACAGGGCAGCAAACAAACCGACACATGCTGCACCGTATAGCCCGGCGACCGCACCGGCTCCGGATGCGACACCAAACGCAATCGCAAGAGGCAGCGCAACGACAGCGGCCGTTAATCCACCAAACAGATCGCCGCGCAGATTGCTTGTATCGAAGGAGTTGAGCTTGAATCGGTTGATGTGCCTGGCTCTTTGCAATCAGATGGCGAAATATTGATTAGCAGCGGTCTGCAGTCAATCGCGGATGTACAGCGCCATTCTATGCCGCTAAGCGGGGAAGGAGAAATCCCGCCGCCTTAGCTGGTATGATTTGAGCGCCTTCGTGCTTCGGTTTTTGTGCCTATGCCGCCGCTCAATTTTTCAAAGCAGCTTCTGATCCTGTGGTGTCTTATAGGTTCATCCGTCGGAGCTGAGACTACCATTCCTCTGGAAGCCTTCGCGACACCGCCGGATATCAGTGACATCCGGCTGTCTCCGGACGGCAAGCACCTGGCTTTCCTGCGCCGCTTGTCCCAAAACGGCGTCTACGGCAGGTCGATAGCTGTGTTTGACCTGGAGGCGAAACAGTCGAGGATCCTGGGCTATGCAACTGTCGACGATTTTGTCGTCAACTGGATCCGCTGGGCGAACAACGATCAACTGTTGATGAGTGCGGTTTTTGCGCAGAGTCGTTTCGGAGTGCCAACGACGGAGACGCGACTGATCGCGATCGATATACGTTCGGGCGAGTACCGCAGAGTAATCACGGACAACTACTTGAACAGGCAGGCGCGCATTCCGCAGTTCCAGGATACTATCGTTGACCTGCTGCCCTCGGACGCGGACCACATACTGCTGTCTGGCAGGTTCAAATCTGTAGATCAGTCCAGAGTGCTAAAGATCAATATCCGAAACGGCAAAATAAAGGCCGTGCAGCGCGACAAGACAAATGTTTTCCGCTGGATGACGGACCGCCAGGAACGTCTGCGAATCGCGTTTTGGCGCAGTGCCACCGACTACCGCATTTTGCACAGGGCTGTTGATTCGAAGTCCTGGGACCCGTTGTGGCAGTTCGAATCGTTTGCCGACGACCGGGTTTGGCCCATGGGCTTCGGCAAGGACCCGAATACGCTCTACATCAGTGCCTATCACGAAGGACGCAGCGCGATCTTCAAAGTGGACCTCAGCGACCCGGAGCTCAGCAAGGAGCTGGTGTTTTCGGACCCGAAATACGACGCTGATGGCACCCTCGTGTACTCGAAAACAACAGGTGATGTCATCGGCACACGTTTTTCAGTCGATGGCGGCGTTACCTTTTGGGATGAGGGCTACGAGAGCCTGCAGAAGAGTATCGACCGCGCTCTACCGGATACGGCGAACATGGTTTATGACTTCAGCGACGACGAGCAACATTACGTATTGCTTGCCACCAGCGATACCAATGCGGGTACCTACTACGTCGGCGATCGCGGCAATCGCGCGGTCATGCCATTTGCGCGTCGCTACAATGCGCTTGATCCGGAACTGCTGGCCGACAAGGTAGCGATCAAATACAAGGCCCGCGACGGCCTGGAAATCCAGGGCTATCTGACCATCCCGAATGGCGCAGAAGAGTCGCCACTTCCGGCGATTATTTTTCCCCACGGCGGGCCAATCAGTTTCGATGGCGGTGGCTTCGACTACTGGACCCAGTACTTTGCAAGCCGCGGCTACATTGTCCTGCAGATGAACTTTCGCGGTTCCTCGGGCTACGGCTACGATTTCATGGCGTCCGGACTGCAATCATGGGGGCTCGAGATGCAGAACGATGTCGAGGATGGCACCCGCTGGTTGATAGAGGAGGGACTCGCCGACCCTGACCGTATCTGCGCTGTTGGTGGCAGCTACGGCGGTTATGCGGCGCTCATGGAAGCGGCGCGCAACCCGGATCTATACCGCTGTGTCGTCAGCTTTGCCGGTGTGACAGATGTTGCAGACCTTGTTAGATCGAGCCGACGCTACACAAATTACAGAGTTGTCCAGGAGCAGATCGGCACTGATATGAGCGAACTAAGACAGCGGTCTCCGCTGTATCTTGCTGACCAGATCGATATCCCCGTGTTGCTCGGTCATGGCACGGACGATCGCAGCGTCAGGGTCCACCACAGCCGCGAAATGAACCAGGCGCTGGAAAAAGACGCAAAGGAGGTCACCTACCTGGAATTCGAAGAAGGCGACCACTACCTGAGCAACGAGGCACACCGATTGCAGTTCTTCAAGGCTATGGACCTGTTTCTCGGTACTCATTTGAAACAGGAATAGACGGTGCGCCAGCAATCGCCGGTTCGAAAGCCAGGGCACAATGCGATAGCTTAGGGCCGGCTGCCGACAGATCTTGAACAACGCACGAGTTATACTTATCGCCCACCTACAAGAAGTGCGGTCGAACCTTATGAAAATAATTTATGCGCTCGCCGTGCTGGCGTGCTCACTTGGCCTGTCCATCCCCATCGCTGAGGCCGACGAACTGCGGCTAACCGCCAGTGAATGGCGCCCGTACGTCGACACCAGCGCGACGAGGAACGGCTTCGCTGTGGCCCTGGTTTCGCGTGCACTCGAGCGGGCCGGGTACGATGTCTCCGTCGACATTGGCCCCTGGCCACAGACACTGGAAGACACCATCGCGGGCAGGCACGATGTCTTCGCCACTTTGTGGCTAACTGACGAGCGCGCGGAATCGCTGGTTTTCAGTGAGCCCTATATCAGGAACGAGATTGCACTGGTGCGTCGATCGGACAGCGGTATTCGCGTCTCGAAACGTGAGGATTTGCTGGGGTTGAAGATCGGTCTCGTCGACGACTTCGCCTACACCCCGGCGAGTATGGACACGACGGACATCAACATAGTGTCGTCTGGCAGCCTCACGGAAAATATCACGCAGTTGCGTGACCGTGAACTTGATTTGGTTCTCGCGGATCGACGCGTAGCCCTGTATGAAATCAACGAACGTACACTCGCGAAGTCGTTCGATGTGCTTCCGGAACCGATCTTCACGCGAGGTCTGCGGATAGGGGTGTCGAAGAAGCGCGAGGATGCAGACCTGATCGTCGCCGCGTTCGAAGCCGAGATTGCGAAAATGCGTGAAGACGGCAGCTTCAATGCAATCATGGCGACATTTCGCGTGAGCGATTAAGTCGGTCAATTTGCCGCTCGGTGCGTGCCCAATGGGTTTCCTGGCTCAGCCACGGGCGGTTCTATCGCCCCTATGAACGTCGGAATTCGCTGCTATACTCGCGAGTCGTCCACGGAGGTTACACATGAAGTTCAAGTCTATGTTGCTGGTGATGGTCCTGCTGGCCGGGTCCGTTTCATGTTCGACAGCGAGCGATACGGCCCTGTCAGGAATGTCAGTATCGGATCGGCCTCTAACAGGGAAGGTAATCTGGAATGACCTGATTACTGAGGACCTTGCCGCCGCAAGGACGTTTTACGGTGGTCTGTTCGACTGGACGTTCGAGGAAGGCAGACAGCGATCAGGTGGCGAATATGTAATTGCGCGGCATGGTGATACCTATGTTGCGGGCATCCTGAAAGTCGCGCCACGTCCGGATGGCAGGAAAGTGGACCGCTGGCTGCCATACATTTCTATCGAAGACGTCGATGCCGCGATTGAACGCAGCACGACGGCGGGCGCAACCGTCGCGGCCGAAGCTCGCGACGTCAGTATTGGCCGAGTTGCTGCGATTATCGATCCCGAGGGGGCCGTGATTGGCCTTGCGCACAGCGACGTCGGAGATCCCGACGACAAGACAACCCGAGCCATGCCCGGTCGAGTGGTTTGGTCAGAACTCCTGAGCCGCGATCCGGCGGCCGCATCTTCATTCTATGAGCGAGTTGCCGGCTATGATGTCGATGTCGTCAACCGGCGTGGCGGACAGTACACGTTCCTTCTCCAGAACGGCGTGAAGCGCGCGGGGATCATGCCCCGGCCCGGCGATGATGTGACGCCGGTGTGGCTAACCTATTTTGGGGTCAGCGATCCAGCTGCGGCAGCTGCAAAGGCGCAACAACTGGGTGGTACGGTACTGCTGCCGGCATCAGCCGATTTAAGGGACGGCACAATGGCCGTTGTTACAGACCCCTCGGGCGCCGTACTCGTCCTGCAAAAAACACCAATGTAAAGGAGCGGTATCTTGCGTAAATTAATGAAAAAGTCGCTACTGGTCCTCGTGCTGGCTTCGAGTACTTTAATTGCCGGCTGCAGCGGTAACGTGGGAGTCGGCCTGAGTGTCGGCGTCCCGATCGGCAACCATGGCCACATGAGCGTCGGCACCGGCCGCTGGTTTTGAAATTGGCGAACGCTGCCTCTTGTGCGGTGAAAATCACTAAGGGGCCCGAGCAAGGTCCGTGTTCTGTCAATTCCAACTACTGGACCAGCGCCATTCCAACGACGTAGTTCTTTCATAGGCCCAAGTATCTATTATTCCGTTTGAAGCTCTCGCGGAATACGCTCTTGTGCGTATCGCCGATTGCTGCAAACGGTCAGCCGGCTAAGCGACCGAAACCCGCCGATATTGGCCCGGTTGGAACCTGTGCGCTATGGGAGTGTCGGAAAGTTACTATATCCATGCCAAAACTCAAACGGGATCTGAATATGCATTTCGCGAGAATAGCCATTGTCAGCGTTGCTCTTCTGACGCTTGTCGCAGCCTGCCAGCCAAAAGGCGCATCCGAGACCGCCGCGGTGAAACCCGCAGTGCCTGAAGGCATTACCCTTGTCGAAACGGTCGAGAAGCAGGCTGGCGACGTCGTGACCATTCCGTACAGGAAATACCGGCTCGACAACGGCCTCACCGTACTATTGCATGAAGATAACTCCGATCCGCTGGTGCATGTCGACGTTACCTATCACGTGGGCTCTGCTCGGGAAGAGGTCGGCAAGTCAGGATTCGCGCACTTCTTTGAGCATATGATGTTCGAGGGAACGGAGCACGCCGCGGACGGTGAGCACGCACGAATAATCACGGATGCCGGTGGTACTTATAACGGCTCCACCAACACGGATCGCACCAACTATTTCCAGACGATACCGAGTAACCAGCTGGAAAAGATCCTGTGGCTGGAAGCGGATCGCATGGGCTTCCTGCTCGACGCGGTGACGCAAGAGAAGTTCGAGATTCAGCGTGCGACGGTCAAGAACGAGCGCGGACAAAGGATGGACAATCAGCCCTACGGTCTGCGCTTCGAACGCACCAATGAAGCGCTGTATCCGGTCGGGCATCCGTATTCCTGGCAGACAATCGGCTACGTTGAAGATCTTGACCGGGTCGATGTCAACGACCTGAAGAAGTTCTTCCTGCGCTGGTACGGACCAAATAACGCGACATTGACGATAGGCGGCAAGTTCGATGAGAGCGAAGTACTGGCCTGGCTTGCAAAATACTTCGCGCCGATTCCTTCGGGGCCCGCGGTCAACATGCCTGAAAAGCCGGCAGTAACGCTGGACGCGAATCGCTATATCTCGATGCAGGACGACGTCGCGTTGCCGTTGCTCATGATGTCGTACCCCACGGTCAATTTGTATCACCCTGACGAGGCGCCGCTCGATGTTCTCATGTCCATCCTGGGTACCGGCGAGACCTCGCTGCTGTACAAGAATATGGTGAAGAAAGGCTACGCCGTGCAGGCGGTTGCCGGGCACGGCTGCCAGGAACTGGCGTGCACGTTTACTGTCATCGCCCTCGCAAATCCGTCAGCTGGCAAGTCGCTGGCAGACCTCGAGAAGATCGCGCGGGATTCCCTGGATGAATTCGAACAGCGCGGTGTGTTGGATGACGACCTGGAGCGCGTCAAAATGTCGATCGTCTCCGGGATGATCTACGGTCTTGAAAGTGTCGCCGGTAAAGCAGGGCGTCTGGCAATGTATGAGACCTACAGGGCGGACCCCAACTACGCCGCAGAGGATATCGCTCGCTATGAGAACGTCAGCAAAGACGATGTCATGCGGGTCTACAAGCAGTACATCAAGGGTAAAGCGGCTGTCATTCTGAGTGTTGTACCCGATGGTCAACTTTCGCAAATCGCGGCCGCCGACAGCTGGAAGCGCCCACCCCGGGAAATTCCAGAACACCAGACCGTTGCTGCCTCCGAGCTGGAATTCCGCCGTGCAGTCGACAATTTTGACCGTAGCGTCGTACCGCCAGAGGGCGAAGACCCATTCATCGTAGCGCCTGATATCTGGCGTGCGAAGCTGGACAACGGTGTGCTGGTGCTCGGCGCAAAAAATGCAGAGACACCCACTACTGCCATGCGGTTGCGCATTGGTGCAGGTCAGCAGCATGAGCCGCTCGACAAGCTGGGCCTGGCGTCTTTGACGGCAGCCATGCTCAATGAGGCGACGACGGAGAACAGCAACGAAGAACTCAGCAACAAGATGCAGAAACTGGGTGCTAGAGTTTCGTTCTCCGCTGACAATGCGGCAAGCACGCTGTCCATCCGCAGTCTTAGCCAGAATCTCGATGAGACATTGGCAATTGCCGCTGAAATGTTGCTACAGCCGAAATTCGATCCGCAGGATTTTGAACGTCTGAAGAGTCAGTACCTGCAGAGCATTATTCAGGGTAAGAAGGATCCGCAGCAGATTGCCGCAGTTGTCTACCAGTTACTGCTGTACGGCAAAGATAACAGTTTCGCGTATACCAACATGGGCACCGAAGCGACTGTGTCCGCGATTACGCTTGATGACGTCAAAGCGTTCTACGCGGCACACTATTCACCGAAGATCGCCGATATCGTCGCCGTAAGCGATGTGGACAAAGGCGAACTGCTGCAAAAGCTGTCAGTGTTTGACGCCTGGAGCGGCGGCGATGTGGCCGCGGCTCAGTACAAGCCGTTTCCGGATACCGGGTCTACCAAAATATACCTCGTCGACAGGCCTGGATCAGCGCAGTCCGAGATTCGCATCGGTAAGCGTGCACTCAACTACGACGCAACGGGGCAATATTATCGCGCCGGCCTCGCGAACCTGGCGCTCGGAGGGAACTCCAATGCACGCATCAACCAGAACATCCGCGAAGACAAAGGCTATACGTATGGCGCTTATTCGTTCTTCTCAGGTAGTCGCGATTTCGGTAGCTACACTGCTTACGCCGCCGTGCGCTCTGATGTAACCGGTGCCAGCATTGTTGAGTTCGAGAACGAGATTCGCGGTTACGCCGAGAATGGCATGACCGAAGAAGAGTTGGCTTATACGCGCCGTGCGGTTGGCCAGCGGGATGCGCGACGCTACGAAACACCAACGCAAAAGCTGGCTTTTATAGCGCAGATCCTGGAGTACGATCTGCCGGACAACTTTGTCGATGAGCAGAACAGGATCCTTGTGGAAATCGGCAGGGATGAACTGAATGCTGTAGCGAAGAAGTTCCTCCCAATGGATGAGATGATCATTGTCGTGGTTGGCGACAAACAGACCATTCTTCCGGAGCTCAAAGCGCTTGGCTACGATATCGTCGAATTGGATGAGGATGGCAATCCGGTTTAGTCAATTGAGTGGCAACTCCAGGAGTCGCTGACGCCTGACCAAGTCTGCGGTATGCTTGGCCCATGGCGACACCTGAACTCGTTCGACAATACTGGAAAGCCAACCTGCGGCTCGTCGCGGCTTGCCTGGTTATCTGGTTCACCTGTTCGTACGGCTTTGGCGTGCTCTGGGTTGAGCAGCTCAACCAGGTTCGCTTTGGCGGCTTCCAGCTGGGCTTCTGGTTCGCCCAGCAGGGTTCGATCTACGTGTTTGTTGCGCTGATCTTCTTCTATGCCTGGCGCATGAATCGCATGGATCGTAAGTTCGACGTCCATGAAGACTAAGTCTGCCTGGTGAGTCTGCAGGCGCTGACATACCTGGTCGTCGGCCTGAGCTTCGCGCTCTATATCGGCATCGCAGTTTGGTCGCGGGCACACAGCACCGGCGATTTCTACATTGCCGGAAAAGGTGTTTCTCCGCTAGCCAACGGTATGGCGACTGCAGCCGACTGGATGAGTGCTGCCTCCTTCATTTCGATGGCCGGCCTGATCGCGTTCCTTGGCTACGACGGCTCGGTCTATCTCATGGGCTGGACCGGCGGCTATGTGCTGCTTGCGCTGCTGCTCGCGCCGTACCTGCGCAAGTTCGGCAAATTTACAGTGCCGGAATTTATCGCCGAGCGTTACTACTCAAAGACGGCGCGTATCGTGGCTGTCATCTGCCTGATTTTCATTTCTTTCACCTACGTTGCTGGCCAGATGCGCGGCGTCGGGATTGTGTTTTCGCGTTTCCTTGAAGTGGAAGTTACAACCGGGCTGCTGATCGGTATGGGTGTCGTGTTCGTCTACGCGGTGCTCGGCGGGATGAAAGGCATCACCTACACGCAGGTGGCGCAATACTGTGTGTTGATCTTCGCCTACACAGTGCCGGCCGTATTTATCGCGATTCAAATTACCGGTAACCCGGTGCCACAGCTTGCTTTTGGTAGCGAGATACCGGGAACAGGAACAGCGTTGCTGGACAAGCTGAACGATATCGTGACGTCGCTGGGTTTCACGCAATACACGTCGGGAAGCAAAAGCCGGATCGATGTGTTTTGCATCACGATGGCGCTGATGGTTGGTACGGCCGGGCTGCCGCATGTCATCGTGCGTTTCTTTACCGTGCCCAAAGTGCGGGATGCGCGCATCTCTGCCGGTTACGCGTTGCTCTTCATCGCGATTCTGTACACGACAGCGCCCGCCGTGGGCTCAATGGCACGCTACAACCTGATCAACACAATGCAGCCAGGGGAGGTTGGCAGTGTTGATGGCAACCTCGCTTATGCCGACAGGCCCGGCTGGTTTGATACCTGGGCAAAAACCGGCCTCGTGCAGTTCGAGGACAAAAACGGCGACGGGCGCATTCAGTACTACGACGATTCGAACGCTGACTTTGCAGACACCGCGGCGGGGTACGGCTGGTCTGGCAATGAACTGGTTGTTGATCGAGACATCATGGTGCTCGCGAATCCCGAGATTGCAGGCCTGCCCAATTGGGTCATCGCGCTGGTGGCCGCTGGTGGCATTGCTGCGGCACTGTCGACCGCCGCCGGCTTGTTGCTGGTGATCTCGGCAGCGGTGTCGCACGATTTGGTAAAGGGCATCTTCATGCCGCATATATCGGACAAGCACGAGTTGCTTGCCGGACGTATAGCCGCTGCCTTCGCCATCGGCATCGCCGGCTACCTGGGCTTTGACCCGCCTGGCTGGGTCGCGCAGGTCGTAGCATTTGCCTTCGGTCTGGCTGCGGCCTCGCTGTTTCCGGCGATTCTCCTTGGCATCTTCTTCAAGCGAATCAACAAGGAAGGGGCGATTGCGGGGATGCTAACGGGGTTGCTGTTCACATACGGCTACATCGAGTTCTTCAAAGGCCTGTTTCTGAAATGGGCAGGCGCGCCCTGGGGGGTCAATACGGCTGAGCACTGGCTCTTCGGCATATCGCCTGAGGGCATCGGCGTCATCGGTATGTGCCTGAATTTTATCGTCGCGATCGCCGTCAGCTACGCCACCAAGCCTCCACCAGAGCGAATACAGCAAATGGTAGAGCATATCCGCGTGCCAAGAGACCTGTCGAACAGCGCCTGACTGATTTGTCCTGATTCAACCGAAAAGGCTATAGTTCCGGGCTTAACTAACAGGCGGATACGACAATGACAGACTTCGGTACAACAACACGACGGCTCCTTACAGCGATTGCAGTGGGTTCACTATTTATTGGATCGGCAGTTGCTGCTGACAAGGAAATCCCGGAGACCACTCCGGAAGGCCTGACCCTGGTCAAGAACGAAAAAAGCCGCATCGTCTATGCGGCGGAGGGTTTCAATCCAAGCGACTACACGAAGGTGATGATCCTGGATGGTGAAGTTGCGTTTGCAAAGAACTGGCAGCGCGACTACAACCGCAATGCCATGGGTCTCGACGGCCGTGTAAAAGACAGCGATGTGGCCCGTATGAAGTCGAAACTGGCTGCGGAATTGAAGAAAGTCTTCACCGAGACAATGACAGCTAATGGCCACGAGGTCGTTACAGAAGCGGCGGCTGACGTCATTATTCTGCGACCGGCCATTATCAACGTCGTTGCCAACGCACCCGACGTGATGGCGGGCGGCCTACCCCGAACGTATGTCGCGGACGCTGGGGAGATGACGTTGTACCTCGAGCTATACGACTCTGTCAGCGGCAGCTTGTTGGCGCAGATCATCGACCAGCAACGAGCAAGACGAACCGCGCCCACGGTTGGCTATTCGAGCAGCATGGCGAATCTGACCGCTGTTGATCGCATCTTGAAAGACTGGGCCAGCGAACTTGCGGGGCATTTCGGAGAAATGTCGAAGCCGGCGGAATAAACGACCGCACTTATCGAGGGTAGTAATGATCTGTTCAAACCGGAGCGCGGCCATTGTGTGCCGTTCTATTTGTATTGCCATGGTGCTTGGCGCAGCAATGTTTATGCCGCAGGTCTTCGCCGCTGACGATGTCGTTGTCTTCAAGAACGGCGACCGTTTGAGCGGTGAGGTCAAGTCACTGGGTCGCGGTCGCCTGACTTTCAAGACGGATGCGACAGGTACGATAAAGGTCGAGTGGGATGAGGTTGCGTTCCTGCAAGTAGACCAGCACGTCCAGGTAGAGGTGCAGAGTGGCAGCGCGCTATTTTGGGCGCATCAGCAAGCAGGAGACAGAGGCGCAGATCCGTGTGGAGACGGCGGCCGGGCCGGTCGATCTTGAAAACATTACGGTTGTCGCTATGGATCCAATCGATCAGAGTGGTTTCAAGGACGTCGACCTGAACGTTGCGCTTGGCTACAACTACACCAAAGCGAGCAATGTTACGCAATTCAATGTAAGCGCGGATGCCAAGTACCGTTCGCGCTATCGAATCCTGTCAGCAAAGTATTCCTCGGTCATTTCGGACAGTTCCAATAATGACTTGAGCGAAAGACGAGCACTGGCCTTCAATTACACCAGGCTCAGGTCCAATCGCTGGCTTAACGACGGCGGCATCAGTTTTGACAGAAACGACGAGCTGGGCCTGAACTTGCGTACTTCATTGTCTGCCGGCGTCGGCCGGATTATCTCCCAATCGAACAGCAGTGAGCTCATCATCAAGGGCGGCCTGCAGGCAACGCGCGAAGACAGTGCGGAGACAACAGGCAATGTTGATTCGCTGGAGTCCTACGGCGAGCTCAGATGGGAATGGTTTCGTTACGATTCACCGGAACTCGACTGGTCGACCAGCCTCGAGCTGATACCGAGCCTCACGGAGTCCGGCCGCGTGCGCGGTGAGTTTGATACGACCCTGAAGTGGGAAATATTCAGCGACCTGTTCTGGCAAGTGCAGTACTACAACAGCTACGACAATCAGCCGCAGAGTGATGCCGGGGCAAATACTGACTATGGCGTCATCACCTCAGTCAGCTACGATTTTTGACCGTGGAGCGCATTGCAGCAGTGAGGATTTTTCTGTTCTGGATAGCGCTGCTATGCAGCGCGAGCGTTGCCGGTCAGGGTCTGTCGGCGGAGTTGATGCTCGCTGAACGTCCGGATGCCGATGGGCCACCGACCGAAGTTACGGTTAGCCTGCTGATTATCGATGTTGACTCGATCGAGGATGTGAAGCAGCGTTTCAACGTCGATATTTTCATCACCACAACATGGCGGGATCCGCGGTTGGCATCCACAGAAGGTGACGCAGCGCCGCTGGTCCGTACCCGGCCGATCAGCGAAATCTGGACGCCCAAGGGACTGGTTGTCAACGATCGCGGGCTTGAAGCACGACTGCCGGCGGTAGCTGAAGTCGACCGCGACGGCGTTGTGCTGTATCGCCAGCGTTATACAGGCCCGCTGGCGGTCGACCTTGATTTTCGTGAGTTTCCTTTTGATACGCAGCGCCTGGACATTGATATTGTGTCCTACCAGTACAGCCCTGAGGAACTGCAGTTTTCCGCCGCAACGCGAGTCGCCGGAGATGCGTCGAGTTTCAGCATAGAGGGATGGACCTTCCAGATACTCGAACCCAAAATGAGCGTATTTGCAGTCGCCGACAGCGGTGTAGAGCGACCGCAATTGACGTTTACGCTGGAGGCGATCAGGAACGGGGGCTATTACCTTCTGACGATGTTCCTGCCGATGTCCCTGATCATCTTCATGTCCTGGATGGTTTTCTGGATACAACCGGACGTCGTGCCAGCCAGGGTTGCCATATCGACCGGAGCGATATTTTCGCTAATCGCGTTTGGCTTCAGTATCCGTCTCAGTTTGCCGCCCGTCGCGTACGTGACCAAATCCGACATCTTTGTCATGGGCTGTATGCTCATGGTGTTTCTCGCGCTGGGTGTCGCTGTTACCGGAAGCCGTTGGGCAGTTGCCGACAAAATGGAGCGAGCGAAGCAGGTTAATGTCGTCGCCCGCTGGGTCTACCTGACTTTGTTCCTGGCTGTTATCGGAACAACGTTGCTCAGGTAGCGGGGTCGGATCTAGCGGTCGAGGTTTTTGTCGAGGAACGATCGGAACAGGGCGGCCCAATGTGTGGCAGCGTCTTCGACTGCCTGCCAGTCAGTCGTTTCTCCATCAGCGGTTGCGAGTGCCGGGGACTTGGCGCTGTCGCCGGCGCGGGCAAGCACTGCGTCGCTTATCGAGTCGCGTATTTCCATAACAAAGACCAGTGAACCGCTGGTCGCGAATTCGGATATGTCCTCGCTCATGGCGGGTAAAGACGTGCCGATGTTGTTGCGCAGGTCGATCAATGATGCCTGTACTTTCATCGTCGTTGGACCCGGTTCGCGAGAAATATCATAGCCTTCGAGTGCTGTCAGGAAGGCGCTGCGAAAGGCCGCGCGCAGGCGCTCATGGTCTTCGAGAGAGAGGCTGGTGTTCGCAGGAAAGTAGATGCCCATCTCTGCCGCCTGCAAGCGGTCGTACTTGCTGAAGTCGGCATCAACGGCGATTGTCGCAGATTCAACGTTGCCGGCCTTGCTCACCTTGAAGCTCTGCGACTCATAAGTGGTGCATGCGCCTAAGCTGAGGCACGCGAGCATCGCCAGCCCGAGTCGGCACACCTCTGAAATTCCTGAGTTGGACATGATTCGCTCCTTTGGCCCAGACGATACCAACGAAGGTCCGTATTTGCCACGATGTGGCCACGCCGGCAATCCGGGTAGCTTGTCATTTGAATTCACTGTGCCGGCTCCGTTCTCCGAATAAATACCGGTTCGGCGCACTGAATATGGCAAGTCAATACCCCCGTCTTGCCAGTTGTTGTGGACCCCGCCTTCGGGCGGGGTCTTTTTATTTCCGCGCCGCCTCGATCCTGTCGCAGACAAACCTGCCTATTGGTATGGCGGACGTGGCGGCAGGCGACGGAGCGTTGCAAACGTGCAGGCTGCGCGGGCTTTCCTTGAACAGGAAATCGTGCACCAGTGTGCCGTCCTTGAGAACAGCCTGTGCCCGGACGCCGGGCGGGTAAGGCTGCAGATCCTGCAGTTCGATTGACGGGCAGTACTTTTGCACCTGCTTCAGGTAGCCGGGCTTCCACCACGAATTCCAGGTTTCCTCGAGGCCGATACGAAAATTCCTGATGGCGACGCGCCAGAAGCCCGGGAATGTGAGCATGCTGGCTACATCGCGAGCGTTGATGTTCACGCGGCCATAGCCCTCGCGCTCCCATGCCTGTACCGCGTTCGGACCAACCGTGACTGAACCATCTATCATTCGTGTCAGGTGCACGCCGAGGAAGGGCAGGTCCGGGTCTGGCACCGGGTAGATCAGATGCTTGACGATGTCGCTTTTCTCGTCGGGCAGTCGGTAATACTCGCCGCGATACGGGACAATGCGAAAGTCTGTGTCAATCTGCATCATCGCCGCAATGCGATCCGCTTGCAGGCCGCCGCATGCAACCAGGTATCTTGCCTGGACTGAATACTCCGACGTAAATACTTCGACGAAGTCGTCATGCTCCTCGATACGATGCACGTGACTTGCCAGCCGCAACTCGCCGCCCATGTTGACAATATTCGTTGCCATTGCAGACGCGATGCGCTTGTAGTCCACGATTCCGGTTGTCTTCAGGTAGATGGCGCCCAGCCCGGAGATGTTCGGCTCTTTTTCGGCGAGCTGCGCTGCGTCGAGCAGTGCAACGTCAAGTTCGTTCTTTAGCGCACGCTCGTACAGCGCGTGCATGCGCAGCAGTTCGGTCTGGTCAGTCGCGACGATCAGCTTGCCGCATTGCTCATAGGGAATATTGTTGTCATTGCAGAATGCGATGGTGTCGGTGACACCGCGCTTGCAAAACTCGGCTTTCAGGCTGCCTGGTTCGTAATAGATGCCTGCATGGATAACGCCGCTGTTGTGCCCGGTCTGGTGCTGCGCGACCGCGGATTCTTTTTCGACGATGAGCACTTTGTTGTCTGGGTCGCGCTGCAGCAGCTGCCAGGCGGTCGAGAGGCCGACAATTCCGCCGCCGATGATGACGTAGTCGAAAATCATGCGCATCAAGTCTAGGCACATTCGGAGCCAATACAAGCGACAGATGGCATAATCCGGACTGCCGGCTTCACTGAGTCCTGCCCGATGTCCCTGATGGACGATTTGAAACGTAGCGGCGTTCTTCGCCTTCGACAAGTACCTGTAGCCGCAAGAAATACGTCGGTTTGGGGCATTGCACGCGGTTGCACAATTGCCGTATAATCCCGCGCCTGTGCAGAGTAGTACGTCGGGTTCCCGGCGGAAGAGAAGCCCCGCTCCGGGGTTTTTTGTTGTCTGAGGACAACGACAGTGCACGACGTAATAATGGGCCATTGGCCCATTTTTTGTTTGTTTAACAAGGGTTTAGGTGTGGCATTAACCGCTGAGGAATTGACTGGGCTGCTGGAGCCTGCGATCGAGCGCCTTGGTTATGAGTTGACTGATCTCGACGTAAGAGTCGGTGGGCAGCATGGCTTATTGCGGCTGTATATCGACAAAGATGACGGTATCAGTCTGGATGACTGCGAGAAGGTCAGCCTCGCTGTGAGCGCGTTGCTCGATGTTGAGGACCCGTTACCGGGGCAGTACTCGCTTGAAGTGTCATCGCCCGGACTGGATAGAAGGCTTACGAAAGTAGAGCACTTTCAAAGGTTTATGGGAGAAACCTTGAAAGTTACTATGCGCTTCCCTATAGAGGGTCGGCGGCGTTTCAAGGGCACGTTGGTGTCCATGGATGAGGAAGACATCGTGGTTGAGGTGGACGGTGAGTCGCACGCCTTGCCGATGGCAACGATAGAAACCGCACGACTGGTTCCCGAGGGCGCCTGAGGCGGCCCAGGATTTTGGAGTTTTTAGAAAATGAGTAAAGAAATTTTGATGGTTGTCGATGCCGTTTCGAACGAAAAAGGCGTCGAGAAAGACATCATATTCGAGGCAATCGAAGCCGCACTGGCGTCTGCAACGCGCAGAAAGAATGGCGAAGATATCGACGTGCGCGTCGCAATCGATCGTGAGACGGGCGCCTACGAGACGTTCCGTCGCTGGCTTGTTTTCGAAGACGAATCCACGGAGCTGGAGTTCCCGGACCGTGAATTGCGCATGATTGACGCCGTGGATGTGAATCCCGACGCTGAGCCGGGCGGCTATGTTGAAGTGCCCATGGACTCGGTTGAGTTCGGGCGCATCGCCGCCCAGACCGCCAAGCAGGTTATCGTGCAAAAAGTGCGCGAAGCCGAGCGCGAGCAGGTTGTTGAAGAGTATCAGGACCGCGCAGGAGAAATGCTGTCAGGACTGGTGAAGCGCGTTGACCGCAACGGTGTCTACATTGATCTCGGCGGCAATGCCGAAGGCTTTGTGCCACGTGAGCAGATGGTTCCGCGTGAGCCAGTGCGTCCGCAGGATCGCATCAAGGCCCTGTTGACCGAGGTACGCTCGGAGCCGCGAGGTCCGCAGCTGTTCATGACGCGCACATCGCCGCAGTTTCTTGTTGAGCTGTTCAAGATCGAAGTGCCCGAGGTAGGACAGGGTCTCATCGACATTCTCGGCGCAGCACGCGACCCCGGTTTGCGCGCAAAGATAGCCGTGAAGAGCAACGATTCCAGGATTGACGCCGTTGGTGCCTGTGTGGGTATGCGAGGATCTCGCGTCCAGGCGGTCTCGAATGAGCTGGCTGGAGAGCGTGTCGACATCATCCTGTGGGATGAGAATTCGGCACAGTTCGTTGTTAACGCGATGTCACCGGCAGAGGTTGTCTCTATTGTCGTCGACGAGGACTCCCACAGCATGGATATCGCCGTGGACGAGGACAAGCTGTCGCAGGCAATCGGCCGTGGTGGCCAGAACATTCGCCTGGCGAGTGAGCTGACCGGCTGGGAGCTCAACGTAATGACGGCGGCGGACGCCGAAGAGAAGAGCGAATCCGAGATGCGCGAGCTGATCGAATTGTTCTCGAAGCAACTCGATGTCGATGAGGAAATTGGCCTCATTCTGGTCCAGGAAGGTTTCTCCACGATCGAGGAGATTGCCTACGTGCCGACTGCCGAGCTGGTGGCTATTGAAGAATTCGACGAGGGTATTGTCGATGAGCTTCGTAGCCGCGCCCGCGACGTGCTTCTCACTCAGGCCATTGTGCAGGAGGAGAAGATCGACGAGGCAGAGCCGGCCGAAGATCTGCTGGGTCTCGAAGGCATGGATAAAGGCCTCGCTTACATGCTTGCAAGCAAGGGTGTGGTGACAAGAGAAGATCTTGCAGAGCTGGCGACTGACGACTTGCTCGAGATCAACACTGAAATGAATCAAGAAGATGCTGCGGCGCTGATTATGAAGGCGCGCGCGCATTGGTTTGAGGCTGAAGAGCAGCAGGCCTGAAACCGCGAACTACGGAGTTAGACTATGGCTGATGTAACAGTCACACAATTTGCTGAAGTTCTTAAGGTACCCGTCGACAAGCTGATTTCTCAGCTTGGTGAGGCTGGTATCAAAGTAAAAGGTGCCGACGATACGATTAGCGACGATGCCAAGCTGGAATTGCTGACGCACCTGCGTCGCAGCCACGGGCAGGATGAAAAGAAAGAGGCGGTCGCCGCGCCACGCAAAATCACGCTGAAGCGCAAATCGCAATCGGAATTGCGCTTGTCGGGCGCTCAGGGACGTTCCCGCACCGTCAACGTCGAGGTTCGTAAGAAGCGCACCTATATCAAGCGTGACGTTCTCGAGGAGCAGGCGCAGCAGGAGCAGCAGGAGCTGGATCGCGCACGTCTTGAGGAAGAGGAGCGTAAAGCGGCGGAACTGCGGGCCATCGAAGAGGCGAAAGCCGAGAAAGAGGCTGCCGAGCGCCGCGCCGTTGAGGAGCAGGAGAAGGCCGAAAAGGCAATCCAGGATGCTGCGGAGGAAGAACGCAAAGCGGCACAGCAGGTAGCCGCGGCAGCAGCCGAAGAGAAGACGCGCCTGGAGAAGGCCGAAGCCGATGCACGAGCTCGCCGCAGCAAAGACAAGGCGAAGCCAAAGCGTGGCGACACGAAATACGGTCGCAAGGAATTGCATGTTGCCGGTGACAAGAGTGGCCGACGCAAACGCAAGGCGCCGATGCGGCGTCGCGCTGTCTCGTCAGGCGATGGTCAGCATGGCTTCGAGCGCCCAACCGCGCCCGTCATCAAGGAAGTTGAGATTCCGGAGAGCATCGCAGTGGCCGAACTGGCACAGCGCATGGCAATCAAGGGCAACGAGGTCGTCAAGGTGCTGTTCAATATGGGCGCCATGGTGACCATCAACCAGGTCATCGATCAGGACACGGCAGCGCTCGTCGTTGAAGAGTTGGGGCATTTGCCCAAGCTGGTCGATGCTGCAGAGATGGACGAACAACTGTTGGCCGGCGAAGAGCAGTTCGAAGGTGAACAGCTGCCGCGTTCTCCGGTTGTCACGATCATGGGTCACGTTGATCATGGTAAGACGTCGCTGCTCGACTACATTCGTCGCACCAAGGTCGCCGCCGGCGAAGCAGGTGGTATTACCCAGCACATCGGCGCCTATTCCGTAAAAACAGACAAGGGACGGATTGCGTTTCTTGATACGCCAGGGCACGCGGCGTTTACCGCAATGCGTGCACGTGGCGCGCAGGCAACCGACATTGTGATTCTTGTGGTTGCTGCCGATGACGGCGTCATGCCGCAGACCATCGAAGCAATTCAGCACGCGAAAGCGGCCGGAGTGCCACTGGTTGTGGCGGTCAACAAGTGCGACCGGGAAAACGCCGATCCGGAGCGCGTGCGCAACGAGCTTTCGCAGCACGAAGTCATACCTGAGGCCTGGGGCGGCGAGAATCAGTTCGTCAATGTCTCGGCCCACACAGGCGAAGGCGTCGATGAACTTCTGGACGCCGTGTTGTTGCAGGCCGAAGTTATGGACCTGAAGGCCGTTACCGAGGGGCCTGCGCAAGGTATTGTCATCGAATCGAGCCTTGAGAAAGGCCGTGGCGCGGTGGCGACCTTGCTGGTTCAGGCCGGTACTCTGAATCAGGGCGACATGATTATCGCCGGCGAAGAGTATGGTCGCGTGCGCAATATGTTCGACGAGAAGCATGAGTCGATCGAGGAGGCGGGACCCTCCACGCCGGTCGTTGTTCTGGGGCTTTCCAAGACGCCGAGCTCGGGCGACGATTTTCTCGTGGTCAAAAACGAGCGCAAGGCGCGTGAAGTGGCCGAGTTCAGGCAAGCCAAGACGCGTGATGCAAAACTCGCATCGCAGCAGGCTTCGAAGCTCGAGGACATGTTCAGCCAGATGCAGGACGGTAAGGCTTCCACGATTACTGTCATTATCAAGTCAGACGTACATGGCAGCGCCGAGGCGCTTCGTGATGCGCTGACGAAAATGTCGAATGACGAGGTCAAGGTCAAGGTGCTGAGTTCAGGCGTTGGCGGTATCACAGAGACCGACGCCAATCTCGCCGCCGCATCCAATGCCGCGATCATTGGCTTCAACGTCCGCGCTGATGCTGCTGCACGAACTGCGATCAAGGAATCCGGTGTCGATGTTCGTTACTACAGCATCATTTATGAGGCTATTGATGACGTTAAGGCGGCCCTGAGTGGCTTGCTTACCCCGGAAATCAGGGAGCAGATCGTCGGTCTTGCGGAAGTCAAAGATGTGTTCAGTTCGCCGAAGTTTGGTGACATTGCCGGTTGTATCGTGACTGAAGGTGCCGTCAAACGTGACAACCCCATTCGCGTACTGCGTGAAAATGTGGTGATTTACGAGGGCGAGCTGGAGTCGCTGCGACGCTTCAAGGATGACGTCAACGAAGTCCGGTCGGGAACCGAGTGCGGTATCGGGGTCAAGAACTACGATAACGTTCAGGTTGGTGACCAGATCGAGTGTTTCGAGCGAATCGAAGTTGCGAGGACCCTGGACTAGTCCAAGGGTACGGTCATGGCACGAGAGTTCTCAAGAAATCAGCGCATGGGCAACCAGCTTCTGCGTACGCTTAACGATCTGTTGCGCTTGGAAACCAAGGATCCGCGGCTTGAGGGCGTGACCTTTTCGGCGATCGATCTGACCCGTGACCTGAGCATCGCCAAGGTGTACTTCAGCACCCTCGACCCAAATGCAGACCCGCAGCCTGTGCAGCAGGGGCTGGAGAAAGCTTCCGGTTTCCTGCGCAGCCAGATTGGTCGATCAATCAAGGTTCGGCATATGCCTGAGCTGCGTTTTCTGCATGACGATCGTGCTGCGATCGGTGACGAGATCAGCTCGTTAATCGACAGCGCACTAAATCCCCGCGATCGGAGCTGACCCGCATGACAGGTCAATTTAAACGTCGACGTGACAAGATCGACGGCTTGCTGCTGTTGAACAAACCGCCTGGCATGACGTCGAATCGCGCGCTGCAGCAGGTCAAGCGCCTGCTCAATGCACAGAAGGCAGGGCATACCGGCAGCCTCGACCCGGCGGCGACGGGCATGCTGCCATTGTGTTTTGGCGAAGCCACGAAAGTCTGCGCTTACCTGCTGGATGCGGACAAGACCTATCGGGTAACAGCAAAGCTCGGTGTGGCGACGGATACGGCAGATGGCGATGGCCAGGAAATAGCGACCGCCGCGGTCCCCGAAATGACGGCCGCAGCGTGGGACAGCATCCTGCAGGGGTTCCTCGGCGCTTCGGAGCAGGTGCCGCCGATGTACTCGGCCTTGAAAAAGGACGGCAAGCGCCTGTATGAGCTGGCCAGAAAAGGCGAAATCGTCGAACGTGCGCCGCGTGCCATCCGCATCGACAGCATCGAATTGCTGGAAGCGGCCGCTACACGCCTGGTATTCAGGGTCAGATGCTCGAAAGGGACCTATATACGGTCTCTGGTGGAAGATATCGCGGCAAAAGCGGGTACCGTTGCGCATACCGCCGGCTTGCACCGCGAGACGGTAGGGGATTTCGAAGCTGCGGGCATGCTCGATATGAACGCCGCCGAGGCATTGGCTTCAGAGGGGCATTTGCAGGAAAAGCTGCTTGCCCCCGACGTTGCGTTGACGGCATTTCCAGCCGTCGGCATTGGCGCCGCGGAGGCAACAAAATTCCAGGGAGGGCAGGCCGTACAGGCTGCCGCCGAGGCCACATCTGGGCTCGCAAGAGTTTACGGTGGCAATGATGAGTTTTTGGGTGTGGGCGAGCTGAGCGGCGACGGTTGGCTGGCACCACGCAGGGTCTTTCAGATGAATGAAATTGCCCTGTAATTATTTGATTTTGGGGTGTTAATACGCCGTAACAGGCGCTAGAATACCGCGCTCTGAAAAGGGCCTAAAGAAAGAGACGATTGGAGTTATTGAGAAATGTCACTGTCCAGTGAAGCAAAAAGTAAAATTGTTGACGAATACGCAACAGGTGAGGCCGATACCGGTTCTCCCGAAGTTCAGGTAGCGCTGCTGTCTGCGCGTATTTCAGAGCTTACCGAGCACTTCGGAGAGCACAAGAAAGATCACCACAGCCGTCAGGGTCTGCTGAAGATGGTAAACAAGCGTCGTAAGTTGCTTGATTACCTCAAGTCCAAAGACCAGGACCGCTATCGCGAGCTGATTTCCCGGCTCGGTCTGCGCCGCTAATCCAAGCGAGCCAATACAGCTTTAGCTAACCGACAGTCACATCCCACCTCGGGCGTACTGTCGGTTTCTGCTGCTTCTTTTAAATCAATTTGAGCATATATCGTGAAATCGACTAGCAAGACGTTCCAGTTTGGGGAACACAAGGTAACCATTGAAACGGGCGCGATCGCCCGGCAGGCCGACGGTGCAGTTATCGTCGATATGGCCGAGACGACAGTTCTCGTAACGGCAGTCGGCAAGAAAGCCGCAGACCCTGGCAGGGACTTCTTCCCGCTGACGGTCAACTACCAGGAAAAGACTTACGCTGCGGGCAAGATCCCCGGCGGCTTCTTCAAGCGTGAAGGGCGTCCGAGCGAGAAAGAGACACTTACGTGTCGTCTGATCGATCGTCCGGTCCGTCCGCTGTTTCCCAAGGGCTTTAAGAACGAAGTGCAGGTCATCGCAACCGTTATCTCGCTAAACCCTGATGTTGACCCGGATATCCCGGCAATGATCGGCGCTTCAGCAGCGCTGGCCATCTCGGGCATGCCGTTTGCGGGCCCGATTGGCGCCGCACGAGTCGGCTACAAGAATGGCGAATACATTTTGAACCCGGGGCGTGAAGCCACAGCGAGCTCGGATCTTGACCTCGTTGTTGCCGGTACCCGCGACGCGGTCCTCATGGTTGAGTCGGAAGCAGATCAGCTCGCAGAAGACGTCATGCTGGGTGCTGTCATGTTCGGTCACGAGCAGATGCAGGTAGCGATCGATGCGATCAATGAGCTCGCTGCTGAAGTCGGCAAGCCTTCCTGGAACTGGGAAGCACCGGCGGAAGACGCCGAGCTGACAGCTGCAGTCGCTGAGCAGGCATCGAGCGGCATTTCTGATGCTTACCAGATCACCGACAAGGTTGAACGGCAGTCGGCTGTTGGCGCGGCCAAAGACGCTGCAGTTGGCGCCCTCGCAGGTGCAGACGATGCGCGCTGGTCCGCTGAAGACGTTAAGGGTGCGCTGTACAAGCTTGAAAAGAACACGGTTCGCCAGCGTGTCATCAAAGGCGAGCCTCGCATTGATGGCCGCGACACGAAGACGGTTCGCCCGATCGACGTAGAAGTCGGCATCTTGCCGCGAGCGCATGGTTCTGCCGTGTTCACGCGTGGTGAGACGCAGGCAATCGTTGCGACGACACTGGGCACAGGACGCGATGCGCAGATCATCGACGCGATCGAAGGCGAGCGCAAAGACGCGTTCATGTTGCACTACAACTTCCCTCCGTTCTGTGTGGGCGAGACGGGATTCGTCGGTTCGCCGAAGCGCCGCGAAATCGGCCACGGCAAGCTGGCTCGCCGCGGTGTCGAAGCTGTCATGCCGGACCTCGAGGATTTCGGTTACGTTATCCGCGTTGTGTCGGAGATCACTGAGTCAAACGGCTCAAGCTCAATGGCTTCTGTTTGTGGCACCAGCCTCGCGCTGATGGATGCGGGCGTACCGATTAAAGCACCGGTTGCCGGTGTTGCCATGGGCCTCGTTAAGGAAGGTGACGAGTTTGCCGTCCTGACCGACATCCTCGGTGATGAGGACCACCTTGGCGACATGGACTTCAAGGTTGCCGGTACCGATGGCGGTATCACTGCACTGCAAATGGATATCAAGATCCAGGGCATTACGCGCGAGATCATGGAAATCGCACTTGGCCAGGCCAAGGATGCGCGACTCCATATCCTCGGTGAGATGAACAAGGTTCTGGACAAGCCTCGTGAGCAGATGTCCGAGTGGGCACCGACGATCATGACCATGAAGATCGATCCCGACAAGATTCGCGACGTTATCGGCAAGGGCGGAGCTGTTATCCGCGCTATTACCGAGGAAACCGGCGCATCGGTCGATATCGACAATGACGGTACGATTCGTATCGCCTCGGTTGACGGCGCTTCCGGCAAGGAAGCACGCGAGCGCATCGAGCTGATTACGGCAGATGTCGAAGTTGGTCGCATCTACGAAGGCAAGGTTGCCCGTCTCATGGACTTTGGCGCTTTCGTCACGATCCTGCCCGGCAAAGACGGCCTGGTACACATCTCGCAGATCTCCAACGAGCGCGTCGAGAAGGTCAGCGACAAGCTTGCCGAAGGCGATGAAGTTCGCGTCAAGGTGCTCGAAGTCGATCGCCAGGGCCGCGTACGCCTGTCAATGAAGGAAGTCGACTAGAAATAGTCCTACAGGCCGGGAATGGCTGCGAAGGGTTCAAGGAACCCGGTCAGCCGACCCGGCAGGTAGTATGAGGGTCTCCAGGGCGTTCCGCCCTGGATGAACCCCACATGCCCACCAAACTCCGATACCTCGATAGTGACGTGCTCAGAGAGCCTGTCAGGCTTGGGTATGACCTCTGGTGTCATGAATGGATCGTCCAGTGAATTGACGATCAGCGTGGGTTTTTCGATCCCTGCGAGGAAGTTCACCGAGCTGCACTTGTCGTAGTAGTCGACGCCATTCTTGAAACCGTGCAGCGGTGCCGTAACGGCGTCATCAAATTCCGCGAACGTCGTTGCGTTCATAGCCCGATCCCAACTGAATGCAGCCGTATGCGGGTCGAACTTTCGAGTGACTGCCGACTTCATTCTCTTTAGTAGATGTCGCTGGTAACCCTTTGATATACCAATATTTAGTGCTTCCGAACACTCGTGCAAATCCAGCGGTGCACACACAGCACACGCGGCTCTCAGGGGCGTATTCTGACCCGACTCACCGAGGTACTTAAGGAGCACATTGCCGCCGAGCGAGTAGCCGACGGCAAGCAGCGGGCCGCTGTCACCGGACGCCTCAATGGTGCGCAGGAAGTGCCTGAGATCGTTGGTTTCGCCGGCGTGATAGCGGCGTGGCAACAGGTTCCGATAGTCTCCGCAGTCGCGAAAATGCAAGACGCAGCTGCGCCAACCGCGCGCAAGCCCGGCCTCGACCAGCATGCGGGCGTACGACGACTCTGCGGAGCCCTCAAGACCGTGCAGGACAACCAGTAGCGGCGACGACTTGGGTAGTTCATCAGACCCCACAATCCAATCCACAGCAGTGACGTCGCCATCCGGGAGGCGCAACCGTTCACGACGCATTTCCGGTCGCGTTCGCCAGGCCCATGGCAAAGTGGGATAGACAGTCTGGGCGTGGCGGTTCTTGAGCCAGCTTGCAGGCCTGAATGAGCTCGGGATGATTCGAGTGTTGTGGCTTTCCATCGTTTTCGACACACAAAAAAAATGGCCCCCCGCTTGCGCAGGGGGCCCGCCGTGGGGTGAAAACCCCTTCAGGCTTTGCAACAGGGGGCGGGGGAGCGTATCCCCGTTGCAGGCTCCACGCTATGGCATTGCAGGCCTGTATGTCAAGCAGAATCGGCCTGGACAGCGGTTTTTCCCCGCAGTCCAGCAGGATTCCAATTATCGATCGCCCATTGCCAGATATCCTTTGTTGGCGCGGTCTCCAGAGCGGATGGCGGGTGTTGGCAGAGGGCCTGCAGTGCGGCAAAAAGCACTTTTCGCTTGCCATTTTTCGGGATGCCGGTCGCGCCGGTGAGTTTGCTCAATTTTTCGCCGTCGGCATGGGTGGCGACCGGAATATGCAGGTAGCCTGGCGTTGTGTAGCCGAGCAATTGTTGCAACCAGATCTGCCGTGGTGTCGAGTCCATCAGATCGATGCCCCGGACAATCTCTGTGATGCCCTGAAAATGATCGTCCACCACGACGGCAAGATGATAGGCGATCAGGCCATCTCGCCTCAGAATGACAAAATCACCGGATTCTGACTCAAGTCTCTGCGACTGCTGTCCCTGAAGTCCATCGACGAACTCGATGGGTCGATTGTCTGTCCGGACGCGTATCGCTGTTTCCTGCGCGTCGCAGCCCTTGCGGCAGGTACCTGGATAAATAATGCCGAGATTGCTGCGACGAGCGTCAGCAAGATCTCGTCGTGAGCACCCGCAAGGGTAAGCCACACCCTTGGCAAGCAGGGTCTGCAGCGCGGCTTCATGGGCGTCGCGTGATTCGCTCTGCCAGATAACCGGCCCGTCCCAGGCAAAGCCGTAGGCTTCAAGGGTCTGGATGATCTGCTCGCCGGCACCGATCTGCTCGCGCGGCGGGTCAATATCCTCAATACGCAGCAGCCACTTTCCGGAGTGCGTGCGCGCCTGCAGAAAGCTGGCCGTGGCGGCCAGCAGCGAGCCAAAGTGGAGCGGGCCGGTCGGCGAGGGCGCAAACCGGCCAATATAAGGCCTACCGGTAACGGTCGTCCCGATCACGGAACTGACGTTCGGCGAGTTCCCGACGCTCTTGCGCTTCGAGGCACAAAGTTGCAACCGGACGTGCTTCGAGCCGCTTCAGACCAATTTCTTCGCCGGTCTCATCGCAGAAGCCGTATGAGCCATCGTCAATTCGCGACAAAGCTGAATCGATCTTGCGCAGCAGTTTGCGTTCGCGATCACGGGTGCGAAGCTCGAGGCCAAACTCTGATTCCTGCGTCGCACGATCATTTGGATCCGGGAAGTTGGCAGCTTCGTCCTGCATGTGATGCACGGTGCGATCCACCTCAAACATGAGCTCCCGTTTCCACGCACTGAGGATATTGTGGAAGTGCTTGAGCTGCGCGTCAGACATGTATTCCTCGCCGCGCTTTGGCTTGTACGGTGCAATGCCATGAATCGGGCCGCTAAGAACGTCACCCTTGCCCCGTGGTCGCTTCGGTGCCGGTTTGGACGTGTGCACCTTCTTGGCGACGCGCTTGCCGGTTGCGCGACTCTTGCTGGCAGAGCGCTTGGCAAGAGGCTTCTTCTTCGCGACTTTCTTCTTGCTGGCAGGCTTCTTTTTCGAAATCTTTTTCTTGCCAGCGGGCTTCTTCGTCGCGGCCTTTTTCTTGCTCACAGGCTTCTTCTTCGCGACCTTCTTCTTGCTGGCAGGCTTTTTCTTCGCGACTTTCTTTTTCGCGACCTTCTTGCTTGAGACCTTTTTGCGAGCAGCCGTCTTCTTGCTGGCCGCTTTCTTCTTGCTGACCTTGCGTTTTGGAGCAGCCTTCTTCGCGCTCACCTTGCGTTTCGGAGCAGCCTTTTTACGGGCCGTCGTCTTCTTCGCGGCGACCTTTTTCCTGGTGGCCGTCGTTTTCTTGCGCTTCTTGGATACGGGCTTCTTTGCGGGCATTCTATGCTCCTGCCGGACAGAGAAAAGGCCGGGATTATACATGGCCTGACGGCTCAGGGAAGCCCTATATTTGGGCTAAATGACGGCACCTGTCTTTTTTGAGCGACAATCGTTTTATCGCCGGTTTTACATTACACTTACCGGATTTGACGGGACATTGGCTCAGACCAGCACATGCGATTAAGCAAGATCAAGCTCGCCGGCTTCAAATCCTTCGTCGACCCTACAACCATCTCATTTCCGAGCAGCCTTGTTGGCGTGGTCGGCCCTAACGGTTGTGGCAAGTCGAACGTTATTGACGCCGTCCGATGGGTTATGGGCGAAAGCTCAGCCAGTCGCCTGCGCGGCGACTCCATTACGGACGTTATTTTCAATGGCTCGAGCGCTCGCAAGCCGGTCGGAACGGCGTCCGTGGAGTTGTTATTCGACAACACCGATACGACGCTGGAAGGCCAATACGCCAATTACGCTGAGATTTCGATTCGTCGCGAGGTATCACGCGACGGTATTTCCAACTATTACCTGAACGGTACGCGCTGTCGCAGGAAGGACATTACGCAGGTATTCCTGGGTACAGGGCTTGGGCCGCGCAGCTACTCAATTATTGAGCAGGGCATGATCTCGCGCGTGATCGAGTCGAAGCCCGAGGAAATGCGCGTGTTCCTGGAAGAGGCGGCTGGCATCTCCAAATACAAGGAGAGGCGTCGCGAGACTTCCAACCGCATCAAGCACACCAAGGAAAACCTGGATCGCTTGCTCGATGTGCTGGACGAAGTCGAAAAGCAAATCAAACACCTCGACCGCCAGGCGAAGACCGCTGAACGATATGGCCGCTACAAAGAAGAAGAACGCCGTACGGCAGCCGAACTGTTGGCGCTGCGCACGCGTGATCTCGACGAAAAGGCCGGTGCGGCGAACAGCAAGCTTTCGCAACGCAAGACGCGACTGGAAGAGGCGATTGCCGGGCAGCGTAAGCTCGAAGCGTTGATTGAGGACGCTCGCGTGCGCCAGACCGAGCGCTCGGATGAGTTCAACCAGATCCAGGGCCGATACTACAAAGTAGGCTCGGAGATCGCCCGGCTGGAACAAACTATTGAACACGCTCGCGAAATGCGCGAGCGGCAAACCATGGACTTGCAGCAAGCTGTGCTTGGCGCCAGTGAAATCGCGCAGCACATCGACAAGGACCAGAGTGAGATTGAGCAGCTTGAGCTGACGTTGAGCGAGCTGGTCCCTGGGCTCGAACAAGCTCGCCAAAGTGAACGCTCATCAACCGATTCCCTGCAGCGCGCCGAAGCGGCGATCAGCGACTGGCAACAGGAATGGGATGAGCTAATCCGCAAGCTGAATGAAGCCCAGCAACAGCGCAACGTTGAAAATACGCGTGCCGAGCAGATCGAATCGCGGCTGCAGAGCTTTGCGGACCGGCGCAAGAAGCTCGAAGAGGCGAGAACATCGGCGAGCCCGGAAGAACTTAAAGCGAAGCATGACGAGCTGGTTGCGGACGAGCAACGCAAGCGCCAGGCTCGAGACGAGTTTGAGCGACATCTCGCCGACATCGGCGAGAAGGTACGCAAGCTTCGTGAGCAGGACGAGAAGCTAACACGGCTGGTGGACGAGCGACGCGCATCACTGCAGCACGCCGAGGGCAAGTACGCATCGCTTGAGGCGTTGCAGAAAGCGGCGCTTGGCGAGGGCGATGAAGGCGTCAAGAAATGGCTTAAGGGCGCGGGGCTGGAAGGCAATCGACGGGTAGCGCAGAAGCTCAGCGTCGAAGACGGTTGGGACAAAGCCGTAGAGACTGTACTGGGTGACTACCTTCAGGCCGTGTGTGTCAGCGACGTTGAACCTGTTACCGAGAGCATCGCAAAACTGCGCTCAGGTCGTGTCACCTTGTTGCACGAATCGGCCGCTGTTCTCGACCCCGAACAGGTCAGTGAGACACTGGCGTCGAAAGTCAGCAACGCTCCGGCGGCTATCGCGCATTTGCTATCTAAAGTTCGCGTGGTCGACACGTTGAGCGCCGCTTTGTCAGCGCGCGACCTGCTTGATGATAGCGGTTCAGTCATTACCCGTGAGGGCGTGTGGCTGGGCAAGTACTGGCTGCGCGTCGCGCGCGACCAGGATGCCAAGGCTGGTGTGCTGTCGCGTGAACATGACATGCGCCGCCTGAAGAACGACATGCGCGAGACGAAGGCGCGCTTCGAGAGCTCACGCAAGCTGCTGCAAGACGGCCGGCTGCGACTCAATCAACTTGAAGAGCGGCGCGAGACTTTGCAGGCAGATGCAGGAGCGTTGCTGAATGAGTACTCGGAGACCAAGGCTGCGCTCGAGTCCGCTCGCTACAGAATGGATCAGGCCAACGCTCGGCAGGCCGCGCTTGCGGAAGAAGCGACTGAACTCGATAACGAGCAAATTTCTGCCGAGGAACAACTGCGCGAGTCGAAGCGGCACAATGAGCAGGCCGAGGATTCCGTTGCTGCACTGCAAACTGAGCGTGAGGGCCTTGAGCAGCGTCGCGAGCAGTTACGCGCTGAACTACAGCGAGTGCGCGAGCAGGCCGATGAGGATCGGCAGTCAGTCCAGAATATCGCCATCCAGTTCGAAAGCCGCCGTTCGAGCAAGGAGTCTGCCGCGCAGAACCTTGAGCGTATGCAGAATCAGCTGTCGCAGTTCCGCAGACGCGAACAGGAGATTAAAGAGCAGCTCGAAAACAGTCAGGCACCGCTTGATGACAACAAGCAGCACCTCGAGTCGCAACTTGCGGCGCGCGTTGCGGTTGAAGAAGAACTATCTGCAGCACGTACGCTGGTCGAAAAGGTCGAGGGCGAGCTGAGATCGATTGAGCAGTCGCGGATGCAGACGGACAATGATGTCGACGCGGCGCGCCAGGCTGTCAGCGAAGCAGAAATGTCGGTGCAGGAATTGCGCGTGCGTCGTGAGGGACTCTCCGAACAACTGTCGCAAACCGATTTTGATCTCGCACAGCTTCTCGAGGAGCTTGACGACGCGGCGACTGCGACCGTGTGGGAAGAGTCGCTCGAAAAAGTGCGCGGCAGGATTGAGCGCCTGGGGCCGATCAACCTGGCTGCAATTGATGAATTCAAAGAGCAATCGGAACGCAAAGAGTATCTCGATGCGCAGATGGCGGATCTGAACGGTGCGCTTGAAACGCTGGAGGGTGCGATCCGCAAGATCGATCGTGAAACCCGCTCGCGGTTCCGCGAGACCTTTAACGACGTGAACGCTGGTTTCCAGAGGTTGTTCCCGCAGTTGTTCGGTGGTGGCCACGCCTACATGGAGCTCACCGGCGAAGACTTGCTGACCACTGGCGTCACTGTCATGGCGCGCCCGCCGGGCAAAAGAAACAGTACGATTCATCTGCTCTCCGGTGGCGAAAAAGCGTTGACTGCAGTCGCACTGGTATTTGCGATCTTTGAACTGAATCCGGCGCCGTTCTGCCTGCTCGATGAGGTTGATGCACCGCTGGATGATGCCAATGTAGGGCGCTTCTGCGAGATCGTGAAGTCGATGTCGGAGAAGGTGCAGTTTGTTTTCATCACTCACAACAAAGTGACCATGGAAATGGCCAGGCAACTGTCTGGCGTTACGATGCACGAGCCTGGTGTGTCGAGGCTGGTTTCTGTGGACCTTGACGCCGCCGTCAAAATGGCGGCCAGCTAGTTGGGGTGAGCTCAGCTATGAGCGAGACTGAATGATGGACGGCTTACGCTGGTTACTATTGTTCGTTGGTTTGCTGGTGATTGCGGGTGTCTACCTGTACTCACGGCGCGAACCGAAGAAACCTGTTGTGGGCCCGGCTGAAGCGGAACGGCAGGAGCCTGTTCTCGTTGCGACCGACCAGATCGATGCGGACGCCGATGCAGCTGACGAAATGGAATTCGCGCTCGACGTCGAACCCGAACCGTCAGAGTCCGTACCGCAAAAGATCGTAACGTTGCGCTTGGTCGCACGAGACGGTGGGTCGTTTCAGGGCGGTGAGCTAATCCTCAACATGCGCGGCATTGGTTTGCGGCACGGCAAGTTCGGCATCTATCACCGCTATGACGGCGCCGATGAAAGCAGCACCATCTTCAGCGCAGCCAGCCTTGTAGAACCGGGCAGTTTCGACATCGACAACATCAAGGAACAGAAGATTCCCGGCATCAGCCTGTTTATGGTTCTGCCGGGTCCGTTAGACGGGGTCGAGGCTTTTGACCTGATGATCGCGGCCGCACATGCGCTCGGCAACTCGTTGAACGGGGAGCTGCTCGACGAGACGGGCAGCACGCTCAGCATTCAGCGTGAACGCTACATGCGCGAAGAAATTATCCAGTATCAGACCAGCAATATGGTCGGCTGAAGGCTGACGCTTGCCAATGTCAGTAGCGCCGGAAACCAAGCAACGCGCCAAGACGCTGCGAGAGCAGATTCGGCATCATAACTACCGATACCATGTTCTCGATGATCCCGAAGTACCGGACGCCGAGTACGACCGCCTCATGCGTGAATTGCAGGCGCTTGAAGCCGAGTTTCCTGCGCTGGTCTCTCCGGACTCGCCGACGCAGAGAGTTGGCGACACGCCGGTTGCGTCATTTGGAACCGTGCAGCACCTGCTGCCGATGTTGTCGCTCGGCAATGCTTTTTCGGAAGACGAACTGCAGGATTTTCATCGCCGTGTAATCGAGCGCCTCGACTTGAGCGATGATGGTGATTCGCTGCAATACGCCGCGGAGCCAAAACTCGATGGTGCTGCCGTCAGTCTGCTTTACGAAGACGGCCGTCTGGTTCGCGCCGCAACGCGCGGTGATGGCACGACGGGCGAGGACATTACTCACAACATTCGCACGATCGAATCTGTGCCGCTGAAATTGATGGGCGAAGGTTATCCGCGCTCACTCGAGGTTCGTGGTGAGGTATTCATGCCACGCGCGGGTTTTGAGGCCTACAACGAGAAGGCACGGGCGGCAGGCGAAAAGACCTTTGTGAATCCCCGCAATGCAGCAGCGGGCAGCCTGAGGCAGCTTGATCCAAAGCTGACTGCGGAGCGGCCGCTGGACATTTACGTGTATGCCGTTGGTCATGTTGAAGGTGGCGATCTGCCCGAGCTGCACAGCGAGATTCTTGGCAGGCTGCAGGAGTGGGGGCTGAAGGTGTGCCCTGAAAGCCGGGTAGTGAACGGCGTTGCTGGCTGCCTGGAGTTCTACGAGGACATCGGGGCGCGTCGCGACCGACTGGCGTATGACATCGACGGTGTGGTCTACAAGGTAGACAATATTCGCCTGCAACGTGAGCTCGGGTTCGTTTCGCGAGCACCGCGCTGGGCTATTGCTCACAAGTTTCCGGCCCAGGAAGAGCTGACGGTTGTTAAAGCCGTTGAGTTTCAAGTTGGCAGAACCGGTGCCATGACGCCAGTGGCCAGGCTTGAGCCGGTGTTCGTCGGTGGTGTCACTGTCAGCAACGCGACGTTGCACAACATGGATGAGTTGCATCGCAAGGACGTTCGCGTCGGCGATACCGTAATCGTGCGGCGTGCCGGCGATGTCATCCCCGAGGTTGCGGGTGTCATCGAGAGTCGCCGGCCGAGCGGCACCAAAAAGGTCGCCTTGCCGGATGAATGTCCGGTATGCGGATCACACGTAGCCAGAGAAGACGGCGAAGCCGTTGCACGTTGTACCGGCGGTCTTATTTGCGAAGCCCAACGCACGGAAGCTCTGAAGCACTTTGTATCTCGTCGCGCTATGGATATTGAAGGACTCGGTGCGAAACTGATTGAGCAGCTCGTTGCTTCCGATCGCTTGAGGACGCCGGCCGATATTTTTAGTCTCACTGCTGAAGAGTTGGCCGCGCTCGAGCGGATGGGCGAGAAGTCGGCGGCCAATCTGGTTGCTTCAATAGAAAAGAGCAAGCAGACAACCCTCGCTCGATTCTTGTTTGGCCTGGGTATTCGTGAGGTAGGGGAGGCGACCGCCGCGTCTTTGGCTGCCCACTACGGACAGCTGGCGAATGTGGTCGAAGCAAGCGAAGAGGACTTGCAAACGGTTGATGACGTCGGTCCGGTTGTTGCAGCAAGAATCCGTGCGTTCCTCGACGAAAGCCACAATGTTGATGTGATAAATGCGTTGCGTAACTCGGGAGTCACGTGGCCGGAAACTGACGCGAAGACAATCAGCGCGGACGGCGCGTTACAAGGGAAGACCTTCGTTCTGACCGGTACGCTACCAACCATGACTCGCGATGAAGCCAAGGATCGTATCGTCGCACTCGGCGGCAAGGTCTCCGGAAGCGTGTCCGGCAAAACAAGCTACCTGGTTGCCGGCGAAAAAGCGGGATCAAAGCTCGCCAAAGCCGAAAAACTGGATGTGCCAGTCATCGATGAAGACGAACTTCTAGAGCTGCTCAGCTCCTAGGAACTCAACCACCAGGCGAGTTTCCCAACAAATTGCCAACTTTTTCGTCTGGCCAACCGTACGCTGATATGTCAACACTTGGGCGCGTTTTCCCAATTGGCGTCTTTTTGTGGCCTATTTGTCGACAAATCAATATATTGCGTGACCATGCAAGACTCAATAAAAAGCACAGACTCATACGCTCGTTGCTGGTTTGTTTGCGGCCACTGGTCAGAATTATGCTCAGATGCGGAATCGGCTACCGGGAGTTTGACTGAGGTCGCTAAGACCGCCTTTGTGGACGTTGCAACAACCGAGTACGGCATTCGGGGACGGCCCACAAATATGTCGCGTGTTGCTGTCATGACGGGTCTGACCCGAAAGGAAATTCGAAGAATTAGGGGCAGCATAGATAGTGGTATCCCGGCAGACGGCCTAAAGACCACTCCATTGGCAACAGTCCTTCACAATTGGATGTCGAATAGCGACTATACGGATGACGCCGGAAATCCGATCGACCTATTGTTCGACGGAGAGGCCCCAAGCTTTACTTCATTAGTGAAGAAGTACGCTGGCGACGTGCCGCCGGGAGCAATGCGTACAGAGCTAAAGAGAGTAGGCTGCGTCGAAGAGACAAAGCAGGGCGCGGTCAGGTTTGTTAAGAGGCGGGTAATACCAAAGGGGCAAGAGGAGAGACTGATACTCGCATTGCTACATACTGCCGCTCCACTATTGGAGAACCTGGCATTCAACATGGAGCTAGAAGAAACCTCAGAAACCTGGCCGCAATTAAACGTCTATACAAAGTCTTTAAGAAGCACTGATCTGCCGCGCATACGCCGAGTTACGCGGGATAGATTCGTTGAATTCGTAGAATCATTTGATGACATGTTCATGACGTATGAAGCACTTCACAATGTTGAGAGCGGCCCAGCAGAGGAAAACCTCGTATCAATTGGTGTGTTCTATTTTGAAGATGTCGATTCAGGATCGCGAGTCTGGTGATCGTGCGCAATCTTGGCGCAAGCCCCGTCAAAATATTGTCTCGTCGTTAATGTAGCTCTGTTGTACACCTACCTTACGAAATCCTAGTCTAGAATACAGATCTCCGACACCGTCATCGACGCGCCAATTTACTAATACAAAACCATGGCCGGCACTAATCAACCTCTCACTTATTTCAGCAACAGCAGCGGAGGCAAAGCCATAGCCTCTGTTCTCTTGCGGTGTGAACACAGAAGATATTCGAACACCGTTCTTAGTGCGGCCGGAGATCGTAATCAAGGTTCTTGGGCCATCAGCGTCCCAAAAATACAGGTCGCCGAGTGCCAATTTCTTCAGGAGATACCGCGATATATTTAGAAAAGACGGCTTCTCTTTCTGATAACGCGCGCCCCAAGCCTCAACCAATTCTGCGTCAACAGCTTTCGCTTGGCGTAGTTCACCCGGCGCCGACTCAGCAGGTTTGATGACTCGGTCAAGGCGTCCAACATACCAACTTGTGCTCAAAGTTGGTTGAATGCCAGACCGATCGGCAAGTTTCTCTGCAATGCTATTCGCTAGATCAGGACGACCGAAGACACGAGCTGGAGTCGGGATTCTCTCGACAAGTCGCTCACATAGTGCAGCCATCGCGTTCGACGGCATTTCAGATAAGACTAAACCGTCTGGCTCAGCGTAAAGCGCGGCACCCTTAACCTCTCCTTTGGTTTCTACCGTGCAAAACCAATACGGCGGGCTATAGAAGTCGTTCGACCCGCACAAGATAGATGCGGTTTGTATGATTGCGTGATTGGACGCCGGGTCCGCAAGAAGCGCATCTTTGCATCTCTCAAGCAACGACTTGGCTGTTTCGTGTTCAACTATCTTCATTTATTGCAACTTTATGTGTCCGTCGGGTATGGACAAGCATGAGAGGAGGGTTTGAAGCGTTGGGATATTAGCCGATCCACCATCAAAAGAGGAGTGCATATGTACGCCTCCCCGCGTTACTTATGTGAAGACAACTAGCCCTATTTAAGTGTCATTTTGAGATACTGGATTCAGGTTGAAGCTGCGCAATTATTGATACAAGATAATTGTGACTAGTTAAAGGTCTCGGACTAAATGACGAATCGAACTCGACTTATTACGCCTGTATTTGTAACGTTGCTAGTTTGTGCAATAATTCTTGTGCTCGCAAATTGCGAGAGAAGCAAACTTGATGTTGTTGCCACAGAGAACTTGGCGCGTGGCCTAAATACGGACCCAGAATCTTTGGATCCCCACCTGTTCGTCAGCAGCGAAGCTGCGGATATTCTTCGTGATATTGGTGAAGGCCTAATGTCCTACAGTGCATCCGGCGAGCTCGTCGGAGGGGCTGCAGAATCTTGGGACGTGTCGCAGTCGGGGACGCTTTACAAATTTCAACTCCGCGACGGTCTGAAGTGGTCGAATGGAGACCCGCTGACAGCCTACGATTTTGAAAAATCATTCCGTCGGCTCTTTGATGTCGAAGTAGCGTCTCCATCGGTGAGTAAATTCGCACCTATAAAAAACGCTAATGGCGTAATAGAAACACGACTGGAGCCCGCTAGTTTAGGTGTTTCAGCTCTGAGTGACCGAGAGCTGCAGATAGAGCTGGAGTCGGCAACGCCATACTTTCTGCAGTTGCTGGCACACCCAAGCGCCTACCCAGTACACGGGCCTTCCGTGGAAGCTAATGGGAGAGAATTCACCCGCCCGGGCAAGTACGTATCGAACGGTGCATACCTGCTTTCATCGCGCGCAATTGGGTCTTCGATTAAGTTGCGGCGAAACCACCGCTACTGGAACGATACTGAGACAAGCTTCGAGTCAGTTACATATTTCATCGAATCACCTGCTTCAGAGGTTTCTCGATATCGTGCGGGTGAGATTGATATTACTGCAAGCATCGATCCTGCAATCCTGGATGTTGTTCGCAGGGAAATTCCCGAAGAAGTACATCTGGCACCAACTTTAGGCGTCTACTACTACGGATTCAATTTAGAGTCCTCTTTGTTCAAGGATCAAAGCCTCCTCAGGCGGGCATTGTCTATGTCAATTGATCGTTCAGTGATAGTGGATTCAATCACTAGGCGTGGAGAGGTTCAGGCATACAGTCTAGTTCCGCCAGGCGTCGCCAACTATGACGCACAGGTTCCAGACTATGCAGGTTGGAGCCAAGAAGACCGGAACGCAGAGGCTCGCCGGCTTTTTGCCGAAGCGGGTTTTGGTCCAGAGCGCCCGTTGACTTTCGAGCTTCGCTACAACACGGTTGGCGGTCACAAGAACGTTGCGCTCGCAATTCAGTCGATGTGGCGCCAAGTACTTGGTGTGAACGCAGTTCTACGGAATGAAGAGTTTAGAGTTTTTATTTCAAATGTCTCGGCAATGAAGGGTACGGAGACCTATCGTCTCAGTTGGACAGGAGATTTCAATGATGCGTACACGTTCCTGCAGTTGTTTGAATCTTCAAATTCGAACAACCTAACCGGCTACTCCAACTCTTTGGTCGACCGCGAACTGTCACGCGCGGAAATCGCGTTAGGCCTTTCAGTGAGACAGCAACACCTAGAGACAGCAGAGAGGATTGCAATGGCAGAGCAACCGGTAATACCGATCTACTTTTTCGTAAGTAAGCACCTCGTAAAAAAAGAAATCAGAGGCTGGACGGCTAACGTGCTCGATGTCCATCTGAGCAAGAACCTATCCAGGAGGTCGTACTCAGGAGTCGAAGAAGAGCCATAATCTGATGTGACTCTGCCCGATCCATATATGCGCAAATTGGCGCAATTCTTGTGACTGCCGGAGGTGTCATTCAGTGTTGGGGGCGGTGTTAAAGAGTGTATAGAATTGTTGCACTTGCCGTTTGGCCGGAGGAGACTCACAAAGTTGTGCTTTAGGCGTTTTGGAAAAAGCCTTAGAAAACAATAAATTACCCTCTGTGAGGAAGTTCGACCAAATATTCACCGAATTGACCAGGGACCTGCATACCCTAGCGGGAACTTCGCATGGACCAGGCAGGATTGATCGAAGTATTTGTTCGCTGCTTTTGCTTTACATAACAATCATTTATTTTGCATAATCAACGTGGCCCCTTATTATTATGACAACATCTGTAAAAGAAAATTTGGGGCAAGCACTCCGACTGATGCTAAAGCCTTTGGCAAAGCTCTTGATTGCTCAAGGCATCACTCATCGGGAGTTCTCGGAGGCAGCAAAGGAAGCATTTGTGGAAATGGCGCTGCGTCATTACCAACAGAACGGAAGAATAAATCGATCCAGGGCTGCAATCGTCACGGGTCTAACAAGAAAGGAGGTTTCCAACGTAATCGGCAAGGCCATGTCTCAGGAGGTTCCAGAGAGAAATTTTTCAAGGCCGGGGCGAGTCTTGCACGGTTGGCACAATGATCCAGATTACACGGGGCCTTACGGTGTCCCACTAGAAATTCCATACGACTCAGATGGAAAAAATGGTGCAGTTCCGTCGTTCGTGAATTTGGTGAAGCAATATAGCGGAGATCAGTCTCCTGTACAGATGCTTGAAGAGATGCTGCGAGTAGGGGCAATCATCAAAGTAGACGATAATTCGTACAGAGCAGTACGACGCGACTTCGAAGCGGAGGGATTGTCGCCCAAATTAATCCAGCGTTTCGGTGACTTAAGTTTTAACCTGACAACAACAATGTCGTCGAATATTCAGAAGTCGGCGCCAGGAAAGGGGATCTTCGACAGGGCCGTTGCATCGAACCAACCGTTAACCAAAGCCGAGCTCGAGCGGTTTGACGAGTACTTGAAGAGTCGCGGGCAAGAAATGCTTGAAGAGATTGACCGTTGGCTGACAGCAAATGTATCGAATAAAGAAGTTCGTCCCGCGCAGGCGGAGACCTTTGAAACGGGACTAGCGATGTTGGAATACATCGTCGAGCAGCCAGAAGAAAAAATGACGCTGCGCGAGTTTTTGGTTTCCAGCGGTATTTGCGAGGATTTGGAAGAAAAGTAAGTTACATACGCGCGGCGAATTGAGCGATTTGCCGCATTAGACCTCGGGATTGAGGTGACAAATGACGTCATGGACGACATCGAAATGGGAGTGAGGAATTTTCTGGTTGCCTCTGAATAATAAAAGGACTTAGGCAGCGAAGGGTTGGAGCAAAACTAGGAGCGAATAAAATGAAGACGACACTTGGCGTCAAGGCAGCATGTGCCTTGAGCGTGACGCTGGCAGTAGTGTGTTTTCCAAACGGAGCGACGGCGGACATAACGTCCGGTGGCTCGCTAGATATCACAAGTGGCGGTAGTCTCGACATTACGTCGGGCGGCGCGCTGGATATCACGAGTGGCGGTGGGCTGGACATCACCAGTGGTGGCGCCCTCGATATTACGTCGGGCGGAGCATTGGATATCACAAGTGGCGGTACGCTGGACATTACATCTGGCGGAGTGCTGGATATCACCAGTGGTGGCGCCCTCGACATTACGTCGGGCGGAGCATTGGATATCACAAGTGGCGGTACGCTGGACATTACATCTGGCGGAGTGCTGGACATCACCAGTGGTGGCGCCCTCGATATTACGTCGGGCGGAGCATTGGATATCACAAGTGGCGGTACGCTGGACATTACATCTGGCGGAGTGCTGGACATCACCAGTGGTGGCGCCCTCGATATTACGTCGGGCGGAGCATTGGATATCACAAGTGGCGGTGCGCTGGACATTACATCTGGCGGAGTGCTGGACATCACCAGTGGTGGCGCCCTCGATATTACGTCGGGCGGAGCATTGGATATCACAAGTGGCGGTGCGCTGGACATTACATCGGGGGGCGCGCTTGATATTACTAGTGGTGGCGGCCTCGACATTACATCCGGGGGGCGGCACGTACTCTCAGGGCCCGTTGCGGCAATGGACCAGGTGGCAAATACTTTTGAGTCTTTAGGCCAGACGGTTTGGGCGAGTCCAGAGATGATGGCAAGTCTGGCCTTAGGCGATTATGTCGCAGTCATTGGCTCAGTCGCTGCTCCTGGGCAAATTTATGCCGATAAGATTGGTGAGTACGGCCAAAATTATGTGGCAGGTGCATCGGAGGTATTCGTTGTAGGTATTCCGTCGCATGAGAACGCTAGCATCGCTGAACTTACTCTCGGTAACCTCGCTGTTGATTATTCGTGGGCATTGTCGAGAGGACCAAAGCCTCAGGCGCCGATTGTCGAGTTTTCAGGAATCCAGCCGGAGCTAGGAGGAAAACTTCTATCATTTGCGGTTAAGGCGCACCGCTAGAACGAGGTACCAAATCAGCGTCAATAGTTGCGCTGTGATCACAATGTTTGATTCGCTTCTACTGAAAGGCCGCCTCCGGGCGGCCTTTTCTTTGCCCATAAAAAAAGACGGCGTCCCTGCCGTCTTAGATCTCGAATCAACCTGTTAAGGGAGATGCGAGGGTTGGAGGAGCCGCCACCGAGCGATTAGCAGCGACTCGAGAGCAATACTAGGTTGCTCACCCTCGCGGTGGTGTGACCAGCATCACAAATCGCCGTCCGTTTACGAAAAGGGCGCCCGAAGGCGCCCTGATTCTTGCATTAAGTTAAGTGAAACCTAATTTTTCGCCGCTTCGCGAAGCGATTCCATGTATTCCTGGAACTTGTTTTGTGCGACTCGTTGGCTAATAACCTCGCGAACACTGTCCAATGTTGGTGGCTCATTTGCCCGAGATTCTTCTCTGAGAATGACGTGCCAGCCAAACTGAGTCTGCACAGGGGCCTTGGTGTAAGCACCATCTTGCAACGCGATCACAGCATCAGAAAACGGCTTGACCATCTGATCGGGCGAAAACCAGCCCAGATCGCCGCCGTTTGGTCCTGACGGGCCAGTAGAGCGCTCAGCTGCTAGCTTCGCAAAATCCGCTCCGCCATCAAGCTCGGTGATGATGCCTTGGGCCGCACCTTGCGTTTCCACAAGAATATGCCGTGCTTTGTACTGCAGGTTGGACGTGAGCTTAATTTGTTGCTCGTATTCCTTAAGGATTTCTTCCTCGCTGGGTACCTGCTTGGTCATGTAGTCCGATGCAGTCATTTGCGCCAGCAAGCCGCGGCGCTGCAGTTCCAGCTGTGACTTGATATCCGTCTGGCTGGCGAGTTCAACCGCCCGCGGTTGCGTCGTCAGCAAGTAGATATCCACCAACTCAGACAACGCGTTGTTACGCTCATCTGCCGTCGCGCTTGCTGAAGGTTTGCTGTATCGCGTCTCAATATAGAAATCGAGCAGCGTGCTATCGATATCGACACCATTAACGGTGCGAACGGTCTCAGCAGCTACCAGGGGCGAAAATGCAATCGCAATGAGGGTGAACGTAGTGGCACTCAGTCGCGCAAGCACGCGGCTGCGTTTGGAAAAAGGTTTCATTTTTGGTCCTTGGTGGATTGGTCGCTCGGAATAATAAACTATTAGCCGCTTCGACCGAAGCGCCTAACGTTCGTTCGGTGCAAAAGCCTTGACGCTGAGCGCATGGATGTCCGTCTGCATCAGGGTGCCCATTGCTTCGTATACCTTACGATGTCGCTGCACCCGGGATAGCCCTTCAAACGCCGACGCGACGATTTGTACCTCAAAGTGCCCCATACCGCCTTCAGCGCCCGCATGGCCTGCGTGGAGGTGGCTTTGGTCCTTGACCAGAATTTTGTCAGGCGCAAACGCCTCAACAAGCCGACGTTCGATCAGACCTACACGCTCTGAAGTCATGGCAGCACCAGCTTGAAGGGCTTCACAGTTACTTTGCTATAGACGCCTGCGGCGACATACGGGTCGTCGTTCGCCCAGGCCTCGGCCTCCTGTAGCGACGGGAAGTCCACTATCACCAGGCTCCCTGTGAATCCGGCCGGGCCGGGATCTTCAGAATCAATCGCCGGGTGCGGCCCGGCAATCAGCACACGGCCTTCATCCAGTAACTGCTGCATCCGCTCGAGGTGTGCCGGGCGCGCCTGGATGCGCTTTGGCAACGAGTCCATAACATCTTCGCTAATAATTGCGTACCACACGGGACTATTCTGCCTCGCTCTTGTTCATGACCAGCGTCAGCCAGATCGTCTGCACAATCACAAAAACGAGCGTCAGGCCCAACATGCCAAACAGCTTGAACTCGACCCAGATCTCCTCGCTGTAGTTGTAGCCCACGTAGAGGTTCACCGCGCCGACGACCAGAAAGAACGCAACCCACATGAGGTTCAGCTTGTGCCACTGAGGTTTCTCGAGCTTGGCCGCTTCACCCATCATGCGCTCAACGAAAGTCTTCTCTCCGATAAACTGGCTGCCAAGAAAAGCGATGCCGATGGCCCAGTTGAGGACCGTTGGCTTCCAGATCAGAAACAGCGGATTCCTGAGTAGCAAGGTGGCTGTACCGAACACGAGTACGAGCACAGTGGAAGCAACATAGATCTTGTTAAATTTCTTCGTCAAAGCCCACTGCAGCAGCAGCACGATGGGCATGACGATCATGATGACAAGCGTCGCAAAGTAGAAATCGCGCTCGTAAAAGTAGGCGCCAAAAAAGGCTACTACTGGCAGGTAGTCGACAAATAGCTGCATGAGGCCCGACTCAAGTGTTTTGTGGCCGGCGATGATATCTCAATCGGGCCTATACCGCACAGCCACTCTCCAATACAATCCGCGCGTGGCAAAACTCATCGAATTGCATCCGACCGATCCGCAGCCGCGGAGAATTCGTACTATTGTGGATATTATCCGCGATGGTGGGCTGATCGCGTATCCGACCGATTCCAGCTACGCATTCGGCTGCCACATCGGTGACAAGCGCGCGATCGACCGGATTCATCGCATCCGCAAGACCGACAAGAAGCACAACTTCACGCTGGTTGTGAAAGACCTGTCCGAGATCAGCCTGTATGCCAGGGTCGACAACTGGGCGTATCGCATGATCAAGGGTATGACGCCGGGCCCGTATACCTTCATATTGGCTGCAACGCGTGAAGTGCCAAAGCGCCTGCAGAATCCCAAGCGTCGTACGATCGGCCTGCGCGTACCTGACCATGCGGTTGCACAGGCGATTCTCGAGGCGCTGGGTGAGCCGATCATGAGCTCTACACTGAGCCTGCCGGGGGATGACATGCCGATGACGGATCCGCACGAGATTCAGGAGCGCATAGGGCACCAGATTGAGGCAATCGTCGACGCCGGGCCAGTCGGAATCGAGCCAACCAGCGTGATCGACATGTCAGAAGGCCGCGTCGAGATCCTGCGCGTTGGTCGCGGCGATGTCAGTGCGATTACTTGACGGAATCAGCGTTGAAGTACGCTAGAATGCGCTCAAACCGCTTGGAAACCCGATGAAGCCAGAGCTAACAGTCCTCAACCCTGACGACGCGCCAAAGCCGCCGCAAGACGAAAAACAGTCGCCCGCGCAGGGCGAAATGCCGTTTGCCGTGGTTGATGGCGAGCCGGTTACGCAGCTGCCGCAGGACCTGTATATCCCGCCGTACGCGCTGCAGGTGTTCCTGGAGGCCTTCGAGGGCCCGCTGGATCTGCTCCTGTACCTGATTCGGCGCCAGAACATCGATATCCTCGATATCCCGATCGCCGAAGTCACCAAACAGTACGTGCAGTACATCGAGCTGATGACGGAGTTACAGCTCGAACTGGCCGGTGAGTACCTTGTGATGGCCGCGATGCTCGCTGAGATCAAGTCTCGCATGCTGTTGCCAAGGCCACAGGCCGAAGAAGAAGAAGAGGATGATCCACGCGCCGAGCTGGTCCGGCGGCTGCAGGAGTACGAGCGATTCAAGAAGGCCGCTCAGGACATCAGCGACCTGCCGAGAATGGAGCGCGACATCTTTATTGCAGAAGCAGAGGCGACCGAGCGCAAGGTCGTCGCCAAGCTACCCGATGTCACGCTGAAGGAATTATTGCTGGCATTTCACGATGTGCTGAAGCGCGCCGAGATGTTTTCGAACCTGCATCTGCAGCGTGAACCGTTGTCAGTCAGGCAACGTATGTCGGAGATTCTTTCTCGTATCAAGAGCAGCAATTTCACCGACTTCAGCTCGTTGTTTGATGCCGAAGAGGGACGCATGGGCGTCGCAGTCACCTTTATTGCGATTCTGGAGTTATTGAAAGAGTCGCTCGTCGAAGTCGTGCAGTCCGACGAATTCGCACCACTACATGTACGAGCGGCCAGTACGGTGCGGCTCGTCGATGAATCAGAGAACGCAGGTTAGATGGAACAAAAAGAGATCAAGTACTTCATAGAGGCAGCTCTGCTCGCTGCAGGCCGGCCGCTAAGTATCGACCAGCTTAGTGACCTGTTCGATGGCAGGTCCGCTGTCGAGAAGGCCGAGCTTCGCGCTGCAATTGCTGACCTGAATGAAGAATACGAAGAGCGTGGCATTGTTATCAGCGAGGTTGCCTCGGGCTTTCGCATGCAGATCAGGGAAGCGATGGTTGATCGGCTGCAGAAGCTCTGGGAGGAGCGTTCGCCGCGCTATTCGCGGGCCCTGTTCGAGACGCTTGCATTGATCGCCTACCGGCAGCCGATTACGCGTGGCGAGATCGAGGAGGTCCGCGGTGTTTCCGTGAGCTCCAATATCGTCCGCACCCTGATGGAGCGCGACTGGGTTCGCGTTGTTGGCCATCGTGATGTTCCGGGTCGCCCCGAGATGTTCGGCACGACCAAGATATTTCTCGACTACTTTGGCCTGAAGAAGCTCGACGACCTGCCACCGCTGGCAGACCTGTCCGACTGGGAAAGCCTGCGGGTGCAGTTGAACCTGCCCGATGTCGAGGAGACCTCTGAAGTGACGCCTGGCGGCGCCGATGGGTTCGAGGTTCCCGTTCTCTACCCGGAAACAGAAGCGGGCAGCAACGATGACGATTCTGGCGAAGATTCGGAGGAAGATGCCGCAGCTGCCGCAGACGCGTCAGACGCCGAAGATGCCTTCGATGCATCCGTCGAGTTGCCCAATCTTGAGCCGCTGACACAGGAAGAAGAGGAAGAGCTGGTTGTTTCTGAGTGGCCCGACCCCGTGGAATCAACCGGAGTTGCTTCCCTCGAGATGATTGACGACGAAGAAGACGAAGAAGACGACGCGACAGCAGGACGTGGCTGAGCGCGTTCAGAAGCTGCTTGCCGCCTCTGGTCACGGCTCTCGACGCGAAATCGAGGGGTGGATCCGGGAAGGCCGCCTAAGCATCGATGGCAAGGCCGCAGAGCTTGGTGACCAGATTGAGGGCACCGAGCGGATAACACTTGACGGCCGGCCGTTGCGCCTTGCCAAAGCCACCCAGCTGCATCGCCATATCGCCTATCACAAGCCCTCGGACGAACTCACCAGTCGCAAAGATCCGGAAGGCCGCAAAGTCGTATTCGACTCGCTGCCAAAGATTAAGGACGCCCGTTGGGTGGCAGTTGGGCGCCTGGATATGACCACCAGCGGTCTCCTGCTATTCACGACAGACGGCGAGTTGGCCAACAAATTGATGCATCCATCCAGCGAGATCGTGCGTGCGTACTCGGTGCGGGTCCACGGCGCGCCCGACGATGCAGCTCTCGATCAGCTCAGGGAGGGCGTGCAACTGGATGACGGGCCGGCGAATTTCGACTCGATTGAGCCGGCAGGCGGCGAGGGCGCCAATCGCTGGTTCAATGTGACCCTCAAGGAAGGCCGGAACCGGGAGGTCAAACGACTCTGGGCGGCACTCGGGTTTGAGGTCAGCCGCCTGATACGAACGGCCTATGGGCCCATGAAACTGCCGAGAAACCTCGGCCGGGGCCGCACAGCGCCGTTAAACCCGCGCCAGGTGGATGCGCTCTACCAAGCCGCCGGGCTGCCCGCACCTCAGCAGCATGCGCCAAGTCCGTACGATAAAGCTAAAGAAAACAAAGGTTTAAGAACAGAAGGTAAAGTCACTTCTTATTGTGCATCCAGGCTTTGCCCGGTGACACCTTTGCTGTCTGGCCCGAGCAGATACATGTACGTCGCCAGAATGTCTTCCGGGCGCTTCAGCTTGTCACGATCTTCACCCGGAAATGCGGCAAGGCGCATCTTGGTGCGTGTCCCGCCAGGGTTGATGCAATTAACCCTGAGTTTGCCGTGCCGATGTTCGTCGGCCAGTACCTGGGACAAACCCTCAGTCGCGAATTTCGAGGCGCTGTAAGCTCCCCAGAAAGCCCGCCCTTTGCGGGCCACGCCACTACTTGTGAATATGATCGATGGGTCCTCAGCCTGCTGCAGCAATGGCAGGCAAACCTGGGTCAGCGCAAAAGCCGCCGTCAGGTTGACGTGCATGACCTTTTGCCACAACTCGATATCGTACTGCTCGATCGGAAACAGCTCGCCGAGAATGCCGGCGTTATGCACCAGGCCATCAAGGCGCCCGAATTCTTCTTCGATGCTGGCCGCCAGGGTTGTATAGGCATTGCTGTCTGCCGTCGCGAGGTCCATCACGGCAATGGAGGGGCGCGCGACACCGTCAATCTCGATGATCTCGTCATAGACCTTTTCCAGCCTGGAGGCTTTGCGCCCATGCAGAATGACCTGTGCGCCGTGCCGTGCGGCATGCAACGCAAGTGCGCGGCCAATGCCATCGCTGGCGCCGGTTATCAGAATAATGCGATCGCGCAGCAGGTCGCCCGCGTAGTCGTACTTTCGATGGTCCATGGGGTTCAGTCGCTTTCTATCATCGTTCGCGGTATGGGATCGATCGTATCCAGCTTTTCGATCTCTTTCTTTTCGTGGACGCCGAGTTCGACGAACTTCCTGGCGCCTGGCAGAACGCTGCGCTCAAGCGAGCCCACGGCCTTGTTGTAGTTTTCAACGCTGCTCGCCAGTTGCCGCCCAACCCGGTTCATATGCCCGACAAACGTGCTGATACGCGTATGCAGGTCTTCTGCAAGGGTGCGAATCTCGCGTGCGTTCTCGGCCAGCGACAGTTGACGCCAGCCGTAGGCCACCGCTTTGAGTAGTGCGACAAAGCTGGTGGGCGTCGCCAGAATGATCTGTTGCGACAGCGCAAACTCGATCAGGTCGGGTTCCTCGTTGAGTGCGGCGCTGAGGAACTGGTCGCCCGGAATAAACAGGATGACGAACTCGGGGCTTTCTTCAAACTGGCTCCAGTACGCCTTCGACGCCAGCATCCGAATGTGAGCGCGCACATTCTTCGCATGCCGTTCAAGGCCGAGTTTCTTCTGCGCATCGTCTTGTGCCTCGACAGCCTCGAGATACGCGTCCAGCGGCGTTTTGACATCGACCACCAATTGCCGTTGATCCGGCATCCGCACCACCATGTCAGGCCGAATATTTTGCTCCTCGCCGCTCGTGTGTACCTGTTCGGAGAAATCGCAGTGTTCAACCATCCCGGCGAGTTCAACCAGCCTGCGCAGCGTAATTTCGCCCCAGCGGCCGCGCACTTCCGGGCGCCGCAGGGCATTCACGAGGTTCTTGGTTTCCTGTTGCAGCGTCTTTTGGTTGATCTGCATCGCCTCGAGCTGTGCCTTGATGCCGCCATAGGCTTCGCTACGCGCATTCTCGAGCTCGGTGATCTGCTTTTGCGACGCCTGCAAGGACTCGCGGATCGGTTTGACGAGTTCTTCAACCGCCTTTTCGCGCTCGCTGAGTTCGCGCTTGGCCTTTTCCTGGTGGGCGCCGAGATTTTGCTCAGCAAGACGCAGGAAGGTCTCGCTGTTGGAGTGCAGCGACTGCTGTGACATTTCCGAAAATTCTTTTGCCAGCCGCGCGGTGGCCATTTCGAACGCAGAATCGCGCTCCAGCGCAACGGCGTCCTGGTTCTTGATCCGCGTCTGCAGATCTGCGACTTCGGTCTCGAGCGCACGGCGCCTGCCGCGCATGACCGCCCAAATAATGAAGGCGCCGGTCGCCAGGCCAATGCCGGCCGCGGGCAGGGCGACTCTCAGGAAAACCGGGTCAACTGTCAGTGAGATCATCAGGACCCAAGGTTAACCGCTTTCAGTACGATTTGCGTCAGTTCAGCGGCATCGTTGCCGATTCGATTCGCTCCCCATTGCAGTTTCTCGTCCTTGCTCATTGGCTGGCGGGGCGCTCGAAGTGCATCAGGTAGTTGACGTCAAGATTGGAGCCGAGCCAGTACACCTTGGTCAGCGGGTTGTAGTGCATGCCGATGCTGGACTTCATCACCAGGCCGGCGTGTCGGGCCCATTCTTCCAGCTCCGAGGGCTTTATAAACTTGTCGTATTCGTGCGTGCCTTTGGGCAGCAAGCGCAGGACATACTCAGCGCCTACAATCGCCATCGCAAACGACTTCGGATTGCGGTTGATGGTTGAGAAGAAGACATTGCCGCCGGGGCGCAGCATTTCGGCGCAGGACTGCACGACCGCTGCCGGATCTGGCACATGCTCCAGCATCTCAAGGCAGGTGACGACGTCGAACTGCCCCGGCTTTTCTGCGGCAATTTCCTCTGCGGTCGCCTGTCGATACTCCACCTCGGCTGCGGACTCGTGCTGATGCAGCCTTGCGACCGCCAACGGTGCTTCGGCCATATCGATGCCCATGACATCGGCGCCGCTAAACGCCAGTGCCTCAGCCAGAATGCCGCCGCCGCAGCCGACATCGATGATGCGCTCACCATCAACTGACACTTGCTGCTTTATCCAGTCGAGCCGCAATGGGTTGATCTGATGCAGAGGTCGAAACTCGCCCTCGGTATCCCACCAGCGCGAAGCCAGTGCGTCGAATTTGGCCACCTCGGCCGGGTCAATATTGTCTCTGACTGATGTCATGTCCTGTCTCTTGCGATTCTCTCGCGCCACTCGTTACTTCGTTTGAAAATGTCGTCTTCTTTGATGCTGAGCAGTCGGCCGCCCTCCAGCTGCTGTCGCCCGCCGACCCATACGTCGCTCACCTGCTCGGCGTTGGCCGTGTACACAAGCTGCGATACAGGGTCGTAGACCGGCTGGCTATTGCTTCGTTGCATGTCGACGCAGACGAGATCGGCCCACTTACCCGGTTCGATAGAACCGATCTGTTCGGCCATGCCGATCGCTGCCGCACTGCCGAGTGTTGCCATATGCAGCGCCTCGGCCGCGGACAGGGCGGCTGCATCGCCGGCAACGCCCTTGGCCAGCAGTGCCGCCATGCGCATCTCCGCGAGCATATCCAGTTTGTTATTGCTGGCTGCGCTGTCGGTACCCAGGCCGACGGTAATGCCGGCATCCAGATACGCCTGTATCGGAGCGAATCCGCTCGCCAGTTTCAGATTGGAGGTCGGGCAGTGTGCGACGCAGATGCCAATGGCGGCCATCTGCCGGGTTTCGTCCTCGGTCATATGCACGGCGTGTACAGCCAGCAGCGATGAATTCGCCAGGCCGAGGTCGGTCAGCCGCTGCAGTGGCCGCTTGCCATATTGCGCAAGCGACTGCTCGACTTCGGCTACGGTCTCGTGCAGGTGAATCTGCACCGGCAGGTCGAGTTGATCAGCGACGACGCGCAGCTCAACAAACGACGCATCGCTGAGCACGTAGGTTGAGTGCGGCACGAAACAGGTCTTGATGAGCGGGTGGCCCGCGTACGGGTCATGAACCAGGTCGCTACCCTTGCGAAGATACTCGGCCGCACTGGCCGCCCAGGCGGTTGGCATATCCAGGACCGGCGTTCCGACCAGCGCCCGCATGTGCATATCAATGGCCGTTTCCGCAACGATCTCGGGAAACCAGTACTGGTCGCTAAAACAGGTTGTGCCGGATTTCAGCATCTCGGCGATGGCCAGCTGGGTGCCATCCCGGACCAGCTCGGCGCTAACCCAGCGCTTCTCAGCCGGCCAGATGGCGTCTTCCAGCCATGCTTTGAGCGGCAGGTCGTCTGACATACCGCGAAACAGCGTCATCGCAGCATGGGTATGGGCGTTCACCAGCCCCGGAATCAGCAGATGCTGCGGGCGCTCTACGAGGACGCTCGGCTGGTATTTCTGCTGCGCCTGTTCGAGCGGCAGCAGCTCCAGGATTCTGCCGGACGTGACCGCCACGGCATGATCCTCGAGAACCGCGCCAGACGGCGCTACGGGGGCGCACCAGCGGGGCGCTATCAGGGCATCACAATGTTGCATGGGCTGGCAGTATACAGGTGCTTTGCGCTGCTGAAACCGCCTCCATTGTGGTATTATTTGTCACCAGATTTTTCCGGAAACAACCCACATATTTTTCCAGTACGGATTCCGCTCCAGCAACGGGATCGCGCTGGGATTTTGAGCTGAGAAACGACAACCATGAGTGAAGTTGCACAGGAACTGCTGTCCATAAGCCTCGAAGAGGAGATGCAGCAGTCCTACCTGGATTACGCCATGAGCGTCATCGTTGGACGAGCCTTGCCGGACGTTCGCGATGGCCTGAAACCCGTCCATCGGCGCGTACTGCATGCCATGCGCGAGCTGGGCAATGACCACAACAAGGCGTACAAGAAATCGGCACGTGTTGTGGGTGATGTCATCGGTAAATACCATCCGCACGGTGACTCGGCGGTTTACGACACCATCGTCCGCATGGCGCAGCCGTTCTCGTTGCGCTACATGCTGGTCGACGGCCAGGGCAACTTTGGCTCCGTCGATGGCGATTCGCCGGCAGCAATGCGATACACCGAAGTGCGCATGTCGAAAATCGCGCATGAGCTGCTCGCAGACATCGAAAAGGAAACCGTCGATTTTGTAGAGAACTACGATGGCTCTGAGAGCGAGCCATCGGTCATGCCGACCCGGGTTCCGAACCTGCTGGTGAACGGCTCCTCCGGCATCGCAGTTGGCATGGCTACGAACATCCCGCCACACAACCTGACCGAGGTGATAAACGCTTGCCTGGCGCTGATTGACGAGCCGACCATCGACCTGCCAGGGCTCATGGAATACATTCCTGGGCCCGATTTCCCAACCGCCGGCATTATCAACGGCGCAGCCGGTATCTACTCGGCGTACCGCACCGGGCGAGGGCGCGTGCACGTGCGTGGTCGCACCCACGTTGAGGATGTGGCAAAAGGATCACGAGAAGCGATTATCGTCACCGAGCTGCCTTTCCAGGTGAACAAAGCCCGCCTGATCGAGAAGATTGCCGATCTGGTCCGTGACAAGCGCATCGAAGGCATCCGCGAGCTGCGCGATGAGTCTGACAAGGACGGCATGCGCATTGTCATCGAGTTGAAGAAGGGTGAGGTCGCTGACGTCATTCTGAACAACCTCTACAAGCAGACGCCGATGCAAAGCGTCTTCGGCATCAACATGGTGGCGCTGCACAACGGCCAGCCGCAGTTGATGAATCTCAAGCAGGTGCTTGAGGCATTCATTTCGCACCGACGTGAAGTCGTTACCCGTCGCACAATCTTTGACCTGCGCAAGGCACGCGATCGTGCCCACGTACTGGAAGGCCAGGCCGTAGCACTCGCTAACATTGACGAGGTCATCGCGCTGATCAAGGCGTCACCGACACCAGCAGAAGCCAAGCAGCGACTCGTTGCCAACCCATGGTCGCCGGGTGCGGTCACGGACATGCTGGATCGGGCTGGCGCGACTGATACGCGGCCGGATGAAATGCTCGATGGCGTTGGTCTCATTGACGGCAAGTACCACCTGTCGGAGATCCAGGCTCAGGCAATTCTCGATCTGCGCCTGCACCGTCTGACCGGACTTGAGCAGGATAAGATCCTCAATGAATACAAAGAGATATTGCTCAAAATTAAAGAATTCTCTGAGATTCTTGCTGATCCGGAAAAGCTTCTCCAGGTGATTCGCGACGAGCTCGGCGAGTTGCGTGACAATTTCGGCGACGAGCGCCGCACAGAGATCGTCCAGGACCACTCGGACCTCAGTGTAGAAGACCTCATTCCGCAGGAAGACGTCGTTGTCACCCTGTCGCACGGCGGCTACGCCAAAGCGCAGCCGATCGGTGATTACCAGGCGCAGAAACGCGGCGGTCGCGGTCGCTCGGCAACCAAGATGAAGGACGAAGACTTCATCGATAACCTGTTCGTAGCGAACACGCATGACACGATGCTGTGCTTCTCAAGTCGCGGCAAGCTGTACTGGCTCAAGGTCTACCAGGTTCCGCAGGCAAGCAGAGGCTCGCGTGGCAAGCCAATCGTAAACCTGTTGCCGCTGGAAGCGGATGAACGTATCAACGCCGTACTGCCGATCAAGGAGTATGCGGAGAACGCGTACGTCTTCATGTGCACGTCTGGCGGCACGGTAAAGAAAACACCACTAACGCAATTCTCGCGGCCTCGAACCAGCGGCATTATCGCGATTGACCTGCGCAATGACGACAAGCTCGTTGATGTCGCAATCACAGACGGCGAGTCGGAAATTCTGCTGGTCGCAAGCACCGGCAAGGCCATTCGTTTCCGAGAGTCGGACGTCCGGCCCATGGGTCGCGGTGCGGCTGGCGTGCGCGGCATTAAGCTGCCGCAAGATCACGAAGTGATCGCATTGACGATCGTTGGCGAAGGATTGATCCTCACAGCGACCGAGAATGGCTATGGCAAGCGCACTGACGTTGGCGAGTTCTCTGTGCAGGGCCGTGGTGGTCAGGGCGTCATAGCGATCCAGACGACGGAACGCAATGGCCGCACGGTGGGTGCGCTGCAGGTCGCGGACGACGATGAAATCATGCTGATCAGTTCGAATGGAACGCTGGTGCGAACTGCCGTTGACGATATTTCAGTTGTTGGCAGGAATACGCAGGGCGTGCGACTTATTCGCCTGGAATCCGGTCAGCGTCTGGTTGGTTTGGCGCGCATCGAGGCGATCGAAGACGAGGAATAAGCAGCCCGCGATATATGCAAATGTAACTATCGCAATCGCGTCCTGACTGCGTGACAATACGTCGAATCCCACTCTCAAGGACCCCAACGCAATGTCTCGCGTATTCAATTTCAGTGCTGGCCCTGCTGCGCTGCCCCTCGCCGTGCTCGAAACTATCAGGAACGACATCCCCGACTGGATGAACACCGGCATGTCGGTCATGGAAGTCAGTCATCGCAGCAAGGAATTTGTCGCGCTGGCGGCCAACTCCGAGTCGAATCTGCGCCAGCTGCTCTCGATTCCGTCTGACTATGCCGTGTTGTGGTGCCAGGGCGGCGCAACCCTGCAAATGTCGATGGCGCCAATGAACCTCGCGGGACCCGCAGACACGGTGGATTACGTGGTAACGGGCAGCTGGGGCAAGAAAGCGGCCGGCGAGGCGAAGAAATTCTGCAATGTGAACATCGCTGCCGATGCCTCGGACAAGAATTTCACCTATATACCGGCGGAATCCAGCTGGCAGCGAAGTGCAGACGCGAAGTACCTGCATATCACATCGAACGAGACCATCGCCGGCGTCGAATTTCATGCCACGCCGGGTGGCGATACGCCGATCGTTGCCGACATGTCCAGTGACATCCTGTCGCGGCAAATAGACGTCAGCGACTATGGCGTTATTTACGCTGGCGCACAGAAGAACATTGGTCCTGCCGGTATCACGCTCGCGATTGTCAGGAACGACCTGTTGCAGCCTGCGCGCGAGAATCTGCCGCATTTGATGACGTGGAAGTCGTATGCCGATTCGGACTCCATGTCGAATACGCCACCGACATTCGCCTGGTACGTGGCTGACCTCGTGTTCCAGTACCTGCTCGACCAGGGCGGTCTCGAGGCGATCGCTGCAACCAACTCGCGTAAATCCAGCAAGCTCTACGCTGCAATCGACGCATCGGATTTCTACAGCAACCCTGTCGCAGTTGAGAATCGCTCCTTGATGAACGTTCCGTTCATCCTCGCGGATGCTGCGCTCGACGCGAAATTCCTGCAGGAGTCGGCGGCGGCAGGACTCACCAACCTCAAAGGTCATCGCTCGGTGGGCGGCATGCGTGCATCGATATACAACGCGGTGCCGGAAGCGGCGGTGGATGCTTTAATTGAATTTATGACTGACTTTGAAAAAGCCAACGGCTAAAAGAGACTGATATGTACAAGGTACAGACGTTAAACAATATTGCGGTCGAAGGACTCCGTCACCTCCCGCGTGCTCGATACGAAGTGGCGTCGGAAATTGCGCATCCCGACGCGATCCTGTTGCGCTCTTACAAGATGCACGACATGGACATCCCTGAAACGGTAGCTGCTGTAGGGCGCGCCGGGGCTGGTACGAATAATATTCCCGTCGATGCGCTGGCGCGTCGCGGTGTGCCGGTCTTCAATGCGCCGGGTGCCAATGCCAACGCAGTAAAAGAACTGGTTGTTGCGGGGCTACTGGTTGCAGCGCGCAACATCTGTGATGCGCGTGAATATGTCAAAGACCTGAATGAGACGGGCGATGCGCTAAACAAAGCGGTCGAAGCTGGCAAGAAACAGTTCGTTGGCTCTGAGCTACCTGGCAGAACACTGGGCGTCATCGGCCTCGGTGCGATTGGTGTCGAGGTTGCGAATGCGGCACTCGATCTCGGCATGAACGTACAGGGCTTCGATCCGGCAATCACGGTGCGCTCTGCCTGGCGTCTGTCGGCGGGCGTTAGGCACGCCGAGACGCTCGACCAGTTGTTTCAGGGCACCGATGCGTTAACGATACACGTGCCGCTCATCGACGCCACTCGCAATATCGTCAACGCGGATCGAATTTCGCTGATGAACGATGGCGCTACGTTGCTCAATTTTGCGCGCGGCGGCGTTATCGACGATAGCGCTGCACTGCAGGCACTCGACAGCGGCAAGCTCGCGCACTACGTGACTGACTTCCCGACGCCTGAGCTCATTGCTCATCCGAAGGTCGTGGCATTGCCGCACCTGGGCGCGTCCACAGCAGAGGCAGAGGAAAACTGCGCCGTGATGGTGGCCGAGAACGTCAAGGACTATCTCGAAAACGGCAATATCCGCTATTCGGTCAACTTTCCAGACTGCCGATTGCCGCGCATGGATGCCTGGCGCATCACGGTTGCGAATGCGAACGTACCGAACATGGTCGGACAGATCTCAACGGCACTGGCTGCCGCCGGCCTTAACATCGAAGATCTGCTCAACAAGTCCATTGGTGAACTGGCCTATACAATAGTGGACGTCAACGGCGAGGTAACGCCTGAAATCGAAGAGTCTCTGCGCGCTATCGACGGCGTACTGGCGTTGCGAAATCTCGGCAAGCCTGTAACCTGATTCGCATATGGCGGACGACGACAGCAAGCAGCCTCTGGATCTTGGCAAGATCCGGCAGAACATTGACGATGTAGACAGGCGCATTCAGGCGCTGATCAACGAGCGCGCGACGCTTGCGCAGTCGGTCGGCAAGTCCAAAGGCGACCTGAAATCTGCGGTTGAATATTATCGCCCGGAACGTGAAGCCGAGGTCTTGCGCAGCGTCATACAGCGCAACGAAGGGCCGATGCGTGACGAAGAGATGCTGCGGCTGTTCCGCGAGATCATGTCGGCTTGCCTGGCACAGCAGGAACCGCTCAAAATCGGCTTTCTTGGCCCCGAAGGCACGTTTACGCAGACGGCCGTGTTCAAACATTTTGGCCATTCTGTTCGGGCAATTCCGTTTCACTCCATTGACGAAGTGTTTCAGGAGGTCGAAAGCGGCGCGGCAGATTTTGGCGTTGTGCCTATCGAGAACTCCACCGAAGGCTCGGTCAACAACACGCTGGACATGTTCCTGACGTCGCCGCTCAAGATCGGCGGCGAAATCGAGTTGCGTATTGAGCAGCACCTCATGGGCAGCATGACCGGGCTCGATAACGTCGAGCGTGTGTGTGCGCACGAGCAATCACTGGCGCAGTGCCGTGGCTGGCTGCGCGAGTATCTGCCGCACGTCGAGTTGATTGGCATGTCCAGTAATGCTGCCGGTGCCCGTCGCGCGCGTGACGAGAGCGGCACGGCCGCGATCGGCCCGGAGGTGGCTGCTGATGTCTACGACCTCAAGGTGCTGGTCAACAACATCGAAGACCGCGCCGACAACGCCACTCGCTTTCTCGTCGTCGGGCGTAAACTGCTGGCGGCCAGTGGCAAGGACAAGACAACGATTCTCGTATCCACGAGCGATACCGCGGAGGGCGCTGGCGTATTGCACGATCTGCTCAAGCCGCTTGCTGAGCACGGTATCAGCATGACGCGAATCGAATCCCGACCGTCGCGGCGTCGCAACTGGGATTACGTTTTCTTCATCGACCTGGAAGGGCATGCGGCAGAATCGCCTGTCGCTGATGCGCTGGCCGAGCTCGAAAGCAGCAGTTCGCTTTTCCGGGTCCTGGGCGCATACCCCAAGGCAATCGGCTGAGTTTCCTGCGGCACATGCAGTTTACTGTTTACCCATCCGTCGTCAGCGACGCGAAAGTCACCGTACCGGGCGACAAATCCGTCTCGCATCGCGCCCTGATGCTTGGCAGCATCGCAACCGGCCAAACTCGAATCACGGGATTCCTTGCGGGTGAAGACTGCCTTGCGACGCTTGCAGCGATGCGCGCAATGGGGGTCAACATCGAGCAGATTTCTGACACAGAGTTCGTTGTTGATGGCGTCGGAAGGAACGGACTGCAAGCGCCACAAAGCGACCTGGACCTGGGTAACTCGGGTACCGCAATCCGGCTTATCGCAGGTCTGCTCAGTGGGCAGTCTTTTGCGGCAACGTTGACCGGTGATGCGTCGCTGCGTTCGCGGCCCATGGGGCGCATCGTCAAGCCGCTGACAATGCTCGGGGCTCGAATCGTCGACACTGACGGCAAGCCGCCGTTGACAGTGCAGGGCACGGGCGACCTGAAGGCGATCGACTACACGCTGCCAGTTGCCAGCGCGCAGGTGAAATCGGCAATTCTGATGGCGGCCATGTATGCCGAGGGCACAACCTCGGTCACGGAGCCCGCCGTAACGCGGGATCACACGGAGCGCATGTTGCGAACCATGGGTGCCGATGTGCAGACGCGTGGCAATTGCATTTCCATGGCGGGCGGCCAGGCATTAACTGGCTGCGATATCGAAGTGCCGGCGGATCTGTCCTCGGCTTCATTCGTCATACTCGCAGCAGTGTTGTCGAAAAATGCCAACGTCCTGATAAAGAATGTCGGCGTCAACCCGACCCGCACCGGCATCATCGACATCCTGCAGTCCATGGGCGCCGACATCAGCCTTGAGAACCCGCAACTGCAGGGCAACGAGCCCGTGGCGGATATTCGCGCACGCGCATCCCGATTGCAGGGCGGCCCGGTTGATCCGGCCATGGTGTCACTGGCGATTGACGAGTTCCCCGTCCTGTTTGTTGCGGCAGCGGCGGCAACCGGCACCACGGTTTTTTCCGGCCTTGAAGAGCTCAGGGTCAAGGAAAGCGATCGGATTGCCACGATGGCAAACGGTCTGCAGCGCCTGGGCATTGAGGTCGAGGAGACCGATGACGGTGCCATAGTAAAGGGTGGCAAATTCAGCGGAGGACGCGTCGACAGCTTTGGCGATCATCGCGTCGCGATGTCGCTGGCGGTTGCCGGTACGATCGCTGCGGCCCCGGTAACCGTTTGCAATGTCGCTGCGGTAGAGACGTCGTTTCCCGGGTTTTCCGAGTGTCTGCAGGCGCTTGGTGTCGATATACGGCGCAACCAGGCGCCAGTCATCACCATTGACGGTCCCAGCGGGTCTGGCAAGGGCACCATAGCGCGGCTGGTAGCCGAGCGCCTTGGCTATGCGTTACTGGATAGCGGCGCCCTGTACCGGCTGGTGGCCCTGGCAGCCCGAAAAGCCGGCGTCGAGCTGGACGACGAGCCAAAACTCGCGGAATTGGCCCGCAATCTCGACGTTGAGTTCAGGACGGACGAGCAGGGCGATGAGATTATCCTCCTGCAGGGCAGCAGCGTTGGGGGCGAAATACGCACCGAGGAGGCGGGTGCGGGGGCCTCGGCTGTAGCCGCCATTGAGGCCGTGCGAGCCGCCTTGCTGGAGCGCCAGCGGGCGTTTCGAGCGATGCCGGGGCTGGTCGCGGATGGCCGCGATATGGGTACCCACGTATTTCCTGACGCGGCGCTCAAAATCTTCCTCACGGCGAGTGCCGAGGAAAGGGCGCAGAGGCGCCATAAGCAGTTGAAAGACAAGGGTATCGATGTTACCCTCGCCGCCCTTTCGCGGGACATAGAGGACCGTGACCGGCGGGATTCCGAACGAACGGTTGCACCGCTGAAGCCGGCTCGAGACGCCAGGATACTGGACTCGACTGGCACATCAATCGAGGCCGTCACGCAGACGGTACTGGACTGGGTCGCCCAACTCTAAACGTCAGCCTTGGGATTTTATGGATGGAATCGGACAGGATGTTCGGTTCTTTTTTCGTTGTAACCGTCGGTCACAGGAAGTGACGAGGCGTTTTATTTAATGGGTGGGAAGTCAGATTCCCGTAGGTTTCTAAACATGTCTGAAAGTTTTGCAGAGTTATTTGAAGAGAGTTTTGCGAGTCAACAAATCAAACCCGGTTCCATCATTACCGGTATCGTTGTCGCAATTAATGACGATGTCGTAATCGTCAGTGCCGGCCTCAAGTCTGAGGCGGTAATCCCGATCGAACAGTTCAAGAACGACAAAGGCGACGACGGACTTTCCGTTGGCGACGAAGTCGAGGTTGCACTGGATGCTGTCGAGGATGGCTTTGGTGAGACCAAGCTGTCACGCGAAAAAGCCATTCGTGCTCGTACCTGGATCGATCTGGAAAAAGCATTCGAAGAGGGCGCCGTAGTAGAAGGTGTCATCAATGGCCGCGTCAAAGGCGGCTTCACCGTTGAAATCGACAACGTACGCGCGTTCCTGCCGGGATCGCTCGTTGACGTTCGTCCGGTTCGTGATCCGGCGTATCTCGAAGGCAAGAGCCTCGAGTTCAAGGTCATCAAGCTGGACCAGAAGCGCAACAACGTCGTGGTGTCACGACGTGCGGTTGTCGAGAACGAGTACTCCGAGGAGCGCGAGGCGCTGCTGGAAGAGCTGCAGGAAGGCAACAGCGTCAAGGGTATCGTCAAGAACCTGACGGACTACGGTGCGTTCGTCGACCTCGGCGGCATCGATGGTCTGCTGCACATCACAGACATGGCCTGGAAGCGCGTCAAGCACCCTTCAGAGGTTGTTGACGTCGGCCAGGAAATCGACGTCAAGATCCTGAAGTTCGATCGCGAACGTCAGCGTGTATCACTGGGCATGAAGCAGCTTGGCGACGATCCGTGGAAGGATCTCGCGCGCCGTTACCCGCCGCAGACACGCATGTTCGGCAAGGTCACCAACATTGCTGACTACGGCTGCTTCGTTGAAATCGAAGATGGCGTCGAAGGGCTCGTGCACGTTTCCGAAATGGACTGGACCAACAAGAACGTCAACCCGGCACGTGTCGTGCAGGTTGGCCAGGAAGTTGAAGTCATGGTTCTTGAGATCGATGAAGAACGTCGTCGTATCTCACTCGGCGTCAAGCAGTGCCAGTCGAATCCGTGGGCAGAGTTTGCCGTCACCTTCAACCGTGGCGACAAGGTCGGTGGCCAGATCAAGTCAATCACTGACTTCGGTATCTTCATCGGTCTTGACGGTGGTATCGACGGCCTGGTGCATCTGTCTGACATCTCCTGGGAAGTCCCGGGCGAAGAGGCCGTTCGCAACTACAAGAAGGGCCAGGAAATCGAGGCAGCCGTTTTGGCGATCGACTCCGAGCGCGAGCGAATTTCTCTGGGTATCAAGCAGCTTGAGAAAGATCCGTTCTCCGCATGGCTTGCCGATCATCCGAAGAACTCGATCGTCACCGGCACGGTCACCGAGGTCGATGCACGCGGTGCGTTGCTGGATCTCGGAGAAGGCGTAATCGGCTCACTGCGCGCGTCAGAAATGGCCCGCGGTCGTGTCGAAGATGCCCGTACCATGATCAAGGTTGGCGAGGAAATCGAAGCCAAGTTCACCAATGTGGATCGCAAGAACCGCACGGTGGCGCTCTCGATCAAGGCCAAGGAAGTCCACGAGGAGCAGGAAGCGGTCAGCAGCTACAAGACTGATTCCGGCGCTGCACCGGCTGGAACTACCCTCGGTGAGCTGCTCAAGGAGAAAATGAGCGGCGGAAAGTAGATTATTAAGTAAAAAGAGTAGCCCAGACCGCCTGGTCTGGGCTATATTACTAATAATTTCCGAGGGTTACGAAGCATAGGTTGGACGGCGAAGCGAACAATGACCAAATCAGAACTCATCGAAGCAATCGCCCGTAAGCAGAAACACCTTCCCTCGAAGGATGTCGAGCTTGCAGTCAAACACCTGTTGGACCTGATGAGCGATTCGCTTGCCAAAGGGCAACGAATCGAGATTCGTGGATTCGGCAGTTTCTCGCTGCATTTTCGACCGCCCAGGATAGGCCGCAATCCGAAGACAGGCGAGGCGGTCGCGCTGTCTGGCAAGTACGTGCCGCATTTCAAGCCCGGCAAAGATCTGCGCGAGCGGGTCAACGCCAGCCGCCATTTCCCGATCAAGAGCTGAGCTGAGGCTACGGCATGCTGAAACGCATCGCCCTCATCATTGTGGTCATCGCTGTGGCCGCGGTGGTATTCGTCTTCACATCGCTTAACACCGGTATGGTCGACGTCAACCTGGCGTTTGACACCGTAACGACGACAGTCCCGTTTGCGCTGACTGCAACATTTATCCTCGGATGGCTGTTCGGCGTTCTGTGCATGGGCTATTTCGCACTGAAACTGATCAACGAACGACGCCAGCTCAAACGAGCACTGCGCCTGAGCCAGACCGAAGTCAGCAGCCTGCGTAGCCTGCCATTATCTGATGCCGACTGAGTCAACGTTTCTCCTTGCAGGACTGTTCCTGCTGCTGGCGGCTGCCGGTTGGGCGCTGGGTCGCTTTGGCGAACGCGATGAAGAAGATGCGGCACCGCCGCTCAATATCGATTATCTGAAGGGCCTGAATTTTCTGCTCAACGAGCAAACGGATCAGGCGCTCGAGCATTTTCTGAAGATGGTGCGGGTTGACGATCAGACGATCGAAACCCACTTTGCGCTGGGCAGCCTGTTCCGGCGTCGCGGTGAAGTGGATCGCGCAATTCGCGTGCACCAGAACATCATTGCGCGGCCAGACATTGCGGCGGAACAGCGCGACCAGGCTCTGTTTTCCCTGGCCAAAGACTACAACGGCGCAGGGCTGCTGGATCGCGCTGAGAAATTGTTCGTGCGACTGGCACAGGGGTCGCGCTACCAGGTCCAGGCCCTGGAGTTTCTCTGCAGGATATACGAGCAGGAAAAGGACTGGGACAAGGCGATCGACGCGGCCCACAAACTTGAGCGTCTCGGTGGCAGGTCCCTGGCACTGCAGATTGCCCATTATTGTTGCGAGCTGGCAGAAGCGGCTGCTGCAAAAGGTGACTACGCGACCGCGCGGCAAGAAGTAAAACGTGCCCAGGCCGGTCGTCCGCGCACGATGCGCGGCGCACTGACACGAGCACATATCGCTCGCGACATGGGTGATAACAAGATGGCGCTGCGTCTGTATCACCGCATTATCGATGAACACACTTATCTCATCGCCGAAGCGCTGCCGGAGATGGTCAGCATCTATGCGAGCGAAGGCAAGGTCGATGAGCTCGAGAAAGCGCTGCAGGCGATGCTGCGGGACTATCCCGAGATGAGTCAGTTGGTTGCCTACACAGCCATCGCCAATGACATAGGGGGAGTCCCCACCATTGATGCCTGTGTCGAGAATTACATTCTTAATGAGCGCACGCTGGCAGAGTTCGTTGACCTGCAGAGCGTGCGCGATGCGGATGAAGAATCGCGCCGCGCAGCGATTGCCAAAGTTCGCAGTGCGCTATCAAAGCTGGCGTCGGCGACGCCACGATACCAGTGCCAGGAATGCGGCTTCTCCAGCCAGAGACTGCTGTGGCAGTGTCCCAGTTGTCGGGACTGGGAAACGCAACGGCCGGCCTCGAGAGTGCAGTTCGACACCGTATTGCAGCACTCCATTACCAACTAAACAGCGCAGATTTGCCCCGTGCTGGTGCCATCGCATCGGCCTAAGCTCCTCAATTGCCGCGATGTGCGGCAGTCATCACGAAAAGGAGCTTTATGATGAATATTTGCAGAATCCTGTTACCGCTGGTGGCGCTGCTGGCACCGGCCCTCGTTCTCGCGGGACCCGTCAACATCAACACCGCCGACGCAGAGACTATTTCAAGTGAGCTGAAAGGCATCGGCCTGTCCAAGGCCAGGGCGATCGTTGAATATCGCACAAAGCACGGTCCGTTCAAGAGTGCGTCGGATTTGTCGCTGGTCAAGGGCATCGGCGAGCGCACGGTGGAGATCAACAAGGCGGATATCAAGGTGCAGGACAAGTAGAGCATCGCAGCAGCGTGCCCGGCGCGATGCGGATCGCGTCGGGCACCGTGACGTCGGTCATGACGCTGTTGCGTTGAACCGCTACTATTCAGCTTCAGGATAAGACGTGGAGCAAGAATAGTGAGTCAGCCAGTCAGGGCAGCCGTATTTCCAGTCGCGGGCAGGGGCACGAGGTTTCTCCCTGCCACCAAAGCGAGCCCGAAGGAGATGCTGCCGATCGTCGACAAGCCTCTCATCCAGCATGCCGTCGAGGAGGCTATTGATGCCGGCGCGACCAAACTGATTTTCGTCACGGGCAGCTCCAAACGGGCCATCGAGGACCACTTTGACACTGACCCGGGGCTCGAGCAGGCGTTGCTCGATTCCGGCAAGCACGAGCTGCTTGAATCGATCCGTGGCATCGTGCCGAAAGGCGTCTCCTGCATCTACATACGTCAGGGCGAGCCGCTGGGCCTTGGGCATGCCGTGCTCTGCGCGCGACCGGCAGTCGGCGATGAGCCGTTTTTTGTACACCTGGCCGATGACCTTATTGCCGGTGATCCTCTGTGCCTGTCGCAGATGGCGGCGCAGAGAGAGAAACACGGTGGCAGTGTCATCGCGGTTGAAACCGTGCCACGCGAAAATACCTCGAGCTATGGCATCGTTTCGGTCAACGAGGCCGACAATAATAGAATACAGGCTATCGTTGAAAAGCCTGCGCCCGAGGATGCGCCATCCACGCTGGCTGTGGTCGGCAGGTACCTGTTACCGCCGCAGATTTTCGACAAGCTGCAACAGACCGAGCGTGGCGCTGGTGGTGAAATCCAGCTGACTGACGGCATTGCCGATTTGCTCGCTGAAACGCCGGTGTATGCCTACCCGTTTTCCGGCACGCGTTACGATTGCGGCAGCAAGCTTGGCTATCTCAAAGCGACCGTGGCGTACGGTCTTGAGCACGAGGACACCGGCGCTGCCTTCAGGGCGCACTTGAAGGCGATTGTCGACGGGCAGGGCTGACTATTCCCTAGCGCGGCAACTCCAGGCCATGACCATGAGGTCCTGATTCGCGACGCCACAGGGCAATAGCGAAGAACATCGCGCTTGAGGCCAGGATCGCAAAGAAGATGATCATCGGCGTGTAGCCGGCGGGATTGTCGGCGCTGGCAGCGTTGCTGTCGTTAAGGTAGCCGGCCAGCAGGTTGGCGCCGGCCATGCCGATGGCCTGGATCATGAACATGAAGCCGTAGGCGCTTCCCAGTTGTTTGGGTCGCACCAGCTTGGTCACGGCCGGCCACATGACAGCCGGAATCAGCGAGAAACTGACACCCAGAAGCACTGTGGTTATCCAAAGCCCCCAGTTTTCGATCGTTAGCCCCACAAACGATAACGGCAGCAGAATTGAACCAAACATCATGAGCTTGCCACGCTGGCCGTACTTGTCGGCGAGCCAGCCAAACAGCGGCGTCAGGAAGATGGCCGCCAGGAACACGTGACTGTTCAGCAACGCAGCAGCCTCGAGACTTTGTTCATGTGCGTGTTGGAAGTACTTGATCGCGAAGGTGCTGCGGAACGGGAAAATCACCGAGTAGAACAACACGCACAGAATGGTGATGTACCAGAAGGAGCGGTCGAAGCTAAAGACGTCCTTCCAGTGAAATTTCTCCGTCGCGTGGCCTTCAATGGCGGCAGCAGTGACGGGCGCGGGGCGGTACTTATCCAGCCACCAGCATCCGAAGGCGCCAAGAACGCTAACGCCGGCGAGTCCCGCGGCCAGCACCAGTGGTGGTTGCCACCCCTGTTCGTACAGCGAGGTCGCCCAGACCGGGGACAGGTCGGCGGCGTAGGAGCCCAATCGTCCGAGGCTTAAGTTGAGTGCCATGGCGAACGCAACGACGTGGCCACCAAAGCGGATACCGATGATGACTGTCATTGCCACCAGCATCGTTTCTGCTCCGATTCCGAACAGGAAGCGGCCAGTGAGCATGTAGGAATAGTCGCCGAAGGCGGCGCACAGGACCGCGCCCAGGAAGCAGATGATGGCGGTCCAGAGCGACACCCGGCCCGCGCCGAACTTGTCGACCAGCAAACCACCCAAGAAGACGAGGAAAATGTTCGGCAGGCTATAGATAGCATTGAGGCTGCCAATCTGGGTGTCGGTATAGCCCAGCTCTCTGTTGAGCTGGTCCGCCAGCGGAGCAATTGAATCATAGACATAGTAGTTGCCGATGATCATCACGCTTGCGAACGCAAGCACCCACCACTTGATTGCTGGATTCTCGGGCATCGAGCGATACTAGGGCACTTGGCAGTCGAATGCAGCAACAAAAAAGCCCTCGCAAGGAGGGCTTTTCTAATGTTTGGCTCCCCGACCCGGACTCGAACCAGGGACCAATTGATTAACAGTCAATCGCTCTACCAACTGAGCTATCGGGGAATTGTTCCGCACCTAACAGATGCGGGCCGCGATTTTGGTCCAGCTGCCAATACATGTCAAGCCACAAGTGCCCGTTTTATGCGCTCTACAGCCTCTTGCAGCGTTTCAAGAGAACAGGCGAAAGACATCCGCAGGTAGCCCGGCGCACCGAATGCGCTGCCAGGCACACAGGCAACGTCGGCTGATTCGAGAAAATGCCGGGTCAGATCCGCATCATCGCTGTGCCCAGTCCGTTGCAGTGCTCCCCTGACACGTGGGAATGCGTAAAAGGTGCCTTCGCCGCCGCGACACTCGAAGCCCTCGATATCGTTCAGCGCGGCAACCAGCCAGTCGTGCCGTTCCCGATACGCCTGACACATCTCCGCGACGATTGTCTGATCACCCTGCAGCGCGGCTACGGCGGCCGCCTGCGAAATACTGCAGGCGTTGGAGGTGCTTTGACTCTGCAGCGTCTTCATGACAGAAATCAATTCCTGTGGACCTGCTGCGTAGCCGATGCGCCAGCCCGTCATGGCGTGCGACTTTGATACCCCGTTCACCGTCACCGTGCGATCCGCAAGGTCAGGGCACGCGCTGGCAAAACTGCAAAAGGGTTGCGCGCCCCAGTAGATGTGCTCGTAGATATCGTCAGACGCAATAACGACCTGCGGGTGCTCGGCGAGAACGTCTCCCAGCGCACGCAGCTCGGCCTCTGAATAACTTGCGCCGGTTGGATTTGACGGGCTGTTGAGGACAAACAGTCGCGTCCTCGGCGTTATGGCGGCCGCCAGTTCCCCCGGCGTGATGCGGAAGTCCTGGTCTATGCCAGCGTCAATAATGACGGGATCGGCACCCGCGATCCTGACCATGTCCGGGTAGGACACCCAGAAGGGCGCTGGTATGACGGCTTCGTCGCCCGGTCCAAGCAATCCCATGCACAGGTTGAACAGCGCCTGCTTGGCGCCTGAAGTCACGACGATCTGGGATGTATCGAACTTCAGTTGGTTGTCTCGTTCAAACTTGGCTTGAATCGCCTCTTTCAGGGCCGCTGTGCCGTCTATCGGCGTGTACCTGGTGTCGCCGCGATTGATTGCCGCGATGGCGGCATCCTTGACGTGCTGCGGCGTGTCGAAGTCGGGCTCTCCAGCGCCGAGGCTGATAATGTCGCGGCCCGCCGCCTTAAGTTCGGTTGCCAGCGCAAGCACCGCACCGGTTGGCGACGGTTGCACGCGGGCCATGCGCTTCGAAACTGATAAACTCACTCGGCTGTCTCCGGAAAACGATTGACCATGGTAAATGAAACGATACAACTGCCCAACACTAAAGCGGATGAGCGTAATCGGCTGACACTGGTGGCAAAGTACGAGCCGGCCGGCGATCAGGTCGAAGCGATCGCCGGGCTCGTGGAGGGATTGAGAGATGGCCTCGCGCGGCAGGTGCTGTTGGGCGTCACAGGATCCGGCAAGACGTTTACCGTGGCCAGCGTCATCGAGCGAACCCAGCGTCCCGCCATTATCCTGGCGCCGAACAAGACGCTGGCCGCGCAGCTGTATGGAGAGATGCGCGAGTATTTCCCGCACAATTCCGTGGAGTACTTCGTTTCCTACTACGATTACTACCAGCCCGAGGCGTACGTGCCGTCGTCCGATACCTTCATCGAAAAGGACGCCTCGATCAATGAACACATTGAGCAGATGCGTCTGTCGGCGACCAAGGCACTCATAGAGCGTCCTGACGCGATTATCGTCGCTACGGTCTCAGCGATTTACGGACTCGGCGATCCCGAGGCCTACTTCAGCATGGTTCTGCACCTGACGCGCGGTGAGCGAATTGACCAGCGAGCGATCCTGCGCCGCCTGGCCGAAATGCAGTACAAACGCAACGAGCTCGACCTTGCGCAGGGCACCTACCGCGTTCGCGGTGATGTTATCGACATCTTCCCGGCGGAATCCGACCGCGACGCGGTTCGTATTGAGCTGTTTGACGACGAGATCGAGGCGCTATCCTACTTCGACCCCCTGACGGGCGAGGTCGTCAACCGGGTGCCGCGCCTCACGATCTTCCCGAAGACCCACTACGTCACTCCTCGGGAACGCCTGCTGGAGGCCTGTGAACACATTAAAGTGGAGCTCAAAGAGCGTCTCGCATACCTCCGAAAGCACGAAAAACTGCTGGAAGCTCAGAGACTTGAGCAGAGAACCTTATTTGATTTAGAGATGATCAAGGAGCTCGGCTACTGCTCCGGCATCGAGAATTACTCGCGCTACCTGTCCGGCCGCGAGCCCGGTGAACCACCCCCGTGCCTGTTTGATTACGTGCCGCCGCACGCTCTGCTGATCATCGATGAAAGCCACGTTACCGTGCCGCAGCTCGGCGGCATGTACAAAGGAGATCGCTCTCGCAAGGAAACGCTGGTCGAGCATGGCTTCCGCCTGCCGTCCGCGCTCGACAACCGGCCGCTGCGATTCGACGAATTCGAGGCCCAGGCACCACAAACACTGTATATCTCCGCGACTCCCGGTGACTACGAAAAGGACCATGCGGATAACACCGTGGAGCAGGTTGTCCGGCCGACCGGCCTGGTCGACCCGGAAGTCGAAATACGGCCCGCCGGCAGCCAGGTGGATGATGTGCTGTCGGAAATAGCGAAACGGGTTGCGGTCAACGAGCGCGTGCTGATCACGACGCTCACAAAGCGCATGTCGGAGGACCTTACGGACTACCTCGCCGAGCATCGCATCCGGGTCCGCTACCTGCATTCGGACATCGGCACGGTGGAACGTACCGAGATCATTCGCGACCTGCGCCTTGGCGCATTCGATGTGCTGGTGGGTATCAACCTGCTGCGCGAAGGCCTCGATATGCCCGAGGTTTCGCTGGTTGCGATTCTGGATGCCGATAAAGAGGGTTTCCTGCGCTCTGAGCGCTCGCTTATCCAGACCATCGGGCGCGCTGCCCGCAATATCAACGGCAAAGCCATCCTGTATGCAGACAGGATAACCGGCTCAATGGAGCGCGCGATTGAAGAAACCAGTCGCAGGCGCGAGAAACAGGTGCAGTACAATGCCGAGCACAACATTACGCCAGCGACCATTATCAAAAAGGTTGCCGATGTCATGGAGGCGTCATATCCGTCGGCTCAGCGTGTCGGACGCAAGGCGGCTGAAGATCCTGAGGGCTATAAGACGATGGCGCCGGAGCAGCTCATGAAGATCGCAGCAAAACTGGAAAAAGACATGCTCAAGGCGGCCCGGGACCTCGAATTTGAGCAAGCGGCGAAGCTCCGCGATGAGATTGCGCGGGTTCGTGAGCTGGCGATGGGGCTTAGCGACCGGCTGGCCGGGTAGGTGGCTCTTGCGCATCCGGTAACTGTTCAGTAGAGTTCGCGACGCTTAAACGACATCCCGCAATTGCGGCGGCTTTCCCCGACAGTTTTCGGCGGCAGAGCCAACCGTCCGCGGCGGCGTGTCTTTGAAGTCGGGCGATTAGCTCAGGGGAAGCCCGGCGAGGGCAGTAGGTTTAAGAGTATTTCTTGCAAAGCAGGGCGATTAGCTCAGGGGTAGAGCGCCACGTTGACATCGTGGAGGTCCCAGGTTCGAAACCCGGATCGCCCACCAGACAACCGAAGACCGGGCTTTTTAGCCCGGTTTTTTGTTTGTAAAAACCGTGCTTTACGGCTTGTTTCCTGCACGGTGGCTATATAGAATCGCGTTCCCGCTTGTAACTGCGGCGTTTTGGCGTGGTTGGCTGGGGACTAAGTTATTGTTTTTTGGAGGGTTTGGGTATCGCAGTTAATAAGCGCGTAAGGCGCAATGAAGAAATCGACGCTCGTGAGGTCCGCGTAATTGGCTCGGACGGCGAACAGGCAGGGGTCATGTCACTCTCGGAAGGGATTACTCTGGCAAAAGGCGAGGGACTGGATCTCGTCGAAGTATCCCCGACGGCAGATCCGCCCGTATGCCGCGTCATGGATTTCGGCAAGTACTTGTTCGAACAGAACAAGAAAGCACAGACAGCGAAACGCAAGCAGAAACAGGTACAGATTAAAGAGATCAAGTTTCGCCCCGGTACAGACGAGGGCGACTACAAGATCAAACTTCGGAAACTCACTGAGTTTCTCGAGGACGGTGACAAGACGAAGGTCACCTTGAGATTCAGAGGTCGGGAGATGGCGCACAAGGAACTGGGTGCGCAGCTGCTGGCCAGGGTCAGAGATGACCTGGAAGAATACGGTTCTGTTGAGCAAATGCCGCAGATGGAAGGACGGCAGATGATCATGGTAATAGCACCGAAAAAGCACTAAGCACGACCAAAAAAAGTGAGTAACGACTCGATTTGAGTCATTTACCCCGCCTGCAGCGGCCGAATAAGCGGTTCGTAGCAAGGCCAAAAGGAATGAAAAATGTCTAAGATGAAAACCAACCGGGGCGCAGCCAAGCGCTTCCGCCGGACGGGCAAGGGCGGCTTCAAGCGCGCGCAGTCCCATCTCAATCACATTCTTACCAAGAAGAAGTCGAAGCGTAAGCGCCAGTTGGGTACGACCCAGCAGGTTGCTGAATCCGACGTCAAGAGCGTGCGCCGCATGCTCCCTTACAGCTAAGAGGAGATTGAGACATGGCACGAGTAAAACGTGGTGTACAAGCCAAGTCCCGTCATAAGAAGGTTCTTGGTAAAGCCAAAGGTTATTACGGCGCTCGCAGCAAGCTGTTCAAGACAGCCAAGCAAGCGGTTATTAAAGCTGGTCAATACGCGTATCGCGACCGTCGCCAGCGCAAACGTCAGTTCCGCGCGTTGTGGATTACGCGTATCAATGCGGCCGCACGTCTGCATGGACTGTCTTACAGCAAGCTCATCAATGGACTGAACATTGCCGAGATCGACATCGACCGTAAGGTACTTGCCGATATCGCTGTGCATGATCCAGAGGCTTTCGGCGCCATCGCCGAGCAGGCGAAGTCTGCTTTAGCACAGAGTTAATGCAGGACCTGAGCCAGCTGCTTGAGGCCGCTGCTTCAGAGATTGACGCAGCGACGGACCTGGCCGCACTTGATGCGGTCAGGGTTTCCTACCTTGGCAAGAAAGGCGAGCTGACTTCGCGACTGAAGTCACTCAGCGCCTTACCTGCCGATGAGCGACCCGCTGCCGGTCAGGCCATCAACAAAGCCAAACAATCGCTGCAGCAGGCACTCACTGCCCGTAAAGACGCGCTTGAGTCGTCTGCGCTGGAAGAAAAGCTGGCGGCTGATGCTATCGACGTCACCTTGCCGGGACGCGGCAACTCAATCGGTGGCCGGCATCCTGTGTCGCGAGCCATGGCGCGGATCGATGCGATCTTTCGCAACGCGGGTTTTGGGGTTCGTTCAGGCCCCGAGATTGAGGACGATTTTCACAACTTCACCGCGCTCAATATCCCGGACGATCATCCGGCACGTGCGATGCACGACACCTTCTATTTTCCGAATGGTGATTTGCTGCGTACGCATACGTCGCCGGTGCAGATCAGGGCCATGGTCGCGGAGGGTGTGCCGATTCGGATTATTGCGCCCGGGCGCGTCTATCGTTGCGATTCGGACCAGACGCACACGCCGATGTTTCACCAGGTCGAGGGCCTGGTCATCGACGAGAACGTCAGCTTTGCCAATCTGAAAGCGGTACTGCATCAATTTGTCGAAGCGTTCTTCGAGCGCAAGGCAGAGTTGCGGTTTCGCCCAAGCTACTTCCCGTTCACGGAGCCGTCAGCCGAGGTTGATGTGTCCTGGGGCGAGGGCAAGTGGCTGGAAATCCTGGGTTGCGGCATGGTCCACCCGAACGTGCTGGAAAGCGCCGGTATCGACTCCGAGAAATACACCGGTTACGCCTTTGGTATCGGCATTGAGCGGCTCGCCATGCTGCGCTACGGCGTCACCGATCTGCGCACGTTTTTTGAAAATGACCTGCGCTTTCTGCAGCAGTTCAGGTAGACCGACATGAAGATTGCAGAATCCTGGTTACGCGAATGGGTTGATCCCGATCTCGATACTGACGCGTTATCGCATCAGCTCACTATGCTCGGACTAGAAGTCGACGACCTCAGCCTGGAAGGTCAGGGCATTGAAGATGTGCTTGTCGCCGAGGTCGTGGAGTGCGCTAAACATCCGGACGCAGATCGCCTGAGCGTCTGCAAGGTGTCGGACGGTAGCGATGAGCTCATCGATATCGTGTGTGGCGCGCCGAACGTGCGCGTCGGCCTGAAAACACCACTGGCGAAGCCCGGCGTCAAACTTCCCAACGGACTCAAGCTGCGCAAATCAAAGATCCGCGGCGTCGTCTCCAATGGCATGTTGTGTTCTGCCGTCGAGCTCGGGCTTGGTGACGAGTCGGATGGCATCATGGAGCTGCCTGAGGATGCGCCGGTCGGAACGCCTCTGAACGACTACCTGCACCTCCCTGACGCCGTAATTGACGTCGATCTCACACCAAACCGCGGCGACTGCTTCAGCATTCTCGGTATCGCGCGAGATGTCGCCGCGCTGACCGGTGCCAGCCTCAAGGCGGCCCGTTTCGATGTGCCGGCGGCGACTATTGACGATGTTTACCCCGTTGAGCTGGTCGAGCCGGCCGGATGCCCACGATTCGCCGGGCGCGTGGTTCGCGGCGTGAATCTCAAGGCGCGCTCTCCGTTGTGGATGGTGGAGCGCCTGCGACGCGCGGGACTGCGGGAAATTCACCCCGTGGTGGACGTGACCAACTATGTAATGCTCGAACTTGGACAGCCATTGCACGCCTACGACCTGGCAAAGCTGCAGGGCACGATTCGTCCACGTCTTTCGCTTAAGGGCGAGAAACTGACGCTGCTCGACGAGAAGGCCATCGAGCTCAATGAAGGCAGCATGGTCATCACGGATGACAGTGGCGTCATCGGGCTTGCCGGCATCATGGGTGGCCTGTCGACGGCGGTCAGCGACAACACAGTTGACGTCTTTTTCGAGGGCGCATTCTGGCCGCAGAAATTCATGGCCGGTCAGGCTCGCTCCTACGGCATGCACACGGACGCTTCAGTGCGCTTCGAACGTGGTGTTGATCCGGAAGGACAGGGCCGTGCCGTCGATCGAGCCGTAGAATTGCTGTTGTCGATTTCGGGTGGCGATGCTGGCCCCCTGGACGTGCAGTCTGCTGACGAGCACGTGCCGCAGCGCACAGCGATCGAACTGCGACGTGCTCGTCTTGCAAAACTTCTCGGCGTGACGATTGCCGACGAGGAGGTTACCAGTATCCTGCGTCGGCTGGAGCTGACCGTTACTGAAACCGAGGCTGGTTGGGAAGCTGTTGCGCCGAGCCATCGCTTCGATATCCGCATTGAGGCAGACCTGATTGAAGAGGTCGCCAGGATTCACGGCTACGACTCGATACCGGAAACGACCGCCATCGCGGAAACGCCGCTGGCGAGAGTTACAGAGACACTGATTGACTCTGACAGCGCCGCGGCGACCCTGGTCGCACGTGACTATTACGAAGCGATCACCTACGCGTTTGTGGATGCTGAATCCAATCGCCTGTTCAGCGGTGTCGATTCGGAAATTGTATTGGCCAATCCGATCTCATCCGAAATGTCCGTCATGCGCTCATCCCTGCTTCCAGGCCTGGTGGCTGCAGCGGCTGGCAATACCGCGAGACAGCAAGAGCGTGTGCGACTGTTTGAAATCGGCAAGTCGTTTCACGGCACATTGAACGAACGCGAAGAAGTGGTGAGGATTGCAGCGGTGGCAACCGGCAACGCTGCGCCGGAGCAGTGGTCTGGCAAGGCTCAGTCAGTTGATTTCTTTGACATAAAGGCCGATGTCGAGGCGCTTTTGGCGATGGCCGGCCAATCTGCCAGGGTCTCATTTGAGGCGGCGACGCATGTTGCGCTGCAGCCTGGTCAATGCGCCAATATCCTGCGTGACGGTAGCGTCATCGGCGTCATTGGCAAGTTGCACCCAGGAGTCGCAAAGGCATTTGATATCAAGCGCGCCGTGTACGTTTTTGAGCTGGACGCATTGGCTGCAATGAGATCTGCCGCTCCGCTCGCAACGAGCGTATCCAAGTATCCGGCTATACGTCGTGATATTGCCGTCATTGTCGATGACAAGGTAACGGCGGACCAGTTGTTGCAAACTGTTGAAGCGGCAGCTCCGGCCCTGATCAAAAGCGTCAGAATTTTTGACATTTATACGGGCACAGGAATAGAAGCTGGGCGAAAAAGCGTCGCTTTAGGCTTGATTTTACAGGAAACATCGCGCACCCTTACTGACGTTGATGCGGACGCCGCGATGGCCTCGGCAATACGAAAATTACAAGACGAATTCGCCGCCGAGCTGAGAGACTAAAACAAGTGGCACTGACAAAAGCAGACATGGCAGAGTCGTTGTTCGATGAACTCGGCCTCAACAAAAGAGAAGCTCGCGAACTCGTCGATATGTTTTATGAGGAGCTGCGTGCATCACTCGCAGTTGGGGAGCAAGTCAAACTTTCCGGTTTCGGAAACTTTGATCTTCGGGATAAAAAACAACGACCAGGTCGCAACCCTAAAACGGGTGAAGAGATACCGATCAGCGCACGCCGCGTTGTAACGTTCAGACCTGGCCAAAAACTAAAGGCCCGAGTGGAAGCATATGCTGGAACCGGGGAATAACGCCGAGCTACCGCCAATACCAGGAAAGCGCTACTTCACGATTGGTGAAGTGAGCGATCTGTGTGCTGTGAAGCCACATGTCTTACGGTATTGGGAGCAGGAATTTCCGCAGTTAAAGCCCGTCAAACGACGTGGCAATCGCCGCTATTACCAGCGGCAGGACGTACTGATCATTCGCCAGATCCGCAGTCTCTTGTACGACGAGGGCTTTACGATCGGTGGTGCGAGGCAGCGCCTGCAAGGTGATACGGCAAAGTCTGATGTGACGCAAAGTCAACAGATTATCAAGCAGTTACGACTGGAACTTGAACAGGTTCTGAAGATACTGCGGCGATAGAACACGGTCGGGGCGTAGCGCAGCCTGGTAGCGCACCACAATGGGGTTGTGGGGGTCGGAAGTTCGAATCTTCTCGCCCCGACCACTTATCTATCGGCAATGAACCCTTCGTTTAGCACAGTGCCAAAAACTGTCGGGCAAAATCTCAACCATCTAGATCTGGCACCCTATCGAAGGTCGCCTGAAACACTGCCAAAAACCGTCGGGCATGCCCTCAAACGTAGCTGCCAAAACCGTCGGGCAAAATCTAAACTCTAAATGATGCTGCTGACCACGATACCGTTGTCAGTTAGCCTATCTATGGACTCACAAGACCACCACGTTTTGCGTGCGACTGTAACCGCCTTAAGTTTGGGCATCTCAAGGCAAAAATCCAGTGACTTGTCATCCGATTTGCAATTGAGAAGAACCATGTAGCGAAGCGCTGGCAGAGTTTTCAGTCCGTCGAAGCTGGTCGCTTTTAACACGCGCTCACCCGGGCCCGCCAGCAGCAAGCACTCAATACCCGACGGCATACTCCTCAGTATTGAAGGATAGGAATCTGACCGCACACCCAGGCCGAGCGATACCAGTTCCTGCAGTTTTGACAAGAATGAAAAGTTAGTCGCCTTGGATACTCCGCTGAGCATCAAGTATTGAAGACAGGTAAGCTGCGCCAACGGGCTAACAGGACTGGTGCTGACATTCATGAGCTCAAGGCGTTTCAGGCCATGCAATCTCGCAACCGCGTCAATCACTCGCGGCGGAATAACTCTACCGTCAATGACCAGGCACTCTAGCCGGCTAAGCAAATGCAGCTGCGCGGCGATGTAGGCCGTATTCCGACCGCCAATCCCTAACCAGAGGGCTTTGCCACCGAATTTGCCGAGCTCGGAAATATCGACGCTGCCCATGTCCCTCAATGAACGCACAGGGCAGCCAGGCGCGTCCCAAAATTCATACGTTGGCAGCATATTGCGCGGAATCCCCGCGAACGCTTCGCTCATCGTAACTAAGCGATCTCACCAACCGGCAGCTTGCGATCTTCAATGCCGAGCAGAATAGGTTCGGCGGATTCACGATAGATGTTCACTTTGGCGTTGTAAGCAACGCGTGACAAACCGTGTTTGTCCTTGATGTGCAGTCGACGAATATTGAACTGGTTGCCACCCATATTCTCACCGGTCAGGTAGCACTTGATCGCAGTCACGCGTTCGCCGGAAAGCACCAGGCCGCTCAGCAACTTCAGGTTGCCCTGTGCACGCTGCAGGAAGGTAACTGCATCCAGGTTCGCCTGCGTGGCTGCAGGGTCTTCTATTTCATCAATCAGATCGGCGAGAAACTCGCCGACAAGAATCTGGCCGGGTAATGCAGCATCAATCATGCGGGCAAGTTCAATAGTGACGTCACCGACAATAAAGTCATGCATCGTCGGATTGAGTCCTTCTGCCTGGTGGAATTCGTAGCAGCTGCCGACATGGAAACATGCACGCAGCCGCGGCACTGCCCTGGACCTCGCCTTGCTTCTCGCAATCGCGTTGTCAGCCAGCACGATGTGCATGAAGTGATACAGGTTGACGCTGGCTTCCAGGCCGTCATCGCGATTCCAGATGTAGAAACCATCCCCACTGGATGAACGTGCGAAGTTGATATCGACGTTCTGCTCGAGCATTTTCGCGTGCGCGGAATTGAGCGAGTAGGAGAGGCTGTTCAACTGCGTCATCTGCTCGAACGGGGTGAGCAGGCCGAAGCCGACAATATCGAAAAGGGTCACGGCGCGATTGGCGACGTAGTTAATGCCGTAGCGGCGGATCATCTTCTCGATAATCTGCGTTTCGACACGATGCCCGCTAAGTGGCTGCCGCAGCGGCAGGTACACCGGCTCAACCTTGAGCAGCTTTGCGACCTTTTGCATCTGCGTAAAATTCAGCTGGCGGTCGCCGGAGATGAGCTCGGTAATGAAGCGTGGTGAGACGCGCGCCGAAGCACCGTCTGATCGGGGCGAGGTGTACTCGGCAATCGCATAGTGAGGCACCACGAGTATCAGGATGCCCTGGTCCAGCCCGGCCCAGCTCAGGATATTGTTCTGGCCGAGGCGCCAGTGATCGTGCAGGCAGGACTCCAGGTGCACAAGATTGCTGCGTTGCCGCAATGGCATTTCTTGCGCCAGCCCGGCCAATTGATCCAGGTAAGGCGAGAAATCGGCAATACGCCGGATTCCGGATTGCGATAAATCGTCAAGTTCCATGCAGAAGCCCAATGCGACTTTAAAGCGACTGCGTTCTCTGCCACAGTTCGCGAAGCCGTAAGATCAAAGTAAAGAAGTCTGTAGTACAGCGCAAGTATGTCGTAGTTTACATAATCGTGAGTCAACAAGTGATTGAATCAGCGCCAAAAATTGATGAGGTGCGCATATTGCGCGCAGAGCTTGGCGAGCGCGTCGTACGGACACCCTTCATACGCTGTGCCGGTATCGAAGATGCCATTGGCGGCAATACCGAGGTACATGGCAAGCTCGAGTTCCTGCAGCGCACCGGGACCTTCAAGGCTCGGGGCGCGTTATCCGTTGCGCGTAGCCTGACTGCAGAGCAGTTGCAGGCCGGCGTCACGGCAGTGAGCGCTGGCAACCACGCCATTGCCGTGGCTTATGCTGCGCGCGAAACGGGCACCAACGCCAGGGTTGTGATGACGCGGAGCGCAAATCCCAGCCGTATTGCAGCCTGCAAGTTATACGGCGCAGAGGTAGTGCTGGCGGACGATGTACACGTCGCGTTTGAGGTTGCCGAGAAAATTCAGCGAGATGAAGGCCGCTATTTCATACACCCATTCGACGGCAGGACGATTGCAATGGGTACTGGCACCGTGGGGCTGGAGATGTGCGAACAGTATCCCGACTTCGACGTTCTGCTGGTTTCTGTCGGCGGAGGCGGCCTCATCGGCGGCATAGCAAACGCGGTCAAACAACTGAAACCCGATTGCGAGATCATCGGTATTGAGCCGGACGGAGCGGACACGATGCAGCGCAGCATCGCGGCGGGCAAACCATGCGGCGTTGAGAAAGTGCAGACCATAGCTGACAGCCTTGGTGCGCCGTATGCGATGCCGTATTCGTTCGAACTGTGTCGCCGCAACGTCGACCGCTTCGTAAGCGTCACGGATTCAAGCCTGCGTCGCGCCATGGGTTTTCTCTACTCACATATGCAGATCGCGGTCGAGCCGGCTTGTGCAGCGACCACTGCGGCTCTGCTGGGGCCGTTGCGGCAGGAGCTGCAAGGCAAACGCGTGGCGAGTGTATTCTGCGGCAGTAATATTGACTGGGCGACGTTTGCCGCACAGGTGTGTTTCGATGAATAGCGCCGTGTTGGAGCAATTGCAGGCGATCACGGGACCGAAGGGCTGGACGACGGACCCGGACGTCCTGCAACCGCACCTGACCGAGTGGCGTAATGTCGTGCATGGACGCACGCCTGTCATGTTGTCGCCGGACAGCACGGAGCAGGTCGCCGAGATCGTCAAGCTCTGTGCAGCAAACGGCATTCCGCTGGTACCACAGGGTGGCAACACCGGCATGTGTGCAGCCGCGGTGCCCGATGACAGTGGTCGCCAGATTATCCTGTCACTGTCGCGCCTCAATGCGCTGCGCTCAGTCGATGCGGACGATTACTCTCTGGTGGCCGAAGCAGGCTGCATACTGGCCAACGTTCAGGACGCGGCTACCGGTGTCGATCGCCTGTTCGCCCTCAGCCTGGGCGCGGAGGGCAGTTGCCAGATCGGCGGTAACATCGCGACGAACGCTGGCGGCATCAACGTCATACGTTACGGCACAGCTCGCGCGCAGGTCCTTGGGCTGGAAGTTGTGCTCCCCGACGGACGCGTCTGGAACGGCTTGCGCAGCCTCAGGAAGAACACGGCGGGGTACGATTTGAAGCAGTTGTTCATCGGCAGTGAGGGCACGCTGGGGATCATTACAGCGGCCTGTCTGCGACTGTTTCCGCTGCCAGGCGAGTCCACCGTTGCGCTGCTCGGTTTGAACAGGGCAGAAGATGCAACGTCCTTGCTCGGCGTCTTGCGCGAGCAAATGGCAGACCGCATCCAGGCCTTCGAGCTGATTGCAGATCGCCCAATGCGATGGGTCGAAAAGCACATATCCGGCGCCCGGCAACCGTTTTCTGATCGATACCCCTGGTATGTGTTGATCGAAACAACGATCGGCGGCGACACGGGGTTGTTGCAGGACAGTCTTGAGAAAGCGCTCGATAGCAAACTGATTGCAGATGCGGTCATAGCCAAGAGCGACAGTGAGGCGGAGTCGCTGTGGCGCCTGCGACACTCGATATCAGAGGCCGAAAGGCACGAGGGCGCTTGCCTCAAGCACGATATCGCGGTTCCCATCGGCAAAATGGCGACATTCCTGCAACAAGGCGATGCGTTACTGGCAGAAATCTGTCCGGATGCGCGGCTCATCGCTTTTGGCCACGTCGGTGATGGCAATCTGCACTACAACGTGGCACAGCCCAGCGGCGCCGATGCGGAATCGTTTCTCGCCAGTGGTGGCGCGGTCTCCGCCGCGATTTACGACCTGGTGATGGCAATGGGTGGCAGCATCAGTGCGGAGCACGGTATCGGCGTCCTGAAACGCGCATGGTTTCACCAATATTGTGACCCAGTCGAGCTGGAATTGATGCAAACGCTGAAGAAAACGCTCGATCCCTGCAATATTCTCAATCCGGGAAAGGTAATTTGATGACTAGTTCCGCCTAAACCCTTGACCTGCAGGATAATATGTCAATATTCCGCAGGGTTTATATGAACGCAGAGTCTAAAAAATTACGCGATACGCTCGCAGATCAGCTGGCCAGCTTTAATGACCGGCTCGAGTCGCAGTCCGACGACGCCAAGATGCTTACCGAGATAGAGGATGGCATTGCATCGTTGCTGAGCGATAGTGGTAGCAGCGAGGCTGATATTCGTCGTGTGTTGCACGAGCGCTACGAAGCCGGCGTGCTGCGTAAAGAGACGTTCCAGCTGGTGAAGTCGATGCTGGATCGATACGTGACGGAGGACATACCGACGAGCCCGTTACCCGCAACAGACGACCGTACAACAAGAAGATGCTTCGCAGGATTTCGTTGATGATGTGTTTGCGTCGACGATGGTTATTCCTGATGTTCCGCTGGCGCAAGAAGCCGCCGAGCAGCAGGTTCAGGTTGGTTCGTTAATAAGAGATCGCTTTCTGCTGCAGGAGAAAGTGGCCGGCGGCAGTATGGGTGTTGTCTACAAGGCCCTGGACCGGCGGCTCGCAGAAGCCGGCACCGGTAATTCCTGGGTCGCGATCAAGGTACTGTCGCCACAACTGTCACGTAACGCCACGGCCCTGAGGGCGTTGCAGCAGGAAGCTGCCAAAGGACGCTGCCTGGTACACGACAACATCGTGCGATTCATCGACCTGGATCGCGATGACGAGCTGTACTTCATTGTTATGGAGTGGCTCGACGGTAAGAACCTGGCCGAGGTTCTGGACGACGCTGCGACGCGCAAGCTTGAGCCGGCCACAGCATTCAAAATTGTGAGACAAATTGGCGCTGCGCTGTCCTACGCGCACCGCTGCGGCATCGTGCATGCGGATATCAAACCCGGCAACATCATGCTATTGCCGGACGGCAACGCGAAGTTATTTGATTTCGGCGTTGCGCGCGTACAGCAATCGCAGTTGATATCGAGTTCGGCTTTTGATCCGAAGGAGCTTGGCGCGATTACTCCGGCGTACGCAAGTATGCAGGTGCTGACAGGCGAAGAGCCGGTACCGTCCGACGACGTCTTTTCGCTGGCCTGCCTGTTGTACCGTTTGCTCGCCGGGTATCGCGTATTCGGTCCACGCAACGCAGCGGAAGCGGCCGAGCAGGGCATGAAGCCACAGAAACTGGACATGCTCAGTGATGGGCAGTGGCGCACCGTCAATAAGGCACTCTCCTATCCGCGCGTAACCCGTTACGATTCCATGCAGGAATTCATTGCTGCTCTGGAATCCGAAGTCAGCGATGACACAATCAGTCTTGATATCGAGCGCGACTACGACGTCGAGGAACCCGGCGGCATCGGCAAGTGGCTGCTGGCTATTGTCATGTTCGCAGGTCTGGCGGCTGTTGTAGCGAATCATTACGGTCTCCTCGACGACGTGAAGGCACAAATTCGCGACGCGACATCGGGACCCGCCGTGGTGCAACCCGCCACTGTCGAGCCACTTCCCAGCCCCACCGCGGAAGAGCCAACAACCGCAGCGGCTGCAGAGGAAGAGGCTGCGCAGACAGGGGTGACAGAGCCTGAGGCAGTGGTTGAGTCATCGAATGTGAGCGAGCCCGACGCCGAGCCGGTCGTCGCAGAGCCTGTTGCTGCAGGTCCTGCAGCCACAGGCCCAGCGCTATTTGATTTTACGAGTTTGCCTCCGGCAACCCTGCAGATTTCCGTATCCGAGGCTGCTGGACGTTCGGAAACGCATACGCTGACGCTAATGGAAGACGCCGACGCGGCTGTTGTCGAGATCGTCCGCGCGGATACACGCGAAGCACTTACGTTACGACTGGAAGAAGTCGGCTTCAGCGGTAGTCGATCTCCGTGGGCATCAGGACAATTTACGATTTCAGACGACAGCCTGATGACGTTTCCAGTCGGTCAGTCTCACGGCCGGGTGCGCTTGAAGATGCAACCCGACTCGATAGCAGAAGCGGACCAGCAATCGACAATCCGCGTCCGCGATGTTGATCTTCCCAACTCGGAACTTGCCACGATAACGGTGTTCCTGCGTGATGACGACCAGCTGTTGCTTGAGGAACAGCTGCCCCCGAACACCATCGCGTTCACCGCGCCCAATATAACCGTGAGTGAAACGGACCCGGCGGTGCAACTTGACGTGCAACGCTTTAATCCCGACAACTCAACGGTATTGATTGGCTACCGTATTTCAAGCGTCTCGGCATTTGCCGATGAAGACTATTTCGTGCCCGGCACCCAGGACATATCTTTTGGTCCGGGGCAGCGCACGGCGAGATTGCTGATTCCGCTGGTCAGGGATGTGCTGGTTGAAGGTGATGAGACGTTCGAAGTTGAGTTGCTTCCGGATATGCCTGCGCAGTCGGCAGATGTGTTTCAGCTGATTCGCATAACCATCGAGGATAAGCAGTAGGCCGCAACGACTTTCGTTGCTAGACTCTCGCGCATGGACGAGAAAGAACTGCGGCGTTATTCCCGCATCGTTGTCGACGGCAACGAACAGGCCCCCAGTCGCGCAATGCTGCGCGCAGTCGGATTCAAAGAAGACGATTTTAAGAAACCCCAGGTGGGCATTGCGTCGACGTGGAGCATGGTCACCCCCTGCAACATGCACATCGGCGATCTTGCTCAGATTGCGGCCGAGGGCGCTGACGCTGCGGGTGCCAAAGGCGTCATCTTCAACACGATCAGCGTTTCGGACGGCATTTCCATGGGCACGCCGGGTATGCGCTACTCACTGGTGTCACGCGAGATCATTGCGGATTCGATCGAAGCGGTGACCGGCGCGGAGGGCTTCGACGGCCTGGTCGCCATTGGCGGCTGTGACAAAAACATGCCGGCCTGTGTCATGGCGATGGCGCGCCTGAATCGCCCTGCAGTATTTGTCTACGGCGGCACCATAAAACCGGGCGCGAAGCGCCGCGATATCGTCTCTGTGTTTGAAGCCGTGGGCGCCGCATCGGGTGGCAAGATCAGTCCCGAAGAACTGCTTGAAGTTGAAAAGACCGCCATACCGGGCCCCGGGGCCTGCGGCGGTATGTATACGGCGAACACCATGGCATCGGCGATCGAGGCGCTGGGCATGAGCCTCGCGAACAGTTCCGCCCAGGAGGCTGTGTCGGAACAGAAGCGGCAGGACTGTCGCCGCGCCGCCGCGGCTGTCGTCAACCTGATTCGAGAAGACATCAAACCGCTCGACATCATGACGAAGAAGGCGTTCGAGAACGCGATCTCGGTTGTCATCGCGGTGGGTGGGTCCACCAACGCGGTGTTACACCTGATCGCCATGGCAAAGGAGGCTGGTGTTGATCTCGGCCTCGACGATTTCACCCGCATCGGCGCACGCGTGCCGGTGCTGGCAGACCTCAAGCCTAGCGGCAAGTACCTGATGTCTGAGCTGATCGAGATTGGTGGCATCCAGCCGCTCATGAAGCGCATGCTGGATGCCGGCATGTTGCACGGTGATTGCCTGACTGCCACCGGCAAGACGCTGGCCGAGAACCTCGCCGGTGTTGCCGACTATCCCAAGGGGCAGACGATCGTGCGCGATTTCGATGACCCGATTAAGCCCAACAGCCATCTTTCTATTCTGTACGGCAACCTGGCGCCAGAGGGCTCCGTTGCGAAGATTACGGGCAAGGAAGGGCTGCGCTTCGAGGGCACAGCCAGGGTCTATCATTCCGAGGAGTTGGCGCTGCAGGCGATACTCGATGGCGAGGTCGTTGCGGGGGATGTCGTGGTGATTCGCTACGAGGGCCCCAAGGGAGCGCCCGGCATGCGGGAAATGTTGAGTCCGACCGGGGCAATCATGGGCAAGGGCCTGGGCGCCGATGTCGCCTTGATTACCGATGGGCGCTTTTCAGGTGGCAGCCACGGCTTTGTCGTCGGTCACGTCTCACCGGAAGCCGCTGTAGGCGGCCCCATCGCATTGCTGCAGGATGGCGATCGCATTGTTATCGACGCCGAGAACAACGAAATCAACGTCGACGTCAGCGCGGCCGAGTTGCAGGCGCGGCGCGAGCAATGGCGTCGTCCGCGCTCGCCAGTGCAAACCGGTGTGCTGGCGAAGTACCGGGCTGAAGTGTCATCGGCATCGGAAGGCGCCGTGACAATCCCGCCCCCATGGGATGATTAGCGCTTGACCTTTTGTGGCAAGACAGTTTTACTCCGGAGATGACTTTTTACGACACCCACGTAGAGTGCCAACACATCGACTCGATCGATGTTAAAAAACACTTAAAACGAATGGCGCGCCAGAGGTGCGTGGGTGCGAATGGCAGTAGTACCAGCTAGCTTAATAAAGCTCGGACATTGTCAACGAACCCGCAAGGAACATCCTGGCGGGTTTTTTTTTGCAGCAGAACGGGCAAATGCAATGACGCATACGGTGACAGAAGCCGATTTTGATGACAGCGCAGCGCTGGGGGCATCCGCTGACGTTGCGAATTCACCATTTGTCGTCATGAAGTTTGGCGGCAGCAGCGTATCCAGCGCCGATAACTGGGCAACGATTGCCGGACTTGTCCGCAACAGGCTCGATGCAGGTCTGCGCCCCGTTGTTGTGCATTCCGCGCTGCAGGGCGTCTCGGATGCCCTCGCATCTGTCTTGCAGCATGCGCTCAGGGCCGAGCCCGACGAGGCGCTCGCCGCGATCCGGGTACAGCACGAACAGTTGGCTGAGGACCTCGGCCTGGATGCCGAGGCGTTGCTCGGTGACACGCTGCATGAACTGGAACAGCTGGTCGCTGGAGTGCGGCTGGTACGCGAAGTCAGCATACGAGTGCGCGTGCGTATCATGGCGTTGGGCGAACTGATGGCAACACGTCTTGGTGCCGCCTATTTGCAGAACGCCGGACTGCCGGTCGACTGGATGGATGCGCGGGATGTATTGACGAGTGAATCGACTCCCGGCATCCGTGGAGAGCGCAGCTACCTGTCTGCCACCTGTGGCGTCGACGCGGATCCTGAACTGGCCAGGCTATTGCTCGATCGACAGGCTGTGGTACTGACTCAAGGCTTTATTGCACGCAATGATAGTGGCGAGACCGTGTTGCTTGGCCGCGGTGGTTCGGACACGTCGGCAGCGTACTTTGCCGCAAAGCTCAAGGCCCGGCGGCTCGAGGTCTGGACTGACGTTCCCGGCATCTTCACCGCCGATCCGCGGGTCGCTCCCGCGGCACGCTTGCTGATTGCGCTGCATTACGATGAGGCTCAGGAACTGGCGTCGGCCGGCAGCACGGTATTGCATCCACGCAGCCTTTCGCCGTTGCGCCAACATGACATCCCGATGTTCATACGCAGCACGCTGGCGCCGGACATTGCAGGCACCGTGATCTCAACAACCACCGATGAAGTCGAGCCGCAGGTGAAGGGCATCTGCCTGCGCGACGGCATTACGTTGATCTCGATGGACACCGTAGGCATGTGGCAGGAGGTCGGGTTTCTCGCGAGCATTTTTCAGGCGTTTGCCGAACTGGGTGTGTCCATTGACCTTGTGTCAACGTCGGAAACCAACGTCACGGTCTCGATCGATACCGCTGACGGAATGCTGGACAGAGATACCCAGGCAGCTCTGCTCGAAAAGCTCGCGCCGCTGTGTGGCGTCACCATGATCGAAGACTGCGCGGCAATCAGCCTGGTTGGTCGCAAGATACGGACATTCCTGCCGAAGATTGCACCGGCATTGGCTGTGTTTGAGGAAGAGCGCATCCACCTGATGTCACAGTCGGCGAACGATCTGAACCTGAGTTTCGTGGTCGATACCCAACAGGGTGAACGACTTGTTAACAAGCTGCATACATCGATGATCCGCAAGTCCGGCGGCAGCCCTGCATTGGGGCCAAGCTGGGAGCGCCTGTTCCAGGGGGAACAGCCTGCATCCGGTTACGCCGATGCCTGGTGGTCCGGGCGCCGCGAAGAGTTGCTGCAGCTGGCCGGGACGCAGTTGAATGCCTACGTCTATGACCGCGAGACAGTGCGGCAGGCGGCCCGATCGTTGCGCGGACTGAAGAACATCGATCGCGTGCTGTACGCGATGAAAGCGAACTTCAACAAGGAGCTGTTGCAGACGCTGGCAGCAGAGGGCGTCGACTTCGAGTGCGTGTCACCCGGAGAAGTTGAGTGGCTTGAATCTACGCTCAGTGATTTCGATGCCAGCCGCGTCCTGTTTACGCCAAATTTCGCGCCTCGGGAAGAATACGAATGGGGCTTCGCGAAGGGCCTGCAGGTGACGCTCGACAACCTGTATCCGCTGCAGGCCTGGCCCGAGGTATTCGCAGGACAGAAGATTTTCGTGCGAATTGATCCGGGCAAGGGTCGCGGACACCACGACCATGTCAAGACCGCGGGCGTGCACTCGAAGTTCGGCATACCGCGGTTTGAGGCGGCGGAACTTGAGCGCCTTGCGGCAGCGGCCGGCACCGAGATTATCGGCATTCATGCCCACAGTGGCAGCGGTATCCTCGATCCGGAAAACTGGCGCGCTGTAGCGGCGGAGCTGGTTGCAGTGGCGCAACGTTTCCCGTCCGTCGAGACGATTGATCTCGGCGGAGGTCTCGGTATTCCGGAGAAGCCGGGTGAGAGACCGTTTGATTTGCAGAAGCTCGATGACAGCCTTGGCGAGATTCGTGCGGCATGGCCACAGTACCGGTTCTGGATTGAACCTGGTCGCTTCCTGGTTGCACAGTCCGGTGTGTTGTTAACACACGTAACCCAGGTAAAAGGCAAAGGCGATATGCGCTATGTCGGCGTCGGCACCGGCATGAACTCACTGATTCGTCCAGCGTTGTACGGCTCTTACCATGAGATCGTGAACCTGTCGCGACTGGACGAGGTTGCCAGCGAGACGGTCACTGTTGTCGGGCCTATCTGTGAGACCGGCGACAGGCTCGGGACGGATCGACTGCTGCCGCCAACCACCGAGGGAGACGTTATCCTCATTGCCAATACAGGTGCCTATGGATATGTCATGAGCTCCTATTACAATCGGCGTGCCGTTGCCGAGGAGATCGTGATTTGAATCACGGGAGGCGCCAATGCCGTTAGTTGCTCACTCAGATCTGCCGACGTTTGCTGCGCTGCGCGAGCGCGGCCACGAGATGCTGTCTCTGGATCGGGCCAAGCACCAGGATATCCGCGAGTTGCATATTGGCTTCCTGAACATGATGCCGGATGCGGCTTTGCAGGCGACCGAGCGACAGTTCATTCGTCTTGTTGGCAGTTGTAATCGTATCGCGCAGTTCTTTGTGTATCCGTTCTCATTGCCTGAGTTGCAGCGCAGCACGGAAACACAAGCTTACATTGACCGCTACTACAGCGACTTCGAAGAGCTCAAAACGCAAGGCCTGGACGCGCTGATTATTACGGGCGCAAACGTTGCCAACCCGGCATTGGAACAGGAGGCATTCTGGGAGCCGCTTGTCGACGTTGTCAGTTGGGCGGAGGACAACGTCACGTCTGTGCTGTGTTCCTGCCTGGCAACGCATGCGTTGCTGCAGCACTTCCATGGCATCAAGCGTCGACCACTGCCGGAGAAGCGCTGGGGCGTTTACAGCCACCGGATTCGTGGCACGCACCACCCGTTGTTGCGCGAGGTGAATACCCGCTTCGACGCACCGCACTCACGCCACAATGATATTTCGCGGCAACAGCTTGAAGCCGCGGGCTTGCAGGTGCTTGCCGCAACGGATGACGGTGGCGTGCACCTGGCGGCCAGTCCCGACGAATTCCGCGTGATTTACTTTCAGGGGCACCCGGAATACGACGTCAACAGTCTGCTCAAGGAATTCAAGCGTGAGGTGTTGCGTTATTGCAGCGGCGACATAGACGCACCGCCGCCATTCCCGGAGAACTATTTCAAAGGACAGGCACAACAGCTTGCAAGCGCCTGGCTGCAGCAGGCGACGCTGATCCGCGAGTCAGGGGCGGATATGGACGCGTTTGACGAGCGACAATTCGAGTCGTATCTCGACAACACCTGGGGCGACACGGCCAAAGCGATTATCGCGAACTGGCTTGGCCTTGTTTACCAGACGACCAACCTCGACCGCACCAGGCACTTCATGGACGGGATCGACGTCAATGACCCGCTGGGTCTGAAGAAGCCGCTCCGCTAGTTGCTGTTTAGCCGCGTGGTGAAGCCGTTCACGACTACCGGGTGATAGCGGTGTTTTGTCTCATCGAAGATCTCTAACGCCAGCGCCCGGTCTTTTCCGTTGTTCGCCAGCGCGAGGTAGATTGGCCCGATCAGCTTGGCGCGACCGTAACGTTCCAGATAGGCGCGCATTTGTGGATACGCTGCCTGGTATCTGCGCTTTGCGGCGAGCGTGAACCACACACGACCGATCTCAGCGTTGCTGGAGTCACTGAAATCCAGCGCGGCGTCGAGTTCGGTGAGCGCCTCGATCGAGATGTCCGCGGCGATGTTGTCGATGAAGTGCTGAATCGCCTGTGCGCTCCAGCCGTCCATATTGATCTCGGCGGCGGGCGTGTCGCCCTTTGACCACGAGACCGCAAGCGTTTTTGCCGCATCCAGCGTCTCAGACACCGGTATTGGTGCGTTGTCGGGTAACCCAGGTTCATAGAGCCACTCTGCAACCTGCTCACGGGTGACGTTCCCGTCCCCAACAGAGAGCAGGTTTGAATCGAGGAAGTCGAGGAACACTTCGCTGGTGATGGTCTTGAATGCGTAGGTCTCGAAATAGCTGGACAGGAAGGCGTCGAAGGCAGGGCGGCCATAGGCGTTTTCCAGCATCTGTAGCAATAGTTTGCCTTTGTTGTAATGGATTGTTCCCTGCGCAGAGTCCGGATCGACGGTTTCCATGCGCGGCGCGAGCGCCTGCATCTCAGGCTTGATGCGCTCGAAGTTCTCCAACAAATCGTGGTAGTTGATGACATCCTCTTCGGCGACTCTGTCCGCGCCATAAATCACTTCCATGAGGCGCGCCTCAAGGTAGTTCGTCATGCCTTCATTGAGCCAGCCATCGCGCCACGTAGCGTTGGTCACCAGGTTGCCGGACCAGGAGTGTGCGAGCTCATGCGCGATCACCGAGATCAGGCTGCGATCCCCCGCCAGCAGGCTGGGAGTGATAAATGACAGTCGCGGATTTTCCATGCCGCCATAGGGGAAGCTCGGTGGCAGCAACAGCAAGTCGTAACGCCCCCAGTCATACGGACCAAACAGGTCTTCCGCTTTGTCCAGCATTTCCTGTGTATCTGCAAACTCCCAAACGCCGTCAGAAAGCAACTCAGGCTCTGCATACAGCCCGGTGTCAGCACCCAGCGGCGCGAAGAAAATATTGCCCACGGCAATTGCGAGCAGGTAGGGCGGAATCGGCTGCGGCATGTCAAAGGAATAGCTGCCGTCACGCACGCTCATCGGGTCGTTATTGGCACTCATCACGGCAAGCAGCTGCGGAGGGGTACGAATCTCGGCGTCGTAGGTAATACGGACAGCAGGTGTGTCCTGCAGCGGAATCCAGCTGCGCGCGTGGATCGCCTGGGACTGCGAGAACAGTAACGGCTGTTTGCCGCCCGAGGTCAATTCGGGTGGTAACCACTGCAGCGCCGTTGATTCCGGGCTGGTGGCGTAGGCAATACGTAGCGAGAAGCGATAATCGGCTGCCCCATCCATCGGCAACGCAATCGCTACAGCGCTGCCCAGCAATGCATCGTGCGCTGCAACGGTGAACTCCAGATCGGTCCAGTTGCTGCCGCCGGCTGAGTACTCCACCGAGGCTATATCGAGTGCCCTGGAGTCCAGCATGACCACGGATGCGTCTGCGTCGATGCGGCGCATGACGAGTGTCGCGGTGCCGAGCAGCTGTTGTGCCTCGAAGTCCACGTCGAGATCAAGCGACAGGTGTGTGTTCTGAAATTCGCCGGTATTTGCGTAGGAGTAGTAGTCGCGTGCCGGGTCGTAGGTGTCGACCGCTGGTTCAACGTCGTCGCCGGAACAGGCCGCAAGGAGCAGCAAGCCGAGTATCAGGGCAAGTCGCATTTTTACACTCCACAAAGTCAGGGCGGATGCATCATATCAGCTGCCGCTGTGTCGTTCCTCAAGTCGGCGTTCGATATCGCCGAGTCCGATTCCGTTTTGCTGCAACAAAACCAGCACGTGGAAGAAAAGATCGGCCGCTTCGTTCACCGTTTCCTCCCTGTCGCCCGTGACGGCAGCGAGTGCCAGCTCGACACCTTCCTCACCGACTTTCTGCGCAATGCGTTTATTGCCCGCTGCAATGAGGCTCGCTGTATAGCTGCCGGCAACGGGATTGTCGATGCGATCCTTGATGATCAGCTCGAGCGTGTGTAGGAAATTCGCCTGGGTCACTGCCTTGCCCTCAAGGTCTGATTGCTATGTCGCGATCGAGCAGGAACTGCTTGAGATCGCCTATGTTGATTTCTGCGCTGTGAAATACGCTGGCTGCAAGCGCACCGTCTACATCGGCAGTGCTGAATACCTCGGCGAAATGCGCCATCGATCCCGCACCACCGGACGCAATCAATGGCAGGTCACAGTTGGCGCGGACCCGCTGCAATTGCGCCACGTCGTAGCCCTTGCGTACACCATCCTGGTTCATACAGTTGAGGACAACCTCGCCGGCGCCGCGATTCTGCGCCTCACGCACCCATTCGATGGTCTCCCGCGCACTGGCCGTGGTTTTGTCCGGATCACCGGTGTACTGATATACCCGGTAACTTCCTGAATCCTCCAGGCTGTCGACTCCCAACACCACGCATTGTGAGCCGAAGCGTGTTGCGAGCTGGTCGATCAGGTCAGGGTTCTCAAGGGCAGGGGAGTTGATTGAGATCTTGTCAGCACCCTTGTTCAGCACTTCCTCGGCGGAGGCCACGCTGCGGATCCCGCCGGCCACGCAGAACGGTATATCTATCACGGAAGCAACGTTCTGAATCCAGCTGCGATCGACGCTGCGCCCGTCCGGACTCGCGGTAATGTCGTAGAACACCAGTTCGTCTGCACCCTCAGCGGAATAGCGCGCCGCAAGCTCCATGATGTCGCCTACAACCCGATGATTGCGAAACTGCACGCCTTTGACCACAACACCGTCACGGACGTCGAGACAGGGAATTATCCGTTTTGCTGGAATGCTGCTACCTCCTGGGCCGTGATGCGACCGTCGAGCATCGCGCGTCCCGTAATTGCTGCCGGCATGCCGGCTGCCCGCAAGGCGTCCAGGTCAGCGATGTCGCGCACCCCACCGGACGCCTGCAACTGCAGATCCGGGTAGCGCCTCATGATCTCCAAATAGAGATCGATGTTCGGACCGGCAAGCGCACCGTCGCGACTGACGTCCGTGCATAGCACGTGCCGCAAACCACTGCTTCGAAATGTCTCGATGGCGTCCCACAACGTCATCTCGGAAGCCTGTGTCCAGCCGTCAGTGGTCAGCATCGGCGTGCCGTCCTCTGCCAGGTTGATGTCGAGCGCCAGCACGATACGATCGCCGCCAAACTCGGCGAACCAGTTGCGGACTTCGTGCGGCTGCTTGATGGCGGTACTCCCGACCACACACCTGGCGATGCCGAGCGACAGCCAGTCCGCGACCGTGTCACGGGTGCGGATGCCGCCTCCGAGCTGCACGTCGAGATGACTCTGCGCAATAATCTGTTCGACGCTGCTGCGATTGTGCTGCGTGCCGGAGCGAGCGCCATCCAGGTCGACCACGTGCAGATCGCGAACCTTGAGCTTTGAGAAGCGAGCCGCGATCTCGGCCGGGTTGTTGCTGTACTCGGTGGTCTGGTCGAAGTCGCCCTGGAACAAGCGCACGCATTTACCATCCTTCAGATCGATGGCCGGAATGATTCTCATAGTCTTGCTTCCGTGAAATTGCGCAGCAGCAACGCGCCAGCCTTCGACGAGCGCTCCGGATGAAACTGCGCTGCAACAAAGTTCTGCCGCGCAATGATTGCCGAGAACGGCTGTTCATGTTCTGCCGTTGCTACGGTGTAGTCGGATACCGGCAGCGCATAGCTGTGTACGAAATAGAAAAAACTCTCCGCCGGCAGGTTACGCAGGATCGCGTGTTCGCTCACCGCGGACACTTTGCACCAACCCATGTTGGGCACCGGCAGCGATGGGGCGGGGGAGAATTTTTTCGCAACGCCCGGAATGATTCCAAGGCACTCGACATTCTCCTCATCCGAGGCCTCTGCGAGCAACTGCATACCAAGGCAGATGCCCAGCACCGGCTGCCTGAGGTCGCGGATAACATCAACGAGATTCGCATCTCGCAAGCGCTGCATGGCGTCGCGTGCCGCGCCGACACCGGGCAGGATCACCCGCTCGGCAGTCTTGATGACCTTCTCATCGGTCGTCAGGCTGGCCTCGAGGCCAAGCCGTTGGAACGCAAACAGCAACGACGCGATGTTGGCGCCGCCGCTATCGATAATGGCCACACTCGCAGCCACTAAAGCACGCCCTTGGTCGAAGGCATCTCGGTGCCTTCGCGGCGTATCGCCTGCCGCAGGCAGCGGCCCACGCCCTTGAAACAGGCCTCTACCATGTGATGCGTATTGGTACCGCTGACCTCGATGTGCAGCGCCGCGCCGAGAGCGTCGGCAAACGACTTGAAGAAGTGCTCCACCATCTCCGTAGAAAGCTCACCAACATTGTCGCGTGGGAAGTCAGCCTTGAAAACGAACGCGCTACGCCCCGACAGATCCAGTACGACTTTCGCCTCACTTTCGTCCATCGGCATAACGAAGCCGTAGCGGCCAATACCAAACTTGTTGCCAAGCGCTTTGCGTATCGCGCTGCCGAGTGTAATGGCCACATCCTCAACCGTGTGGTGTTCGTCAATCTCCAGGTCGCCGCTGCACGCGAGTTCGAGCGAAAAACCGCCATGCTTTGCGATCTGTTCCAGCATATGGTCGAAGAAACCGATGCCCGTGCTTATTTCCGTGAGCTCCGCTGTATCGAGGTTTACCGCCGCAACGATCTCCGTCTCGCTGGTGTTGCGCTCAACTGTTGCGACCCGGTCTGAGTGGCACAAGAGGTCAACGATTCCCGGCCAGCTGTGCTCGCGCGGACCGTCGAGTTCGATTTTCAGGCCGGCGACGCCGATGCGCTCGGCGAGTTCCAGATCGGTTTCGCGATCCCCGATCACAGCAGATGCGGCGAGATCGATGTCGGTTGCCGCAAGGTAGCGAGTCAGCAATCCGGTTCTTGGCTTGCGGCAGTCACAACCAGCATCCGGCAAATGCGGACAGATGAAAATCTCGTCGAACTCAATGCCCTGTGAATTGAACAGTGCGAGCGTGTGATCGTGGCACAGGTCGAAGTCGTCCTGAGGGAATGATGCGCTGCCAAGGCCATCCTGGTTACTGACCATGACAAAACGGTAGCCATGGGCGGCAAGCTCTCGCAGCGCGGGAATGACCTGGTCAAGCAGGCGGATCTTCTCAACTGCATCGACCTGCTGGTCGGGTGGCTCCTCGATAAGTGTTCCGTCGCGATCAATAAACAGTACCTTGCTCGGCATCAATCTGCTCCCTCGAGTTCGGCGAGAATCTGCAGTAACAGGTTGTTCTCGTCCGGAGTACCAATCGTGATTCGAATGCACTCACTGAGCGTGCCGCCCAGATAGCGCAGCAAGACCTTGCGGCGTTCGCACGCGTTGCGGATGCGCTCAACGTCCTTAACCCGCACCAGCACGAAGTTCGCGGCGCTTGGCCAGATCCGTTCCACGATATCGAACGTCTGCAGGGCCTGAGTCATCCTTTGTCGCTCGGATACAATCCTTTGCACTTCAGCGGCGGCTGCTTCCAGGTAGTGATCCTGCAGAGCATCCTCGACGCATTCGACCACTGGTGTTGCAAGCGCATAGGGCGCCTGGATGGCGTTGAGCAGACCGATGGCATCCGCAGCCGCCAGCACGGCACCACAGCGCGCGCCGGCGAACGCCAGTGCCTTGGAGAGGGTTCGCAAGACGACCAGGTTCTCGTACTTATCAAGCAGGTCGCTGCTGGAAGCCGTGTCCGCAAATTCAATGTATGCCTCATCGACAATAACGAGCGCACGACCGCTGAGCTGTTGAAGAAGCTCAATAATGGTTGCGCGCGGCACCGTCGTGCCGGTTGGGTTATTCGGCGTACAGACGAAAACGATGCGCGTGTTTTCATCGCAAGCAGCAAGCAGGGCGGCGGCGTCAACGCGGAAATCATCGTCCGCGTCGGCGGCAACCTCGCGCATCTCGGCGCCCTGGATCTCAGCGTAGTGCTGGTACATGGAAAACGTCGGCGATGTGCTCACCACATTGTCGAGCCCAGCTCGACAGAATCCGCGAACCAGCAAGTCGATCGCTTCGCTGGTACCGCGTGTGACCAGCAACTGCTCCGGCGTGCAGGCAAAGCGCGTTGCCAGCGCAGCGCGGATGCCGGCAGGCCGCACTTGCGGATAGCGGTTCAGTTTGCGTCGAAAAGGATCCGCAGCATTGCTCGTTGGCGCCTCGTTGGCATTCAGGCGCACCGTATCAACCACCTGGGCAGCGGCCTGGTAGGGCTGCAGCGAGCGCAGCTCCGGTCGCGCAATGTCGAGAATGCTCATTGGCTGCTCTCGAGCCGGATGCGAACGGCTTCAGCGTGAGCATCGAGGCCCTCAAGACCGGCGAGCGTAATTACAGCATCGCCAAGCTGTTGCAGCCCGTCGCGCGTTAGCTCCTGCACCGTCATTTGCCGCATGAATTGCTCCACGCCGAGGCCGCTGTAGGTTCTCGCATAGCCGTACGTGGGTAACACGTGATTGGTGCCGCTACAGTAGTCACCGACGGACTCCGGTGTCCACGGACCAACGAACACAGAACCTGCATTGCGTATCGCGGCAAGCTGCTCGCGAGCATTCGCGCACTGCAGTATCAGGTGCTCTGGAGCATACCGATTGCTGACTTCGATGGCGGCCGGCAAGTCGCTAACGAGCACAATGCGCGCAAACTGCAATGCCTCGGCAGCGATCTTGCGGCGTGACAGAGACGTGAGTTGTTGCCGCAGTTGCTGCTGGACTTCTGCAGCAAGCTCTTTACTTGTCGTAACGAGGATGACCTGCGAATCGACGCCGTGCTCGGCTTGCGAGAGCAGGTCCGAGGCGACGAACGACGCGTCAGCGGTTGCATCCGCAATCACCAGGACTTCCGACGGGCCTGCCGGCATGTCAATTGCCGCGCCTGCGGGATCAGCGCTGACCTGTGTCTTTGCGCTGGTTACCCAGGCGTTGCCAGGACCGAATATCTTGCTGACTTTGGGGACTGTTGCGGTGCCATACGCCATTGCTGCAACGGCCTGTGCACCACCTATCTTGTAAATATCGCGGACGCCGGCCCGCGCCGCAGCCGCAAGCACCGCAGGATCTGCGCGACCGTCCGGTCGTGGCGGCGTGCACATGATGCGCACCGGGCATCCTGCAATAGCGGCAGGTACCGCCAGCATGACGGCAGCGGAGGGCAGCGGTGCGGTTCCTGCAGGGACGTACAGACCCACGGCATCGATTGCATGGCTGCGTTTCTCGCACACGACTCCCGGCATGGTCTCGATACGCAGCGCCTGCGGCAATTGCAGCTCGTGGAACTTGCGGACATTATCGATAGCCAAATCAATCGCTGCCAATGCTGATGCACTGAGCTGTGAGGTTGCCGCCGCAATCTCCTCCGCTGTCACCCGCGCATCTGCAATCTCCACCTTGTCCAGCCGCGCTGTGAGGCTTGCAACAGCCGCGTCGCCAGCTGTCTTCACGTCAGCAATAATTCGGGCGACCTGCTCGCGAATGGCCTTGTCGGAGCCGATTGCAGGCCGCAGCAACAACGCCTCACGGGCCGCGTCGTCGAGCGACGCCCAGTTAGTGATCTCGGGAGTCATGCCAACATCTTCTCCACCGGCAATACCAGCATTGAGCTTGCGCCCGCCGCCTTGAGGTTCTCCAGCGTTTCCCAGAAGACGTTCTCGCGACACACCGCATGCACAGCTACTTTGTCATCGTCTCCGTCGAGTGGAATAACAGTCGGTGTCTCGGTACCGGGCAGGAGGCGTCGTATCTCGTCCAGTGCGGCGCGCGGCGCGTGCAACATGATGTACTTGCTGCCATGAACCTGCAGCACGCCGTCGAGACGTTGCAGCAGCTTGTCGATCATCTCCTGCTTCGCAGCCGGAAGCTCGGCTTGCGTCTGGATGATGATTGCCTCGCTGTCGAGCACGGTCGCAACTTCGTGCAGGCCATTGGCTTTCAGGGTGCTGCCGGTTGATACCAGGTCACAGATATAGTCGGCACGCCCGAGCTTCGGCGCAATTTCAACAGCGCCTGAGAAATAAATGGTCTCAGCATTGATCGAGTTTTCACTGAGATAGTGCTTTAAGATACTCGTGTAACTCGTTGCTATTGTTTTATTTTGTAGCGACTCCGGACCGTCAAACGCCGTACCATCTGGCGCTGCGATGGAGAGCCGGCAATGACCGAACTCCAGCTCAAACACCTGCCGGAACATCGCTGCCTCGCCATTTTGCTGCTTCTTCAGGCGCTTCTCTTCCACGACGTTGAGACCCACAATGCCGAGGTCACAGATGTCGTCACTCACCAGTCCTGGAATGTCGTCATCCCGCACCAGCAGCAAATCGACCGGCATGTTCTCGCCATAGCAGAACAGCTGGTCCTTGCTCTTGGTGAACTTGAGACCGCAACGTTCCAGCAGGCTTAACGAGTGATCCGTCAGCCGGCCGCTTTTTTGCACCGCAATCTTAATGCGCTGCTCTTCGAGTTCCATGGGGTTTCCTTAGTGGGAGGAGTGTGAGGGCTTGCAACGTTCGATGGCGACTTCGTAGCCGCCGTGGCCGTCGCTGAGAAATCGCGCGACCCGCCCAATCGTAGTAACACTGACACCGGTCAGTTCATGGATCTTTCTGTACGGCAGATCCTGCTGCAGGTATTCCACGACCTGCCAGCGATCGACCAGCGCCTGCAACTCAGCGGGCGTGCACAGATCCTTGAGGAAATTGCGACACTCGGCGGTCGTGCGCAGGCTGATGATGGCATCAAACAGGGCAGCTTCGGCGGCTGCCTGGCGGCGTTCGGAGTCATTGCGATTGGGCTTCATGGTGTGTCTTCGTGTATTAACGCGTTAGTACGCTAATACATCTCTGGCAGGAACGCAACAGTTATCTGCAAGCCTTTATTGCTTGCAAAAGAAACCGAAAAATCAGGGACATGGACGGTTTCTGCTGTGACTAAAAATAACCGACGAGGGCCCTTGACGACGGCGGCGATTGCCACCTACACTCGGGTCTACTCATCGAGACCGGCTGAGGGAAAGGCCCATTGAAGCCGGGGCAACCTGCAGGACTAACCATCCTGAGAAGGTGCCAACTCCTGCGGTGATCCAGAATCACCGAGAGATGAGTGTCAGTGCAACACGTTGCAGCAGGCAGGCAACCGAAGGGCACCGGCACCTTCCCCCAGCGGGTTCCGCAGGGTTCCGATGAGACGGTAATTGACGTTTATTGATATTGGAACCAACAGCGGAGACCCAGCATGACCTCCAAGACAAGCACGGCAACCATCGCAGTTCGCGCGGCTATCGAATCCGACACGCAGCACGGCGCTGTTGTACCCCCTCTGTACCTGTCCTCGAACTACGCGTTCGCAGGCTTCGGTCAGAAGCGGGAATACGATTACACGCGCTCCGGCAACCCAACCCGCGACTCCCTGGCGGACGCACTAACCGAACTGGAAGGAGGCGCAGGTGCGGTCATTACCGCGTCTGGCATGGGTGCACTGAACGTGATGTGTCAGTTGCTGTCACCGGGTGATGTGTTTGTCGTACCGCATGACTGTTACGGCGGGACGTTTCGTCTCTACGAGACGCTCAGCAGGAAAGGGCATTTCGAGGTTCTGTTCGTTGATCAGACCGACGATGCGGCGCTAGACGCCGCCTGTGCACGCCAGCCGAAGCTGATCCTGACGGAGACGCCCTCAAATCCGCTGTTGCGCATTGTCGACATCGAGAAAGTGGCACAACGTGCAAAGGCGTGTGGCGCACTACTTGCGGTCGACAACACCTTCCTGTCACCGGCGCTGCAGCAACCCATTTCGCTGGGCGCTGACATCGTTATTCATTCGACGACAAAGTACATCAATGGCCACAGCGACGTTGTCGGCGGTGCGTTGATTGCAGCGAACGAGGAACTGGCGGAATTGCTGACCTGGTGGGCGAACGCAATTGGCGCAACCGGATCGCCGTTCGACAGCTTCCTGACGCTACGCGGCTTGCGCACCTTGCAGCCGCGGATTCGCCAGCACGAGGAGAGCGCCTCCTTGCTCGCGAACCTGCTGCACGATCACCCGCAAGTCCGCAAGGTTTACTACCCGGGGCTTAGTTCGCACGAAGGTCACGACATCGCGCAACGCCAGCAAAGCGGTTTTGGCGGCATGCTCAGCTTCGAGATTGAGGGCGGAGAGACGGCGGTGCGAGCGTTTGTTGAGAGCTTGCAGCTGTTTTCACTGGCCGAGTCGCTGGGTGGTGTCGAGAGCCTGGTTTGTCATCCGGCAACGATGACGCACCTGCCGTTATGCGCAGAGGCGCTCGAGACGGCAGGCATTAGCCAGACACTGATTCGACTGTCGGTTGGGCTTGAGGGCGCAGAGGATCTGGTCGCCGACGTGCTGGCCGCACTCGAGGAAGCCGCAGCGGCGCCGACGCTGCAATCAGTAGCCCTGGGTTAGTCCAGGGCTGCGAGAATCGCGTCGGTCATCGCCGTCGTTGACAGCGATTTTTTGCCTGCGGCAATGTCGCCCGTGCGTGCGCCATTGGCGATTGCAGCAGCGATCGCCTTTTCAACGGCGTCTGCTTCAGCTTCCAGCCCGAAACTATGACGCAACAACATGGCGGCACTCGCGATCGTGCCGCAGGGGTTAGCGATGCCCTTGCCGGCGATATCCGGCGCGGAGCCATGAATCGGCTCGTACAGCCCGCGCGTTGAATCGCCAATAGACGCGGAGGGCAGCATACCGAGCGAACCGGCCAGCATTGAGGCCTCGTCTGTCAGGATGTCGCCGAACATGTTCTCAGTAACGATGACATCGAAGTCAGATGGACGTGAGAGCAGGTGCATTGCGGCTGCATCGACAAGCAGGGTCTCAACCTCGAGGTCTGGAAACTCGGCCGCGAGCAAGCGGTCGGTTACGTCGCGCCAGAGACGCGACGTCTCAAGAATGTTTGCCTTGTCGACCGAGCAGATCTTGCCCTTGCGTTCACTTGCAAGGCGCGCGGCCACACGCACGATGCGTTCTATTTCATGGGTGTGGTAGGTGCACGTATCGAATGCGGATGTCTCATCACGTCCCTTGTCACCGAAATAGATGCCGCCAGTCAGTTCGCGCACCACCAGCAGATCCACGCCGCGCAGGTACTCAGCCTTGATCGGCGATGCGTCAGCGAGCTCATCGTAGATTTTGACCGGACGCAAATTGGCATACACACCCAGTGCAGCGCGAATTTGCAGCAGTCCCTGTTCCGGACGAACAGGGGCATTGGGGTCCGACCATTTCGGTCCACCGACAGCGCCGAGCAATACGGCGTCACTCGCCAGGCAAGCCGCGATCGTTTCTTCGGGGAGTGCTGACGCCGGTTGCATCGATAGCAATGCCGCCAATCAGCTGTTCGTTGAACTCGAAACGATGCTCGTACTTTTCCGCTACCCGCGCCAATACTCGTTGCGCGGATGACGCAACCTCCGGGCCAATACCATCACCCGGTAATACGACTATTACGGCATCCATGCGCGGTGCTCCTCAAATTTCTTGATGTCATCCATGCGTTGCTGCAGGAAGCCCAGTTGATCAATACCCTCAAGCAGACAATATCGCGAAAACCCATCCAGTGGAAACTCGACAACGCGTCCATCGGGAAGCGTCAGCGTCCTTGCCTCAACGTCTATCGAAAGTTCGGCGCCCGGATTGTCCAGCAGCCATTGATGTGTCGCGCCGTCAACGACGATCGCGAGCAGTCCATTCTTCAGCGCATTGTTGCTGAAGATGTCGGCAATCTCGGTCGATATGACAGCTTCAATACCATAGTCCAGCAGCGCCCATGGGGCGTGTTCGCGTGACGAGCCGCAGCCAAAGTTGTTGCCTGCAACAAGGATGCCGCAATCACGGGCCTCGGGGCTGTTCAGGGCAAACGCCTCTTTCAGGCTGCCATCCTTGTTGTAGCGAAGATCATAAAATACGTTCTTGCCCAGGCCCTCTCTTGTCGTGGTGGTCAGGAACCGTGCGGCTATGATCTGGTCTGTGTCGATATCGCGCGTGGGCAGAACCACGGTACGCGACTTGATGTTCTTGACAGGTTTCATACGTGGTCTCTTGGCGAGCTGCAGCCCGCGCTCAAGTGAGTGTCCTCGGATCAGTGACAAAGCCTGTCACAGCAGATGCCGCGGCCGTCGCCGGGCTGGCCAGGACCGTGCGTGCACCGATGCCCTGACGTCCCTCGAAATTGCGGTTCGAAGTGCTGACACTGAGCTGCCCGGGCAGAGCGATATCGCCATTCATGCCGATGCACATCGAACATCCCGCTTCGCGCCATTCCGCGCCCGCAGCAGTAATGATCTTGTCGAGGCCGGCGGCCTCGGCTTCGCGCTTGACGCTTTCCGAGCCCGGCACAACCAGCATGCGAACGCCGTCGGCAACTTTGCGACCGTCGAGAATTCGTGCCGCTTCGCGGATATCCGACAGTCGGCCATTGGTGCAACTGCCGACAAATACGACGTCGACGGCATTGCTGCTCATGGGTTTGCCAGCCTCAATTTGCATGTAATCGAGCGCCTTCCTAAAGCTTGCGTCACCGCCGCCATCCGGAACAGCGTCGTTGATGCCCACCACCATGCCGGGGTTGGTGCCGAACGTGACCATTGGCTGCAACTTGCTGGCATCCAGCGTCACTGTCTTGTCAAATCCGGCGCCTTCGTCCGTATGCAGGAGCAGCCAGCGAGCAACCGCCGCATCCCAATCGGCACCCTGGGGCGAGCGCGGACGGCCGCGAAGATATTCAAAAGTCGTGTCATCGGGCGCGATCATGCCCGCACGCGCACCGCCTTCAATCGACATGTTGCAGACCGTCATGCGGCTCTCCATGTCCATCGCTGTAATCGCGTCACCGCGATATTCGATGACGTGTCCGGTGCCGCCGTCGACGCCGATCTTGCCGATAACCGCGAGGATCAGGTCCTTCGCAGTGACGCCTTGGGCCAAGCGACCGTCGATCTCGATGGCGAGAGTTTTTGGCTTGCGCTGCAGCAGGCACTGGGTCGCCAGTACATGACCGACTTCGGTAGTACCGATGCCGAAGGCGAGGGCGCCGAATGCGCCGTGGGTGCTGGAATGACTGTCCCCGCAGACGATGGTTTTGCCAGGCTGTGTGGCACCAAGCTCCGGCCCGATGACGTGCACGATGCCGCGCTGGTTGCTGCCGAAGCCAAGCAAATCCAGGCCGAATTCCTCGCAATTGCGTTCCATCTGTCGCACCTGGTTGGCGGCACCTTCGCCGGCGACCAGCAGGTCCTTGAACGACGACACCGGCGTTGTCGGTGTGGAGTGATCAAGGGTCGGCAACGTGAGGTCCGGTCGACGCACCGGCAGACCCTTGTCACGCAGTACCGAAAACGCCTGCGGTGTCGTCACTTCGTGAATAATGTGCAGGTCGATATAGAGTACCGCCGGCGTATCCGGGGTCTCCGCGACCACCACGTGATCGGACCAGACCTTGTCGAATAATGTTTGACCGCTCACTGACGCTCCCTGTTCATATGGTGGCTTTCTCGGGGCTGGCAGCGCCAGGTCCTGCGTGGCCGTGCTGATTGCGTCTCAAGATTCGGTTCATAACCTCGAGACAGGCGCGGCAACCGGCCTCGACGATATCCACATGAGCGCCTCTACCGCGATAGCTTTCCTGCTCGTATTCAACAGTGACGGTGACCTCGCCCTGGGCATCTTCACCGATGGATGCGCTATGCAGCTCGAAGTTGCGCAATACCAGCTCGATGCCGGTGGCGTTTTCCAGCGCCAGGAAGGCCGCGGCAATCGGCCCGTCACCGTATGCGCTGTGCTGCACCTCTGTGCCGCTCTCATTCAGCAGCGTTACGGCGGCAGTTGCCGGCTGGTCCGTGTGCGTCTGTACTTCCAGCGACTTCAGCGTCCACGGCCCTGACGAGGAATTATCGGCATTCATGATGATCGCCTCGATATCACCGTCGTAGACGTCTTTCTTCTTGTCAGCGAGCTTCTTGAATTCCTGGAACGCGCGATTGGTTTCGAAATCGTCCAGCTCGAAGCCCAGCTCCCGCACCCGGTCGCGAAATGCATGCCGGCCGCTGTGCTTGCCAAGCACCAGGTTGGAGCGGTTCAGACCGACGTCTACGGGCCGCATGATCTCGTAGGTTGATGCGTGCTGCAGCATGCCGTGCTGGTGAATGCCGGCTTCATGGGCAAATGCATTCTCACCGACAATCGCCTTGTTCCTCGGCACCTGCATGCCGGTAATGCTGGAGACCAGTCGTGACGTCGGGTACAGCTTCGTCGTCTCGACACCCGTCGAGAGTCCAAAAAACTCGTTGCGGGTCTTCAGGGCCATGACGACTTCCTCAAGACTGCAATTGCCGGCACGCTCGCCGATGCCGTTGATGGTGCACTCAACCTGGCGCGCACCTGCGTGCACGGCGGCAAGGCTGTTTGCCACCGCCATACCGAGATCGTCGTGGCAGTGCACGGAAAGGGTGATGTCATCGATGCCGGGTACATGCTGCTTCAGGTAACGAAACAGGCGATCAAACTCGGCAGGCACCGTGTAGCCCACGGTATCCGGGATATTGACGGTCGAAGCGCCGGCCTCGATTGCCGCGTGCACGACCTCGGCCAGGTACGCCAGCTCGGTGCGCGAGGCGTCTTCGGGCGAGAATTCAACATCATCGACCAGTTCGCGAGCCATCTTGATTGCGCCGACGGCGCTTTTGATGATTTCCTCTTTGGCCATCTTCAGCTTGTGCTCGCGGTGAATCGCGCTGGTGGCAACAAACACATGAATACGGTGTTTATCGGCCCCTTTGACAGCCTCGTAGACCTTCTCAATGTCGGCAGGGTTGCAGCGCGCCAGGCCACAAATGCGGGGGCCGAAGTTGGCATCGGCGATCGCCTTGACCGACTCGAAGTCGCCCGGCGAGGCCGCCGGGAAGCCCGCCTCAATGATGTCGACCTTGAGTTCTGATAGCGCCTTTGCGACTCGCAGCTTCTCACTGAGCGTCATGCTGCAGCCCGGTGCCTGTTCGCCATCTCGCAAGGTCGTATCAAAAATCTTTATACGGTCGTCATTCATTGCCTGTTCCTCTACCTGAAAACACTCGCTTTATTCAACACTCGCTCTTTTCAACTGCGGCCCCGATTCGCGGTACTCCTGCTCGGGCTGTCTCGCTGCGCTCGCTTGATGCCTGTCGCACGAGCACCCCAAACCGCGGCCGCTGCGCGCTATTCTTGCAGCCAGTCCATTCTGGAGCGCAGATCCTTGCCGACCTTTTCGATGGGGTGTTCGAGGTCTGCATTCATCTTTTTCTTGAATTCCGGCATGCCAGCTTCATTTTCGGCGATCCAGTTGCGGGCGAAGGTGCCGTCCTGGATGTCGGTCAATACCGCCTTCATCGCGGCGCGCGAGCTGTCGTTAACAACGCGCGGGCCGCTGATCAGGTCGCCCCATGCGGCCGTGTCGCTGATGAACTCGTGCATCTTGCGCAGTCCGCCTTCGTGTAGCAGGTCGACAATCAGCTTCAGCTCATGCATGACCTCGTAGTAGGCAACTTCAGGCTGGTAGCCAGCTTCGGTCAGGGTTTCGAATCCGGCAACAATCAGTTCCGTCGCGCCACCACACAATACGGCCTGCTCACCGAACAGGTCGGTTTCGGTTTCCTCGGCGAACGTTGTTTCGATAACTCCAGCGCGTGCACCACCGATGCCGGCGGCGTAGGCGAGTGCCATCTGCAGCGCATTGCCGGTTGCATCCTGATGCACAGCAACCAGGCAAGGCACGCCATGACCTTCTTCATACTGACGCCGCACCAGACCACCCGGGCCCTTGGGCGCAATCAACGCAACGTCAAGATCGGCACGCGGCTCGACCTGGCCGTAGTGGATCGCAAAGCCATGCGCAAACAACAGCAGGGCGCCTTTTTCGATGCCATCGACGAGCGACAGGTAGAGGGCCTTCTGAACCATATCCGGCGTAAGGAACATAACGATAGCGGCGCCCTTGATGGCGTCGGCCGGCTCCATGACCGTCAGTCCATCCGCTTCTGCTTTCGCCCAGCTCGCGCCACTCTTGCGGAGGCCCACTACGACGTTGAACCCGCTGTCCTTGAGATTCAGTGAATGCGCGCGGCCCTGACTGCCATAGCCCAATACCGCGATTCGCTTGTCCTTAAGGCAAGTCGTGTCTACATCAGCTTCTACATACATCTTCATGTTTCGATTTTCCTCCGCAAATAAAAAAAAGCCCCACTATCCATTTGGAATGCGGGGCTTCGATGTCCTTATGATGGATACGCGCTACCCGCCCTGTCTCCCAAGTAGAAGAAGCGGCAGCAGAAGCAGCTCAAGACCAGTTTGCTGTGCGCGCGATAACGTCATGCGGGGAATCTTGTTGGATGCCATTCAATATGTCAACAGCTGAAATATCAGTTACTTGTGTTACCAGTTACGCCGTTCTTTGCAGTGCTTTGTGGTGTCTGATTGTCAGTGCGCGAAGTTATATGAGAAGCGGGCTGGCGATATTGGAAGCATGTGTTATTCTTGCCGAACCACAAGCAGGGACTTGTGACTGGTAACGGATAACTGGCGGGGAAGCTGAGGCGGGACAACAAGACCTCGGATAGCCATATAAAAAGGATAGATAAAAGTTCCAGATGGATTTATCGCCGCGCGGTGAAAGTGGAGAGGGCCGCGTGCGCAATTCAGGACCGTATTCAGCGCGTTCTGATATTTATTTGTGCATGTATTCAACGGATACGTTGCATCCCTCTCCAGAACTCATAACTACAACTCGACCTTTAATAAGGAGCGTTCATGAAACGGTGCATAAGCAGCAGTCGGCTCGCAACAGTTGCAATCCTCGCAACCCTCGCGACATCCGGCAGCGTTTTCGCCCAGACCGTAGATCAGGTCATTGCAGCTGATCAAAAACGGTTGAACCTGGCACAGCAGTCCCAGGAACGAGTCAACGGAATCGTTGAAGGCACTCGTTCTATCGAAGACCAGTACAGGGCTATAAACAAAGAAATCGACGGCCTTAAGGTCTACAACCGGCTGATGACAGCCCAGGTACAGGGGCAATCCGCAGTATTGGAAGACATTGCGTTGTCGATGGACCAGGTCGATGTCATCAATCGGCAAATTTTCCCGCTCATGGAACGCATGATTGACGGCATAGAGCAGTCTGTGCAGCTGGACGTACCGTTCCTGATGGAAGAACGCTCCCAGCGTATCCAGACGCTCAAGGACACCATGGAACGTTCCGATGTCAGCGTTGCGGAAAAATTCCGCAAGGTGATGGAGGCGTACCAGATTGAGAATGACTACGGCACAACGTCGGAATCCTATTCTCAGGAAATCACGCTGCCGGAACACGGCACGCGCGTCTACAACATGCTGCGCTTTGGCCGCATCGGACTGTACTTCCAGTCAGATGATGCCCGCATTACCGGCCGTTGGGACAATGATCAGCGCGCCTGGGTTCTCGACGATGCCATTCGTGGCGAAGTCCGCAAGGGCCTGCAGATCGCGAACCAGCAGATTGCTCCGGAACTCCTGATCCTTCCGGTCCCCGCACCTTCGGAGGCTTCATAAATGAAACGCACTATTCTCATTATTGTCGCCGGCCTGTTAACACTGGGTCTCGGAACGGCAAACGCGCAGGAAGACGCGAAAAACATGTCGGAGCTGCTGCGCCTGATTGAACAGGGCCAGACGCGCGACAACCAGGAAGCACGCAAACGCGAAGCGGAGTTCACGCAGAAACGTAACCAGCAGCAACAGCTGCTGAACCAGGCTCGTGCAGAACGCACACGCCAGGAAAGCGTTTCAGAACGACTGGAACAGAACTTTACGGACAACCAGGCTAGCATCGTTTCTGCACGCGCAGCACTCGATGAGCGTCTCGGCGCACTCAAAGAGCTGTTCGGTGTTCTGCAGACGGTTTCCGGTGATGCTCAGGCGCGATTCCGCGATTCTTTGACAAACATCCAGTACTCGGATCGCGAGAAGTTACTCGTCGAACTGGGCTCCAAGATGGCAGGCTCTTCCAGTCTTGCGTCTATCGAGGACATCGAAGGTCTCTGGTACGAGCTGCAACGTGAAGTTAACGAGTCGGGCAAGGTGGTCAAGTTCAACCAGCTGGTCAATCTCGCGAACGGCGAGCAGGTTGAAATGGAAATCGTTCGTGTTGGTCCGTTCAACATCGCATCTGAAGATGGTTACCTGAAGTACGACGCAGGTACCGGCGTCGTTGCCGAGCTGGCGCGCCAGCCTGAAGGCCGCTTCACGGCGACCACGTCGGATATCCACTCTGCGTCAGATGGCTATGTAGACTTCGGTCTCGACGGCACCCGCGGCAACATTCTCGGTTTGCTCGTTGCCACGCCAACGATCATGGAGAAGGTTCACCAGGGTGGTTACGTCGGCTACGCAATTATCGCGCTGGGCGTCATTGGCCTGTTGATTGCGCTGGTACGTCTGCTCGGTCTGTCGTCTGACAGCCGTCGGGTATCCGCTCAGCTCAAGAGTGAGTCAGCCAGCACCAACAACCCGCTGGGTCGAGTCCTCGCTGCTTACGAAAGCAACAAGGGATCCGATACCGAGACGATCGAACTCAAACTCAGCGAGGCCGCGCTTAAAGAAATGCCAGGTCTTACCAAGGGTTTGCTGTTTATCAAGGTTGTGTCGGTGGTTGCGCCGCTCATGGGACTGCTCGGTACGGTTACCGGCATGATCCAGACGTTCCAGGTCATCACGCTGTACGGCGCTGGCGATCCGAAACTGATGGCTGGCGGTATTTCGCAAGCACTCATGACGACGGTTCTCGGTCTCTGTGTCGCTATCCCGATGGTTCTGCTACACACCATCGTTAGTGGTCAGAGCAAGAAGATCATCAACATTCTTCAGTCTCAGAGCGCCGGTCTTGTTGCCCAGCACTCCGAAAAGAACGGCTGATACAGCCTAAGGAGAAACCATGTATTGGCTCACAGACAGCTTTGCAGCCATTCGTGATTTCATGGCCCTTGGTGGCCCGGTCTTGAAAGTCATCGCGGTGACGATCTTCTTTATGTGGGTCCTGATCGCGGAGCGCCTCATGTTCTTCAGAACGTCTATGAAGAGCATGGCGCGCGACATTCATGACAACTGGGAAGGACGTGCAGAACGTCGATCCTGGAACGCTGAACAGATTCGAGAGATGATGATCGCGCGTTTCAACTTTGCGACGAACAAGGGGATCGCAATGATTCAGACGCTGGTAGCGCTGTGTCCGTTGCTTGGTCTTCTTGGCACAGTCACCGGCATGATCAGCGTGTTCCAGGTCCTGGCAGTATCAGGATCTGGCAACGTGCGGGCCATGGCGGCTGGCGTATCCCAGGCCACCGTGCCGACGATGGCAGGTATGGTGGGAGCGCTCTCCGGAGTGCTCCTGGTTACCCTGCTGACACGTCGCGCGGCTCACGAAGTCCAGTTCCTCGAAGACACACTGACGATGGATCACTAAAGGGGCCGTGTTATGAGAAAGCATCATTTTGACGACCTTCACGGCGACGATGAAGAGAATGAGATCAACCTCACGCCGATGCTTGATGTTGTATTCATTATGCTTATCTTCTTTATCGTTACCGCGTCGTTCGTGAAAGAGGCCGGTCTGGACGTCAATCGTCCGGACGCCCCTCAAACAGAGACGCCACCGGAAGATGCCAACATCGTTGTTGTTATCGACTCTACGGATGACATCTGGATTGATCGACGCCTGATTGACCCGCGCGCCGTGCGAGCGAATATCGAACGCATGTACGCGGAAAATCCGGATGCCATGGTCATTGTCATTCCCAACAAGAAGTCGACCAACAAAATGTTGGTAACGGTCATGGATGCCGCAAGGCAGGCGGGCGTTGGTGTATCAATTGGCAGCAGTACGGGCTGAGCGGAGCACAGGATATAGCTATGCGTAAAAGTAAAAGCGTCTACGGCGCTGAGGAAGAAGACAACGAGATCAACCTGACGCCGATGCTTGACGTCGTGTTTATCATGCTGATCTTCTTCATTGTTACCGCGTCCTTCATCAAGGAATCCGGTATCCAGGTTAATCGCCCGGATTCAACGACGGCGGAAAAGCAGGAAGACGCAGCGATCCTGGTTGCGATCAGCGAGAACGACGAAATCTGGATTGACCGCCAGCACACCGACCCGAAAGACGTGCGAACCGTACTCGATCGGCTGCGTTCCGAGAATCCGAAAGGCTCGCTCGTCATCCAGGCGGATGCCGAGTCAACCAACGAGATGCTCGTGATCGTCATGGAAGCTGCCAAGGCCGTCGGGGTAGCGAACGTCGCTATCTCAACGGATGAAGACTAACTAGGAGACCGCAATATGATAGGCCGTTATGCATTCGCGACCGTTGTAGGCGTTGTCGTAACGATTAGCCTGCTGTTTATCATGCAGCTGCTGATCGCAACCGGTCAGAAGGCGCTAAGCGAGCCGCGTGAGCGCGCTCAGCTGGACTTCGTGCGCGTTAAACGAAATGAAACCCTGAATACCCAGGAGATCATTCCGGAGAAACCGCCGAAGCCCCCGGAAATTCCACCCGAAGCACCACCGCAGCAGATGGACAATGTTGATCCCAATGCACCAACGATCAACGTGCCTGCACCGCAGGTTGCTACTGACACCAACGTCGGTGGGCCAGGAGGCATGAACATCGCCGAAGGCGACTATCTGCCAATCGTGCGTGTTGCACCGGTCTATCCGGCGCGTGCTCTGTCACGCGGCCTTGAGGGCTACGTTGACCTGTCATTCACGGTTACAACCGCCGGCACGGTCAGGGACCCGATAATCCTGTTCTCGACCAGCAGCCTGTTTGACAGGGCGGCAACCAGGGCCGTACTGAAGTTCAAATACAAGCCACGTGTTGTTGATGGCGTACCGGTCGACGTGCCGGGCGTCAAGACGCGTATTACGTTCCAGATAGAGGACTGACATGCAAAGCAGAAGCCGCTACACACTTAAGCTGATTGCCGTCGCCCTCGCAGGCATGCTGGCGCTCGGACCAGTAGCCGCACAGGACGACGGTGACGGACGACCTGAACAGAAGACGAAGAAGGCGCAGGCCGTCAGCAAGGCTGTTTACGACAAGATCCAGCTTGCCCAGGAAAAAGTCGACGAAAAAGACTATGGCGGGGCACTGAAGATCCTCAACGCGCTGTACGACCCTGACAAGCTGACCGAGTATGAACAGGCTAACGTGCTCAACTACATCGGTTTCGTCTACTACAATCAGGACGACATCGGCGGCGCACTGCGCACCTATGAAAAGCTGCTCAAGATTCCCGAGCTGGAGCCGCAGCTGGCCAAGCAGACGACCTATACAGTCGCTCAGCTCTACACGATGGAAGAGCAGTACGAAAAGGCACTGACGACGCTCGACAAGTGGTTCCTGCTGGAAACGAATCCGCCGCCCGATGCGTACATTCTGAAAGCGCAAAACCTGTACCAGGTGCAACGCTACAAGCAGATGATTCAGCCGATCGAGACGGCGATGGAGGTTGCCAAAGAGCGCGGCAAGCCGGCCAAGGAGGACTGGTACGTGCTGCTTAACTTTGCGTACTTCCAGGATGAGAACTACGCAAAGGTTCGCGATATCCAGAAGACCTTGCTCGCCAGCTGGCCCAAGAAGCGCTACTGGATGTCACTTGCCGGCGCATTCACGGAGCTTGGCGAAGACAAGAAGTTGATCTACGCCTATGACGTTTTGCATCTGCAGGGCCTGCTCGAGAAGGAATCCGAGCTCGTCACGATGGCGCAGCTGTATATGCAGGCCGAAGTTCCGTACAAGGCCGGCACTCTGCTCGAGAAGGAGATGGAGACAGGTCGCGTATCGAAGAACGGCAAGAACTACCGGTTGCTGTCGCAGGCGTGGCAGCTCGCGATGGAAGACCAAAAGGCAATTCCTGCATTGAAGGAAGCCGCCAGATTGTCTGATACCGGCGAACTGCACGTGCGCCTTGGCAATGCCTACCTGAATGTGGGCAAGTATAGCGACTGCGTCACGGCTGTAAGGGCAGGCATCAGCAAGGGCGGCCTCAAGGCGCCCGACAATGCGCAGATTTCCCTGGGCATGTGCCTGTATAACGAGCGCCAGTACTCGAATGCGATTGCCGCGTTTCGGGATGCCGCCAAGTCGCCGCGTTCCAAGCGTATGGCCGATCAATGGATCAAGGTCATCGATGCGGATATTCAACGCAATGAGCAGATTCGTCTCGCTGAGGCCGCTGCCACCAAGAAGCGCCAGCAAATCGAAGCGCGACGGGCGTCAACGGGAATCGCCTTCTAACGATAGAAAACACGCAACACGCGTAACAAAATGGGCGTTGACCTTTACCGGTCAACGCCCATATTATTTTGCGCCTATTGAGTACAACAGCAGAAGAGACCATGCCGAAGATCACCTACATTACGCCGGACGGAACACGCCACGAGGTTAACGTCGAGAATGGCTATTCCATCATGGAAGGCGCCATCAACAACAACATAGACGGCATCGTTGCCGAATGCGGTGGCGCCTGCGCCTGTGCCACCTGCCACAGCTACATTGACGCGGCATGGCTCGACAAGCTGCCGACGATGGACAGCATGGAAGACAGCATGCTGGACGCAGCGTATGAGCGGAAGGACAATAGCCGCCTGACATGCCAGATTGAGGTCAACGAGTCACTCGATGGCCTGGTCGTGCACGTGGCCGAGAACGATACCTAGCAATTACCCAGGAGAACAGATATGTCGATAAAAGTTGGAGACAAAATGCCGGCAGGCAGTTTTGGTGTTATGACCAGCGATGGTCCGGGACAGATGTCCACAGATGAGCTGTTCTCCGGCAAGAAAGTTGTCTTGTTGTCGGTGCCAGGCGCCTTCACGCCAACCTGTTCGCTGAATCACCTGCCAGGCTTTGTAGAGCAGGCGGATGCGCTGTTTGCGGAAGGCGTCGACACGATTGCCTGCACCGCGGTGAATGACGTGTTTGTGATGCACGCCTGGGGCAAGGATCGCGGCGTTGGGGACAAAGTCCTGATGCTGGCAGACGGCAACGGCGACTACGCGAAAGCACTGGACCTCGAGATGGACGGCACCGGCTTTGGCATGGGCATGCGTGGCCAGCGCTTCGCACTGGTCGTTGATGATGGCACCGTAACGCACGTCGGAGTCGAGGCACCCGGCCAGTTCGAAGTCAGCAAGGCAGAAGCCATTCTGGCGGCCCTGTAGCCGCCAGAGCCTGCTCTAGAGGGCTTCAGTCAGCTCCGGAACCGCGCTGAACAGGTCTGCTACCAGACCGATGTCAGCAACTTCGAAAATCGGCGCTTCTTCGTCCTTGTTAATCGCGACAATCGTACCGGCATCCTTGATCCCGGTGAGGTGCTGGATTGCCCCTGAGATGCCGATGGCGATGTAGAGGTCGGGCGCGATGATTTTGCCCGTCTGTCCGACCTGCATTTCGTTTGGAACATAGCCTGCATCGACTGCAGCGCGAGAAGCGCCGACACCGGCGCCGAGCTTGTCGGCAAGTGCGTAGATGATGTCGAATCCTTCCGTACTGCCCAATGCGCGGCCACCGGACACGACCCTGGACGCCGACAGCAGGTCCGGACGATCGGACTCTCCGGCTTCAAGCCCAATGTAGCGTGTGTGTGCGGGAATCTCGGCCGTTACGCTGGCCGCTTCAACAGCGGCTGAATTAGCGCCGCCTGCTGCCTGGTATGACGCGATGCGAACCGTTGCCACAACCTTGGCATCAGCAGGGGCTTCGACGGTAACAACGCCATTGCCGGCGTAAATCGCTCGCTTGAAGGTGTGGCTGCCTTCGACGCTCATGATCTCACTGAGCTGGTTAACACCCAACAAGGCAGCAACGCGCGGCATCAAGTCCTTGCCAAACGTCGTTGAGGGGCCAAAAACGTGGCTGTAGTCTGCCGCAAGCGCAACAATCTGCGGTGCCAGCACTGCTGCGAGGGCGTGCTCATTGACCGCATTCTCAACCGTGATCACTTTCGTCACACCGTCAAGCGTGGCGGCCTCTTTGGCGACGTCGCCAGCATCGGCGGCAAGCACCACAAGGTGCAGCTCGGCACCATCAATCTGAGAGGCGCAGGTCACGCACTTCGCGGTACTCGGCTTTAGCGCGGTCCCGTCATGCTCTGCAATCAGGAGGATCTTGGTCATTGTACGAGTCCTTTGTCTTTTAGCGCTGCAACCAGGCCGGCGACATCATCAACCATGATGCCCTTGCCACGCTCGGCGGGAGCTTCGAATGCCGTTTCCTTGAAAGCCGGGCTCTTGGCAATATCCAGTTCGGCGAAAGCGATCGTATCGAGCGGCTTCTTCTTCGCCTTCATGATGTCTGGCAACTTGACGTAGCGAGGTTCGTTCAGCCGCAGATCCGCGGTGACGACTGCCGGCAGGTCGATTTCGATCTTCTCCAGGCCAACGTCGACCTCGCGCGTCACGACCAGCGCATCTCCGTCAGTCTTGATCTCTGATGCAAAAGTAGCCTGTGGCCGGTCCCAAAGTGCTGCCAGCATCTGCCCGGTCTGGCTGTTGTCGCCGTCAATGGCCTGTTTGCCAACGATGACGAGGTCGACCGACTCGCGATCGACGATTGCCTTGAAGACCCGAGCCACGCTCAGGGTGTCGATCGCCGTGTCGGCTTCGACCAGAATGGCGCGGTCAGCGCCCATCGCAAGCCCTGTGCGCAATTGTTGCTGCGCATCAGCCGATCCTACCGAAAGGACGATAACCTCATTGGCATCGCCGCGCTCCTTGATACGCAATGCTTCCTCAAGCGCAATTTCATCGAACGGGTTGATACTCATCTTGACGCCATCGGTTTCCATGCCGCTGCCATCACCCTTAACCCGGACGCGAACGTTGTAATCTACAACGCGCTTAATGCCGACCAGAATCTTGTCCACAAACACCCTCCATTAGGAACCGCCGATGCCTGCAGCAGGCGGGGCCGATATTGTCTATGACGTGCAGTAAGGGTACAAGTCCCGGTATTAGGGTAGAAATGCCGGGAAGTGCGTATGCGAAATGACCATCTGCTTACAGCGACAGAACTGCACGCAAAGCTCGCAGATCCTCGACTCCGAATCATGGATTGCCGCTTTGACCTGCAGAGTCCGAATGCCGGGCGTCAGGAGTATCTGCATGCGCACATCCCCGGCGCCATTTACGCTGATCTCGATAAGGACCTTGCCGGCCCTGTAAACGCGGACACAGGCAGGCATCCGCTACCGCAGGTTGATGCGATCAGTGAATTCCTCGCGGCAGCCGGTATCTCTGACAACACCGATGTCGTGGTCTACGACGCGGCCAGCGGTGCACTGGCGGCACGTGCCTGGTGGCTCTTGCGCTGGCTCGGTCACGACAGAGTGAGGGTGCTCGAGGGCGGCATGGCTGCGTGGACGGCAGCAGGGCTGGCGCTGCAGCAAGACGTGATACAGGCAAAGAGGGCGGTCTTTCACGCGCGACCGCGGCCCGAAATGGTGTTGCCGCTAAATGAGATCATTGCGGACGAAGGTCGTGTCAGCCGTACAGTCCTGCTGGACGCTCGGGATGCCGCGCGTTTTCGCGGCGAGGTCGAGCCGATTGACGCGGTTGCAGGCCACATTCCGGGCGCCAGAAATCTGCCTTTCAACGCCGCCCTGGATAGTGGCGGTCGCTGGAAAAACCGCGCTGAACTCCGCGCGATGCTGGAAACTGCTCTCGGGGACGCCGCAGATGCAGGGTTTGGCGTGATGTGCGGCTCGGGTGTCACGGCCTGCCATGTGGCGCTCACGGCGCTGCTGGCGGGGTACGACGAGCCGCGCTTGTATGTCGGCAGCTGGAGCGAATGGATCCGCGATCCACAGCGTCCTGTCGCCACTGGCGGCGCCTGACTAAGTAAAATTGGCCGGCCCCCGGCGCGGAATCCGCGTAAACTTTAGCCCGATTGAGGCGTCAAATTGAGGGACTGGCTGACAGTCCTGCCTTTTTTATGGAGGCGCAAACCCGTACAATCATTGGTAAGAACTTTATATGTATAAACATATAGTTACATTACTTTTCTCAAGTAGTTTGATAGCTTGTGCGGCGACCCCGGAGAGCGAATCAATCGCCCGACAGCCGATTGATCGGAGCAGTTCGGATTGCATCTCCGAGGGGACTATCCGAGACTACAACGTACTGGACGACGCAAATCTGATTGTTACTGCCTCAGTCCGACGTCACTACCATGTGACACTGAGTCGGCCTGCTTTCGGACTTAGATCGACCTGGCAAATCGGCTTCACCTCGACCACAGGTCGAATCTGCGCCGGTTTCGCGGAGGTCGTCGTTGATGACTCTTTATACAGGGATGCCATTCGCATCCAGTCGATCCGTCGGCTGACGCCTGAGGAAGTCGACGATCTGCTTATCCGGATACGGCAAGAAAGAGCCGGAAATTGAACTAGACCCTGTGCCTGAACCAGTTGAAAGCGCAGAGGTAGAAGAGCTGGACTGAGTCGCGAAGCGACCTGGTCACGCAATCCGCAATCTCCGTGCGGACCCACCCGGCCAGCGGCAACGTTGGCCGGGTTTTTAATGCCAACAAAGAGCGGGGCGATATTGAAAGGCACGCTTGAAAACATCCGCATCCTCGATCTCAGCAGGGTGCTGGCCGGTCCCTGGGCAACGCAGCTGCTGGGCGACTACGGCGCGGACGTCATCAAAGTGGAAAGGCCTGCCAGTGGCGACGATACGCGCCAATGGGGACCGCCGTGGCTGAATCACGATGCGGCCGGTGAATCGGCGTATTTTCTCTCAACGAATCGCAACAAGCGCTCAATCACCGTCGATCTCAAGACGCAACAAGGCTGTGAGCTGGTCAAAGCGCTGGCCGCACACGCCGATGTGCTGGTCGAGAACTTCAAGGCCGGCAGCATGGCGAAATTTGGCCTCGATTACGAGACTCTGCGCGCGTTCAACCCACGCCTGGTCTACTGTTCAATTTCCGCCTACGGGCAGGGAAATTCCAGGTCAGCCGAGCCGGGTTACGACGCCATGATGCAGGCCCGCGGTGGCCTGATGAGCATCACCGGGGCGCCCGACTCGGAGGGAGGTTCTCCGCAGAAAGTCGGCGTGGCGATAGCAGACATCATGGCGGGCATGTACGCGGCCACTGCCATTCTTGCAGCGCTCAATGCGCGCCAGCAAACCGGGGCTGGAGAGCATATCGATGTGCCCTTGTACGGCAGCCAGGTCGCCTGGCTGGCCAACCAGGGAATGAACTATCTGGTTGGCGGCAACGTGCCACAGCGCCTTGGCACGGCGCATCCCAACCTGGTGCCATACCAGGTGTTTGCGACGCGTGACGGCCACCTTATGCTTGCCGTTGGCAATGATCGACAATTCGCGGCCTGCTGCGAAGTTCTCGGCGTGCCGGAGCTGGCCGCCGATCATCGCTTCCGCTGCAATGCGGATCGGGTCGCCAACCGCGACAGTCTCGTCGAGTTGTTGGCGGGCGCGTTGCAGCAGGCAGATACCGAGCACTGGCTGCAGACGCTCGCGGCAGCGGTGGTTCCTGCCGGACCTGTCAACGACATTGCAACAGTGTTCACTGATGACTTTGCAGCAGAGACTGGTCTCGTGCGCCGCATGAAGCACCCGGACACTGAATCGCTGCCAAGCATTGCAAATCCCGTGACGTTTTCCACCAACAAGGTAAGCTATCGGCAAGCACCGCCACGATTGGGCGAACATACACGCGAAGTGTTGTCCGAGTGGCTTGACTACGACGACGAATCTGTCGCGAAACTCGAGCGCGACGGCGTCATATAGCAGCATCAGGAACCGGCCAAATGGCATCGACAATCAAGACCAGCCAGGCGCTCAACGGCGTTCGCTACGAAATCCGCGGGCAGCTGGCGAACCGTGCACATGAAATGGAAAAGCGCGGTTACGAGATTATCTCGCTGAACATCGGCAACCCCGGGCTGTTCGGTTTCCGCACGCCAGAGACCATGCGGCTTGCGATGATTGAGAATCTTGGCCAGGCCGAGCCTTACTGCCACCAGAAGGGCATATTCCCGGCGCGAGAAGCCGTCGTCATGCAGCAACAGAGCCGCGGCATCGACACGACCAGCGCTGAAGAAGTGTTTATCGGCAATGGCGTCAGCGAGCTCATCGACCTGACGCTCCGGGCGCTGCTGAATCCGGGCGACGAGGTGTTGGTACCAAGCCCCGATTATCCGCTGTGGACTGCCGCCGTTGGTTTGAATGGCGGCGTGGCAAGGCACTACGAGTGCCCGGTTGAGAATCACTTCATCCCACGCGCAGAACACATCGAAAGCCTGGTCACTGACAAGACCCGGGCGATTGTCGTCATCAATCCGAACAACCCCAGCGGCGCTGTGTATGACCGCCAGACGCTCGCAGAAATCGTCGCAATTGCCGAGAAGCATGACCTGGTGATATTGGCCGATGAGATCTACGACCAGATGGTCTACGACGACGCGGAGTTCATTCCGATCGCGACGCTTAATGAGAATGCAGTTTGCGTCACCTACTCAGGTCTCTCAAAGATCTACCGGGCTTGCGGCTACCGTGTGGGTTGGTGCTGCTTGAGTGGCGACATCGAAAAGGCCACCGACTATATTCACGCCATGGAGTTGCTCGCAGCGCTGCGGCTGTGCAGCAACGTGCCGGGCCAATGGGCCGTGCAGACGGCACTTGGCGGCTTCCAGAGCATTGCCGATCTGGTCGCGCCAGGCGGTCGCTTGTATCAATCGCGGGCGACCATCCTCGCGAGGACGGCTGAGAGCCCGTATCTTGATCTGTCAGCCCCGATGGGGGCGATGTATGCATTCGTGCGCCTGCGCAAGAATATCTCCAGCAAACTCAGTGACCGCCGTTTTGCGCTTGAGCTACTCGAAAGCAAGCACGTGCTGGTTGCACCGGGCAGCAGTTTCAATACGCCGTATACGGATCACTTCAGAATTACGACGTTGCCTGATCCTGAGACCCTCGGAGTCGTCTTCGATCGTATTCATGAGCTGCTCGAACAGCACGCCTGAGCTATGTACGACTGGCTGAACGCGGCGCTGCAGGACGACGGCCAGATCGTCACTGCGAATCGGCGCCTGGCGCGCATCCTGCGGACCGAGTTCGGTGAACAACGCGCTGCAGCAGGACAGAAAGCCTGGCGGACGCCGGCCATCAGCAGCTACCAGGACTGGCTCAACGACCTGCTGGACACCGCCAGTACTCAGGAGCAACTGCCGACACAAATCAGCAAGCAGCAAAGTACCTTGCTGTGGGAGGGGTGCATTCGCCAGGAGCTGACGGAATCGCTACCCAGCATCGGCGGCCTTGTCAGCCTGTCGATGGAGGCATGGAAGCGCGTGCATCAATGGTGCGTTCCTGTCGATGAGCTGCTGCAAAGCGCCCAGAACGCGGATCAACGTTTGTTCGCGCGCGCCGCGCGGCGCTATCAGGCAACCCTCGACAGCAGGAACTGGATAGACGACGCGAGCCGTGCATCGTTGCTGACGAAGCTGGTCGATAGCGGCGCCGTGAAGCCGCCGTCGCGGGTGACGCTTGCAGGGTTCGACCGCATGGTGCCGCAGGTCGAGGCGCTGCTGCAGGCGTTCGACAAGCTCGGCACCCGGTCATCCGTACACGAATATGACGAGGAGTCAGCAGCCGCGAGTCTGCATGCATACGACAACAGGGATGCGGAATTGCGGGCAGCAGGCAGCTGGGCGCGCGAGCGGCTGCAGGATGATGCCAGGCGGCGCATTGCTATCGTCGCAACCGGTCTGGAGCAGGATGCAGAGAGAGCAGGGCGCCTGGTGCTGGAGGGCCTGGTTCCAGGCTGGCAGTACGCCGCTCCGCACTTCGCCGCGACGCTCAACGTATCCTACGGCCGCAAACTCGTCGCTTATCCCGCTGTGCGCATCGCGCTGCTGATACTGCAATGGCTGGCACGTGACCTTTCCGCTCGCGACATCAGCCTGCTGCTGCGCACGCCCTTGCTCAGTCGCGAGCCGCTCGGTGGGCGAACCCGGCTGGAGCTCAATTTGCGGCAGCTGCCCGATCGCGACTGGTCACCGCAACTGATATTGCGAGCCCTTGGCGGTCGCGAAGACAGCGAAGATGCCATCGACTGGCTGGGGCGCGTTTCCAGCCTGCACGAGCAACGCAAGGCGCTGCCGCGACAGCGATCGCCTGCGCAATGGGCCGAGTGGATCGACGAATTTCTGCGCAGCATGAATTGGCCAGGTGAGGCGCCGCTCGAAAGCGCCGGGTTCCAGCTGGTTAATCGCTGGCGAGAATTGCTGAACGACTTTGCACGGCTTGAACTGGTGCGCAGCTCGATGACGTTTGCAGCCGCCATCAGTCGACTGCAATCAATGGCCGCCGATACGGTCTACCAGCCCGAAGTGCCCGGTTCGAGCGTGTCACTCATGGGCCCGCTGGAAGCGGCTGGTATGGAGTTCGACGAGCTCTGGCTGGTGGGTCTGTCAGCCAGCAACTGGCCGCCGGCAGGAAGACCTACGCCACTGTTGTCACGGGCCATGCAGCGCAAACTGGCGTTCCCGGATGCGGAACCGGCGGAGACCACGGCGTATGCACGACGAGTGTTGCAACGGCTCGTAAAAAGCACGCACACGCTTCGCTGCAGTTATCCAGAAACCGATGGCGATGCCGAACAGACCGTCACGACGCTCATCGATGACTTCCAGTTGCAATCGGTAGCTGGCGCCGCGGATGTTGGTTGGCACGCCTCGTCGCTGACGCAATTGCGCAGCATCATTGCGTGCGCTGACGATCCCGTGCCCGCGGTCAGTCCGGGCGAAGTGGTCGCGGGTGGCGCGGCTACCATTCAAAAGCAACTCAACAATCCGTTTGCTGCATTCGCGGCGGGGCGGCTTGGCATCCGCTATTTGCCGCGAATCGAACCGGGCTTGCCAGCGAACTTGCGCGGTAACCTGATTCACGACGCCCTGCAGGCGCTTTATGACGGTCGTCCCAGCCAGGAGCAGATCCGTGCCTGGGACGCGGATGAACTGGCGCAGAGAATCGACGCAGCGACCAGCAAAGCTTTCGCCAGACAGCTGCGCCACGCCGATTCCGTGTTGACGGCGTTGTTTGCGCTGGAACGCGACAGGGTTCAGGCGCTGCTGCGACGTGTCGTTACGCTCGATACGCAGCGCGACAGGTTTGTCATCGCAGATGTCGAGGGCAGGGCGGACGCCCACATCGGCGGCATCGAACTGCGCTTGCGCTACGACCGCGTCGATCGCGTCGGCAACGATGGCTTGCTGGTGCTCGACTACAAGACAGGCACCAGCAAGCGCTTCCTGCAGGCCGACGGCAGGCCGGCTGACTTCCAGCTGGTGGTTTACGCCTGCACGCTGGATGACGACATTGCGGGCCTCGGACTCGTCAATATCGACAGCCGCGCTGTTGATCTGGTCGGCGCAGGCGCGGCATTTGGAGACGCAGATGACTGGCCGCGGCGACTCGGCGGCTGGCAGGCGGAGGTGCGTAACGCAGCCGAGGCGATCGCTGCTGGCGACGTGCGCGTGAATGCGCGATTGGGTATCAAGGACGCCCGGCCGTATGCCATCCTGACTCGATACGCGGAGCTGCGCCGTGACCTCTGAGATGAACATGTTGCTGGATGACGCCGAGGCGCGCAGCGAGGCACTGGATACAGAGCGTTCGTTTATCGTCCAGGCGCCTGCGGGCTCTGGCAAGACAGAGCTGCTGATTCAGCGCTATCTCAAGTTGCTGGCAATCGTGGCGGATCCCGAAGAGATTCTCGCCATTACTTTCACGCGCAAGGCAGCCGCAGAGATGCAGCTGCGCGTTATCCAGGCGCTTAAGGCCGCGCACGCGGGTGACGCGCCATCCAGGCCGCATCAGAAACTTACTGCTGAGCTTGCGCGCCGGGCATTGCAACAGGATGCCAGGCAGGGCTGGCAGCTGACGGCAAATCCGCGCCGCATGCGCATCCAGACCCTCGACTCGCTGAATGCATCCATTGCACGTTCACAGCCGCTAAGCAGTCCCGGTGGCGCGGCAGCGAATGCAATCGTTGTGGATGCGGCGCTGAAGTCGATGTACCGACAAGCGGCTGCCGCAACGCTTGACTGGCTGGCAGAAACCGGCGACATGCACGACGCCACGCAAAGCGTCTTGCGGCATGTCGACAACAACACCTGGCTCTACATTTCCTACTTGTCGCGAATGCTGGAAACCCGCGACCAGTGGTTACCGTTCGTCAGTGCAGGGCTCGTTTCCAGCATTGAGGCGCGCAATTTGCGCACGCAATTTGAGCAGAGTCTTGAACAGATTGTCACGACTCATCTTGAGCAGACGCACGCATTGTTCCCGGCTGAGTACAGCGAGTGGTTCCGGGTGCATGCGGTGTACGCGGCGGAAAATCTCATCGCCGACGGCAAGAGCAGTGACCCAATTTGCGCGCTGCGGGATCTCGATGATGTACCAGGCGCGGATATCGAGTCGCGCGAGGCATGGATAGCAATCGCCGAGCTGCTGCTGACCAAGAAAGGCGACTTGCGCAAAACGGTCAACAAAAACCAGGGCTTTCCCACCGGTGATGATGGACAAAAAGCGTCGTACTGTGAGCTGCTTGCCGCACTGGCGGAGAAGCGTGCGTTTCGAACAGCGCTGCATGATGTAAGAGAGTTGCCACCGGTGCAGTACTCGGATGAACAGTGGGAGATTCTGCTTGCGCTGTTCAGGCTACTGCCGCTTGCAGTTGGTGAACTGCAACGCCTGTTCAACGAAAACGGCCTGACCGATCATATTGAGGTTGCGCTCGCCGCCGCGGCTGCACTGGGAACCGCAGACAGCCCTGGCGATGTCGCGTTATTGCTCGACTATCAGCTCAGTCACTTGCTGGTCGACGAGATGCAGGACACGTCGAGCGCGCAGTATCAGATGCTGGAATCGCTGGCGGGCGGCTGGCAGGAAAGTGATGGCCGAACCCTGTTTTGCGTTGGGGACCCGATGCAGTCGATCTACCGCTTTCGCAACGCTGAAGTAGGGCAGTTCCTGCTCGCGCGCGAACGCGGCATCGGCAACATCAAGCTGCACCCGCTGGTACTGCGGCGCAACTTCCGCTCCGGCTCCAGCCTGGTCGACTGGTATAACGCGGTGTTTCCGTCTGTGCTGCCCGGCAACGATGACGCAACCCGCAGCGCTGTCTCCTATTCCGCGGCCGTATCGGTTCCTGAGCAGCAAGGCAAAGGCGAGGTTCACGTGTGGCCGCTGTTTGGCAGCAGTACCGCGGCAGAAGCTGAGACCGGGCTGCGCGTTATCAAGGACACACTGGAGGCGAACCCCGACGACGACATGGCGGTGCTGGTGCGGAGTCGGACGCAATTGCCGGGGCTGTTGTCACGCCTGCGCAAGGCCGGCGTCGCGTATCGGGCAGTGGACATTGATCGCCTGACAGACTTGCCAGAGGTCATCGAAGCGCTCGCGCTAACACGAGCCATGGTGCACGCCGGAGACCGGCTTGCCTGGCTAGCCGTGCTGCGGGCGCCGTGGATCGGATTGGACTGGACCGACCTGCACGCTCTCGTGCGCGGCAACTCGACAGCAACAATCTGGGAACAGCTGCATGAGCCACGCTTACTGCGCACGCTGTCGAGCGCCGGGCAGGACGCTGTGCAACGCGCGCTGCCTGTTCTGCACACTGCGATTGCCTGCTCACGCACGGACAGCCTGAGAGATCGTGTTGAGAAGGCGTGGCTGTCGCTTGGCGGGGCATCGATTGTCGAGGACCAGCATGCGATCGAGCACGTGTACCGCTACTTTGATGTGCTCGACAGGCACGAAACGGGTGGCTCACTGGCCGACGTCGCAGAGCTTGAATCGATACTCGATCTGGAACGTGTGTCCAATGATGCCAGCGCACGGCTGCAGGTCATGACCATGCACCGCGCCAAGGGTTTACAGTTTGCTCACGTGCTGCTGTTCGGCCTCGGCCGCGTTCCCGGGGCCAGCGAACGGGCGGTGCTGGGCTGGTTCGATTTACCCGATGGCGACGGCGGTGGTGGCAAGATCATCAGCCCTGTCGGCGCGCGCAGTGATATTGAGAATGACCCGATCCATCGCTACATAGAGCGTACGGAGTCGGCAAAGGATGCTTTCGAGTACGGACGTCTGCTGTATGTCGCCTGCACGCGCGCCGAGAAGAGCCTGCAAATAACAGGCAATGTTGCTGTTGCGAAGGACGGCAGCGAATTTCGCAGGCCCGATGCGCGCAGCTTGCTCAGCCTCATGTGGTCACATGTCGAGCCCGTGTTCACGGCGGCGTTCGATCCGGACCAGCCGCAGCAGGGAACGAGCGTTGACCCGGACTGGCTGCAGCCTGTGCTGCATCGTTTCGAGACACCGTGGCAACTTCCTGAGGTCACGGCACCTCCCGGGGCAATGCAGGCTGATGATGAAGCCGGCGTCGATCAAGCAGTCGAATTTTACTGGGTGGGCTCGGCGGCGCGTCTGGCGGGCACGGTCGTGCATCGCTGGTTGCAACGCGCGGCGGATGGCAGTGTCGATATCAAAGCCGGCGTAGCAAAGGCGACGACGACACGATGGCTGCAGGAAATGGGTGTCGCGGACGATTTGCTGGCGCACATCGTGCGCCGCGTCGACGACGCGATCGCTGCCGTTGCCGACGACGACAAAGGGCGCTGGCTGCTATCGGGCGAGGGCTTTGCAGAACTGCAGCTAAGCGGGGTTGTGGACGGTGACATCAAGTCAGTCGTGCTGGACCGCGTACGGATTGACGACGACGGCACGCACTGGGTCGTTGACTACAAGACCAGTTCACACGAAGGTGGCAACCTGCAGGGCTTTCTGCAGGCCGAAGTGGAACGCTATCGTGAGCAACTGCAACGCTACGTTGCTCTCTACAGCGACTACTCTGGCGCCACGGTGAAATGCGCGCTGTATTTTCCGCTACTGCAGGAATTCGTCGAAGTACCGCTACCGGCCTAGAGCACGCCCTCCAGGCGCATCGGGTACTGGCCGCGTTCATCGGGGGAACCCAATACACGCAACTGTTGCCGCATATTCGCCGGCGTACTTTCCTTGGGCGCGATCTGGCCGATGAACTGATAGTTGCGGTCAGCCGTAATCGTCAGACTGCCGGCGACATCGACGATGCCGTCCGTATCTTCAACACTCGCACCGATGCCGTTGTTCTGGGTGAAAAACTCCGCCTTGTAACCGCCGAGTGCGCCGCGAAATACGCGCGGCGCGACGAGATTGATAATCTCAACATTGCCGTCCGCAGCAACCGGCAGATCGCCGTCAAAGGACAGGCGCTCAAAGGTCGCCGCAATGCTGCCGGTAAGACCCGGGAGGTTCAGGCTTGTCTGCAACAGTTGTGCAGGTATGGCCGCATTGAGATCACGCAACCGGACTTTGCCGCCAAATCCAAAACCGACGTCAGTGGTCACGAAGCCTGACATCACGTCTGCTTTCATCGCGTACGCCAATTCACCGCTGAACAAGCGCATCGGCCGAAAACGCCAGCTGACATTGCTGACGTAAATGCCGTTACTACTGAGCGCGCTGACACGTCCACGCCACACCGTGCCTTCAACGCCGGACGCAGCAACCAGCCCCTCGGGCAGCAAATGGTAGGCAACACGAGCGGGGAACAGCAGCACGACACCGAGCAGGAAGGTCGCGACCGCAACAAGAATCAGGCGCAATCGGGATCGCATCAGAGTGAACGCTCCAGCGTCAACGTGGAGTTGACTCGACCGGGTGAGTCCTGGTCAGTCGAAAAGCTGCCTTGCTGCACAACGAGTCCGTACTGTGAACTCAGGTCACCGAGCCACAGAATCAGGTCGTCAAACGCGACGCTCTCAAACTCCACCCGGATGCCGGTCGCTGTCGTTGGCTGTGAGCGCTTCAGCGAGCGATCCAGTCCGCGCGCACGTGAGGTTGTGTCGACAATAACCACCGGTGCCTGGTTCTGCCCGGTGGGCCGGGCGGTTGATGTGGTGGACGGCTGCTGTGCCAGCTGCGTCTTGAGCGGGCCGAGGTCTGCCAACGACCGCTGCCAGCGATCTGCGTCCGCAGCCAACTGTGCATGGCTCTTGTCGAATGGCAGCCAGACGAAGCCGTACAACAGGGTCACTGCAACGATTACCGCGCCGATACCGACAAACAGTTGTTCACGAGGCGCGAGCGTTTCGAACCAGTCTTTCATGCTAGTTCTCCCGGACCTGTATACGGCTGTTAATGCGATCAGCGACCTGGTCGGTCGACTGGATGGAAGCTGTGTAGCGCCCTCCGGCGGTAACGGCTTTTTGCACCTTATCCAGGGTTGCGACGTCGGGCGCCGTGAGTCGAATGTCGACCACGCTGGCACGATAACTGATGGCCTCGATCGCCACGTTCTGTTGCGATCTCAAGGCCGCGCCAAGCTCACCCAGCGCCGGCAGGAATACGCCACTGCCTGCACCGCTGCCAATACCTCGGCGCAGCGAATTTACGGTCGCAACGGGATCAACAATTTCACGCTGATCGCCCGGGCGGATCAACGCGTACTCGGCCGCAAATTGCGTCTGCAGTGATTCCACCTCGGCGCTCAGACGGACATAGTCAACGACCTTGCTCGCCATACTGATAACTGCGATTGCCAACAGCAGTGCTGCGACGTTACGCCATGGGCGGAAGGACGCCGAATAACCGGACTTTTGCCCGAAACGACCCTGCAGTAAATTGATGCCGTGGCCGCTGGCAACGGTCGTTGCCAGTCGTGGCAATGCACCATCAGGAAGCGTTTTGATGTCGACGCTGTCGAGCTCCAGGCGCAACGCATTCCAATCGTGCTCGAAGCGCTGCTCATCTTCTGGCTCGCAGTACACCAGCAGGTGGCGTGCGGGCTGGTCCTCGTCCTCTGCAGCGTCCGGATCCGGCAGTGCACCCACGGCAGCCAGAACTTCGCCAGGCCCGGCCTCCTGCATCACGAAGTCGACATTGTCGCCATCGTTGAAAATGACCTGGTTGTCTGCAACGAGAAGGCTCGCTGTGCCTGGAATGCGTGCCAGTCCAAAATTCTCGGGCACAATCTTGTGCGCCGTAATGCCTGCTTCCTGCAACTGTTGCACCCAGCCGAGCATTTTCTCCAACGCAACCACGGCGACCGGGACGCGCCCGTCGTCACGCTTGCTGCCGGCAGCAAAGTGCAGGTTCTCAACGTCCTCGGCCAGTTGATCCTCCAGCGCAAAGGGCAGGGTGGCCAGCAACCTCGCGGCGCCTCGAACCGGCAAGTGCACGCTGGTAATAACGACGTCAGATGCCGGAACCAGGACAATCACCGGACGCGCCTGCGCCTCCACAGCGGCCTCTTCGAGCGCACCGAAGGCGGGGTTGCCAATGCGCACGCCGTCGCTGTCGGCAGCCATCCAGCTTGCCGTCTGCGGATGCTCCGCACTAAGTCTTATTACGAGGTACTCGGCCATCTCAAGTTGTTCCAAAACTGCGCAATATCGGCGCCGCTGAACCGGGGCCCCGTTGCAACAGGCTGTAGTAGGTTATGCGCACGTTATCAATCCGCACGACAACCAGCAATTGAAAATAGTCAGTTGTCTCGTCGAGCCAGCCATAAATTGGCTTGCCCTGGATCGCCTCGAAGGTGGTTTCGAGGTCAACAAAGCCGCCGTTTTCGCGCTCTCCCATGATGCGCTCGACATCGGAAGCCGTGTAGGTTTCATCCAGCGACTGCAAGACCGCTGGCGTCGCTGTGTTGACGTTGATGGTCGTGCGCTGTGGCAGCGCAACGATGTGCGGCGCCAGGATGTCGAACGTCGCCTTATCCATGCCTTCAAGGGCCATGAGCTCACTGACGCTGCTGATACGCCTGTTCGGCGCCCGGTACGGAGGGCTGAATGCGGTATAAATCGAGTCTTCTGCGCCGTCCGGAAACGATGCATCCAGATCAGTATCGATCCAGTCTGCGGTAAGCCCGGCGAAGCGCGGATCAATTTGCAGCGCTGCCAGCAGGCGGCGGAATTGCTCCAGCATGTCCTCATCGATCTCGCCGGCATCATCGATGAGGTTGTTGACGTTGAAGCGACCCTGCATGTCTTCGATTTTTCCCCAGACGTCGCCGCCATCGATCGGCAGGCCCGGAAGCTCCTGGGCCCAGATTTCGTCGAGGTGGTCGGTCGGGCTGTCGTTGAGATCATCAATCAGGATGTTGGCGATCCAGTTCTCCGCCCCCAGCGCGACCTGCACGGCCTGGTCACGATTGAGAAGCACCATCGTGCGCCTCACGTCGAGCGCATTTTCCCACGCCAGTGCCGCCGCGACACTGGCTGCCAATGCCGTAATCAGGATGGCCGTTATCAGCGCGACACCGCGGGCTCGTCTCATGGTGCCACCTCGACGACCCTGCGTATTTCACCCTCGTCCGGCAGGGTGAGCACGATTTCGACAGCGCGCGGGCGCGCCGTAACCAGTGCCGGCCCCTGTGAGTTCAGCGGTGGCCACTGCTCGGTCCACTCGTCGCCCACCTGCAGGAAGCGGAAGTTCAGGCCCTCAACGTTCTCCAGAAGCACAGTGACCAGCGGTTCGTTGCCGTAGGTGCGATCCATCACGTTCCAGTGCAGGCGCAGCAGCTGGTCGTCCTCTATGCGATACGCGCTGCGCTGCAATGTGCCACGTGGCAGTCCCGCCGGATTGGTCCAGCCGCCGTGCGACACCTCGAGGGCGAAACCGGACAGCAGGTCGGAACGCAGCGCGTTCATTTGCGTTTGCCCCAGCTCATCGCGCACCGGCCGCGGCGCCGCCTGCATCAGGTCGCTGGAAAGAAATCGGATCGTGCGTTGAATTGCCTGTAAGCGGTCCATGCGCTCATTCAACATGTCGGAATTGGCCAGCGTCTGGTTGACCGTCATGAACGCCAGCGCCGACAGGATGCCAAACAGGGCGAGTGCTACGAGCACCTCGATCAGCGTGAAGCCATTACGACGCCGCAACATCAGTTCTCGACTCCCTGGGCAGGAGGTCCGGCACCCCAGATCAGGTTTGCTTGCCCTGGCGCAACCGGCGTACCGATGAAGCCGGTCACGGTTCGCACATCGTAGTCGATGCCGGCGAGCGACACGGTGACGTCAACGCGAAACAGGTTTTCGACACCGGTCTCCTCGACGACAGCTCGCCACCCCCAGTCAGCGTTCGCGAACGTGACTTCGCCGCTGCTGGAGCCGGGCTCGGGGACGACATTCGCGAGTCGCAATTCGGCGATCTTGTTCTGCGCAATCCAGCTCGCGTAGGTGCGTTCGCGCATGGAATTCGAAGCGTCGATCATCTGGTTCATGCTGGATGCGATAGCCGTCAGCGAAAACGCGACTATAGCCAGCGCCACCAACACTTCTATGATCGTGAAGCCACGCCGCTTCACAGCTCGGCTCCGGTGGTGATTTCAAGCTTCCCCAGCAGGTCGCCGGTGACCACTATGGGTTGCTCCATCTGCTGCCGCGCGATATGCAGTTCAAAAGGCGTAAGGTCGCCGCTGGAAAAAATCAGCAGATGCGGTGCATACGCGTTTGCATTCACCGACCCCGAAGCGGATTCCTCGATCTCCTCGAACTGCTCAGCCAGCGGGACGCGCTTGTCCTCCATGAACAGCTGCATTGACACACCCTCGGGCAGGGACCGCAGCCGCAGGGTGTCGTCGCCAATGACCTCCGCCCAGGACAAGGTCAGGGGATCGTACTCGACGAACCGATAGCCGCTGCTGCTCAGCTCCAGTCCGAAATCGCGCCCCTGCATCAGCGCCTCATCGAGGGCAACTTCGACCAGCGACGCAAGTCTGCGCGCCTCTGTGCGCGCCTCACGGTCATCACCAACCACGTTAATCGACAGCAACACGGACGCCGTTACGATCGCGATGATCGCAATAACAACCAGCAGCTCGATCAGTGTGAAACCTTTGGCGTGGCCAGAGTGATTCATGACGCGCGACGCGAGGATCGCTGGCTCAGTCGATTTCCCAGTTACCGATATCGGCATTGGCGGCTTCGCCTCCAGGCCTGCCATCAGCCCCGAGCGTATACACGTCGATTTCGCCGTTGTTACCCGGGTTCAGGTACAGGTAGGGATTACCCCACGGGTCCTTTGGTGCATTGTCGAGGTAGCCGCCTGGCTTCCAGTTCTTCACGTTGGGATCGTTCGGCTTGGTTACCAGGGCTTCAAGTCCCTGCTCGGACGATGGATAGGCAAAGTTGTCGAGCCGGTAGAACTTCAGGGCATTTTCGATCTGACCGATGTCCGCTTTGGCACGCGTAATCTTCGCGTCATCCACTCGACCGATCACATTTGGCGCAACGATCGCGGCAAGCAGGCCGATGATGATCACGACCACCATGATCTCAATAAGCGTAAAACCTTGCTGGCGCAGTTGCGCCCGCGGCGAAATTCGGGTTTTGGTCACAAGTCACACTCCGTTGTCAGGTCTGAATTGACCTCTTGAGGACGTAAACGTCAGTATACCAAACATGGGGTTATTCAGATCACACTCATTACCCGTCGGAATACTCCTGCTGTCCGGCGTGATCGGGCTGTGGGGAGAAGCTGGCAGGCTGGCTTTGCGCTATGAGAGGCCGGCTATCGCGTCCGGCGAGGTTTGGCGCCTGCTAAGCGGCCATTTCACCCACCTGGGCCTGTCGCACCTGTTGCTGAACAGCGCGGGACTGGTGTTGGTCTGGTACCTGGTTGGGCGCGATTTCAGGGCCGGGCAGTGGCTGCTTATCGCGATCGTGACGATCGTCGGTATCGATGCCGGCTTCTGGTTCCTGAATCCGAGTCTCGTCTGGTACGTCGGCCTGTCGGGCCTGCTGCATGGCCTGCTGGCCGCCGGGATCCTGGTCGGACTGCAGCAGCGTCGAACTGACATACAGGTTCTTGCCGGGCTGGTGCTGGCGAAATTGTTGTTCGAGCAACTGGTCGGGCCACTGCCAGGTTCGGAATCCAGCTCTGGCGGCGCGGTAGTCGTCGATGCGCATCTCTACGGAGCCATGGCAGGATTGCTGGCAGCGGCTATAATGCGGCGCCAACACAAGAACAAGAACCTACGGAGCGAACATTGACTATCGCAATGGTATTCCCGGGCCAGGGCTCGCAATCACAAGGTATGCAGAGTGACCTCGCCGAAGCTTATCCGGCGGTCGCCGACACCTACGCAGAAGCCAGCGACATTCTTGGCTACGACCTCTGGGCGCTGGTGCAGGACGGCACTGCCGAAGAACTTGGCAAGACGACCGTCACCCAGCCCGCCATGTTGACCGCGGGTTGCGCCGCCTGGCGCTGCTGGAATGCGGCCGGTGGCAGCGTCCCGCAGCAAATGGCCGGACACAGCCTCGGTGAGTACACCGCGTTGACCTGCGCAGGCGCGGTCAGCTTCGAGGATGCTCTGCGCGTCGTCATACGACGCTCCGAACTGATGCAGGCCGCCGTGCCGGCCGGCGAGGGGGCGATGGCCGCCATTCTGGGCATCGACGACCAGGTGGTCATCGACGTCTGCAATGCAGCGCGGCAGGATGGTGTCGCCGATGCTGTCAATTTCAACTCACCCGGACAGGTCGTAATTGCCGGTGACACGGCTGCCATCAACCGCGCTGTCGAACTTGCGAAAGAGCACGGTGCGCGCAGAGCAATGATCCTCCCGGTGAGCGTGCCGGCGCATTCAGCGCTCATGCGCGAAGCGGGCGAGGCGCTCACTGAGGCCCTGGCGAAAGCGGCTTTCAGCGCTCCGGCCACACCGGTCATCAGCGCGTCCGATGCGCTGCCATATGGCGATGGTGACGACATACGTGCGCGCTTGTCTCGGCAGGTATACAGCCCCGTACAGTGGGTGCAAACCGTGCAGGCCATGCTGGCTGGCGGTGCGAGCAAAGTAGTGGAATGTGGCCCGGGTAAGGTGCTGGCCGGTCTTATGCGCCGCATTGACCGCGACACGCCCACGGCATTTATTGACAGCAACGACAGCCTGCAGCAAGCGCTGCAATCCTGAACAGGAAGGACACACACATGAGCAACGTATTTGGACCCGACGCATTGGTCGGAGAGGTGGCGCTGGTCACAGGCGCATCGCGCGGCATCGGGGCAGCCATCGCCAGGGCACTGGTGGATTGTGGCGCGACGGTTGTCGGTACGGCCACCAGCGAAGGCGGCGCCAAAGGCATCTCGGACGCACTGGGCGACCGCGGACGCGGCGTCGTGTTGAATATTGCGGACGAGGATTCCGTCGCCGCGGCGCTCAAGGACATCCAGGGCAATGAAGGCGCGCCGACTATCGTGGTTAACAACGCCGGTATCACGCGCGACAACCTGCTACTGCGAATGAAGCAGGACGAGTGGGACGATGTTATCTCGACCAACCTTAGCGGCATCTTCCGCGTCAGCAAGGCCGTCCTGCGCGGCATGATGAAGGCCAAGAAAGGCCGCATCATCAATGTCGCCTCTGTCATTGCTGTCATGGGTAATGCGGGCCAATCGAATTACGCGGCTGCCAAAGCGGGCATCGTCGGATTCAGCAAGTCCCTTGCCAAGGAAATCGGCTCCCGCAATATTACAGTTAACGTCGTTGCTCCCGGGTTTATCGATACCGACATGACCAAAGTCCTGCCCGACGAACAGCGTGCGGCAATGATCGGCCAGATTCCGCTCGGCCGCATGGGTGACAGCGAGGATATTGCCAATTCCGTGGTATTCCTGGCGTCGTCAGCGGGCGCGTACATTACCGGCGAAACGCTGCATGTGAACGGCGGCATGTGGGTAGTCTGATTGGCATGAAAAATCAAGGCTTTCGCGTCTAGATTGCGGCGGCCTATTCACATACAATACGCATCCACGTCGGCACCGCGCCTTGGAAAATCAAGGACTTACATAATTCCGACAGTGGAAAGAACTAACTAGAGAGCCTTCTCAGGAGAAGCAACCACTATGAGCAGTATCGAACAACAGGTTAAAAGCATCGTTGCCGAGCAACTTGGCGTTAAGGAAGACGAGGTCACTAACGATGCATCGTTTGTCGATGATCTGGGCGCAGACTCGCTCGACACCGTCGAGTTGGTGATGGCACTCGAAGAGGAATTCGAAACCGAAATCCCTGACGAAGAAGCCGAGAAGATCACGACCGTACAACAGGCCATTGACTTCGTAAGCGCCCGTCAGAGCGACGACTAATGAATTCGGCGCGGCGCCTGTTTGGGCGTCGCGCTATCTTCTCTCGGGTCCCGCCGGCATTCCGCCACTTCTACTAAGGACCGACATTGAGTAAACGACGTGTTGTAGTTACCGGTATGGGCATTGTCTCACCGGTAGGATCGCGGCTGGAAGAAGCCTGGGAAAATGTCCGCGAGGGCAAATCCGGCATCGTAGCGCTGGATGACCCGGCGTTCGAGACCTTTGCCACCCGTGTTGGCGGGCTTGTAAAGGGATTCGATCTGGACGCCTATCTGACCCCCAAAGAAGCACGCAAGTGTGACCCGTTTATTCACTACGGCGTCGGTGCGTGCACGGATGCCATCAAGGATTCCGGTCTCGAAATTACCGAGGACAATGGCCACCGCGTCGGTGTCGCCATGGGTTCCGGCATCGGTGGCATCAAGACCATCGAAGACAATCACAACAAGCTGCTGCAGGGCGGGGCGCGTCGTGTGTCGCCGTTCTTCATACCGGGCTCGATCATCAACATGACCTCCGGGTTTGTCAGCATCGGGCAACACATTACCGGCCCCAACATCTCGATAGTCACAGCCTGCGCCACCTCGGCGCACTGCATTGGCTTCGCCGGTCGCAGCATCGAGTACGGCGATGCCGACGTCATGCTGGCTGGCGGCTCTGAATTCGCAACAACACCGCTGGCAATGGCTGGTTTCTGCTCGGCCCGCGCAATGACCACCAATAACGATGATCCGCAAGGTGCCAGCAGGCCCTGGGATGTCAATCGTGATGGCTTTGTGCTCAGCAATGGTGCCGGTGCGGTGGTGCTTGAAGAGTATGAACACGCCAGGGCGCGCGGCGCGCGAATTTACGCAGAGCTGACCGGCTTCGGTATGAGTGGCGATGCGTACCACATCACAACCCCGCCGGCCGACGGCGAGGGTGCTCGCAAGAGCATGCAGGCGGCAATCAACAACGCCGGCATCAACCCGGAAGACGTCGATTATCTGAATGCCCACGGCACCTCGACACCGGCAGGCGACCTTGGCGAGACAGTCGCCATCAAGCGCGCTTTCGGCGATTCTGTTGAGAAGCTCATGATCAGCTCCACGAAGTCGACAACCGGTCATCTGCTGGGAGCGGCCGGCGTCGCCGAGGCCATTTTCTCGATCCTCGCGATCCGTGACCAGGTCATCCCACCGACGATAAACCTCCATAACCAGGATCCTGAGTGCGACCTGGACTACACGCCAAATGTCGCTCGTGACGCGAGCCTTAAGACCGTGATCTCGAACTCGTTCGGTTTTGGCGGCACCAACGGAACCCTGATTTTTAAAGCAATTGACTGACTACGCTGCAATCGAGCGGCTCGCAGCGCCGGTCGACTTGCTGCGCATGCACGAGAGCGACCCGCAGCGTTACCCCTTCCTGCTGCAGAGCACCGCGGGCGCGGGCGAACTCGGACGCTTCGATATCCTGTTCGCGAGCAGCGGCGAGTCGCTGGCCTTATCCGCCGATGGCACGCTGCAGGGCCATGGTGCCGATCACAAACAGGGCTTCCTCGGCGCGCTTGATGACTGGTTTGCAGAACAGCGCGCATCGCAGATTGATCGTGCATTGCCTTTTACCGGCGGCTGGTTTCTGTACCTTGGCTATGAACTGGCTGCGGAAGTCGAGCCGGCACTTGCGATGCACAAAGACGCTTTGTTACCCACCGCGTTTGCCGTGCGCTGTCCCGCAGCGATTATTCGTGACAGGACGGACGACGCCTGCTACCTGGCGTGCGAATACGATGCCGGCATCGACCTGGCGCGTATTAGGGACGACCTCGACAATGCGGCGGAGCGCCGCGCTCGTGCGAATAAGCGCGTCGGCCAGATCAGTGTTACAGAAGCGCCCGGCGATGATTTCGTGGCAGCGGTGGAGAAGGCCAAGCAGTACATTGCGGATGGCGACATATACCAGGCCAACCTGTCTCGCGCCTGGACCGCGACCCTCGATGACACAGTCTCTGCCACTGACCTGTATGCATCCTTGTGCAAGGCCAATCCGGCGCCCTTTGCCGGGATAGCATGCTGGAACGACACGACTATCATCAGCTCATCGCCGGAACGGCTGCTGCGCATAGAAGATGGCATCGCGTCCACGCGCCCCATTGCCGGAACGCGCCCTCGCTCCAGCGACAAGGATGCCGACGACAGTCTTTCGGCTGAACTTATCGCGCATCCGAAAGAGCGCGCTGAACACGTGATGCTGATCGATCTGGAGCGCAACGACCTTGGCCGAATCTGCGCTCCCGGTAGTGTCGAGGTTGACGAGATGATGGTCCTGGAGAGCTACGCGCACGTACACCATATCGTGTCGAACGTGCGCGGCAAACTGAAGAGCGACGTTTCTCCGGGTGCGGCGATTGCCGCCGTGTTTCCAGGTGGCACGATCACCGGCTGCCCCAAGGTACGCTGCATGCAGATCATTCACGAACTCGAACATGAAGCTCGTGGCGCTTACACCGGCTCATTCGGATATCTGAATCGCGACGGCAACCTTGATCTGAATATCCTGATTCGCACTATAGTGATGCAGAACAACCGCGTAAGCTTGCGAGCTGGTGCAGGCATCGTTGCGGACTCAGTGCCTGTTGCTGAACTCGAGGAGACCAGGGCGAAAGCCAAGGGCATGATCAGGGCGCTGCAAACATGACTAACTGGGTGATTAACGGTGTGCCGGGCGACGTCATCGATATCGATGATCGCGCCGTTCAATACGGCGACGGATTGTTCGAGACGATTGCTATCCGGCAAGCGGCAGCCCGTTTCCTGACGCTGCACATTGAGCGCCTGCAAACAGGCTGCGCGCGGCTGTCTCTCGATATCCCGGACGAACAGCTGCTCAGGAGCGAACTGCAACAGGCACTGAAGATCAGCGCTGCAGACCCAGGGTTCGCGGTTGCCAAGATCATTGTTAGTGCGGGGCAGGGGCCGCGTGGCTACCGGCGACCGAAGCAGCTCGCAAACACGCGCATGATCCGCGTTTTCGCGGCGCAGCCACGACCGCGTGACGACTATGAAAATGGCGTCACCGTAACTCGTTGCCAGACTCGCCTGGCACAGCAACCGCAACTCGCCGGTATCAAAACCCTGAATCGACTGGAGCAGGTGCTGGGGCAGAACGAACTGCACGGCAGCAAATTCGCTGAAGGGCTCATGTTCGATACAGATGACAGGCTGGTTTGCGGTACGATGAGCAACGTGTTCCTGATCAAGAAAAACAAGGTCCTCACGCCGGCAATTACACGCTGCGGCGTCTCCGGTGTGATGCGTCGCAAGATCGTCGAAATCATGGAAGCCCTCGGACATCGACTACGAAGTTGTCGATATCGATCGCGACGCCGTTGCGGCTGCTGACGAGCTGTTCCTAAGCAACAGCCAGTTCGGTGTGCTGCCGATTCGTGAGTATGAGCAGGTGCGCTTCAAGCCCGGCAAGCTAACCCGACGCATCATGGGAGCACTGGTCGAGCAGGGCGTCACGGAGTGCAGCGCATGAAACGGCTGTTGCTGATCATCGCGGTGCTACTCGCAGTATTGCTCACCGGCTTGATCGTGGGCTCGCTGCAGTTCAACCGTTTCCTGGAAACACCGGTTACCGTGCCTGCCAATGGCGCCTCGTTCGAGATCAAACCAGGCAGCTCGCTGGCCAAAGTCAGCAAACAACTGGCGAAGCAGGGCATCATCGAGAAGCCGGAGTGGTTTCGCCGCTACGGCAGCTGGGCCGGGGAAGCGGCGGCAATACAGGCCGGTGACTATCTGATCGAGCCCGGAACCACCCCGGCTGAATTGCTCCAACAGTTCGCAAGCGGCGCCGTGCAGCTGTACTCGTTCACGATTATCGAGGGCTGGAACCACTGGGAGTTGCTGCAGGCTTTGCACGATCATCCCGAGATCGCTGCAGATTTGCAGGACGATCAGTGGCCGGCGTTTATCGCTGAACTGGGTAGCGAGGCGAGCAGTCCCGAGGGCCTGTTCTTGCCAGAGACCTACCACTTCCCGCGCGGCACCAGCGACAAGGTGCTGCTGACGCAGGCATTCGAGCTACTGCAAGAGGTGCTGGCGGAAGAGTGGCAGGGGCGCGCCGAGGACCTGCCGATTGAGACGCCGTATGAGGCGCTGACGCTGGCGTCGATCATCGAGAAAGAGACCGCAAGGGCCGATGAGCGCGCGCGGATTTCCGGCGTGTTTGTGCGTCGCCTGCAAAAGCGTATGCGTTTGCAGACGGACCCGACGGTGATTTACGGCCTGATGCCGGATTTTAACGGCAACCTCACACGCAAGAACCTGCGCACCGACACGCCTTACAACACCTACACCAGGGCGGGGCTGCCGCCGACGCCGATCGCCATGGCCGGGCGCGCCGCGATCAACGCGGCGCTGCATCCAGCGGATGGCGACGAGCTGTTCTTCGTGGCCACAGGCCTGGGCGACGGTAGTCACAAGTTCTCCGCAAGCAAGGAAGAGCATGATGCTGCGGTGCAGGAATACCTGAAGAGACTGCGTCAGCAAAGACGTTCGGGCGGCTGATATGACGCGCGGCAGGTTCATTACCTTTGAAGGCATCGAGGGCGTCGGCAAGTCGACCAATATGCAGGCGTTTGCGTCTGTGGTGGAAGCGGCCGGCCATGACATCGTCACAACCCGGGAACCCGGCGGTACCCCGCAGGCAGAGCGAATTCGCCAGATCGTGGCGGCACACAGTGATGAGTCCATGTCCGATATCGCGGAATTGTTGCTGATCTTCGCGGCAAGGTCGCTGCACGTCGAGAACGTGATTCGACCCGCGATTGAGTCCGGCACCTGGGTGCTTTGCGATCGCTTTACAGATTCCAGCCGCGCCTACCAGGGCGCCGGGCGGGGTATCCCGATGCAACAGGTGGATGAACTGGCCGACTGGGTACACAGTGATCTCTGGCCGGATCTGACCATCCTTCTGGACGCTCCCGTCGAGGTTGGCATGAGCCGAGCTAAGCAGCGCGGCGCGCCTGATCGCTTTGAAATTGAGAAAAGCGAGTTCTTTGCCAGGGTCCGCACCTGCTACCTGGACCTGGCTGCCCGCGAGCCAGATCGCTTCCAGGTGGTGGATGCGAGCCGGCCGCTGCTTGAGGTCACCGCGCAGGTCGAGCAGATCGCAGCCTCGCTCTTGGATAATAAATGACTTTAATTTTATCGAATAAGTTATTGAACTTATGGAAATAACTTGGCTTTCTGAATTCGCACAATCATGGCTGGACCGGATCAGCCAGAAGCGCATGCCGCATGCCGTGCTGCTCGCGGGTCCTGCCGGCGTCGGCAAGCGCGCCGCGGCCAACTGGATTGCCATGCAGCGCCTCGGGCTGACCTCGGACAGCTGCCCGCAATATCCGTTCGAGCGCCCGCCGCGCGCCGACCTGCACTGGATTGAGGTGCCGGATGACAAGAAGACCATCGGCATCGACCAGATTCGCGCTCTGGTCGCGGAAATGAGCCTGACCAGCTACGAGGGCTCCGGCAAGACCGCGATCATCGAGCCCGCCAACGCGATGACCCATAACGCGGCAAACAGCCTGCTAAAGACGCTGGAAGAGCCACCCGGTGACTCGCTTATCATCCTCATCACGGACAAGACGGGGCGTTTGCCGGCAACCATCTTCAGTCGCTGCCAGCGCATCGATATTTCGCCACCCGCCGCTCCTGACGGCCTGGCGTGGCTCGACAGGCTGCATTCGAGCCCGCAGTGGCCGGAGGCGTTGCGTGAGGCCGATAATGCGCCCATAGGTGCCATTGCAGCGCTGGAGAGCCTGGAAACCAATGCAGCCATGACACGGGACTTTGTGGCGCTGGCCAAAGGCGCAGGCTCGGCGCTGGATGTTGCGGCGACCTGGAGCAAGATCGAGCCCTTGTTTGTTCTGGACTGGCTCGCGAGGCAGGTCCGTCTGGCAATTCTGGCGCATTCCGGCGGCCGCGACAGGGCGCCGGGACTGGTTGTTGACGATTCTGTGCTGCACCGCATAGACAGGAAAAATTTGTTCTGCTATTTAGACATAATCAATCGCCTTCGTGGGCAGCCGAGCGGCTCCTAGAATGTGCAGTTGACCTTTGAAACGCTGTTAATCGACTGGGCCGCAGGGCTCAGCGACTGCAAAGAGAGCTACTGATGAGCAAACCGGGACTGTTAACACTGACGATCAAGGACAAGAGTGCGCTGTACCTTGCGTACATGCCATACGTCGTCAATGGCGGGCTCTTTATCCCCACGAACAGCTCCTACCGCCTCGGCGATGAAGTTTTCATGTTGCTGAACCTGATGGGCGAGGAAGAGAAGATTCCGGTTGCAGGCACGGTCATCTGGATGACGCCGAAAGGCGCGCAGGGCAAACGCACCGCTGGTATCGGCGTGCAGTTTTCAGATCAGGACCAGGGCAACACGCAGAAGAAGATTGAAACCTACCTGGCAGGCGCGCTCGGTGGCGACAAGCCGACCCACACGATGTAGTCAATCCGCCTGACGAAACCTCAGGTTTCCGCGTCAGGCACGTAGAATTCACCAACCTGATCCACCGGCTGCAGCCCGATCTTGGCGCGCTCGGCGTTGATAGCATCCAAAGTCTGTTTTCGCATGGCCTCGAATCGCGGCGCGCCGAAATACTGCCGCAATGGAGCAAAGTACTGCCATGATGGCACGCGCCAGCCCTTTGTGATCGCCTGCTCCAGGTTTGCGAGCGCCTCGTCGTGGTTCCCGGTCAGTGAGTGATATAAGGCCCAGTCGACGTCAATATCGGTATTGGCAACTCCGGCAGCCTGGCGCTCTTCGATGTCGGCCAGCCACGCGTCAAGCAGTCTGTCCGCCTCATCGCTGCGCCCAAGTTGCCGAAGCGCAAAGGCATAGTTAGCAGCACCGCCGAGCAGGCGACCTTCTGAAAGTGCGGCGACAGGGTCGTCATATTCATCGTAGAGCTCAGCCACACGATTGAAATCCTCGTTATAGACAGCTCCAGTCATGTAAACACCGATAAGCGCAGGATTGCCCTCAAGCGGCTGCTCTCCAAGCATTGCCCGCAGCTGCGGTAGCGCGACATCCCACTCGCCAGTCAGATACGTCTGCAGTACTTCCATATACGGCGGCAGCGTATCAATGGCTTTTTCCGGCTGCTGCAGAAGAACGTAGGTGAACACAAGCGACATGGCCGTACCCGGCGTGTCCGGGTCGAGCTCGTAACTGCGTCTTGCTGCCCGGTTCGCTGCCGCAAGCTGCCCGGTTTCCTGCAGCAAAAACGAGTCAATGCTATGGAAACTGGCCGTATCACCGTGAAACGGCCGCAAGCGTTCGAGCATGGAAAACGCCTCGTCCATGCGCCACCGCTGCGCCAGCATGTAGATGACGTTGTTGTTTGGCGTTAGCCAGAGCGGGTCGATCTTGATCGCTTCCTGGATGTAGCGCTCGGCCGCGTCGAACTCGATTTGCGGCCTGCGCGTTGATCGAGCGCCAGTTCCAGGCATTCGACAACGACGGGTTGAGTTCAACCGCACGAGCCAGCGATTCCTCTGCTTCTGCCCAGCGACCGTCTGCATAGTAAGTCAGTCCCTGCACCGCGAATGCGTCGGCAAAATTCGGGTCGATCTGCAGCGCCCTGGCAAGTAACGGTGCCGCGATCGCTTTCGCTTCATCCGCGTCCAGGTCACCGTAGGATAGCTGGGCATCGCCACGCAGCAGCAGAACGACCTCCGCGAGTGACGTGAGGGCAGGTGGGTAGTCCGGCTCCGCAGCAACAATTCTCTCCAGCATGTCACGGGCGCGAGTAAGGTCTGTATTGGTGCGACGCTGAATCAATTGCCGGGCCGCCAGGAAATCCTGATAGCTCGCAATATCGATCTGCTGCACGCGTGGCATTGCAGCCTCCTGCCCAAGCAGGCTGCCACGCAGCTCTCTGACGATCGCTGCAGAAATCTCGTCCTGAACCGCAAACACATCGTCCAGTTCGCGGTCGTAGGTTTCAGACCAGAGATGAAAGCCGTCGCTGACCTTGATGAGCTGCGCGGTAATACGCAGCTTGTTGCCGTCTTTGCGAACCGACCCCTCAAGGACATGTTGCACGCCGAGTGCCTCGCCGATGTCACGCAGGTCCTCATTACGGCCCTTGAAGGCAAACGACGACGTTCTGCCCGCGACTTTCATCAGCTTGAGCTTGGCCAGATCGTTAAGGATCTCTTCGGTGATGCCGTCGGAGAAATAGTCCTGGTCCCTGTCGGGACTCATGTCCGCAAACGGCAGAACTGCGATCGACACTTCGCCATCTGGCGCCTGCACGGCGGCGGCTGTTGTTTGCGACGCCTCCCGTGGTGCAATAAAACGATCCGTAATAACGAGAATGACGACTAACGCCAGGGCGAGCAGAGTGACCTGGTTAAGCTTCTTGCCGGTGTCACCGGTGATCGACTGCGTACGATCAACGTCCTTTTCGCGTTTGATGCCCTCGGGCGTCAGCTCGAACGCCCAGGCGAAGATAAGAGTGGGGAGAAAACCCAGTGCGATCAGCAGGAAGATCAGGGAGGGAACCCATTCCGGCAGACGCAAGGCAGGCACAGCCGTATCGGCAACCTGCACGACCAGCCAAGAGATGATCGCATACGCTACAGCGACCCTGAATACGTTACGGCGCTTGAATTCCTGGAACAGGCTGGACAAAGCAACCCCCTGCGAATGCCAGCGGGCATGGTAACAATGGGTGTGTTTGGTAGCTAGGCGTTTTCGCGGTTGATGCCGCCGCGCAGGACATAGGCCTGGTAGCCGCGCTCAGAGAGAATGTACGCACCTGCCGAACTGCGGCGACCGGTGTCGCAACAGACGATGTATCGCTTGTCCGGATCGAGCGTGTTGATCTTGAGACGAATGAAATACAGCGGAATATTGAGCGAATTGTCCAGGTGCTTGTTCTCGAACTCGCTCGGCAGGCGAACATCCAGCCACTGGCCACCCTGGCGGATAATGTCTTCAGCTTCCGCCATGTTGACCCAGTCAAGCATGGGCTCGTTCAGCAGTTTCTTGAAATCTTCCTTGCCGAGTCGCATCACTGAGCCGTCAGTGACCATGGTAACGGTGGCATTGCGCTTGGCCTCCGAGATCAGTGCTTCTTCGCCGAAGGTGTCGCCCACATCGAGTTCTGCGAGCTTGATGCCGTCCTTGCTGAGTGGTGTCTCTCGTGTCACCAGCGCGTTGCCGCGAATCAGCACGTAGAAGTAGTCGCCTTCCGCGCCTTGCTTGAGGATGACGTCGCCAGAGTGGTAATTGATCTGCTGCATGCGCATGAAGATCGCCTGGATGTTGGCCGGCGGTATTTTGTGGAAGGCCTTCGTCTGCAACAGCATCGTCATCCAGTCCTCGGTTCCGGAGTCCGATTTGCCCTGCAGTTCAGACACTTCGTAGGTACCGGTCTGATCCCAGGTGAGCATGACATCGAGCAGATCGCTGTCGATCGATATAAAGCGGACCCGATCACGGGCGCGTGCTGTGACGCGACGCGGGTAGACGGGCGCAACCGGATTTCTTGCAAACTCCGAGCCGCCGTCGATTTTGCCAACCACCTTGGCACCGTCCATGAGTTCAAGCGTGCCCGAAACGATGTATATCGTGCGCTTCTCGGTATCGCCTTCCTTGAACAGGATTTGCCCCGGGGACATCTCGCGAACCTGTACCTTGCGCGCGAGCGCGGCCAGGTTGTCGCGTTTCAGCCCATCCAATGGCGAAAAATTTCTGAGCAGGTCAGTTGTCAGCTGCTCATCCGTCATTTGTCATTACTACGCATCGTGAATTGCACATAAGGCAGGCATTCTACCTTTAATTCAATGACTTCCGGTACTGATTAAGTGCCGCAGCGTGAAACCCGTCACAGAGCGGACCAACCTTGATGCGGCTGGAAGCGATCACCGTACGTGCTCGACATTTCTTTGAGGACCTGCATCACACTTTCGGTGCCACGATCGCGCGCGTACTGCAGCGGTCCGCCGCGGAAGGGTGCGAAGCCGGTACCGAAAATGACGCCCGCGTCGAGCAAATCGGCATTCGCGACGATGCGTTCATACAGACAGGCGACAGCCTCGTTGACCATCGGCAGGATAAGACGATCCTGGATATTGTCGGGAACGTTGCCGATTGCCTCGGGTTTTACCGCCTTGCCGTCTTCCCAGCGATAGAAACCTTCACCCGATTTGCGCCCCAGTTTGCCGGCTTCGACCATCTCCTGCAGGCGCGCAGGAGCCGGGCGATTCATCGCCGCACCGAGGACCTTTGAGACGTGCAGGGCGACATCGATGCCGACACTGTCAACCAGTTCGACCGGCCCCATCGGCATGCCAAAATCTTCGGCCGCCTTGTCGATGGCCGCCAGCGGCACACCTTCTTCGGCAAGATGCATTGCTTCCGCCATGTACGGCGCAAGAATTCGATTGACGACGAATCCCGGCGCACTTGCACATTCCAGCGGAAACTTGCCAATCCGTTTCACGAAGCTGAAGCCCAGGTTCATGGCCTCATCGTCCGTATCCTCGCAACGAATCACCTCAACGAGCGGCAACATTGCGACCGGGTTGAAGAAATGCAGGCCGATGAAACGTTTTGGTTCGTTCAGCACTGTGCGCAGTTCTTCGAGGCGAATACTCGAGGTGTTGGTCGCCAGCATCGCACCCGGTTTCATTTTCGCTTGCAACGATTTGTAGAGCTCCTGCTTGGCTTCCAGGTTCTCATAGATGGCTTCGATAACGAGATCGGCATCAGCGGCTCCATCACCGTCCACATCGGCGCTCAACAACGCCGCTGTCGCTGCGCGCTTTTGCTCATCACGCACACGCTTGCCAAACAGTTTGGCTGCACGCTCCATGGCAGGCTCGATGTACTTCATCTCCCGATCCTGCAACGTCACCTTGAGGCCGCGCAATGCGCACCACGATGCGATATCGCCGCCCATGACGCCGGCGCCAACAACGTGCACGTGTTCGATCTTGCTCGACGCCTTGCCTCCCTGGCCTTTGAGCTTGCTCTGCAGGAAGAACACACGAACAAGGTTGCGGGACGTGCTGCTGACAACGAGCTTCGCGAACGAACGCGCCTCCGCCTCGTAACCCGTCGTCGACGACGCACCGTGCTTCGTCCACAGATCAATCATTGCGTACGGGGCAGGGTAGTGGTCCTTGCGTGCTTTCCTAGCGACCTGCTTGATCAGCATGGAACGAATGAAGGGTCGTACCAAACCGAGGTTAAGCAGGCGCTCGACAAACGGCGCGCGCTGCTTCGGCGCGTTGGCCCTGATCAGATCCGTGGCTGCCTGCCGCCAGTTATCTTTGTCAGTGACCTTGTCAATGAGGCCAATCGTGCGAGCCTTGTCCACGCGGATCGGCTGCCCGGCGAGCATGATTTGCATGCCCGGGCGCACCCCGCAGATTTGCACGGCGCGGACAGTGCCGCCGAAGCCAGGGTGTAACCCGAGCTGTACTTCTGGCAACCCCAGTATCTTCTTGTCCGTCTCAACTGCCAGGCGATATTTGCACGCCATGGCCAGTTCCAGACCGCCACCAAGGCAAAATCCGTCAATCGCTGCGACAGTGGGACAGCTCAGGTCTTCAAGCTGGTCCAGCAATTGTTGCCCGAGGCGCACCAGCTCATAGGCCTGTTCCTCTGTTTCGATGGTCGTGAACTCATTGATGTCGGCGCCCATGATGAAGCCGCTCGACTTGTCCGACCAGATAACCACACCGGCAGGCGGTTTTTGCAGCATCGGCTTGAGGAGTGAATCCAGTTCCAGCAGAACTTCTGAGGACATGGTGTTGGCGTTACTTTCTGCACGATCAATACAAAGCCAGACGATGCCGTCTTTGTCAGTTTCGGTTTTCCAGTGTTTGGTGCTCATTGTGGATGTGCTCCGTCTAGACGACTTCAAAGTCGCAAACGAGGGGTAAGTGATCGGAAAGGCGGACGTCTGGTACCTCGAAGCCGGTGACGCGGATACCTTCCTGGTAAAGGATGAAATCCAGTTCCTTTCTCGGCGAGCGGCTCGGATAGGTCGGGATGCTGTCGACATTCGCCGAGGTAAGACCTGCTGCCTTCATGAACAGGTAGATCTCGTTCTCTCCCCAGAACGTGTTGAAATCACCGGCGACGATAACAGGCTTCTTGGTAACTTCGATGAGATCGTAGAGCTTGCGCAGCTGCAGGTGACGATGCCGGTATTTCAGTGACAGGTGCACCAGGAAAACGGCAAAATCCTGCATCTCCAACTCGATGATCAGGCGCTTGATGCCAGTATCGAAATAGTGAAAGGTTTCGCCATGGACACGCTCTGCGGCAAGAAAGGCGTTGCCCTGTTTGCGCACAATGGGCAACAGCTGGTTCAGAGAATTGGATCCGTACTTGGTCTCATACGAAGTATTCATGCCAAGCGCCTCCGCCAGTGCCTCGGCCTGGTTGACCTTGCGACTGCGAATTGAGCCGGTATCGACCTCGATCAAACCGACGATATCCGGGTCTACCGACTGGATATAGCGGCTCAGCTCCGGCAACACATTCGGGTCGCCAAGGACCATGCCGGCACCGGGCAGAGGCATGCGCATGCTGGCACCGCCGCCAACGGCATATCGGATGTTATAGAGGAGGATTCGCATGAGGATGTGACGATACCTAAAGCCAGAAGGCATGGGAACCATTGCCTTGAATTGGATACACTAAGGCCCTGGCAGGAAGAGGAGAGTATTGGTGTCAGAGAAGAATCCTATTCGGGTATTCACGACCCACGGTTTCGAAGAAAGCGACGACTATCTGCGCGTGTTCGAGTTTCTGGAAAGCGTCGACCGCTTTTTCTACTTCAACGTCAGCAAGCCCGAGCACATCCCGACAACGGGTGGCATGGAAGCAATCAAGGACGAGCTGATCAAGCAGATCAAGGCGTCTGAAGCCGTTATTGTGTTGCCATCGTTGTTTGCGGAAAAGAAAGACCTCGTCAGCTATATGATGGATGTCGCCGAAGCGAACAACATTGGCATGATCGCGATCAGGCCATTTGGCGGGGTTTCGGACACACCGCAAGAGATCCTCGACAGGGTCCAGGAGCACATTGAGTGGAATAACCGGGAAATCGTCGACGCGATCAGGCGGCAGGCACGCGGGGAAGATACCGCGCGATGGGAGGTGCTTGATTTCCCGGGCTACGACGAAAACGGCGAAATCAAGGACTAGATGCGCCCGGTAGTCATTGCCCACCGCGGCGCCAGCGGCTATCTGCCGGAGCACACCTTGCCCGCCAAGGCCCTGGCGCATGCCCAGGGCGCCGATTACCTGGAACAGGACGTCGTTGCCACGGCAGATGACCAGTTGGTCGTGCTGCACGACATCCACCTCGACAGAATCAGCGACGTCAACGTGCAGTTTCCCGGACGGGCGCGCGATGACGGCCGCTTTTACGTCCGCGATTTTACGCTGCAGGAGCTACGCGGGCTGAGCGTCAACCATCGCCGCGACGAATATGGCAACCCGGTTTACCCGGGTCGCAGCGGCGCCCTGGACGAAAGGCTCAGCATCCACACGCTCGCCGAGGAGCTGGAATTCATCGCCCGCATCAACGCGGCGACCGGACACCGCGCAGGCATCTATCCGGAGATAAAGCGACCGGCCTGGCACAGGCAGCAGGGCGTCGATATCGCGCCGCAGATGCTGCAGATTCTGGCGGACTTCGGCTATGAGAATGGCGACGATCCGGTGTACGTACAGTGCTTTGATGCCGCCGAGATCAGGCGCCTGCGTGAACAGCTTGGTTGCCGCATGAAACTGGTGCAGTTGATCGGCGAGAACAGCTGGAGAGAATCCAGCGACGACTACGACAGCTTGCGAACGAAGCGCGGTCTGAAGTCGATCGCAAGAGTCGCAGATGCGATCGGCCCGTGGCTGCAACATACCTACAAGCTGACACCCAAACTAAAACGACCGAGCAGCACTGGCCTTGTAGAACAAGCTCACGGACTGGGTTTGGCCGTCCATCCATATACATTCCGACTGGATGATTTGCCGCCGGGCTTCGCCAGCGCCGCAGAGTTGCTCGATTTCCTGCTTGGCAAGCTCAACATAGACGGCATCTTCAGCGACTTCCCCGATGCCGTCCACGACTTCATTAAAAATGATAAAAATACTCCGTAACCCATTATTTTAAAACGTATTACCCGGATATCGACTTCTGTCCGTCAGGCCGCCATTGGGCGACAGTGACCGCAGCGGTTATGACAGGATTGAGACTTCCGTCATTTTTTATGATCAGAAAGCGCATAATCTAAGCCGATGTTTGTCGACATACCGCAAAACCTGTTGTTACTAATTGCTGGCGCCTTCCTGCTTGGATGGCTCCTGTCGACGATCAGCTCGGCCATGAGCGCGCGCTCAAAGGCACACAAGCGCGACCCTCGGGACGATCGGATCCGTGCGCTGGAAGCGGAGGTACGAATCGCCAAAACGGATTCGGAAAAGGCGCAGGCCAGGATCGAAAAACTGGAAGCACAGAACGCCGAAATCGAAGACAGCATTGAACGCCGCGATAACGTGATTTCAGAGCAACAGGCTCGCCTGGAAAAGACCAGCATAGACCTGCGTGAATCCGTTCTGAAGACGCGTGAATTACGTGCCGAACTCAGCGACCGCGCAACCGAGAACGTCAAGTCCGAGGCCAAGCTGCGTGAGGTCGAGACTGAGTTATCTGTCGCGCAGGCATCCACTGATCTGTTGGCTACCGGCGTGCTCGATTATTCTGTAGCCCCGAATTCAGACGAAGACGACGATGACGAGGTTGACGGCGACCTCAGTTACTCTGCAAGCTAGCCAGCTCCTCTGCCAGAGGCATGCTCGGTGCGTTTCACCGCCTTAGTTACATCATTACTGTTGTTATCTGCCTGTAATCCGGCTCCGACGTCGATTGCGGTCGAGTTTCGTGCGTATTTTGGCGAAACACCCATTGCATGCGGCGAGCTGGGCGACAACCCGGTGCTGAGCGACCTGCGGTTCTACGTAACCGACCTCGAATCCCGCACGGTTCAGCTTGTTGACCTCGAGAACGGCACCAGTGCCTGCGAAAACGGCACGCGCGACACGCATTCGACGATTAGCCTCCGCGTTACTGACGATCTCGCGGCCGGCATCCGGTTCGAGATCGGCGTGCCGTTCGAGCTGAATCATGCCGATCCCCTGCAGGCGGCCGCGCCGCTGAACATTTCCGCAATGCACTGGCACTGGCGGTCCGGGTACAAGTTCCTGAGCGCCGGTGTACGCACTGTTGATGACGGCTTCTGGATTCACGTCGGCAGTACCGGCTGCGAGGGCACGGTGCAGAATATCAGCGGCTGCAGTTCGCCCAATCGCATCACGGTGCAGCTGCCGCATTTTGATGCGGCAGCCAGCGTCGTGGCGGTGGACCTGAAAGCACTGCTCGCCACAACGGATCTGACAGACGGCGTTGCTAGCGATTGCTCATCCGGGCCATCTGAGGTTTCCTGCAGTGCGCCTTTCGAGGCGCTCGGCCTTGATCATGCAGATACGATCGCGACAGGCGATCAGCGCGTGTTCCGCGCCGTGCGCAGATGAGAGCCGCTATTGTTGTGACCCTGCTGGCGCTGGCTATCGCGGCACTGACGTGGTTGCTCCGCGATGACAACTTTGTGTGGCATGTGCCGGAGGGCAAGCCGCTGCCGATAGTGCCGGCCGAGAACCGGATGAACGACGCGAAAGTCGAACTCGGCAGGCTGCTCTTCTACGACACCCGGTTATCAGTCAACCAGTCGACCTCCTGCGCCAGCTGTCACCTGCAGCAGCTCGCGTTTACCGATGGCCGCGCTCGCTCGGTCGGCGCGACCGGGCAGCAGCATCCGCGAAGCTCCATGTCGCTGGTGAACGTTGCGTACGCGAGCAGGCTCACATGGGCGAATCCACTCCTGGACAAGCTCGAAGACCAGGCGCTCACGCCACTGCTTGGCGACAACCCGGTGGAAATGGGCATGGGCGGCAGGGAAGCAGAACTGATCGAGCTGCTCAATTCCGAACCGCGTTACCGGGAGCTGCTCCCACGTGCGTTTCCGGACGACGACGATGCGGCGTCCGTGCTGAACACGGTACGCAGCATGGCGAGCTTTGTTCGAACCATCATCAGCTACGACGCGCCCTACGACCGCTATCTTGCAGGTGAAGAAAGCGCACTGGACGACGGCGCCGTGCGCGGCATGGACCTGTTTTTCTCGGAGAGATTCGAGTGTTTTCATTGCCACGGCGGCTTCAACTTCAGCGACAGCACGACCCACGCAAATGCCGTCGTTGAAGCGGTCGGGTATCACAATACCGGCCTCTACAATATCCACAACAGCGGCGCGTACCCGCCGGACAACACCGGCTTGCATGACATGACCGGCAAGGCTCGCGACATGGGACGCTTCAGGGCACCGAGTTTGAGAAACGTCGCTGTTACCGCGCCGTACATGCACGACGGCAGCATCGCGACGCTCGACGAGGTGCTCGATCACTATGCGAGTGGCGGCCGCCGCATTGAGAACGGACCGTTCGCTGGCGATGGCAAAGTGAGCCCGTTCAAGTCCGAGTTCGTTAAGGGTTTTGAACTCAATGACAGCGAAAGGGCAGATCTGCTGGCGTTCCTCGAATCTCTAACGGACGAGAACGTACTGACTAACGAGCGCTGGTCGAATCCGTGGTAACCACGGCCTGAAAGCCGGTCCGCCGCCACGCAGCAAACAACACGAGGTACCAGCACTGCATCGATAACGCCGCGAGCCATTCGATGCGGTTCTCGCTCATGTCGGCATCTGCCAGGGATCGCTTTCAGAATTAGATTCAACACGCCGAGTCCGAATGGTAGCAGGCAGAACCACAACATGGCTTGTGCGAGCGATCTCGCGTTAGCGGCGCAGCAACGTTTGAACTGCAAGGTCACGAGAAGTTGTGCAAGTGCAGTGCCGAGGAAATAGAAATAGATCCCGATGCGTCGCATGAATTCGTAGAACGGCTCGGTAGTGCCGAGAAACGTAACGTATAGAATGAGCGCAGCGGCGCCGAGCGTGCCGCAGCCGATGATCCAGTTGGACCAGCGACTGGCAGCGTCATTGCATAAGGAACGTAGCCAGGCAGCAGCGAAATACCAGATCACCACGAGCAATACCGACAGCGGCATATGCACCGCGCGAAACAGAAAACTGCCGGGCGGATTCCGTCCAGTCGCGCTGATGGATGTGCAGCCGTCGACGTACGGGAAACAGGCGGGCAGGTGGTCATGGTTTACGCCGAGCCAATAGGCAATATTCACAGCGAGCAGCGGCGCCAGTGCGGCAAGCAGGGGAAGATATCTGATCAGCATGGTTGCAGCATACCGAAGCAATGCGCGTCGGAGTATGATGTGGCGACTTCAAACAACAAAAATACAGCTGAGACACGGGGGTTATTATGAGTATTGTCGATTTCTGGTTACCGATTCTCGTAACGGGCGCTGCCACATTTGTGGTTGGTGCACTCATCTGGATGGTGATGCCATGGCACAAGAAGGATTTCAGCCAAACCGATGACGAGGAGGGCGTGCGCGCTGCTCTGAAAGGACAACAGCCCGGCGTCTACACGGTGCCACACGCATTAACGAACGCCGACTACCAGTCGGAAGAAATGCAGCAGAAATTCAAGGACGGCCCGCAGGCGTTCATTACGGTGATGCCAGCGGGACTGCCGCAGATGGGACCGAAACTCATCAAGATGTTCATGATCAATCTTGGCGTGGCGGCGCTGTGTGCGTATTTCCTGACGATGGCACCAACAGAAACCTATATGGACACGTTTCGCGTCACGTGCACAGTCTCATGGACCGCCTACGGCATGGCCTATCTGCAGGAAAGCGTCTGGTTTGGACGGCCGTGGTCGCACACAGTGAAGACCTTCGTCGACGCACTGATCTACGGACTGATTACTGGAGGCGTATTTGGCTGGTTGGCTTGATCGCCGCGCACTTCTGCTAGTCATAGTAATACTCTGCGGAGGTGTCATTGCCTCCGCAGCGTTCGCGCACCCGGAAGATGAGTTCTGTACGCCCGGCGAGACGGAGCTCGACCCCGCGTTGTGCGCGGCACTAGCGGCGCTCGACAACGCGAATGCCACGGAGGCGCAACTCGCTCCCATTCTGGATGAGCAGGGCAATGAGCGCAGCACCTGGTCCACGGCCGGGCTCTACATCCGCATCGGCGTCGGACATATCCTGCCGGATGGCCTGGACCATATTCTGTTTGTGCTTGCCCTGTTTCTGTCGTCGACCCGACTTCGCGCACTTGTTGTGCAGATATCGACCTTCACGGTCGCGCACACGGTAACATTGGGGCTCGCTGCAGCCGGTGTAATTTCACCACCAACATCCCTGGTCGAACCCCTGATCGCCGCCTCGATTGCGTTCGTGGCGATCGAGAACCTGTACATGAAGGACATACCGAAATGGCGGCCCGTGGTCGTGTTCCTGTTCGGGCTGCTGCACGGCCTCGGCTTTGCCGGCTTCTTCGGCGAACTGGGCCTGCCGCCGGGGCAATTCTGGAGCGCTCTGATCGGCTTCAATGTCGGCGTGGAAATCGGCCAGCTCAGCGTTGTTGTCGTAGCCTTCATTCTTTCCTGGCTGCTACGCCGGCAACTGTTGAAAAAAGAAAGGCCGGCAGCGTATCGACAATTTGTCGTGCTACCGGCCTCAGCTTGCATCGGTGTTGTCGGTCTCTGGTGGACCGTCAGTCGATTAGTTGCCTGATCCCTCGGCTGCGAATCCGCGACCTTCCAGCAGCGGCTCGATGCTTGGGTCCGCGCCGCGGAAGTTGCGATACAGCTCATCCGCTTCGCGAAGACCACCAGCCTCGTAGATCCACTGGCGTGCGCGCGCAGCGACACCAGGATCGAAGATATCCTCAGCTTCCTTGAACGCATTGAACGCATCGGAATCGAGAATCTCGGACCAGAGGTATGCGTAGTAACCCGCAGAATAACCGCCGGCAAAGGTGTGGCTGAAGTACTGCGTGCGATAGCGCGGCTCGATCTCGTCGATCAGGTCATAACTTTCGAGAATCTCACGCTCGAACGCGTGCGCATCAGTGATCGCTGCAGCTTCCGCAGAGCTCAACATGTGCCACCTGAGATCCAGCAGTGATGCCGCAATGTACTCCGTCGTTTTGAAGCCCTGATTGTGGTTCTTGGCGGCCAGCATGCGCTCGACGAGCTCGGTCGGGATGACTTCGCCTGTCTTGTAGTGCTTTGCGTACAGCTCGAGCATTTCCGGCTGTGACGTCCAGTGCTCCAGCAACTGTGCCGGAAACTCCGTGTAGTCGCGCGGGCTACCGCCGGTGCCGGCAAACGACGTGTAGTTGATCTTCGTCATCAGGCCGTGCAGTCCATGCCCGAACTCGTGGAACAGGGTCTCGACTTCTGCAAAACGCATCAGCGTCGGTTCGCCGGCTGGTGGCGTTGACAGGTTCATGTTGTTGGTAACAATCGGACGAACGTTGTTGCCGTTGATGTTGGATGTCGGACGGTAGCTGTTCATCCATGCGCCGCCACGTTTGGAATCGCGCGCGTACATGTCGACCATGAAGACACCGAGGTGCGTACCATCGGCATCGCGGACGTCGTAGGAGCTGACGACCTCGTTCCACACGGGCGTTGTCACTTCCTCAAAGGAAAGCCCGAACAGTCGGTCGGCCAGTTCAAAGCCACCATTGCGAACCGCGCTCAGCTCGAAGTACGGCTTCAGTTCATTCTCGTCGAGATTGAATTTCTCGCCGCGGACTTTCTCCGAGTAATGCCACCAATCCCATGCAGCAAACTCAAACTCGTCACCGATCATCGCCTGCATTTCCGCGCGTTCTTCCTTGGCACGCTCAAGACCCGGCCCCCAGACCTTGCGGAGGAAATCTTCGGCGCCTTGAGGCGTCTTCGCCATGCGTGTTTCGAGCTGGTAGTGCGCGTGCGATTTGTAGCCTTTCAGCTCTGCCACCCTGGCACGCAGCGTGGCGATCTCGATGGCCAGCGGGCCATTGTCGAACTCGCCTTCAGACGCGCGCAGACGATAGCCATTGAACAGCTGTTCACGCAGCTCGCGATTCGCGGACTGCGTCATGAAGGTCTCGTAAACCGAACGATTCAGGCCGACGATCCAGGCTTCCTTGTCCTCGTTCCACAAATTCGCTTTAAAGTCCGGGTTCAGGCCGGCGAGGTCGGCCTCGTCCGTGATTTCAATGGTGAACGCCTTGGTTGCGCCAAGCAGGTTTTGTGCAAACTTGGTGGTCAGTGCGGAGAGCTCGGCATCGATGTCGGCGACCTGTGCCTTTACGTCGGGCGACAGCGCGGCACCTGCGCGAACAAATCCGCGATGCGTGAGTTCGAGCAAACGAGCTTCCTGCTCGTCAAGATCCAGCGACTCGCGCTGCTCATAGACGGCCTGCACGCGTTGCCAGAGGTCATCGTTGAGGTAGATCGCACTGGACTCGCGGGAGGACATGGGCCAGACGATCGACTCCAGTTCAGCCAGGTTATCGTTCATCTCGGTCCCGGTGAGCGACGAGAAGACATACAGCACCTGGCTCAGCTCAGGGCCGGCTGTTTCCAGCGCGAGGATCGTATTGACGAAAGTAGGCGCGTCAGGGTTGTTGACGATTTCGGCTATGTCCTCACGTTGCTCGAGGATGCCTTTCTTGACGGCGGGTAAAAAGTGCTCGTCCTTGATTTCGTCAAAAGGAGGTACTCCGTATGGCGTATCCCATTCCTCGCGGAATGGATTGCCGGCCAGTTCGGCGTCACTCACTGTAATTTCATTCGTTGTCGTTCCTTTGTCGGCTGCAGCCTGTTCTGCCTTGTCACCGCCACAAGCGACAACAAAGACCGAGAGAAGGGCGCCAAATAACATAGTTCTGGTTTTCATCATGTATCCCGAGTTTTTCAGTGCAACGGATTGTGCCTATGGGCATCGGGTTTGTCATCCGCAAGGGCGCCGGGCAACGCCCAATGGCATACTCAGGGCTCATCACAATGAGGGCAGGGCGAACGTGGATCTCGGTATCAGAGGAAAGAAAGCGATTGTTTGCGGTGCCAGCAAGGGGCTGGGCAAAGCCTGTGCAAAAGCACTGGCCAGCGAAGGGGTCGATGTGTGGATAGCGGCCCGGACAGAATCAGTTCTGAGCGCTACAGCGGTGGAATTGAGCGGTTTGGGTGGCGAAGTTGAGACAATAGTTGCGGATGTAACCAATACGGCAGGGCGTGATCGGCTGTTCGAGGCATGCCCGAATCCCGACATCATCGTCAACAATGCCGGAGGGCCGCCACCGGGCAATTTCCGGGATTGGGGCCAACAGGAGTGGTTCGACGCGCTAAACGGCAACATGTACAGCGCCATCGATATGATTAAACGGTCTGTAGACGGCATGGTTGCACGCAAATTCGGGCGCATCGTCAACATCACCAGCGTCGCCGTAAAGATGCCTGTCGAAGAACTCGGGCTGTCTAACGGCGCACGTGCAGGCCTGACAGGTTTCATCGCAGGACTTGCGCGCAGCACAGACCTGAACGGCGTCACGATAAACAACTTGTTACCGGGCATGATCGCGACAGATCGCCTTGCGGCACTTATGGACGCACGTGCTGATGCCGCGGGCCAGGCAACGGATGATTACATGGAAGCGTTCTTTTCCAGGATCCCATCGAAGCGCCCAGGTGACCCGGATGAGTTTGGAGCCCTGTGTGCATTCCTTTGCAGCACGCAGGCGGCGTACATAACAGGGCAGAACATACTTATGGATGGTGGGCTATATCCGGGGACCTTGGCTACTGGGCAATATAGGGACTGATTTACGCCCGAAACCGTTGTAACTGATTGATCGGATTAGAAACGCAAACCGACTTTTTCGTCGAAATTCCAGCCGTATTTCGCATTGTTGCTCGAAGGGCAGGGCGTAGATGCCTATCAATTCGGAGAGAAACGGGGGCATCGAGAAACAGCACAGGACTGCGTGAGGGCGCAGCCCTGTACCATTGCTAGAACTATTCTATATCCAATGCCTTGAGGCGTCGAAAATCAAATATTCCGTCTTGACCTGAGGGCGGTGTGAATGAGTACTCGCCCCGCAAGTTGACATGTGCCCAGGTTATAACGCTCCCTCGCTGAATGGCAATAATCAGGTTCACTCGTTCACTATCATCCGTCGCCGCCAAGACTCGCTCGGTTAGGGAAAGATAATTCCACAAGATGATGGAGTTTTGAAGTACCTGCTTACATGCCATAGCCATTTGTTGGTCGTGAACGGAACTAACCTGAAAAGCTTGGTCATTGTCAAAGAAGACTGCCCCTGAGAAACGATTCGCTAATTCCACCCTATTCAGTTGCTTTTGAATTTGTTGGCGAAGCTCGACGTCGTCAAAATAGGTCAGGAGAAACTGAGTTTTTATGATTCGACCGAACTCCTTGATCGCTCGGTACAACGGATGATCGATTGCGTAGGAGCTCAATCGCTTGAAAAGTTGTGATGCTGTCGCTCGGCGAGTCTTGATTGTAGCTATGAAACGCAGAATATCCTCCCAGTTGTCGAGAATAATCTTCTGATTGATACTGCGGCTGGGCAGAATCGGGTAGCCGCGTTTCGCGAGAGTTTGACGACTCGTAAATCCATAGAGAGTTTGTTTGTGAGGTTTTGCCAAACGAGGGGCGAACGCAATTCCAAGTAAGTGCGTGGCACCGAATACTTGCTCCGTGAAGCCATGGGTATCGGTTGAATGTATGTGTCCTTTCGCAACATCATTCTGAAGCAATCCGTCAATCACATAGGCTGCTTCCCGGTCAGACGCACTGAATACCAGAGAGTGGAATAGCACCTGACGCTCATCAATAAACGTATAGTCAGTTACACCTTTGTCCTTGCCAAAGTACTTGAACGAAAAATTGGCATGCAAACAATCAACACTGACACTCAATTTCCTGCCATCGCTACTCGAGTGCAAGGCGTCCAAATTGCTTCTGAAAAGGTCCGGTAGGGAAAGCTCATCAATTGCACCGATTATCCGTCGGTTCGCCTCTTGGAGGTTTGCCTCGCTAAAAAACCAGTTCACAGTATTTCGGAGCGCGTCGACGTTCAGACCAGTCGAAATCTTCGATAGTTTACCGAGACCAATGTTGCACCCGTTAGCCAGAAGACCACCCATTAGAAGTTCCGGTGACGGTTGTAGTTTTACGCGTTTGGGGCTGTGATGCTTGAACGCACCCGAGAAATGACAGATTGGATCAATGGCCTTTAGGAGCTTCAAGATGGGGACAATCCCCTGGCCAGCGAGTATAGCCGCGATTGTGGATTCATTTGAGTAGTCAGTAGGTGGAGTTGTTATTTGTGGTCTTCCGTCTGCACGGACTGTAAAGTACTCGTTCTTACCCTTCAGCAACCGTTCGTTAAACTCACGGAATTGCTTGTCAAGGGACTCACGAAGACCTTGTAGTACTGTTTTGGGATTCGCGAAGTCCACCAATCCGCATTCCTCCAGAATTGATTCTCGATTGTTCCGCCATTCCTCTACACCGATAAGGTAGTCGTGAATAGCACGATAACGATAGGAATACTTTAGATTGAGCTTTCCCGCTTTGATTTCGCGAGCCATGTGAAAGAATAGTAGCGCCTTGTAAAGGCTGACTCGGAAGCCATCCTCACTGTAGACGGCGGCGTACTCTTTATCATCCAAGAACTCAGCCGGAGCGCGATCATCAATCTCTCCGTCCGTTGCTTTGAAATGCAAAATCGCCGATAGAAGTTGCTGATCCGACGATGACTCGTCAAACGCAACGGTTCTTACGATTGCTGAGACGCGGTTCTGAAGGCGCCTGGATAAGCCCTCGAGAATTGCGAAGAATTCATCGTCACGGCGCGCCTTCCAAAGGAGAGGGTCGAACGCGCTTGTTATCTCTTGATGCGACGGTGAGTTAATCTCCAAATAGTCGGTTACAAGGGACTCTATCTTGAAGTACTTTTCATTTGCTGATGCTTCTTTCGAGCGGGTAATGGCAACTACAGCATCGGCGAAGGTAGATGCTGACATATGCGCGTCCCTCAGCGTATCTAACGCCTCCGCCATTGAATCATGACGGGAAAGTTTCAACTCTCGAAGTCGATTGTTGACAGCATGTTTAGTAGCCGTGACAGACTTCAAAAGAATATCGATCGCCGTATCTTGCCTTTGAAAATACTGGTGCTTAATAAAGGCGAGAAGATGCAAGTAGGTCTTGTGACGATCCTTGAACTGAGTCAGCTGTTGGTGGTCGGCCTTACTAAGCCAGGTCGCGAAGAAGTCGGTTGCTTTGTCTGTAAGCGCCAGTTTCGATAGTACATTCTCGAACTTTTGAAAATAGTCGGCGAAAGTCGCCAATGCTTTTACTGACTCTCGAATTGCGCTCACCCTCAGCGAATGGTCGATACGTTTCAGCGCCGCGATAGGGGCGGTGTTGTGCGTTTTCGACGGATCATTTTCTGAGTAGACCAAGGATTCCAAGTCGGCGACGTTCTCATCCGTTAGATTGCTTTTTAGTTGTGCTATGCAATCAGAATCGAATCGGTTATATGCGTCCGATATTAGCTCAGCCAGTATTGCGTAGGAGGGCACCACCCAGCGCCGCTTCCAACAATCATCCCGTAGGCCTGCCAAGACATTCTTCGGCAATTCCTGATTTTCAATGAATCGAATCGCATTCCGCTTTAGTTCTGCGAGATTCTCTTGGGTTGTCTTTTGCCATTCCAAGACCCCCAAGATCTTCTTTCGATGGTCTGTGGCCATGTTTTCGGAATATTGGCCAATGTCGATGGATCCCTGCTCGAGTATCGTGCAAACATATCGAATGTCTCTCTTGTGAAAATCCTTAGCAGAATAGAATTGGCCGGCGGCCTTGAAGTAGCCAAGTTGCAGTAGGAATCCAGCTCTTGATATGGGGTTCGAAGTACCGCGTAGAGCTTGTCGGATTTCGTTAGTTATAATAAACGCTGCGGCGCGCTCTGCCTTTGTGAGTTTCGGTGGGCGTCTCAGCTCGTTTTGTTCAGTTGAAGTTAGGATGTTGATAGTAGTCATCATTGCCTCGTTTTCTTTTGGAGCGCCCTTTTTTTGAGCGCAAAAAGCCAGGGCCGCTGAGCATCTGCGGTTGGGCCGAACCCCGAATTGAGGTCGGTCGTTGTGGCGCAGGAAACTCCGTGGCTAAAATCGAGGCGAGCGCACCCGGACCAATTGACTTTCAGATTGGCCGGAGTACTATCGAGGTAGGTCCTGTTCGGGAATTAGACAGTTCGAATATGTAGACCGATGAAAGCCCGCCTCGAGCGGGTTTTCTTGTTCAGTGACACCTTTATGGCATATTTTTCTCCTTGCCTAGTTTGAGAACGACGATCGTCCGTTAACTCAGGTCTTTACGAATACCATAGATTCAGCAATCATGTGGGGTGCCATAATTGCGGGATAGCCCCCCAACTTTATCTATGAAAAAGCTAGATTCGAGTAAACTTTTCGAGACTTTACGCACTAGATCTGTAGGGCAGGAAATCTATGATCGGTTTCCGAGGGTTAAGGATGAGTTTAATCGGAAGACGGTTTACGACTACCGAAACGGCAAATACCGGCTTGATAGAGGTAGATTGATGGCGGCCGTGAAATCGTCCATCGATTCCACCACGACATCTAGTGACATAAAGAGGCTCGGCGAATTGGTTCAACTATTCGATCACGGACCGCTAGGTAGCGAGACGTGGGCCATGTTGAATCCGGAAAATACGATTTTTCATATTGTCGAGAACTGGAATCGGGTATCCACGAGTCTCCTGACGAAGAGTGGCAACAGTCCAAATACCCGATTCGGCAAATCCAAGATTCCAGAGTGGGCCGAGCCGATGCCTGATCTTGAAGACAATCTCGGTGACGCCGGCAATCTGGTAATGCTCTCAGATGCGATTGTTGATCTACGCATCAACGCCAATGAGTCGGTCCGCAAAGAATGGGTTCCCTTCATGCGAAGGAACATGGATTTCATGTCCAATGTCGGAGAAATCTGCAAGGACCGACGCCCGACGCCTGTGTATGTTAGTCCACCGCGCAAGCAGTTTGACCGATCAATCGTCGCCGAACTCGGAAACGAAGGACTAGGAGCGACCAAATATGCAATCAATTCGGCAAGGGGTGAACTCGACCGCTTTAATATCGATATTGAGCAGCTCGAGGAAGCGATACATATCGTAGTCGATTCGGAAATTAGAAAAGCAAGAAGTCCTTATCCGTTTGCCCACTAAAATCAAAGAAAGTCTCCCAATTCGACTGAATTGGGAGAGCTATGTCAGTTTAGTAACAATAATGGCACTTCTTGCTTCAAATTGGGGGCAGGGCAGAGGAAAGGACCGGCCAATACTTGCCGTTTGAGCTCGCTGGTTGCTTCCCAGGACTTTCCGCTCGCGAACGGCCGCTTTGGGCGAATGGCGAGGTCTGCTATACCCTCAATACCAGCCCCTCGTCCGCGAAATCGGCTGAGGAAGATAATTTTGGCCTATATCGAACACCGCTTTTGACTCGAAAGCCTTGAACCTCTTTCGATTTAGCCGCTCATACTCCGAATCAAAGCTGCATCCCTCAGCGGCGAGTCCGTTTGACCCCGCCGGGCCGCTTGTAATCTCAATATGCGTTTTCGCGATTGGACTGCTGTTTTGGTTCACAGTTGTCTTTGCATATGTCCCCCTCAATCTGGTTGAAAGTCGGGAGTTCTGGCTTGGGCGGATGCCGGGAGGTTGGACTCTCTTTGAAGCGTACGTGTTCGTGTCCTTGTTACTTGGGTACTGGATTCTGTTCTTCATGATTCGGCACTGGATCAGGTCAGAAATGCCGTCATTGCCAGTACTTCTAATGTATCTGATGAGCGCCATTGTCGTTGGCAGAATCGGATACAGCCTCTACGTAATGCGAACAACCGTGTTGAACGACCAGCTATTTTCTTGGATGCAGGAAATGCAAGAT
>CAVOQR010000001.1:0-71842 GCA_963698425.1 uncultured Gammaproteobacteria bacterium | reverse complement strand
AGCTGCAGCGGCGTGCGATCTCGACCGTGTTCTGCAAGGCCTGTGGAATGTCCGCGAACAGCCGCTGCATTTCCTCAGTTGAGCGCAGGTATTGCCTGGTGCTGTACAAGCGCGGGCGATCCGGGTCCGCAAGGCCGCGCCCGTCGCGTATGCACACTCTTGCCTCGTGCGCATTGAAGTCGCCTTCGTCGATAAAGCGCACATCGTTACTCGCAACGACGGCCACGTTAGCCTCGCTGGCGAGCGCCAGTGAGGCATTGACGCAATCTTCCTCGCCGTTGCGTCCGGTGCGAACCAGTTCGATGTAATAACGGTCGCCAAATATTTTCCGCCAGTGCGCCAGGTTCGCCCTGGCCTGTTCCATGTGGCCGTTCAACAGTGCACGACCGACATCGCCGTGCTGTGCGCCCGACAGTGCGATCAGCCCGCTGCAACTCTGGGCCGTCAGCCAATCCATGCTTGCCAGCGGTTCGCCTTTCACCTGCCCGTGCAAAAATGCGCGCGTGATGAGTTCGGAGAGATTGCGATAGCCGACCGCGTTCTGGCACAGCAATATCAGCGTATAAGGGTGTTCCGCGTCATCCGCATTGGCGATGCGAAGGTCCACACCGATGATCGGCTTGATGCCGGCGGCAACGGCCTTCTTGTAGAACTTGACCATGCCAAACAGGTTGTTCTTGTCAGTCAGCGCAACAGCGGGCATGCCGTCCTGTGCACAGCGCTGCATCAATACCGGGATGCGGACCGTGCTGTCCACCATCGAATACTCGGTGTGCAGGTGCAGATGTACAAACGGCTGCGACATCAGATGACTGCCCTTACCGGCGCGAACGAACGGCGATGCTGACAACAGGGGCCATGCGCCTGCAAGCGCTCGCGGTGCACTTCGGTGCCGTATCCTTTGTGCCGCGCAAACTCGTAGTCGGGGTACAGGCGATCCAGCTTGACCATGATGGCATCGCGACTGGTCTTCGCCAGTATCGATGCTGCGCTGATGGCCGCAATCTTGCCGTCGCCACCGACAATAGCTTCGCCATGCAGCTGCCGCCCGGACAGGGACAGATTCGGCAGGCGATTGCCGTCTACCTGCACGCCGGCCGGCATGATGGAGAGGCCGAGAATGGCCCTGCGCATCGCCAGCATTGTCGCAGCCAGCACATTGATGGCATCGATTTCGGCGCAGTCCGCCCATGCAACCGCATAGCTCCACGCCTTGTCGCGAATCTCCGCTGCGAGTTCATCGCGGCGTTTTTCTGACAGGCGCTTGGAGTCATCGAGCCCCGCGATGGGGCGCCGCTCATCGAGTATGACCGCAGCCGCGACGACGGGTCCGGCAAGCGGCCCCCGACCGGCCTCGTCCACGCCGGCCACTGGTCCGTATATCTGGAATAGTGGTGCTTGCTGCATTGATTTCCCGGGGCTGGCTTATTGTCGCGCGACGCGGATCACGGCATCGGCGGCGCGCCTGTCCGCGCCCAGTGCCAGCTCTGCGCGGAGTTTAGCAAATCTATCGGTGATCAACGCGCGCCATGCGCGGTCGCCGAGCATGTTCGCAACGCACTCGGCGATCGCCTCTGCGGTCGCGGCGCCCTGGATGAACTCCGGCACATACGGCTCTTTGGTCAGCAGGTTGGGCAGTGTGTAGTACTGCAGTTTGACCAGCCGCAAGGTCTTGGCGATGAAATACGTCAGGTATGACACCTTGTAGGCTGCGACCGTCGGCTTACCAAGCAGGGCCGCCTCCAGCACCGCCGTACCGGACGCGAGCAGCACCAGGTCGGCCGCCGACATCGCGGGCTGGGATTGTCCATCAAGCAGTGTAAAGCGGTCGCGCACGCCCGCCGCAGCCAGTTGTTGCTCGATCAGTGGCCGCAACCTCGGTGTTGCAACCGGCGTGACAAAATAGAGGTCGTCGTCTGTCCTGGCGAGCACCGCGGCGGCCTCGGCGAAGATCGGCCCAAGTCGCTCGACCTCGGCGCGCCTGCTGCCCGGCAGCACAGCGACCACCCTGCTGGAGTCCAGCCCCAGCACCTGGCGCACCGCATGAGTCGACACCGTCGTCGGGGCGGCATCGGCTTTCGGGTGTCCGACAAATACAGCATCGATACCATGCGCGTCATACAGTGCTTTTTCGAACGGCAGAATGCACAGCACGGTATCCGCGGCCTTCTTTACGGTTTTGACACGCCCTGCACGCCAGGCCCAGATCGACGGACTAACGTAGTGCACGGTCGGGATCGACAATTTGCGTAACGCTTTCTCCAGACCGAGATTAAAGTCCGGCGCGTCGATTCCGACGAATACGTCCGGCGGATTTTCGCGCCAGCGTTGAATCAGGGACTTGCGCAAGCGCAGTAATCGGGGGATTTCCCTGAGCGGTTCGATGAGCCCCATGACCGCCAGTGCCTCAGATGACTCCCAGGTCTTGCACCCCGCCGCAGACATTGCCGGCCCGGCGACGCCCTCGAACGTGGCATTAGGGATGCTGTCTCGAATAGCCTCGATAAGACCGGCACCGAGCAGGTCTCCGGATGCCTCGCCAGCAACGAGGCCAACCCTCATTAGCGAATCAGTCCGCGCTCTGAATTGCGCAGCGACGCCAGCAGTGGTTCGAGTTCCGGCTGCGTGGCAGCCAGTGCCGAGATTTCGTCGATCGCTTCGGCCAGCTTCCTGTTTTGCCGATAGATGATGCGGTAGGCGTTCTTGATGTTGCGGATCTGCTCCGCAGTAAAGCCGCGACGCTTCAGGCCTTCGCTGTTGATGCCGCGTGGCAGCGCCGGACTGCCTGCAATCATCGTGTATGCCGGCACGTCGCGCGAAACCGCCGCATACATGCCGAGGAATGCGTGCGGGCCAATTTTGCAAAACTGGTGCGCACCGGCAAAGCCACCGAAGATAACCCAGTCGCCGACGTGGACGTGTCCGGCGAGGGTCGTATTGTTGGCCATGATGGTCTTGCTGCCGACACGACAGTCATGCGCGATATGCACATACGCCATGATCCAGTTGTCGTCGCCAAGTGACGTCAAGCCCTCATCGTCAACGGTGCCGCGACTGATTGTGCAGTACTCGCGAATCGTATTGCGATCACCTATCACAAGGCGCGTCGGTTCATCGCGATACTTCTTGTCCTGCGGATCATCACCGATCGACGCGAACTGGTAAATTCGATTGTCTTTACCGATTTCCGTTGGCCCGTTGATGACCGTGTGACTGTCGATGCGGGTACCGGAGCCGATGACGACATTATCGCCAACAACAACGTACGGACCGATTTCTACATCGTCCGCAATTTCCGCTGTCTTTGCTATGACCGCTGTTGGGTGGATCATTATTTGTCCTGTTCGAGCTTTTTGACGCGCCCCACGAGCTTGTCGAGACGACGCGATCGTGCCACGTATCGGTTCCAGTCCGCGGCTTTCTCCGCTGCGAAGAAATTCGAGTAGACGCCCGGCTCGTGTATGTCCTTCGACAGCACGCTGCAGGCACTAACGATAACATCGTCGCAAACGGTAATGTGCCCGACGGTGCCGGACTGCCCTGCAAACATGCAACGTTTGCCAATAACCGCGCTGCCGGCAATCGCCGCAGTCCCGGCCATCGCCGTATGTGCGCCGACACGCGCGTTGTGACCGACCATGCAGAGATTATCAATGCGGACGCCGTCCTCGATAACGGTGTCGTCGATGGCGCCGCAATCTATTGTCGAATTGCATCCGATCTCGACGTCTGAGCCGATCCGGACACCACCAACCTGCGGCACCTTTAGCCAGCCCTCAGGCGTCATCGCGTTACCAAAGCCGTCGCCGCCGAGTACCGCTCCCGAGTGAATGATGCAGCGCTCACCCATCACGACCGCGCGTACCAGCGTGACATTGGCGTGCAGCCGAGTGTGATTACCAACGACACAGTCATCACCAATCACCACACCGGGTCCAATACAGACGTTTGCACCAATTTGGCTGCGCGCGCCAATGACGACGTTGGCCGCAACGTGCGCGCTGGAATCGACCTGCGCGCTTGCATCAACTACCGCTGAAGCGTGCACACCAGCCGCGAGTGCCGGCGGTGGATATAACACGGCGGCCATTCTGGCGTAGGTTGCGTACGGATCTTTGGCTATCAAAGAGGCTGTTGGAGATGCCGCGGCATCCGCTTCACGCAGAACCACGGCGGCGGCCTGCGTCGACGCCAGCTGTTTCCGATAGGCCGGACTGGCCAGGAATGTCAGCGACCCTGCGCCCGCGTTACTGAGCGTCGCGAGCTTGTCTACAACAGTGTCGGGATCGCCGACCAGCTCACAGCCAAATTCTGTTGCCAGCTGCCCGAGACTGATCGGCACGGTTCCGTCCCGCTAGCGCTAGTTCGCGCTCGTAGCGGTGCTGTTGGCTTCGATTGCTCGCAATACTTCTTCCGTAATATTTACGGTAGTACTTGCATACAGCACACCATCACCAACAACGATGTCATAGCCCTCGGCTTTGGCGTAGTCCTGCACCTGCTGCAGGATCGCACGCTGCAAGATCGACAGCTCTTCGTTCTGGCGCAGGTTTGCATCTTCCTGGAATTCGGTCTGCAGACGAGCCACTTCGCGCTGCAAGTCACGCAGCGTTTTCTCGGCGTTGCGGCGCTCTACTTCACCCATGACCGATGCGTCTTTCTGCACCTTCTCAGCAAAATCGGCGTACTCTTTTTGCTTGGCTTCGAACTCACGCTGACGCGGCGCAAACTCTTCTTGCAAAGCTGTCATCATGGCTCGTGTTTGCGGTGCCCTATCCATGAGCAACGGCAGATTAACTACACCGATTTTGAGATCCTGTGCTGCAGCTGGCAGCGCAAATGCGCCAAGCAGTGCAACTGCGAGCATAACGTTGAGCAAATGTTGCTTTACAAACTTCATATACTTTCTTTCCTTAAAACGCTTGACCAATGGAGAACTGGAATCTCTCGATCTCGTCCCCGTAATACCTGTCGTTGCCATCATACGCATTCAGCGGATAGGCATAACTGAACCTGAACAATCCGAGTGGCGCCAGCCACTGAACCGCCACACCAACAGAGGTGCGCAGCTCGTCCAGATCTGGCTTGTACTCAATCGGACTGCCCAGCTTGTCGGTGAAGTCTACCTCACCGGTATTGAACACGTTACCCGTATCGACGAACATGCTGGCGCGCGCCTGGCTTGCCCACTTGTCCGGCAGCGGGAGTATAAGCTCAAGCTGGCTGGCCGCCAACATATTGCCGCCATACGGGCGACCAAAACTATCCCGCGGCCCCAGGTAGGACTCGCGGAATCCTCGTACAGACTGTGGACCGCCGCCATAATACTGCTTGTAAGGCGGCAGCGCCGTGGTGCTGCCCAGAGCCTCACCAAGACCAACCTCCGCGTTGAAGCGCAGGATCCACTTGCGGGTAATCGGGAAGTACTTCGTCATGCTCCAGCGCGCCGTGAAATACTCCACATCGCTGCCGGGCACCGTTACACCAAATACCAGTTGCTGGCGCATGCCGCGGTTCGCAAACAGCGCGCGGTTACGGCTGTCGTAGGTCCAGCCCGCGAGCATCTCGAAAGTGTCAAATTCGGTACCAATCACGGTATTGCCGAAGCCAATACTTTCAACGAACTGGTCACCGTTATTCCTGACCCAGTCTTTGGCTTGATCGGTGCTGTTTGCTGACGACAGCAACTCGGAGTGCTGGTACGTCAAACCAAAAGACAGTGTCTGGAACTCGGAAATCGGGTAGCCATAGTCGACAGTCGCACCGGCACTGGTCGTCGAGAAATCAGACGCCGCTGAAGTGAACTGGGTGATGTCCCGGAAGTTTACCGACACGGTTCGTCGCACACCGTCCATCGTGCGGTACGGATCCGTATGCGACAGGCTGTAGAGCTTTTGGTATCGCCCTGAGTTCAGTTCCAGCGCAACGCGATTGCCGGTACCCAGGAAGTTCGTATGTACGATGCTGCCGTTCAACAGGAGCTTCTGTGATTCCGAGTAGCCTATACCACCGGAGAACTGCCCCGGCATGCGGTATTCGAGATCGAAATCGACATCCACAAGGTCGGGACTGCCCGGTACCGGACGAGTGTCAAATTCGGCTCTCTCAACGTATGGCAAACGTTGCAGTCGTATCTTGGAGCGATCCACCAGTGCGTTGGACAAGTATGCACCTTCCATCTGGCGCATCTCCCGGCGCAGAACTTCATCGTCAATCTGATCGATGCCGGAGAAGTTGATGCGGCGCACATAGACGCGGCTCTGCGGATTAACAAAGAACGTGATCTCTGCTTCTTTCTTGTCGCGATCCAGCTCAGGGACGGGCTCGATCTCGGCATTGGCATAACCGTCTTCACCAAGGCGGAACTTCATGAACTCGGCTGACTGCGTCAGCATGTTCAGATTGAAAACCGATCCCGGCTTGGCGAGCACCATGGCACGCAGGAAGTTCTCAGGCAGCACCATGTCGCCGACAAGCTTGATGTCGGAAATCGTGTAGACCTCGCCTTCATGGATGTTAATCGAGACAAAAATATCTTTCTTGTTGGGGCTGATCGCGACCTGCGTGGACTCGACCCTGAAATCGGCGTAGCCGCGATCCATATAAAACGAACGCAGTTTCTCGAGATCACCTTCAAGCGCTTCCTTGGAGTAACGATCGTCCTGTCGAATCCACGACAGCCAATTGGCCGTGTCGAGCTCGAAGTTCTCGCGGATGTCATTCTCGCTGAACGACTCGTTACCGACGACGTTAACCTGCCTTATCTTGGCGCGGTCACCTTCCTTGACGTTGATCCTGATTTGCACAGTGTTATTGGGCCGGTCGATAACAGTCGGCTCGATCTCTACACCGTATTTGCCGCGATCGTAGTACTGCTCGCGCAGGAACATCGTCACATTGTCGAGTACCGAGCGATCGAATGTGCGCCCTTTTGCCAGTCCGACGCCGCGCAGCGATTCCATCAGGTCTTCGGTCTTGATGTCCTTGTTGCCCTCCATCTCGAAGCTCTCGATGGACGGCCGCTCGCGGACCACAACGACCAGCGTGTCACCGTCGCGACGCATTTCGATGTTGTCGAACAGACCCTGTGTGTACAGCGCGCGAATAGCTTCCTGAATCCGCACCGTATCGATGCTGTCGCCGATATTGATCGGCAGGTAGTTGAAGACAGTACCTTCAGAAATTCGCTGCAGCCCCTCGACGCGCATGTCACGCACGACAAAATCTTCAGCGGCTGCGATGGCGGGCAGCAACAGGCTCAATATCAACAGGCCCAGAAAACGCCGGCGCCAGTCAAGCAGTCGATTTGAAAGCACATCTGTCAACCGAGGATCCTCGCAATATCATTGTAAAAAGCAAAACTCATCAATATCAGCAGAGCAAAAATGCCGACCTGCTGACCCATAATCTGTGCGCGCTCGGATAGTGGGCTGCCTTTTACGAGCTCCACCAACTGGTACACGATCTGGCCGCCATCCAGTACCGGTACTGGCAGTAGATTCAGCACACCGAGGCTGATGCTGACAATCGCGAGGAAGCCAAGATAATAGTCGAGACCATTCTCCGCAGATTCGCCGGCAAACTGCGCAATATTAATTGGGCCACTGATGTTCTTGATCGAAACATCGCCGGTGAGCATTCGCCCGAGCATGCTCAAGGTGAACTTGGTGGTCGACCAGGTGCGTTCTGCGGCCTGCCCGACGGACTCCAGCACGCCGTATTTGCGCATGTAGAAATAATCTGACGCGACCACCGCGGCTGTAACACCGAGCAAGCCGTAACTCTTGCCATCGCGCTCGGTCGAGCCGAGGACGGTATCGACGGTGATTACCCGCCCGCCTCGTTCAAATTCCACAGCAACTTTGCGTTCCGCGCGAACCGAGACGATATTAACGAGGTCGAGGAAACGGTTGATGGGCTCGCCATCGATAGCCGTAATCGTGTCACCCGGCAACAGCCCTGCTCTTGCCGCCGCGCTGTCAGCGGAAACTTCGCCGACAGTTGCCGCGGCATCGGTACTGCGCCATGGCTGGAAGCCGAGCCCGTCGAACAACATGCCGGGCTCTGTGAGCCGACTCGCATTGTCACCGACGTTCAGCAACGCGTCGCGTTGCCGGCCGTTGTTGTCTTCGAGCGTCAGCGGAATGCGGCCATCAGCCACCATCGTGCCGAGCATGGCAACCAGCGCTGATTCCCAGTCGCGTGTCGTCTCGCCGTCGACAGCGACGATACGGTCGCCCGTCTCCAGTCCCGCCGCCTCGGCATACGAGCCCGCGGCAACCTCGCCGACGGCTGCGGTAACCGTAGGAACGCCGTAAACGAACAGCGCCCAGTAAGCGAAGATCGCAAAGACAAAATTGAATGCCGGTCCGGCGACGAGCACTGCAATCCGCGCCCATATCGGCCGCTGGTTGAAGGCGCGGCCCTCGTCAGCCGCATCGACCGGCCCTTCACGCGAGTCCAGGAAGCGCACATAGCCGCCCAGCGGGATTGCGGATATGCAGTACTCCGTCTGGTCCGGCCCGGCGACACGCGACCAGATTGGTTTGCCAAAGCCAATCGAAAAGCGCAGCACTTTCATCCCGGTCCAGCGACCCACGATGTAGTGCCCGTACTCATGAATCGCAACCAATACGCTGATCGCAACGATGAAGGACGCCGTAGAAAAGAGGAAACTACCCATAAATGGCTGATTTTCCTAACGAAGAAGAAGCCGAGACTACACCAGAGAGCCTAGATGAGTGTGACTGAATCAGGGCTGAACAGTTCATCACAATCCACCCAGCATGTGCATGCCGAGTACAAACAGCGGCGCGGCCGCCGCGATGCTGTCTACGCGATCAAGCACGCCACCATGGCCGGGAAACAAGGTGCCGCTGTCTTTGATGCCTGCAGTACGCTTGAACATGCTGACCGTCAGGTCACCGACGATGGAAATCGCACCGATGGCGAGGCAAAACGGCAACAGGATCGCGAGGTTCGAGTCGACGAAAAAGCTCCGGCCCAGTATCAGCAAGGCGACGGCAATGAGTCCCCCGATCGCACCCTCCCAGGTCTTGCCTGGAGAGATCTGCGGCGCCAGCTTCACTTTGCCCATGGTCTTGCCAGCAAAGAACGCGCCCATGTCGGCGGCCCAGACGATCAGTAACAGGAACAGCAGCCACAGCGAGCCGAGGCGGTACAGCTCAATCAGCGCAACGTAGAGGGGCAACAGCACCAATACGCCGCAAATCCAGCGCACTGCCGCGGGAATCGGCGTCGGGTAGAAGAACGTCCACACAAATGCGAGCAGCCACCACACCAGTGCGACCTGCAGCAGCAACAGGGTCTGCTCGGCAAATGGGACCGCGAATGCCACCATCAGTGCGGCGATCAACACGACGTATCCGGCCCGCAACGCGGTCGACTTGCTGCCGAGGAATCCCGACCACTCCCACGCGCCAGCGATTACAGCGAGCGCAATGACCGCTTCCGCCACCCTGGCGGGCAGGAAAAACAGCACAACGATCAGCACGAGTAGCGCGATGGCGGCGGTAATTACACGTGTTTTCAACATTCTTTCACCTTCACCTGCTCACTCGTATGTCCATAGCGCCGCTCGCGTTGTGCGTAAAACTGCAGCGCTTCATCGAGATGCGTTGCATCGAAGTCGGGCCACAATACCGTTGGAAAAAAGAGCTCCGCATAGGCCAGGTTCCACATCAGGAAATTACTGATGCGTTGCTCGCCACCGGTCCTGATCAACAGGTCCGGATCCGGCACACCGGCGAGCTGCAACTCAGCCGCAAGCGCGTCGTCGTCAATCAGCGCTGCATCCAGTTCACCGCTGGCCACTCGAGTGGCCAGCCGGCGCACTGCCGTGACGATGTCCCAGCGCCCGCCGTAAGCGACCGCGACCAGCAGCTCAAGCCCGGTATTCTGCGCCGTCTTCTCTTCAGCAGCGGCAATCTTCCCAAGCAGGCTATCGCTCAACTGCTCGCGCGCACCGATAAAACGAAGCCTGACATTATTACGATGCAGCTCGGCGACTTCTCGTCGCAGCGCCTCCACAAACAGGCCCATCAGCTTGCTGACTTCTTCCTGCGGACGATTCCAGTTTTCGCTGCTGAATGCGAACAACGTCAGGTAACGAACCCCTCGCTCTGCTGCGGTTTCCACAGTGGCGCGAACAGCTTTTACGCCGGCGCGATGGCCAGCATGGCGCGGCAGGCCGCGTTTACGCGCCCAACGGCCATTGCCGTCCATAATCACGGCGACGTGCGTGGGCACGCTCGTCATCAGATCTCCATCAGCTCAGCTTCTTTCTCGGCCAGCACCTGGTCGACCTGGGCAACGTACTTGTCTGTAATGACCTGGATTTCATCCTCGGCGCGACGCTCGTCATCCTCGCCAATCATCTTTTCTTTCATGAGGTCCTTGATGTCGCTGATCGCATCGCGGCGGACATTGCGAATGGCGATGCGGCCACCCTCGGCCTCGCCGCGTACTACGCGGATCATGTCCTTGCGGCGCTCTTCTGTCAGCGCCGGCAGCGGCACGCGAATCACGGTACCGGCTGAAGCCGGGTTGAGGCCAAGATCCGACGTCATGATCGCTTTCTCAATGACCGCAACCATGTCTTTTTCCCACGGTGTGACCGTCAATGTGCGCGAATCCTCAACATTGACATTTGACACCTGGCTCAGCGGCACCTGGCTGCCGTAGTACTCGACCGTAATATGGTCAAGCAGGCTGGTGTGTGCGCGGCCGGTGCGGATCTTGGTCAGTTCCTGCTGCAGCGCCGCAACACTCTTCGCCATGCGATCGCCGGCGTCCTTTTTTATTTCGTCCAACACGGTTTGTTTGTCTCCCTTGTTCGTTACGCTGTTACAACAGTACCTACATCATCGCCCGACATCGCCTGCACCAGCGCATTGGCGCGCGTCAGGTCGAATATTCGCAGCGGCAGATCGTTGTCGCGACACATGACAATCGCTGTGGCGTCCATGACGCCGAGCTTGTCTGCGATGACCTGGTCGTAGGACACGCTACTGAAGCGTTTGGCATCCGGATTGGTTGCCGGATCAGAGTCATACACTCCGTCTACCTTGGTGGCTTTCAGCAGTACATCGGCGCCGATTTCGATGGCGCGCAGGCTGGCGGCAGTATCCGTCGTGAAAAACGGGTTACCGGTACCGGCCGCAAGTATGACAACGCGGCCTTTCTCCAGGTGACGCACAGCGCGACGCCGGATGTAGTCTTCGCAAACTTCGTGAATCTGCAAGGCCGACATGACGCGTGCGTAGACATCCATGGATTCAAGTGCGTCCTGGATGGCCAGCGCATTCATGACCGTGGCCAGCATGCCCATATAGTCGCCTGTGACCCGGTCCATGCCGGCACGCGCAAGACCTGCGCCGCGGAAGATATTGCCACCGCCGATGACGATGGCAATCTCAATTTCGCGTTTGCGCGCTTCGGCAATTTCTGCAGCGATGCGCTGAATGACACGTGGCTCGATGCCATAGTCCAGTTCACCCATCAGCGCTTCACCGCTGAGTTTCAGCAATACGCGCTGGTAACGAACCGGAGTGTCATTCATAAGCGTTCCCTGTTTTGCAGTGTTCCTAGCTGGCACCCTTGACCTGGGCCATGACTTCCTCGACGAAGTTATCGACTTTCTTCTCGATACCTTCGCCAACTTCGAAGCGTACAAAAGACGTGACAGATGCGGAAGCGCCAGCGAGCAGCTCGCCAACGGTCACATCCGGATCTTTGACGAACGGCTGCCCAAGCAGTGTAATTTCCTTGAGGAACTTCGCAACCCTTCCAGCGACCATTTTCTCGATGATATCCGCGGGCTTGCCAGAGTCGGCAGCCTGCTCCGTCAAAATGCGACGTTCGTTCTCGAGGGTCTCAGCCGGTACGCCCGACTCGTCAATGCAGGCTGGGTTTGTCGCAGCAATGTGCATGGCGACATCGCGCGCAAGATCCGCATCGCCGCCATCCATAGCCACAAGGGCTGCGATCTTGGCACCGTGCGTGTAGTGACCAATTGTACCGCTGGACTCGACCATGGCAACACGGCGCACTGAGATGTTCTCGCCAATGGTGTGCACCAGCTCGAGACGCGCAGTCTCAACTGTCTTGCCGCCGCCAATGTCTGCGACTGCGAGTTTGGCAACATCCGTTTCACCGGATGCCAGGGCCGCTTTCGCGACCGCCTCAACGAACGCGATGAAGTCTTCGTGCTTGGCCGAGAAATCCGTTTCCGAATTCACTTCGACGACAACAGCTTTGCCGCCATCCGCAGCGACCGCAACGCGACCTTCAGCTGCGACACGACCGGCTTTTTTGTCGGCCTTGGCCTGACCGGACTTTCTCAGCAGCTCTGCTGCAGAATCCAGGTCACCGTCAGTCTCCACGAGTGCTTTCTTGCACTCCATCATGCCCACGCCAGTCCTCTCGCGCAGTTCCTTTACCATCGATGCAGTGATCGACATGTTGTTACTCCTTGCCTTTATCTTCTGCAGCCGCTGCGTCAGCCTTGTCGTCTGACTTTGCGTCTGCTTTCGCTTCTGCCTTGGCTGCAGTTTTTGCTTCTGCTTTAGCTTCAGATTTCGCCTCTGCTTTTGCGTCCGCTTTATCTTCAGTGCTGGCTTCAGCCTTGGACTCTTTCTTCGCCGCCTTCTTTGCTTTTGGCTCTTCTGCCTTGGGCTTTTCAGCTTTCGGCTCTTCTGCCTTGGGCTTTTCAGCTTTCGGCTCTGCGACGCTGGCTTCGTCAGCCGGCTTGGCCGCTTTCTCAGCTTTCTTCGCAGTTGCCTTTTTCTTCGCTGGCGCCTTCTTGCGCGCGGCTTTCTTAGGCGTCTTCTTCTTGGCGCGAGTCTTCTTGACGTTGCCTTCTGCGTCGAGCTCAACGAACTCATCTTCGCCAAGAGCAACATCAGGCAGGGACGATTTTCCGTCCAGAACCGCATCCGCGATCATCGCGGTGTACAGCTCGATAGCGCGCATCGCGTCATCGTTGCCAGGAATCACATAGTCGACATCGGCCGGTGAACAATTGGTGTCCACAACAGCGACAACAGGAATGCCGAGTTTCTGCGCTTCGCGAATGGCGATGTCTTCGTGTTCGACATCGATCACAAACATGACATCAGGGAGCGACGCCATGTCCTTGATACCGCCGAGGCTGCGCTCGAGTTTTTCCTGCTCGCGACTCAGGCCGAGGATCTCTTTCTTCGTCAGGCCTTCAAAACCACCCTCTTCAGCCATCTTCTCAAGCGTCATGAGACGTTTGACGGACTGTCGAATGGTCTTGTAGTTGGTCAGCATACCGCCGAGCCAGCGCTGGCTGACAAACGGCATCTCTGAACGAGTTGCATGCACCTGGACGGCCTCGCGTGCCGCGCGCTTGGTGCCTACAAACAGCACCTTGCCACCGTCAGCTACGGTCGCCTTGACGAAAGCGGCGGCTTCGCGCGCCATCGGCAGGCTCTTCTCGAGGTTGATGATATGAATTTTGTTACGTTCGCCAAAGATGTAGGGTGACATCTTCGGGTTCCAGTAACGGGTCTGATGACCAAAATGCACGCCAGCCTCTAGCATCTGGCGCATGGTTACGTCTGCCATAATATTTCTCCGGGTTAGGCCTCCGTACATCCCATCCCGCAACCCCTTTTCAGGTGGGGCACCCAGCGCGATGTGTCGATGTACGTGTGGATTAATTGCCTCTTGGGCGCGCGCTTTATACCATAGCGATCCCGAGCCAACAACGCTTTGTGAAACGGGGTCGTGCCAGATTGGCCCGACCCCTCTTTAATGCCTATGACAGTAATCATCAAAACACCGGAAGAGCAGGACAAAATGCGGGTTGCCGGCAGGCTGGCGGCGGACGTGCTGGATATGATCGGGGATTATGTAAAACCCGGCATCAGCACCGACGAGATCGACCAGATCTGCCACAAATTCATCACCGAGCAGCAGCAAGCCATCCCTGCGCCCTTGAATTACAGGGGATTTCCGAAATCTGTCTGCACCTCGGTCAATCACGTCGTGTGCCACGGCATCCCCGGAGAACGGCTCCTGAAGAACGGCGATGTCGTCAATATCGACGTGACGGTCATCAAGGATGGCTTCCACGGCGACACCAGCCGCATGTTCTTCGTCGGCAAGCCCAATATCCGCGCAACACGCCTGGCCGAAGTCGCGTTTGAGAGTATGTGGCTCGGCATCGAGGAGCTTGCGCCCGGCAAACACCTCGGCGACATCGGCGCGGCAATCCAGAAACACGTCGAAAGCAATCACTTTTCGGTCGTGCGCGAATACTGCGGCCACGGCATCGGGCGGCAATTCCACGAGGACCCGCAGGTGCTGCACTACGGCAAGCGCGGCGCGGGCATGCAACTGCGCGCCGGAATGACGATTACCGTTGAGCCCATGGTCAACGCCGGCAAGGCCCCTGTGCGCCTGCTGCCGGATGGCTGGACCGTGGTCACAAAGGATCACAGCCTGTCCGCGCAATGGGAGCACACTATCCTGATCACGGACTCCGGCTACGAGGTGCTCACCCTGAGCGCCGACGACCGCTAGCGCACAGTGGCAGCCGAAGCCGCCAGCCGCGCCGCCCTGGATGCCGCTACCGAGGCATTGCAGGCGCGTTTTCTCGCCGGCGAATCCGTGGTGGAGCTTGTCCACGAGCGGGCCCGCATTATCGATGAGCAATTACTGAAGCTGTGGCAGCACCATTGTGCTGACATTGCCTCGGTCGCCGCGCTGGTCGCCGTGGGCGGCTACGGTCGCGGCGAGCTGCACCCCTATTCCGACATCGACATCATGGTTTTGCTTCCCGAGGTCCTGCCAGAGGGCGCGGAAGAGGACCTGACCGGCTTCATGACGTCGCTGTGGGATGTTGGCCTGGAGATCGGGCACAGCGTACGAACCGTCGCGCAATGCAGCGAGGAAGCGGCGCAGGACCTGACCGTCGCGACCACCCTGATGGAAGCTCGACTGCTGGCAGGTCCGGAGGCACTGTTCGCATCGATGCAGGACGTCATCGGCCCGCAGCACATCTGGCCATCAACCGTTTTCTTCGAGGAAAAGCGTAAAGAGCAGATCGCGCGCCACCATCGCTATGGCGATACCGCCTACAATCTCGAGCCGAACGTCAAAGGCAGCCCCGGCGGTCTGCGCGACATACAGATGATCGGCTGGGTCGCGAAGCGCCACTTCGGCGTCGACAGCTTCGATGAGCTGATCGCGCACAAATTTCTGACCAAGGTGCAGGTGCGTCGTCTCAAAGACGGCAGGGAATTCCTCTGGCGCATCCGTTTTGCACTGCATGTGCTAACCGGGCGGCGCGAGGACCGCATCCTGTTCGATCACCAGATCAAGCTGGCGAAAATGCTCGGCTACGAAGACGCGACCTACACGCTCGCCGTCGAGCAGATGATGCAACGCTACTACCGCACGGTGATGGAGTTATCGCGCCTCAATGAAATGCTGCTGCAGCTTTTCGAAGAAGCCATTCTGATGGACCCGACGGCGCCGCCCGTCTCAATCAACGCACGCTTCCAGCTGAAGAACGGTTACCTGCAAACGGTTAACAGCCGGGTATTCGCCAACGACCCCTCTGCACTGCTGGAGCTGTTCCTGGTCCTGCAGCAAACGCCGGATTGCCGCGGCGTCAGCGCCTATACGGTCGGCCAGGTTAAGCGCAACCTGCACCTCATCGATGAGGAGTTCCGCCAGAACCCGCGCAATCATCGGCTGTTCCTGCAGATTCTGCGCGCACCCGAGGGTGTGACACACGAATTGCGGCGCATGAATCTGTACGGCGTACTGGGACTCTACATCCCGTCCTTCGGTCGCATCGTCGGTCGCATGCAATACGACCTGTTCCACGCCTACACGGTCGATGAGCACACACTGTTCGTCGTCAGCAATCTGCGACGCTTCGCGCTGACGCGCTTCGATGACGAGTACCCGCACTGCAGTCGCGTCATGCAGTCGCTGGAGAAACCCGAGATTGCGTACCTGTCAGGCCTGTTTCATGACATTGCCAAGGGACGCGGTGGCGATCACTCCGAACTTGGTGCCGTGGAGGCGGAAGCATTCTGCCTCGAACATGGCATGAGCCAGTACGACGCACGCCTGGTCGCATGGCTGGTGCGCAACCACCTGGCGTTGTCGACGACAGCGCAGAAGAAGGATATCGGCGACCCCGAGGTCATCAACGAGTTTGCGGCCGAGATGGGGGACACAACGCATCTTGAGTACCTCTACGTTCTGACGATTGCGGATGTCCGCGGCACCAACCCGAAGCTGTGGAACTCCTGGAAAGCGCAGCTTTTCCGCGACCTCTACGAGCTCACCCATCGCAGCCTGCGGCGTGGTAGCGAGAACCCGATCGAGCGCGAACAACTGATCGCCGAAAAACGTGCCGAAGTCCTTGCCCTGCTGCAGCAGGCTGGCACCGACCGCGCGCGTATCGAACGCGTGTGGGCATTGTTGAATGACAACTATTTCCTGCGGCATCGTTCCGACGAGATTGCATGGCACAGCCAGTGGCTGGCGGATTCGGACACAGAATCCGATCTGGGTTTACTGGACGTGCGTCGACAACCCAATGGCGAAGGCGTCGAAGCCGTTCTCTATGCACCCAGCAAAAAGCGCACCTTTGCGCATGCCACCGCGGTGCTGGACGAGCTCGGCATGACCATTTTCGATGCGCGTATCGCACCGCTGGAGAATCACTTCAGCCTGGTGTCCTTTATTTTCATGGAAACCGACAAGGGCATCGACATAGACGAGGCGCGAATCGGCAAAATAAGACGATCGCTGACCCGGGTTCTGACCGCCAGCGACGATGACGTTGGCAAAGTCACGCGTGGCCTGCCACGCAGGGCGCGCATGTTCACGACTGCGACCAGCGTCGACTTCGCCTACGACTCGAGCGATGACCGCACCGTCATGGAACTGGTCGCGGCAGACCGACCGGGTCTCCTGAGCAAGGTTGGCCAGGTATTTGCCAGCTGCGGCGTCGACATTGAAGCTGCCAAGATCATGACCATTGGCGAGCGCGCCGAGGACGTGTTCTATATTTGCGATGAGCAGGGGCGTCCATTGCAGGCCGAGGCGCAGCAGCGACTGCGCGAAGGACTCCTTGAAAAATTGGGCGACGCATCGTAATGGGCATGAGCACACACCAGGAACTGGCAGACATCATCGAACAGGGCTTCGACGCGCGCGCCGAACTCGGCAGCGCCGCTGATCATGCGCAGCTTGCCGACGCCGTCACACAGGCACTCGAGTTGCTGGATAGCGGCACACTGCGAGTCGCGGCGAAAACAGACGGTACCTGGGTCGTTAACCAGTGGCTGAAGAAAGCCGTCCTGCTGAGCTTCCGCTTTGCCGATAACAAGCCTGTCGAAGCTGGCTATACGCGCTTCTACGACAAGGTTGGCATGAAGTACGCCGACTACACCGAACAGCAGTTTCGCGACGACGGTGTGCGTGTGGTGCCGCACGCGATCGTTCGCAAGGGCGCCCATGTCGCAAACGACGTGGTGCTGATGCCCAGCTACGTCAATATCGGCGCATTCGTTGACAGCGGCACCATGGTTGACACCTGGGCCACGGTTGGCAGCTGCGCGCAGATTGGCAAGAACGTGCACCTGTCAGGGGGCGTCGGCATAGGCGGCGTGCTTGAGCCTGTGCAGGCGGCCCCCACAATCATCGAAGACGATTGTTTCATCGGTGCTCGATCAGAAGTCGTCGAGGGTGTTATTGTGGAACAAGGTGCCGTCCTGTCCATGGGCGTCTATCTCGGGCAAAGCACGCGCATCTACAATCGGGACACTCAGCAAATCAGCTACGGACGGATTCCTGCTGGCGCGGTCGTTGTGCCGGGCAGCCTGCCATCGGACGATGGCAAGTATTCGTTGTATTGTGCAGTGATCGTCAAGACCGTGGATGCGAAGACGCGCGCGAAGACCGGCCTTAACGAGCTATTGAGAAACCTGTAAGTGTGAGCAGCCGCTCGCAAACAGGAGCGAGGAAAAACAGAGCGACATGTTGACCGTTTACGGAATAAAGAGCTGCGACACCTGCCGCCGCGCCCGCAAATACCTGACCGAAAACGACATCGAGCACAGTTTTCACGATGTTCGCGACGACGGGCTCGACATCCAGATGCTGGAGCGCTGGACAGATCGCATCGGCTGGGAAAAGCTGCTTAACAAGAAAAGCCTGACATGGCGCAAGATTCCCGAAGTGGACCGTAATGACATGACGCGGGACAAGGCGCTGGCAGCGATGATCGACAAGCCAACCCTGATCAAGCGACCGGTGCTCGAGAGTCCGGCGTTTATCGCGGTTGGTTTTTCCGAGGCGCGCTTCGCCGACTTCCTCGCCAAGCTCGCCTAGCGCGCGAGCTCGCCTGCTACCCCTCAAGCGTTCGCGCGATCAGCCAATACGGCCGGTAATGTAGTCCTCAGTGAGCTTGTGCTGCGGATTGGTAAATATCTTGTCGGTCTCGTCGACCTCGATAAGCAATCCCAGGTGGAAATACGCGACTCGACGCGACACACGGGCAGCCTGCTGCATCGAGTGGGTCACGATGACAATCGCGAAGTGCTCAGATAGCTCGTCAATCAGATCCTCAATGCGCGCCGTCGCGATCGGGTCGAGCGCGGAGCACGGCTCGTCCATAAGGATGACCTCGGGATTTACGGCGATCGTGCGCGCAATGCACAGGCGCTGTTGCTGGCCGCCGGACAGGCCGGTGCCCGGCTCTTCCAGGCGGTCCTTGACCTCTTTCCAGAGTCCTGCCCGCTCCAGGCTCGTGTAGACCGCTTCGTCAAGTTCTGCGCGGTCCGCTGCCAGTCCGTGAATGCGCGGACCGTACGCAACATTATCGTAGATGCTCTTGGGGAACGGATTCGGCTTCTGGAACACCATGCCAACGCGCGCGCGCAATGCCACCGGGTCCAGCTCCTTGCTGTAGATGTCCTGGCCGTCGAGCGTGATTTTTCCGGTCACGCGCGCCGAATCAATAGAGTCGTTCATGCGGTTCAGGCATCGCAGGTAGGTTGATTTACCACAACCTGACGGCCCGATCAGCGCGATAACCTCACCAGTGCCAATCTCGAGCGTTACATCGCGGATCGCGTGATTGTTGCCGTAGTAGACATTCACTCCCTCGGTAACGATGAAGGGGTTTTCACAACGGACCTCGCCAACGGTGCCCCCGTCGATTTCAGTCAGTTGCTCCACCGCCTCAGCCACCGGCGCGCTGCGCTGCGACTGCTGCTCGTTGCTTGACACAGGAACGATGCCATCAGTGGCGTCGGTCGGAACGTCGTCTGGAGTTACTTCAGTCATGCGTACCATTCTCATACAGGTCACCGATTTGCTCAATCCCAATGCCTACCATTTGCGTTCCATCTTTTTGCGCAATATGACCGCGGTCAGGTTCATAAGTAGTAAGAAGCCGAGCAATACGATGATCGCCGCGGAGGTGCGCTCCGCAAATGCCCGTTCCGGGCTGTCCGCCCACAGGTATATCTGAATCGGAAGCGCAGTGGCAGGATCCGTGAAGCCACCGGGCACGTCGACGATAAACGCCACCATGCCAATCATGAGCAGCGGCGCCGATTCGCCCAGTGCGCGGCTCATACCAATGATCGTCCCGGTCAGCATGCCAGGCAGCGCCAGTGGCATGACATGATGGAACACGACCTGGGTGCGCGATGCGCCGAGTCCCAGTGCAGCTTCGCGAATGGATGGCGGCACCGATTTGATCGCTGCACGTGAGGCGATGATGATGACCGGCAGGGTCATAAGCGTCAGCACGAGGCCGCCGACCAGCGGCGCGGATCGCGGCAAAGCCGCGTAGTTGATGAACACCGCCAGGCCCAGCAGTCCGAAAACGATGGACGGCACCGCCGCGAGGTTATTGATGTTCACCTCGATCAGGTCCGACCAGCGATTGCGCGGCGCGAATTCCTCGAGATAAATCGCAGCCGCGACGCCGATCGGGAACGACAGGATCACGGTTACGACCAACATGTAAAACGAACCCATGACGGCGCCCTTGATGCCGGCGAGTTCCGGCTCGCGCGAGTCACCATTGGTGAACAGCGCCCGATTGAACTGCTTCTCAAGATGACCCGCTTCCGTAAGCGCCGTGATCCATTCAATTTGCTGGTCCGAAATCGGCCTGAGCGCCTCGTCAGTCTGAGGATCAATATTGCCCTTGATCAACATGTCGACGTTGGCCGCCGCCGGCACCCAGATTGTCTGCGTGGTGCCGATGACATCCGGTTGTGCCACGACCAGATCGCGCAGTTGATAGCCGGCGCCAATACTGAGCAGACGATACAGTTCACGACGGTCATTGCGGCCGCTCACGTCCGGGAACTGTTTGCGCAACGCGGCACGGGCTATGCCGTCAAAATCCGCAAACTGCAGATCAATCTCACCGTCGACGATGAGATCTGCCTCAGCAAACTCCACCTCCAACTGTACAAAAGTCTGCGCAAACGCAGAGGTACCTTTGGCAAGCAGACTGGCAAAGAACAGCAGCAGAAATGTAACGCCAACCGCGGTCGCAACAATGCCGGCGCCCTTGAATATCAACTCTTTTCGTCGCCGCCTTGCCAGGCCGGCCTCGACAATCTTGCGCGTGTCTTTTTTCGCCGCCATCGTCGTTCCCTAGTCGTACTGTTCGCGGTATTTGCGCACAACGTGCAAGCCGATAACGTTGAGAATCAACGTTACGACGAACAAGACAAGACCAAGCGCAAACGCAGCCAGCGTCTTGGCACTATCGAACTCCTGATCTCCGACCAGCAGCGTCACGATCTGCACCGTAACCGTTGTGACGGCCTCGAACGGGTTCGCGGTCAGGTTGGCAGCCAGACCCGCTGCCATGACCACAATCATGGTTTCGCCGATCGCCCGGGAAACGGCCAACAGGATGCCGCCGACGATGCCTGGCAACGCCGCCGGCAGAATGACCTTGGTCATGGTCTCTGAGCGGGTCGAGCCGAGGCCAAGGGCGCCGTCGCGCATCGCCTGCGGCACGGCATTAATCGCATCGTCAGACAACGACGACACCAGCGGGATAATCATGATGCCCATCACCAGCCCTGCCGCCAACGCGCTCTCGGATGCCACCGCGATACCGACCGACTCGCCCGCGTTGCGTATCCACGGCGCGACTGTGAGCGCCGCGAAGAAACCGTACACCACGGTTGGGATGCCAGCGAGCACCTCCAGTAGTGGCTTCGCGATCGAGCGAACTCGCGACGATGAGTACTCCGCGAGATAGATGGCGGTCATCAGCCCCACCGGAACCGCAACAAACATCGCGATGCTCGTTATGAGTAGTGTTCCTGTGAACAGTGGCACCGCGCCAAAGCTGCCTGACGAGCCGACCTGGTCGGCGCGAATGGCCATTTGCGGGCTCCAGTTCAGGCCGAACAGGAACTCCGTCATTGGTACTTTCTGGAAGAACCGGATCGCTTCGAACATGACGGACAGCACAATGCCGACCGTCGTGAAGATCGCGATGCTTGACGCCGCGATCAACAACCAGCGAATAACAGTTTCCACACGGTTGCGAGCGCGCAGCTTGGGGTTAATTCTGCTCCACGCGTACACGCCACCGAGGAGCGCCATTCCAAATGCGAGCAATGCCAGCAAACGGCGGCTGCTGACGTTGAGCTCATTGAAGCGCTCACTCGCGGCGATCAACACCGCGTCGGCTTCGCCGCTGATCGCGTCACCCCTGGCGAGGTTCTGCACATTGTTGACCAGCAGGTTGAGCTCGCCGTCCGAGAGCGACTGCAGGGCATCCGGCAATCCGCTGACCACCAGCGCAGTGATTACCCTGCCCTCGAATAACACCCACAGCAGCATCAGTCCCAGCGCTGGCAACAGGCACCAGATCGCGGTGAAGTAGCCATAGTAGCCGGGCAGAGAATGCAGCTTGCGTCCGTTCCTCGGACCGCCCACGAGCACAAGGGAACGGCCGCGTCCCAAGTAGAACGCGGCCGCCGAGATGCCACAGAGCAGCAATATGATGGTTGTGCTTTGCACGATTTCTGTTTCTTTAGAGTGTCTTCAAATCCCGAACAGCGGCGCTGACTTCCCTGCGCTCATCGTCAGGCATCGGAATCAGGCCTCGCTCCGAAAGGTAACCTTCTTCGCCCCAGGTACGTTCTGCCGTGAATTCACGCAGGAATTCGCGCAGCCCGGGGATCACACCGACGTGCGCCGCCTTCGCATAAAAGAACAACGGTCGCGACACAGGATATGAACCATCGGCGATCAGGTCAAAGGTTGGCAACACGCCATCGACGCTCGCACCTTTGACTTTCTCCGTATTCTGGTCAAGAAAGCTGAAGCCGAAGATGCCGAACGCGTTCGGATTCGCTTCCAGTTTCTGCACGATCAGGTTGTCGTTCTCACCCGCTTCCACAAACACGCCATCCTCACGAATTGAATGGCAGATCGTTGTGTACTTGGTCTTGTCGGTATTTTTCAACTCGGCAATCCAGTCCACGGTCTTGCAGCCGCCTTCCATTGCCAGCTCCACGAACGCATCGCGGGTACCGGATGTCGGTGGCGGACCGAGCACTTCGATGGTGGTTGCCGGCAAGGCCGGGTTGACCTGATTCCAGGTCTTGTACGGATTGTCGATCAGTTCGCCGGCTGTCTTGCCGGGTACCTGCTTGGCAAGCGCCATAAAGATATCGCGACGTGACAGCGCAACCGTCTGCGACTTGATCGCATTGGCAATGACAATGCCGTCATAGCCGATCTTGACTTCAACTACGCCGGTTACACCGTTTGCTGCGCACATCTCAACTTCCGACGACTTGATCGCGCGGGACGAATTCGTGATGTCGGGATAATCCACGCCGACACCGTCACAAAACAGTTTAAGACCACCGCCAGAGCCCGTAGACTCCACTTTCGGCGTCTTGAATTCCGTGTTGCGGCCGAAGCGCTCGGCAACGACGGTGGAAAACGGGTAGACGGTCGATGAACCGACAATATAGATGTAGTCACGGCTCGATTGCGCAAATACAGATCCGCTTGCGATAACTGTCAGAAATACACTGCTGATTGCAGCGATGAAAGTGGTGTTTTTGGCCACGAAAGTGTCCTCCATTGGACTGTCCTTTACCTGGCGCAAAGCTTAGCGGCTGAATGTTACCGAATTGTTGCAGACCGCCATCTGCAAGGCGCTGGCGCAAGTGCCACATTTTTTGATTTTTTATATTTTTTTCAGAGACTTAAGGGCTAAAGCAGAACTCGATGTCAGCAATTGCAAAAGAATATCTCGATCATCCTGCCGTGACGCTGCTGTGCGAGCTGATACGGCGTCGATCCGTGACGCCCGACGATGCCGGCTGCCAGCAGCTCATGAGCGAACGTCTGCAGCGTCTCGGCTTCGTCTGCGAGACCCTGCAATACAACGATGTGACCAACCTCTGGGCGCGGCGCGGCAGCGATGGACCCGTGCTGTGTTTTGCCGGCCACACCGATGTCGTACCCGCCGGCGACCTTGACGATTGGCACACTGATCCGTTCGAGCCCGTGTTCAAGGACGACATGCTGTTTGCGCGCGGCTCTGCCGATATGAAAAGCGGGCTCGCCGCCATGCTGGTCGCGGTAGAAACGTACCTTGCAGAGAATCCGCAGCCGACAGGCAGCATTGCATTTCTGATTACCAGCGACGAAGAAGGTCGCGCACGCGATGGGACGCTGAAAGTCATGCAAGAACTCATGCGCCGCGACGAACACATCGACTGGTGCCTGCTGGGCGAGCCGTCCAGCCAGGATGTTCTGGGTGACGTCGTCCGGGTCGGAAGGCGCGGCTCCATGAGCGGCATGCTGACGGTCAAGGGGGTTCAGGGTCACGTTGCCTACCCGCAGCTTGCCGACAACCCGATTCGACGCTTCGCGCCACTGCTCGCCGAACTGCACTCGATCGAATGGGACCAGGGCAACGAGTTCTTCCCGCCAACAAGTTTTCAGGTCGTCGATCTGCAGAGCGGTATCGGCGCGCCCAATGTAACGCCTGCAGAGCTGACGGCACGCTTTAACTTCCGCTACTCCACCGAATGGGATCATGAGGGGCTGCAGGCGCGGGTCCACGAGATCTTCGATCGCCATGACATCAACTACGATCTTCAGTGGCACCTGTCGGGCAAGCCCTTTCTCACCAGGCCCGGCGCGCTCATCAACGCGGTCAGCGATGCCGTGCAGGAAGAGACCGGCTCGAAACCTGAGCTATCCACCGGCGGTGGCACCTCCGACGGTCGCTTTATCTCGCCGGCGGGCGTCGACGTCGTGGAGCTCGGCCCGGTGAATGCGTCGATTCACAAAGTGAATGAGTGCGTTAAAGTCGAGGACGTCGTGCACCTGACGCACATCTACCAGCGCATTCTCGAGAAGTTGCTGTAGCCGCGGCAGGCTCGCCGCCTGTGGTCAGGGCTTGCGCAGGTTATTCCAGATACCGAACGCGCCGACCACGGTCAGGCAGATAAATACCCAGGCCGGCATGGACAGGCCGAGGAAACGCCAGACAACTTCCGCGCATTCGCCCGACCCTGACAGCACGGTGCCGAGCACGTCGAGTATCGGCAACGTCTCCATCATGTAGTCGAGGCCGGCACCGCATGCGGGAACCTTGTCGGCCGGCAGGTTCTGGATCCACCAGTGTCGGCCGGCAACGCCCATGCCACTTCCCGCGGTAACAACCACGAGAAACACGTAGACGAAGCGGCCCCAGCCGCCAGCGTTGTGGATTGCGGCGAGCAGGAAGACCACGCCCAGGGAAATGACCGCAACGCGCTGAAACACGCAAAGTGGGCAGGGGTCGAGCTTCAGGACGTGCTGCGCAAACAGGGCGAAGCCCATCATACCTGCGCACGCGGCGAAGCCTGCGAAATTCAGTAGGCGCTTGTCAGTCGGGATCATGTCTTAGCTATTGGTTGGATTCTCGTCGGTATACCTAGTATGCCGCACATCGCGCCCTTCGACCATGTAGATGACGTATTCGCAGATGTTCTTTGCATGGTCACCAATGCGTTCCAGCGAGCGTGCACACCAGGTGACGTTCATGACGCGTTTGATCGAGCGCGGATCTTCCATCATGAAGGTAATGCACTGCCTGGTGATCGCCTCGTACTCCTCGTCGACAGCCTGGTCTTCGCGCACCACGTCCAGCGCGTCATCGACATCGAGTCGCGCAAATGCGTTCATGGCATCGCGCAGCATGTGCGCAACGTGATTGCCGAGCGTCTTCAGCTCGCGGTAGGAATCGGACGGCCGGTCCATGCCAGCCAGCTGCGACGCCAGGAAGCCGATCTTCTCGGCTTCGTCGCCGATACGCTCCAGGTCGGTGATCGTCTTGATGATCGCAACGATCAGACGAAGGTCACCGGCCGCCGGCTGACGCGTCGCGAGAATGCGGCCGCATTCCTCGTCAATGCTGACTTCGAGGTCATTGACCTTGTAGTCGTCGCGGGCAACTTTCAGGCCCAATTCGCTGTCGCCCTGCACCACGGATGTGATCGCGGCCGACAATTGCGCCTCGACCATACCGCCCATTGCCAGCACCTTGCTGCGCAGGTCTTCGATGTCCTTATTGAAGCGACGAGAAATGTGATGTGTCAGATCTGAAGATTGCATGATTGCCGAACCCAGCGTTGTTGCCGATTAGTCGAACAGGAATTCTACATCAAGCTGCAGTCGCTTGTAGTCACGTTCAATATCCTGGAAGCGACCGACGTTGTTAAGAAACAGCGTGCCGCCAAGGGAGATCTTGTCGCGCAACATGTATTTGTATTTCAGCATGTGGCCGTCCGAGTCGGTACCGCCGCCACCGAAGTCCGAGTCGTTGAACGTCGCAATCACTGAATCCGCCTCGATGTCCTGGAAGGTCCAGGAAAACTGCTGCGTGCCCTGCTTCTTTGCGGAACCGATCTTGGCGCCGATCGCGTATGCCGTATCTTCGGCGCTCACTTCCTGGTTCTGGGTGTAGTGCGCGTACAACTGCAGGGGTAAGTCGGCGATGCTGGTGTCAAACTGCACGAACACCTCGGCGTTCTCGTAGTCGTAAAGGTAGTTGCCATCCTCGTCAACCGAATTACCCTTCGGCCTGAAGTTGTAAAACGGCAAATTGCCAACCGTGTTGGTATAGCCAAAGTAGCCTATGCCGCCGGTCAGCTTCGCGCCGTCACCGACCGCGAGCTTGACACCGACCTGGCCGTGATAAAGGAAGGAATCATCGCTCAGCGGCCTTTCCTGAATGGCATAACCCGCCAGGTTGGAGAAGAAAATACCGGAGCTATAGCTGCCCGCGACTCCCTCAGGCGTCAGGTCTGAGTCATAGATCAACGGTACCTTGCCAGCCTTGAAGATCGGGTTTTTCATCTTGCCCGCGTAAACATCGAGGCCGTCCGTTACCGCCCAGGCAACGTAGGCGAGATCAAGGCCGATATCCTTGGTGCTAAAACCGTTGCCCAGTGTCTGGTTGGTCGATACCGGGTCGCCGCCACCCGTGGCCAGGCGCATGACGAAGTCGACGTTATCCAGCATCCCAACCGAGAAACCGAATCGCGATCTGAAGCGCAATCTGCTGCGATCATCGATGCCTTCCACATCGAAGCTTTCGTAGCGCAGACGTGTGTCGCCCTGGAAGTCGATCCGGTCGTACCATTTCTCGGCGGTTTCGTCCGCCTTCGCGGGCGTAGCGATCAATACAAATACACAGACAAGGGCGACGGCCCAAAGGGATGCTTTCATCAGGAGGATCCTTGTTTCGAAGATGTCACAAAATTGTTAACGGGACGTTAACGTTGATGTGTTGCACTTGTATGACGAATTTATTGCACTTTTGTGACAGCGCCAAATCAGGGAAATAGTCGTTCTTCTGTGCGCGCGAGACGCTGCGTCAGGAAACCTCCCGGTCGAGCGGGATCGGCTCTTCCACGACCACCCGGGATGGCGGAAAGTGGCAGCAGAACGTGGCGCCTTCGCCGACGCTGCTGCTGATAAAGAGCTCGGCGTCGTGGCGACTGAGGACATGCTTGACGATCGCAAGACCGAGGCCAATGCCGCCGCCGTCACGGCTGCGGCCACGGTCGACGCGAAAAAAGCGCTCGGTCAATCGAGGGATGTGTTCTTCAGCAATACCTTCTCCGCTATCACTGACGAGCAGATCCGCGCCATCCGTACCGGAGCGCCAGCTGAGCGTTACGGTACCGTCAACGGGCGTGTGACGCAGCGCATTGGACAACAGGTTGGAGATCACCGATTCAATCTGGCTGCCCTCGCCCCTGAGCTGCGCGCGGGACTCAAGTTGTAGCTCAATAGCCGGCAGGTTGGCATCACGTGAATAGCTCTTGCGTGCCGCCGCAAGCAACCCGGCCACGTCAACGATGGCGTCGCTGCTGGCTTTGCTACCGCCCTCCAGACTCGACAACTCGAGCAACTCGCTGACCAGTTGCGACATGCGTTGAGCCTGTGTGCGCATCTGTTCGACCGGGCCAGTCCAGTCGGCCGGTATCTCGGCATCTTCTGCAATGGCGTCGAGATAGCCGCTGATGACCGTTAACGGGGAACGCAATTCATGACTCGCGTTTGCGACGAAATCGCGCCGCATTTTGTGCAAGCGAATGCGCTCGGTAATATCGCGCAGAAATACCAGCCGCTGGTCGACGCCATAGGGCACAACACGAACATTGAGCCAGCCACCGTCCGTTACTGGCGACGGAATATCAATCGCATGTGTCTGGTCTTCGGACTCGAGCAGTTTGGTCAGTGCAGGGTCGCGGATAATATTGTCGATACGCTGACCACGGTCCTTCTTGCGCTTGAGTCCCGCCAGTTCTTTCGACGCCTTATTGCAATTCACGATCTCGTGATTTTCGTCGATTATCACGGCACCGTCGGGCATTGCATTGGTCGACTTGCGGATTTCCCTGAGCAGACGACGGTAGTCATCTTTCCTGCGATCGCCACGCTCGTGCTGGTAGTTAAAGCGCGCGAACAGCTGCTCCCACAAGCCTTCCCCATAGCGGAATGCATCGAAGTCACCGGTCCGCACGGCACGGTCAAAGGTCAGCAACTGGCGTATCTGCCACGCCAGCCCGAGTAGCGCCGCGATCATCAGGCCCCATTCGGCGTGCCCGTAGAGCGCCCCGACGCCGGCTCCGCCGCCAAGCAGAAACAGCAGCCCAAGCAGCAGTTTTCGCCAGGAAGCAGGCATCAGCCAGCCGCAACCGAGAAACGATAACCGGCCCCACGAACCGTCTGGATGTAGCCATCAGCATTGGCATCGCTCAGCGCTTTGCGCAGACGCCGCACGTGCACATCCACGGTGCGCTCCTCAACGTAGACGTTGGCGCCCCAGACGCGATCGAGCAACTGGGTGCGACTGTAGACCCGGTCCTGATGTGTCATCAGGAAGTGCAGCAGGCGATATTCGGTCGGCCCAAGCTTGATTTCGCTGCCAGCGGCGGAGACACGATGCCCTGCCGCATCCAGGTCGAGCGTGCCTGCAGAGAGTGTCTCGGACGTCGACGATGTGGCGCGTCGCAACACCGCGTGAATTCTCGCAATCAGTTCACGTGGCGAGAATGGCTTGGTCACATAGTCGTCAGCGCCGCCTTCAAGACCAGCAACCTTGTCCGCCTCTTCTGCGCGTGCTGTCAGCATGATGATCGCAAGGTCTTCCTGTTCATCGTCGCGTTTCAGCCGTCGTGTCAGCTCGAGGCCGCTCATATCGGGCAGCATCCAGTCGATCAGCGCGACATCCGGGCGCTCGTCCACCAGCAATTCCCGCGCACGCTTGCAGTCTGCTGCCTCGATGGTCTCGAAGCCGGCACGATTCAGGTGAAACGCGATCATTTCGCGGATCGGCGCTTCATCTTCAACAATTAGTATTTTATGACTGCTCATCAGCGCGATTACAGCAGCAGTTTATTACAAAACTGTTACGAAGACCCAAGGGTCGGTTTTTCGGCAACTTTTTGCCGCAAGTAGGCTGGCACGACATCTTCGGGTTGGACCGCAAGGCCGTTGCCGAAATCGCGGGCGCCCAGCGCGAGCAGATGCGCGGCATCGGGATGCTGGATCGGACTCACGCTATCGATGAGATCACGATTACTCGCCGCCAGCGCCGGATAGCGTTGCCAGCCAAACCCGGCCGCGATTCGCTGCTTGCCCGGCAGCGCGCGCAGTTCCTCGACCGGGCCCTGACCGTGCAGCCTCTCGTCGCACAGTGGCTCGGCCAGGTCGACCTGATCTCTGCCGTAGATGCCAAGGTAGACCTCGTCCATGTGGGCGTCCTGGGCAACCACCACCACGTCAGCATCCTCGGTCGTCAGCACGCCTGTCGCCAGAGCGGCCATCGAAGACACCGGCACGATCTTCAGCCCGGCACCAAACGCAAGCCCCTGCGCAACCGAGGCCGCGATACGCATGCCTATAAATGAGCCGGGGCCGTTGCCGAGCACTATCGCATCCAGCGAGGCCAGCTCGACGCCCGCCTCGTCAAGAACCGAGCGCACCATCGGCACCAGCAGCCTGGTGTGCTCGCGAGCCTGCTCTTCATGGCGGCGCACACGGTCTTGTCGACCTGCAATGCCACCGAGCACGCAAGCGACGAGGTATCCAGCGCCAGCAGCTTCATGCTGCCGCCCCGGCGCTGCGGTGCGCGTCAAGGAATCGCGTTACCTCTGCAAAGTCCGTCGTACGCGGCATCGGATCGAACGTCTGCAGGAAGGTCTTGCCATAGCCTTTGGACGTCAGGCGCGGATCGCAAAGGACGATAACGCCGTAGTCGTGCTGGTCGCGCAGCAGTCGGCCTGCGCCCTGCTTCAGTGCCAGAACCGCCGACGGCAGCTGGTGCTCGGCAAAGCCGTTGCCCCCCTGGCGGCGAATGAACTCCAGTCTCGCCATCATCAGCGGATCTGCGGGTGATGCGAACGGCAATTTGTCGATCGCGACGATGGTCAGCGCGCTGCCGCGAACATCGACGCCCTCCCAGAAACTGCCGGTGCCGAGCAGGATCGCGTCGCCAGCAGCGCGAAAACGTCGCAACAGATCGTCACGCGGCGCGTCTCCCTGCACCAGCACTTTGCGGCCACCAAGAAACGACTTGTGCCGTTTGCTCCAGCTGCTCGCCGAATTCAGCGCGCGATGGCTGGTAAACAGGCAGAACATGCCGCCCGGGCAGGATTCCAGCAACGGCACCACCGCTTCCATCATCGCCTCGGTGTGCGAAGGATCTGATGGCTGCGGCAGGTCCTGCGGCAGGTACAACAGCCCTTGTGACACGACGTCGTAGGGACTCGGGAACGTCAGCGCCGTGACCGTATCGAGCCCCATGCGCGAGGTGAAATGCGAAAAGTCCTCACCAATGGCGAGCGTCGCAGAAGTAAAAACCCAGGACTGGTAACCATTGTCGATGAGGTTGCGGAGCGTCGCCGAAACGTCGAGCGGCGTCAGGTGCATGCGTATGCTGCGTGGATTTACTTCCAGCCAGCGCAAGCCATCCCAGGAGTCGCTGCTCGACAACAGTGTCAGGCGCTCAGCGGCCTGCAGCAACTGATCGTGGACCTTCTCGATATCGGCACTGGAGTCGCCCAGTTCGAGCAGCGCTTTTTGCAGGTCCAGCATGGCGTTGCGCAAGCCCTCGATCGCCTCGCGAATGTCCGGCATGACGTCTTCGAGATCGTGTCGGCCTTCCTTGCGCGGCGACTCGGCCTGCAGCACCCGGACCGCAGTAACCAGGGCATCGAGCCGTCGAGTCAGTTCCGAGTCGGCGATCGCCAGCGTCGCGGCGCGCGCCTCCTCGGCAATGCGCTCCAGCTCGCGACTTCCCAGCGAGACGCCGAAAAACTGCACGGCGAGGTCGGGTACCTGGTGAGCCTCGTCGAGGATGACCGCCTCGGCGCCGGGGAGGAACTCAATGAAGCCCTCTTCCTTCATCGCGAGATCGGCGAGCAACAGGTGGTGGTTGACGACGACGAGATCGGCTTCCTGCGCCTCCCTGCGCGCTTTGACGACGTGACAGGACGAGTACTCGGGACACTTCTGTCCCAGGCAGTTGTCGGCCGTCGATGTGACGTGCGGCCAGATCATGGAGTCCTCGGCGACATCAGTCAGCTCGGCGCGATCGCCGCTGACCGTGCGGTAGCGCCACTCGCGCACCTCATTCAGGTCGTCGCGCAGCGTGTGACTGATATCCGTCACTTGCTCGAGGCGATGCAGACAGAGGTAGTTGGCGCGCCCCTTCAGAAGCGCCGTCGTGACGGGCCTGCCCACGGCTTTGCCAATTAGCGGCAGGTCGCGATGATAGAGCTGGTCCTGCAGAGCTTTGGTGCCCGTGCTGATAATGGTCTTGCGACCGCTCATGAGGGCGGGCAGCAGGTAGGCAAAGGTTTTACCGGTGCCAGTGCCGGCCTCGACCACCAGCAATGAGCGCTCGCGAATGGCCTCCTGGACGGCCTCCGACATCCATGCCTGGCCGGCGCGCGGCTGAAAGCCGGGCAGCAAATCGGTCAGCGGGCTGTTGTCGCCAAAAAATTCGGGGAGCGTTCTCACCGGCGCAAGATTACACCAATCAGAAGCCATGATCCCGGAGAGGAAATTGCGTACTGCAAAAATAGTTACAAACGGTATAATCTCGCGCCATCACCAAGATCTTCTTGCAGCCGCAAACCTCCAAACAGCTGAGATCCATAGATATGACCACCAGCCTTTCGACCCTGCAGACATGGGTTGACGAAGTCGCGACCCTAACGAAACCTGACAAGATCCACTGGTGTGATGGCAGTGACGCCGAGTACCAGGAACTTGTCAACGAAATGCTGCAATCGGGTGTGCTGTCCGAACTGAACCAGAAAACCCACCCGGGCTGTTACCTGCACCTCTCGGACCCAACGGACGTCGCACGCGTCGAACACCTGACGTTTGTCTGCACAGAGACCGAGGACGAGGCAGGCCCTAACAATAACTGGATGCCGCCTGCGGATGCGCACAGACAAATCGATGCGCTGTTTGACGGTGCAATGCAAGGCCGCACGATGTACGTGATGCCCTATTGCATGGGCCCGATCGACTCGCCCTACTCACGCTGCGGCGTGGAAATTTCCGACAGCCCCTATGTCGCGGTCAACATGAAACTCATGACGCGCATGGGTGCCGCCGCGCTGCAACGCATTGAGCGCGAAGGCACCTTCGTGAAAGGCCTGCATTCAACCGGCGACCTCGATCCGGAACGCCGCTTCATCATGCATTTCCCGGAAGAACTCTCGATCAAGAGTATCGGCTCGGGTTATGGCGGCAACGCGCTGCTTGGCAAGAAGTGCCACGCATTGCGAATTGCGAGCTACCAGGCACGCACGGAAGGCTGGCTCGCCGAGCACATGCTGATCGTTGGCGTCGAGAGTCCGCGCGGCGATGTCCACTACCTGGCCTGTGCGCTGCCATCGGCGTGCGGCAAGACCAACCTGGCGATGCTGATTCCACCGGAATCCATGCCCGGCTGGAGAATCTGGACGCTGGGCGACGATATCGCCTGGCTGCACCTGGATGAAGACGGCAAGCTGCGCGCAATCAATCCGGAGTCCGGCTATTTCGGCGTTGTGCCAGGGACCAACCGCAAGTCGAATGAAAATGCTTTCGACATGATTACGCACGACACAATCTTTACCAACGTCGCGCGCACCGCGGACAACCAGCCGTGGTGGGAAGACAAGAAAGAAGGCGAGCCCGCAATTGACTGGCAGGGCCGCCCCTACGATCCGGCCAACGGACCCGCGGCGCAGCCGAACTCGCGCTTCACGGTCTCAGCGAAGAACAACCCCAGCTATTCCTCACTTGCTGACGCTCCCGAGGGGGTACCGATCTCCGCCATTATGTTCGGCGGCCGCCGCAAGAATGTTGCACCGCTGGTGTACGAAGCACTGGACTGGAATCACGGTGTGCTGGTCGGAGCCAGTGTCGGCTCAGAGACCACTGCCGCGATGATCGGCGAAGTCGGCGTGATCCGCCGTGACCCGATGGCAATGAAGCCGTTCTGTGGCTACAACTTCGGCGAGTACTGGCGACACTGGTTGTCGTTCCCTGAACGCAGCGAACGATTACCCAGGATCTTTCACGTCAACTGGTTCCGCCAGGACGACTCAGGGCACTTCCTGTGGCCTGGCTTCGGGGAGAATCTGCGTGTGCTGCGCTGGATCATCGACCGCTGCGAAGGCCGTGCGGATGCCCACGAAACGCCGATCGGCTTGCTCCCCCATGCTGCGGACATCGATACGACCGGACTCGACATTGACGCGGCTGTCATGGATACCCTCACAACCGTTGAAGTCGAGCACTGGTACGAGGAAATGCAGCACTTCGGTAGCTACCTGGATGAGTATGGTGAGCACGTGCCGGAAAGACTGCGTGCCGAGCAGCAACGTGTTGTGAAGGCGCTCAAAGAGGCGCTATAGACGTTCCCAGTTGTGGCACGCCATGGACGCTCGCCTTGTCAGGTTTGCTAGTCGACCGTCTTGAAATGTATCGCCAGGCTGGACCCTGGTGACTCTGCGCGACCGAGACCGATCGTGCCTTCACTGCCAAGCTCGGTTGAATCGCGCCTGACGAGCACCTCTTCACCTAAGAGGTTCTGTAAGAAAGTGCCGTTAGTGCTTTGATCTACAAGCACAAACTTGCCGCGCCGCATCTCGACTTTGGCGTGGATCCTGGAAATCAGGTTGCCTTTGACGACCAGGTCGTTGTCGTCGGCACGGCCAATGTTGACGCTCTTGTGCCGATCGCTGATTTCGATGGTCTGGTCACGAAACGACAGTTGCAGCCTTGAGGCATTGCGCACTTTGGTTTCCCACTCGATCGTGGGCAACATGTTGGTCGCTTCTTCCGGCTGCCAGACAAGCTCGAACAGGGCAACCTCATCCAGACGTCCACGCACCGTGGCGACATCTATCTGCCTCGTCTGTTTTTGCAGCTCAGGGCTCATCTGCTCGACGGTAAACCCGGAAATGACGATCTGCCGCGACTTCGCCTGCGAGGTCATGCGGTTTGCCGTGTGCACCGCGGCACCGAAGATATCGTTCTGCTCCTGAACCACTGGTCCGTAGTGACAACCAATGCGAATGGAAACGGGAATGCTGCCTTCCTTGCGGCTGTCCGAAGAAATTCTCGATTGCATCATGACCGCGGCACCCATGGCGTCGTCCACGGTCGGGAAGGTTGACATCACCTCGTCGCCGATCGTTTTGATAACCGTGCCATTAAACTGGTAAGTGGCGTCTTTCATTACTTCCAGGCACGACGCTACGGTCTCGCTGGCTTTGGTATCGCCAAACTTGTCGTACATCTGGGTGCTGCCGACGACGTCAGCAAACACAATAGCAACTTCAAGATCCTTGGCCATGTCCCTCAAATACTTAGTTATTTTTCAGCAACAATATACGCGATCCAGGCGAGATCTGCCTCACCTTGCGCGTCCGGTGAGAATTCACCATTGCCCTCGCCGTCCTCGTCCTCACCTTCCCAGTACACGGTGACCTTGCTGAAGCCGGCCTCCAGCAAGAGATCCTTGAGTTCAGGAGCGGTGTACAGGCGCCACTCATACGTGAACGCGTTCTTGATCTTGGAACCGTCCGGAAACTTGAAGTGGATATGGCAGCGCATGTGGTTGGTCACCGGGTGAAACTCGGCCTGGTGCCAGATGTAGGTAAAGCCCTTGTGCTTGGTCTTCTCTTTGGTCTCTTCGAACGACTCCGGGCCGCCGAACATGTCGAGGAAGAAGACGCCATCGTCTTTCAAGGCGTCATAGGCGGTCCGCATGTACTGCAACATCACGGCGCGCTCTTCGAAAATCCAGTAGCTGAAGTTGAACGCCGCCATCAAATCGACTTTTGGCGTTTCCACGGTCAGCACATTGGATTCCAGCAGGCTGACGCGTGCCCGGTCCTCGGTTGGCAGCTTGCCGACGCGGTTGTTGCGGCCCCACTCCAGCACCGACGGGTTAATATCGACGCCGATCGCCTGGAAGTCAGGCCCTTGCTTGACCCATTCACAGGCGGCGCTCGCCGTGCCGCAGAAATCTTCGCGGAACAGGTAGCCCTTACGGCCGCGGAGCTGTTCAAACGTCGTCGACAGAAACTCGATCTCGTTCTCAACATTCTGCACGGACTCTTCGTAAAGCTCGTGAATGTCGGCCCGCTCGGCCATTGTCTTCTTCTTGTTCGCGGATTTGGCGCCCATAGGTCCTTCGATCAGTGCTGTTGCATTATGTGTTGCCGGACCGCGCATTGTAACGGCGTAGTGATGACGACGCTATTAAATCGCTCGCGGAAATGCATCAAGGAGGACATCCGGACCTGCACCAGCAAGATGCGCGTGTTCGCTGATGTAGCGGCGCCATTTGCGTGCACCCGGCTGGCCACCGATCAACCCCATCATGTGCCGTGAAATTCGCATCAACGGTACCCCCTCGGCCATCTGCTCCTCGATATAGGGAAACATCTTCTCGATGATGTCGCGAGCTTGCGGCAACCGGTAGTCAGGATTCAGGTGCTGTTCGATTTCGGCGAGAAAATACGGTCGGTGGTAGGCCTCGCGCCCGATCATGACACCGTCGACATGCTGCAGGACCTCATCAATGGTCTGCAAATCAGTGACGCCGCCGTTGAGCACGATCTCGAACTCGGGGTAGTCCTGCTTTAACCGGTAGACGCGCTCGTAATTGAGCGGCGGTATGTTGCGATTGTCCTTCGGGCTCAGGCCACTGAGGATCGCGATGCGTGCATGCACCACGAACTTGCGGCAGCCTGCCTCGGCGACAGTGTCAACAAAAGCGCGCAGGAAGTCGTAGCTGTCATTGTCATCAATGCCAATGCGCGATTTCACGGTGACCGGCACGTCGGTTACGGCCCGCATCGACCTGATGCAATCCGCGACGATGGCGGGCGTCTCCATCAGGCAGGCACCAAACTGACCACTCTTGACGCGATCGCTCGGGCAGCCGACGTTTATGTTTATCTCGTCGTAACCGTACTCGGCCGCCGACGCTGCGGCACTCGCCATCCACTCCGGGTGGTTGCCGCCGAGCTGCACCGCCACCGGGTGCTCGCTCGGGTTAAAGCGCAGGAAACGGTTCGTATCGCCATGGTGCACCGCGGCGGCCGTGACCATCTCTGTGTACAGCAACGCGCTCGGGCTTAGCAGTCGCATGAAATGCCGACAATGGCGGTCGGTCCAGTCCATCATGGGGGCGACGGACACTGGCGCAGATGTTCGCATTCCTCGTATGTCAGGCATATTATCTTTCTAAATCAACTGGTTATTCTCGTCTATTTTGTACCAATTGCGCCCGTGATGTCGTCCTATTTGTCTATCTGGATGCGCTGGTCGCACCGTGTCGCACGGCAATTGCCCGCTTCGGACAATAAAATGCTGCTGGCAATGCAATCGTTGAGATACAGCAAGTTACGCTGTACGAAAGTTGCGGGACCCCCGGCAGAAATATTCAACTGCGCCCCAAAGGCGACAGAATCAGACGAATCGGTTAGCTATTGGACAGGACTCGGTCAATCAGGTCGCTGATTTCCTCTGCATCGTAGTCAACGACATTCTTGTCGATCTCAAACGACGGTACGAGGTTCACCGACCGCGACATGGCGTTTCGGAGCATGCCGAGAAACTCCGGCGCAGCGATCAATCCAAATTCTCGGCACTCTCCGGACTGCTTCGCTTTGTCTACGATCCTGGTGAGTTCTCTGGCAAACGCTAACGTCACCTCCCGCTTCGGGCCTGTTTCTTCCTTTCCCAGTGTGTGGCGGCCTTGCCCGTGGCTGTCGAAACTGCGACCGCCCCTGTCTGCAAGCAGTTCTCCTGCCTTCTTTCGAGATTCCTGATTTTCGAGAATCAGTGATTGAACCAACGGGTCACGTCGTTTCTCACGGCTGTAAATGACAGCCCTGGATGCATCGGCAACAACGACCCAATAGGGCTGAGTGTTGGTCAATTGATTCTCACCTTTCCTGAATGCCATGAATAGCTACCAGATTGTCTTGATGAAACTCGGCTCACAGCCCGGTCAATCCGGGCTCAACTCGTCCCACCGATTGTCCGCCTTGACGATCAACACATCGCACGTCAGATGATCCATCATGCGCTCAACGCTGCTGCCAATGACCGCGCGTTTGATGCCCCATCGGGCAAGACCACCCATTACGATCACTCCAATGCCGTGCGTTCTTACGAACACCGGTATCAGCTCGTGAGTTTGCCCCGGGAGCTGGTGCACATGTTTGTCGTCGATGTCGGCGTCGCTCGCCAATGCGTCGAGTTTCTCACGATGCTCTTGCTTCATCTTTTCCGTGATCAGCTCTATCGGCAGTTTGATGGGCTTGAACGTCCGCGTCGCCTTGCGACCGACAGCGCTGAGCGGCGCATACGTATGCACGACATGAACTTCGCCCTGCAACAAACCGGCAAATCCCTGCGCGAAGTCCAGAATCACCTTGTCGAGCGTCGCAGGTTTGTCGTGGCTGTGCATAGGATCGACGGCTGCGCAAATACCGGGGTTTTCGCTCAAGGACCGATCCTTGACAAGGTATAACGGACACGAGCAGGAGCGAATCAACAGCCAGTCGGTGTAGACAAAGATCGACCGCTCCGATGCACTGTGATACCGGGTACCTTTGACCAACATTTGGACACGGGTATTTTCTGCATACTCGAGGATTGCGTCCCCCGTTGGACGGTCATCGAGAACGTCCGTTGTAACCTGGATGCCCATTTCACGCGCTGGTTGGGCCAGGTCATCAAGCAGCTCGCCCTGCGCTTCTGCAATTCTCCTGGCTACATTGTCGGAGGCAATATTGCTGATCCAGCTCACATGCAGTGACTCGACATCAGGATCGCATAGCAATAGTTTCAGGTCACAATTCAGGTGCTGCGCAAGCAGTGCGGCTCTTTCGGCAACAACTTGCGGGTGAATGTCGGGCTCGACAATAGCGAGTATCAATTTTCTTGTACTCATATAAGTAAATTAACTGTCTTCAAAAACCGAGTATGTACGGGTTTTCCGACGACCCGCCGTCCCGGGTTGAGCCAGTGATCGGGCGTCATGGCAGCTGCAATGTAACCCCGCTTTCAATTGCGGACTTGGCTAAATCAGCGATTCCGACCACCCGCTGCTGCCGGCACGTTGGCCGGATGATCGACCAGGTGGGATCAGCCCGAATCCGGCATGGGTATATTTGCGGATGTTTCGAGGTGGTGTGCGGTTGCTAGATTCATCGTATCGGACGTTGCTACCGGGGCCACAACAGCTACCTGCTCGTCATCCCCGTCAATGCGGCGATCCGACCGCGTGGGTCGATAGCGGCTGAGTCCGCAAGAAAACAAGGAGGCATACATGCGAGTCATTCTGGTTCCCGTCGCCGACCGGCCTGAATGCGCCAAAGCGCTGCGTGTTGCGTTTGAACTTGCTCGACAGCTCAACGCGAATGTCTGCGGTTGCCACATCCGGCCGCACAGAGGCTCGCGCGTTGCTTTACCCATGGAGCTCGCATCCCTCGCCGACTACGAAGCTGTGTGGGAGGCAGCCGACAGAGGTAAGCAAACTGCGCAACGCAATGCTGCTGCACGCGCTCTGTTCGGCAAAGTATCTGACAAGCACGGCTACCCGCTCATTAACAGACCCACCTCTGCGCCTGGTGCCGTGTGGCTGGAAAAGGTCGGTTCCCCCGATAAGGTGTTGTCCATCATGGGTCCCGTTTCCGATCTGCTCATCGTGTCACGTCCCAAGGCGAAAGGCGGCAAGATCGCGCGCCTGTTCTTGCTGGCCGCACTCCTGAATTCGTCGCGGCCTGTCCTGGTATTGCCGCAGAACGGCAAGTCGCCGGTCGGCAAACGAATCAGCATTGCCTGGAACCAAAGTGCGGAGGCCGCACGGGCTGTCGCCGCTGCCATGCCGCTCCTTCAAAATGCCGAGCAGGTCAACATCATTTCGGTTGGGCCTGAGAGCGGACTTGGCCCAAAGGCCTCACAACTGGCAACGTACCTTAAATTCTGGGGCGTAAAATCAAAACGTGTGGCCGCGCCGCGGGCTGCAGATGCTTCGGAGGGTCTCATCAAAGGCTATCACGACACGCGTTCCGACCTGCTCGTGATGGGCGCCTACAGCCGAAATCGTCTGCGGCAACGTATATTCGGTGGCGTAACCGAGTTCATGTTGCACAAAGCCAAAATTCCGGTGTTGATGCTGCATACATAGCGCAAAGAGCGGCAGGCTATCCTGGCAAGTCCGCGGTCCTGTGGCGCCGGACCCACGATAACTTATGCAGTTCCATGACCAGCAGAATCGGCAGGCTGAGCGTAAGCAGCAGCAGCCACAGCTCAGCGTCAATCGGCACGGTCGACAGCAGCCGATTGCCCATTGGCAGGTACGTCATCGCCACATGGATGCTGAACGCGGCGACGACGCCGAGCATGAGTACGGGGCTGCGGAGCGGGGACATCAGGAAGGCGGAGCGGGTCTCCGAACGGCAGTTGAACACGTGGAAATTCTCGTACAGCACCAGCAGCATGAGCAGGGCATTGCGCGCCGCGGCCTCGGACCAGCCCGCGGCCAGGCACCAGCGGAACAGACCGAAGCCGACGATGCCCATAAAGAGCGCAGCCACGAGCGTGCGTTCAATCATCAGACGGTTGAAAATGGACTCGCGCGGCGGCCGCGGCGGTGAGTGCCGTTCGTCGCCGATGCCTGGCTCGAATGCGAGTGCGACGTCCTGGATGCCGTTGGTCACGAGGTTGAGCCAGAGCAACTGCACGGGCAGCAAGGGGATCGGCGAGCCGAACAGCAGGGCGAGCGTGACGAGAACGACCTCGGCGGCGCCTGTCGAAATCAGCAAGTAGATGACGTTGCGAATGTTGTTGTAGGCAATGCGGCCCTCTTCGATCCCGGCAATGATCGTGCCGAAATGGTCGTCGCTGATCACCAGCTCCGCTGCCTCACGCGCGACGTCGGTTCCCGACTTACCCATCGCAACGCCGATGTTCGCAGCCCTGAGTGCCGGCGCGTCGTTGATGCCGTCACCGGTGACCGCTACGAAGTGGTCGCTCGCGCGTGCCGCATTGACGATCTCGAGCTTCTGGTGCGGCGCAACGCGAGCGAATACTCGGGTCCGCTGGATAATATCTGGCAGCGATTCCGGCGTTGCGGCGACGAGATCGGCGCCCGACACCACCTCGTCAGCACGAGTCGCGAGCCCCAGTTCGCGCGCGATTGCAAGCGCAGTCAGCGGATGATCGCCCGTCACCACAATCGTCGCGACGCCCGCGTCCTGCGCCGCTGCGATAGCCTCGCGAACGCCGGGACGAAGCGGGTCGATCATGCCGACCAGACCGAGGCAGGTCAGACCCACCGGCTCCGGCGGTGTATCCGAAGCCGTGAGGCCGTCCGGAGCCGCTCCCTGCGCAACGGCGAGCACGCGGTAACCGGCCTCGGCCATGTCCCGGGCCATTGCCAGCAACGCAGCGGCGTCTTGCTCCGGTGCGAGCATAGAGAGCACGCGCTCTGGCGCGCCCTTGACAAACGTGCGCACAACGTCGCCATCGCGGTTGAAGCTAGCGGCGAACTGCCGCTCGGGTTCGAAAGGAATCTCATTGACCATCGGGTGACGCTCTTCGCTCGCCACCCGGCTCCAGGCCAGCTTGTGCGCCATAGCGAGCATCGCCACGTCTGTCGGATCGCCGCGCCAGACCCAGGCACCGTCGCGCAGTAGGAGCTCCGCTTCGTTGCAGAGCGTGACGGCGCGAGCCAGGTCCGCGAGCGCCGCCTGCTGATCGGGATCGATCGGCGTATCGTCGATCAGGAACTGGCCTTCCGGCGCGAAGCCCTGGCCCGTTACTTCGAAAACACAGCCATCTGGCGTTCGGACCTGCTGGACGGTGAGCTCATTGCAGGTCAGCGTGCCAGTCTTGTCACTCGCGATGAGCGTGCAGGACCCGAGTCCCTCAACGGCGGAAAGCCTGCGAACAATCACGCCACGGCGTGCCATGCGTGTGGTGCCGATCGCGAGTGCGACTGTCAAGGCAACGGGAAGACCTTCGGGGATTGCAGATACTGCGAGCGCGATACCAAACATGAACATCTCTTCAATCGAGTATCGTCCCAGCGCCACGCCAATCACCGCGACGCCCGTCGCTGCGAGCAAGACGACGAGCGCGATGCGACGCGTGAAGACCTCCATGCGCTCGACGAGCGGTGGCCGCCCACCTTCGGATCGCAAAACGTCCAGCGCCAGGCGGCCAATCTCAGTCTTGGAGCCCGTTGCCGTCACCACGCCATGGCAGCGCCCGGTCGCAATCATCGCACCAGCGTGCAGCATATTCAGCCGATCGGCGAGCACCGCATCCGCTGCGCCACTCCAGCCGGCGTTCTTCGCGACGGGGACCGATTCGCCGGTCAGCAGCGATTCGTCGACCTCGAGACCTTTCGCGGCTATCAGTCGGAGGTCCGCGGGCACGCGATTGCCGGATTCGAGGTACACGACGTCGCCGGGAACAAGCGTTTCGGCATCGACGTCCAGGACGCGGCCACTGCGGCGCACGGCAGCGCGGATACGCAGAAGCTGCTGCAGGGCTTCGCTGGCACGCTCGGCGCGGACCTCCTGCACTGTGCCGATGATCGCGTTGATGAGCAGGACTCCGAGGATGAACGCGGCGTCCTTCACCTCGCCGATTGCAAGCGATACCCCTGCAGCGATGCCCAGCAAGTAGATCAGTGGGCTCTTGAATTGACGCAGCAGAATCTCGAAGAGCGTCGGTGGCTTTCGTCGCGGCAGGACATTGGGCCCATGCTGCGCCAATCGCCGTGCGGCTTCGTCGTCGCTGAGGCCGTCCTCCGCGGCGGAAACCGCATCCAGCACCGCCGGGAGGGGCATGGCAAACCAGGCGCGATCGGCAGCCGTCGCGACTGTATCGGTGGCTGCTGCCGATGGTCTTGCCAACTCAGCACTCCCAGTGATAGACGCTCCGTATCACTATCGAACGTGAGCCAGCGGGGTTAAATCCGGAGTTATCCGTACCCCCGCCTGCAAGACTGCCCGGATTGAGCATCGGCTGCGCCAAACAGCTGACCCGTAGTCCGTTTCTGAAGCGCAGCGGCCCTAGCCCGTCACCGGCGCGGCAAATACTTTCTTTCCCAGGTGATTCAGACTCTTTCAGTACTCAATTTCTAGATAGTGAACCCGCTCACGACCGGTCCGGCCGGTTTAGCCCGTCAACCAGTAGACAATCCCGCCGGTAAGCAATGCGACCAACAGCGTGCGCAATCCTGCGATCACCCAGAACGTCTGGCTGATTCGCCCGAGGAAAACGCCCAGTAAGAAAATGATCACCAACGCCACCGCGAGCGACGATTCCAGCGCATGGGATACCCCTGCGTCGATAAACATGGATATCCACAGCGGCGCGATGATGACCAGCGAGATGGATAGTGGAGCTACGCCATTGACGATCGCGACGAAAAAGGGCACCAATTTCCGGGCACGGCTGTGCACGGTGCCGTCCAGATCCGTCACCATCGCTTCTTCAAGCGCCTGGAACTCGCGCGCACGCTCCGCGGCCTCACTGATATAGGCGCTGGTCACGCCGCTCACGCCTAGCGCCACAGCGGCGCCGACGCAGGCGCTGAAAATCACGGCCGTCTCCGCTTCACCACTGCCATAGAAGCCGATCAAAATGCCCAACATTGTCAACGCACCGTCGAAACCGTTGACGACGAAATAGCGCCGGGCTATCAAGTGGGCATGAGTGACGCGAAACAGTTGGGAAAACTCGGACACCGGAGGTTCGATAGTGGGCGCGGAGGCGCTCTACCCTTCCTCGTCTAGGACTTCGATTTCGTCAATGCTGTGGATGACGCCGCCTGCTTTCTCGATAGCGGCGGAGACAAGGTCCAGGCTAACGTCATCCCCCTCGACCACCAAGGTGACGCTTTCCGTCTTTTCGTCCATTTCGTCCACAGAGTAGAGTACGCGCCACCGGTTCCCTTGCTCGGCGATCGTCCGGGAAAATTCGAGGCCGTCAGGCTTGTGAGGCTTGAGAACATCGAGAATCAGGCGCTTGACTCGAATCATATCGTCCATCACGGTGACTATGGGCCGTCTATTCTAAAGCAGAACAACTGGCGCAGTGCAAAATGACAGCATCGTTCCTGGACTCTGTCCCGTCAGCACTCTACCCACCGCAGGTCGAATGCAACGTGCCGCGCAGATGCGGTTCCGTTCGGTTGCGGCCCACATCGACCTGACGCAATCGGCAACGATAGCGGGCGTTTCCATCAGGCAGGCGCCGAATTGAAACCTGGTGACGCGGAGGATCCATCGGCGCCCTCTTACGCGCCAAAAGCATTCTCGTGAGGCGTGCTGGTTGCGGTCGCGATGCGCCGGGCGTGCGGCAGCGGCGATTCGCTGCAGGTATGCCCCCGACGGTTGACATCGATTAACTGCACTAGGTAGAGTAGTGCACTTAGTGCAGTGGAGCAGGCCCATCCGACCCAAACCGAAAGTGCTCAATATCGAAGTCGCGCCCGGCGATGCGCGCCCGATTTTCAAGCAAATCGTGGATGGCGTGCGCATGGAGATCGCCACGGGGCGCGTCGTGCCGGGCGACCCCCTGCCGAGCTACCGCGGCCTCGCAACGCAATTGACGATAAACCCGAACACGGTCGCCAAAGCCTATGCACAGCTGGCGAGTCTTGGACTGGTGGAGTCGCGGCAGGGGTTAGGGCTGTTTGTTGCCGAACCGCGGCGAATACTGAGTGAGGACGAGAAGGAACAGCGGTTGGCACGCGCCATCGACGGCTTCATTAACGAAACACTGGATCTCGGCTATGACGACGACGAAATCACGTGGCGACTCGAAGAGGCACTGGCACAGCTGAACGTGAAGAGAAAGAAACAACAACTATGAGCGAATATTGCATTGAAACCGAGCACCTTGTGCGCCGCTTCGGCAACAAGACCGCGATCGATAACCTGGACCTGAAAATTCCGATCCGGTGGCATTCACGCCATTGTCGGTAGCAACGGTGCGGGCAAGACGACCCTCTTCCGCCTGCTGCTGGGTGTCGATACGCCCACCAGCGGCAGCGCCAAGCTCCTCGGCACAGACAGCCGCGCATTGACGCCTGCGATCCGCGGCAGGGTTGGCTACGTCAACGAGGAGCACTCCCTGCCCGGCTGGATGCGCGCCGAGGCCGTCGTGGCCATGCAAAAGAGCTTCTATCCGAACTGGAACCAGCGCATCTACGACAAGGTGATCGCCTGGTTTGACGTCGATCCCTCGCAAAAAGTCTCTGGCCTGTCGCGCGGCGAGAGGGCCGGGCTGAACCTGTCCATGGCGCTGGCACAACGTCCCGAGGTGTTGATTCTTGATGAGCCGACGCTTGGACTGGACGTGGTCGCTCGGCAGTCGTTTCTCGAAGCCATGATGTTCACGGAACACTCCGACAAGACCACGATGATCTATTGCTCGCATCACATGGATGAAATCGAGCGCGTCGCAGACCGCCTGATCATCCTGGAAAAAGGCGCCGAGAAGAACAACAGCTACGCCGGACGAGTTTTGTGAACGCGTAACGTACTGGACCAGCGACGTCGTGCTGCGCAAGGAAAAGATTCCGGGGTTGCTGCACAGCCGCATGATTGACGGTCAGCAGCACCTGCTGGTCGCCGACCAGGACGACAGCTTCGCAACCCTGTTGAAGTCGCACGGCGCTGAAAACGTGCAGCAGTTGTCCGTGAACCTCGAACGCGCCGTGAATGCCTTCCTGAGCGCCAACCACAACAAACCCGACGAACTTAGCGTCGTCGACAGCTCTCACTAGGGACCCCACAACATGTACGAGATATACAAAGCAGAATTTCTGCGCTATCGCACCTGGGCGCTGCTTGTACTGCTGGCACAACTCTCGATTGCCCTGTTCCTGGGTCGTCTCGGGCCGCTCCTGGAAGTTGGCGGTACAGTACGCGCCATTAGCTACCTGGTTATTGTCATCGGCAGCCTGGGGTTTGGCTGTTTGCAGATGTACCTGCATCGACGCAAGAATGACTGGACTTACCTGATTCAGCGACCGCTGGCACCGTACAAGATCTACCTGGCCCTGGCTGCCGCAGCAATAAGCTGTATCGCGCTGGCGCTGCCCGCCGGCTGGCTGATCATGGTGTCAGGCCTCGATCTGTTCACGAATGGCGTGGTTGATTCGCGGCACTATCTGCACGCGCTGTTCGGCTGCGCGGCTGGCGTTGCTGCATACCTGATTGGCAGCCTCATCATGCTCAGCGCCAGCCGCGGCGCGTTCCTGCTGATTGGTTTGCTGGCCCTGGTGGTCACCGACATCTCGGACAACACGCCGCTCGCGTTGCTGATTGCGCTCGTACTGATTGCCGGGCTCCTGTACCTCAACGCGCGCTCGTTCAAGTCGGACCTGAGCACGCATCTGCAGGCGAAACATGCGATCGTGCTGATGTCCGTGCCCATGCAATTCGGCATCGCCTTCATGCTGTTGCTGTCGACGACCGTCTTCTATCACATCCCGCGTTTCGTCATCGGTAACCACCCGGATAACAACCCGGTCGTGGGCGCCTACAAGTACTTGTGGAATCTCGACGAAGCCGGGCAGGTCGAGTACCTGTTGCGCGACAGCGACCTGCCCAACAAGGCGTCGCTGATCCGTCAGGCCGAAATTGCCGACTACGAGTTACTACACAGTCGCCCGGAGCGTTTCGCACGGCGTGGGCAGCTGCACTTCCTTGACGAGCAGAACGGCATTACGCACGCGGATACCAACACGCACTGGGCGTTTTCGCACGACAGCATGCTGTTGCAGGGCAATAGCCGGGCGACGGGTGAAATTATCGGCTATGTCGGGCAGAACGGCTTCATTGACGCCGATGCGGAGCCTGTGGCTGCTGATCGGTTCGGCCAAGTGCCGTACCTGATCGGTGATCGCTACCTGCAGACCTTGCATGCCTTATATGAGGTCGATTTTTCGGAACGACTGTTGACGGTTAAGTTCGCGCTCGACGGCGACGACAGCTTCAGGAAACGACCCGACTTTACGGATCACTTCGTCGCGATCACCAGCAACAAATACCTGTACCTGTTTGACCCGGAAGATTTCCGTGAGGAGCAGGAAACTGCAATTCCTGACTATGCGATCCCGCATCCCGATATGTTCAGTGTTGGCTCGCACATCGGACTGTATCGAATGGTGGATGGTTTCCTGCTGGCCTATCACGACAGGGAGTACCTGGCGTTCAATACGCCCGGCGCCGAGATCGTCTACGCGCGCCTCGACGGTCCGGTCGAAAGCCTGCATGTCGCAACGTTTCCGGTGCGCGCACACCCGGCGCCGATGCAACACTTCGACTACGTGGTTTCGCCCGTACTGAACGTCACCCGACACGCGATATTCAGGGCTATTGATCCGACCAACACATTCTTCCGTTCATTGCGCGAGTCGGCAGAGATGCGCATGCCCAAGAGTGTCAACGTGACGGCGCTCGTGTTTGCATTGTGCGCCGTCGTTGGTGTCGCCCTCCTCGCACGGCGCATCCACCTGGAGCGATCGAAAACACTATTGTGGCTATCGATGGCGGTGCTGTTTGGCTTGCCTGCACTGATCAGCTTTTGTCTGATGAACCCGCTGCGGAGAGACGAGGCCTGAACGGGCCGCTCGTCGACGTCTGTCAATGAATGTACTCCTGCGACTATCGCAAGCGGCGGCGTTCATCCTGCTTATTCACTGCTTCGCGACGCCGGCAAATGCTGATGACCTGGATGACGCAATAGCCACGAGCAAATCGCTTCCGCAGGCACGGCTGGTACCCCGCCGTGCGTTGATGCACAACAACAAGGTCAACGTGGCGACACTGTCACCGGACGGTCAACACGTGGCCTACTGGGTGCGTAACGACAAGACGATTTCGGTGTGGCTTCTGGATACCGGTTCGAACGCAAGCCGCAAACTGTTTACGACCAGCATGGTGCGAAGTCTCGGATGGTCGGCCGACGGCCGCTACCTGTTCATGGAAACGGACAGTGGCGTTGCGGTGACCGGCATACAGCCGTCCGACCAGCCTGCACTGGTTATCAGCCTCGAACCCGACGACGAGCAGTACTTCTATGGCATAGACCGCGGCAGTCCGCACCATTTCTTCGTCTCCATACAGGACGAGGACAGCGGCGAACACGTGCTCAGTCGCGTGGGTCCGACAGGCGACCTTGAAGAGCTCTATCGCAGCAGTCAAAGGACCTACGACTTTCTCGCGCCCGGCGGCGGTCCGTTACGTTTTATCAGGCGTGCGAAAGGGCTGGTACATACGTTCTATCGCATCGAGGACGGCAAAGAGCAGCTTATTCTGAGATGCGAGTACGAAGAGTCCTGCGATCTGCGCGGCTATGCGCATGGCAGCGACACGCTTTACATGGTCAGCCGTAATGGTGCCGACCTCACTCGCCTGGTGGCTCTCAGGGACGGTCGTTTGCACGAACTGCACAGCGACCCACAGCAGCGCTTCGATGTCGGCGGCGTTACTTTCGACGATGCCAGCGGTGCGCCCCTGATTGTCGAATATGCGACTGATTATCGTGCAAGCTACGGGCTCAGCGACGCCACACAACGGCACGTCGCTAACATTCAGGAGCAACTCGACTCGCGAATGTTCGATATCGAGCCAGCTCGCGATGGCGGCCTGTGGCTTGTGACCGATCGGGATCCGCGACAGAAGAGTACACGCGCGTATCTCTACGACCTTGCCGAACAGCGCATGACGCGCCTGTTGCAGGCACTGATTGAAGACCTCGAGGCACAGGAAGGCGCACTGCGCGATGACGATATTGCGCAGCGCACACCGATCTGGTTCAGCGCCAGCGACGGTATGCGCTTGCAAGGCTACGTCACCCTGCCCCGTGGACTGGACCCTGCCACCTTGCCGCTGGTGGTCGTGCCGCACGGCGGCCCCTGGACGCGCACGCACGGCAGCTTCAGCACGCAGGCACAATTTCTCGCCAATCGTGGTTACGCCGTGTTCGAACCGAACTTCCGCGCCTCAACAGGCTTTGGGCGCAACTACGTCACCGCGGCCAATCGCGACTTCGGTCGCGGGCGGGTGCATGAAGATATCATCGAGGGCACTGAGTACGTCTTGTCCAGGGGCATTGGTGACGCTGAGAAACTCGCCATAGTTGGCCATTCCTTTGGCGGTCTCTCGACCCTGGGCGCGCTCGCGTTCAATCCGGAGATGTTCCAGGTCGGCGTTGCGACGGCGCCACCTGCAGCCTTGTCGAAGGCCATCAGGCACTATTTTGATGCCGATGATTTTGACGGCTCGGGGTTCCGCAGGATCGACGTGATGGCGCGTCTTGCGGTCGACATCGAGGACCCGGAAGACGTAGAACGAAGCTACTCTCAGTCTCCGGACTACCACGCAGGCAAGGTCGTTCGGCCCCTGTACGTATGGGCGGGCGAAAGGGATCCACGCGTCAACATCCTCGACGTGCGCGACTACGTGTTGCGACTTGAGGCGATGGGCAAAGACGTGACCTTCCTGTCGGCACCCGATGAAGGGCATGGTCCGCGCGCTGACCTCGCGACCGAGGCATTCTTCTACCTGACAGAGGTCGCTCTGCATCGACATTTGGGTGGGCGCATCGAGGCAACGGTTGGCCCGCGATTGCAGCGCTACCTGCAGCGCAATGTTGTGGTTGGTGAGCTCTAGGCAGGACTTCGTGTTTCGAAGATGCAGTCCGGCAATTCCTTCTGCGGCACTTCGTCGAGCCACAGCGGCTTTCTGAAATTGCGCTTGATGCCGCGTGCCAGTTTGCCAATCTGCATGCCGTCCACGATGCGGTGATCGAACGTTCCGGTGAGCGGCAAGATCGTGCGTATGACAACTTCGCCATTCTTGACGACCGGCTTCTCTTCCATCTTGCCGAGCACGATGACGGCCGGCACCTTCGCCGCGGGCATCAGCGAGGTCATGCCGGTATTGAGCCCGAAGCTGCCGATATCGGATAACACGAACGAACCGAAGCTGTGCGCGGACAGGCCCAGCGCCTTGATCTCCATCCCCATATCGACGGTGATCCACTTCAGGAAGCGAAACACCGGGCGACGCAGCGGCCACGGCACGCGATTCAGCAGGTACTTGTTCTGCGCCGCCTTGATCTCCTGCCCGGCGCGGCTGGCCTGTGCCTTGCCGCGGATTTCCTCGGCAATCGACGTCACGCTGCGGGCATGCGCGTCACGGATCAAAACCGCCGTCACGCCGGTATCACCGCCGACCTGCACGGGCACCATGACATCCATGCGTTCCCTGCCAACAACCGCACCGCGGCGGATGAAGCAATTCATTTCGGGAACATCGAATGCAATCGCGCGTGCCAACACGGCCGTCGCAAGATGCACCATCGTGATCTTGACACCCTGCTCGCGCTTGTCGCGCAGGAACTGCGCGGCATCGGTGACATCGATGTCGAGCGTGCCGTAAACACGGGAGTCCGTCGGCGTCGTGTAGATCGCCGCCGACGTCACCCGCCAGGGTGTATTAAACCTGTCCAATCAGGTGCCGGACGCCTCGTAAATGCTCTGGATTGATGCATCCAGCGTCGCGTTGAAGTCGTCATCGCTCTGCTGCGCACTCAGGCCTTCGGACAATGCGCGCGAGAAGCTCGCGACCATGCCGTGCTGGCGACTCAGGCGTGCATTAGCCTCGTCACGCGCATAGCCACCGGAGAGCGCGACAACGCGTGCGACGTTGGCATGCGCGATGCAATCGGCATACAGATCGTCTTTCTCGGGCAGCGTCAGCTTCAGCATGACGATCTCATCGGCGTTCAGCGAGTTCAGCTGCGCCATGATGGCATCGTGCAGCAGGTCTTCCGCCGCGGCCTTGTCCGGGCAGTGGATGTCTACTTCAGGCTCAATAATCGGCACCAGGCCGGCCGCTACGATCTGACGACCGATGTCGAATTGCTGATCGACAACCGCCTTGATACCGGCGGCGTTGGCCTGCTTGATGACAGAGCGCATCTTGGTGCCGAAAATACCGGCCGCTTTCGCTTTCGCGAGCAGTGCGTCGAGCGCTGGCATCGGGTTCATGACCTGCGCACCGTTTTCTTCGCCGGCCAGGCCCTTGTCGACCTTGAGGAACGGTACGACGTTTTTCACATTCCACAGGTAGGACGCCGTTGACTGGCCCTCGACTTCCCGATCCATCGTGTTTTCAAACAGGATGGCGCCCAGGATGCGTTCACCGGTAAATGCCGGGCTCGTCATGATGCGCGTGCGCATGGCATGCACGACGGTGTACATCTCTTCGTCGTTCGACCAGGCATCTTCTGTGATGCCATACAGGCCGAGGGCTTTCGGTGTGCTGCCGCCGCTCTGGTCGAGCGCTGCAATGAAACCTTGCTGGTTACGAATTTTTTTCAGTTGTTGTTCGAAGCTCACGTTGATTCCTGATCAGGTTGGTGGGAATTCGGGAGGCCGGATTGTACCGCATAGTGGCGCACCGGGTCAGCTGTCGGCGAAATACATCGGCCTGTTGGGCTGGCGTTATTAGCACGATTGCATTGGAATATTGACCGGCAACGGGTATCTTGGCGCTGTGTACCTGCAACTCACAGACCAGGCCGCCAGATATCTGGCGTCGTTCAAGTCCAGCGACAAGATCGCCGAGCAGCTCAAGGGCCTGCTCGCCGACCTGATGGCGCGGGGCGAGGCCAATGCCGACGCGGCCTGCCGTGGCCTCAGGCTGAGCCGCAGAACGTTGCAGCGGCGCCTGCAGGCGGAAAAGACGAGTTTCCAGACGGTGCTGCAGGAAGTCCGCGCCGAGCTCGCGGTGCGCTACCTGGCGGATGCCCGCCTCAAAGCGCTCGAGGTCGCGATGCTGCTCGGCTACTCGAACATCAGCTCGTTTACGACCGCGTTCAAGTCCTGGTATGACATACCGCCGGCTGCATATCGGCAAAAATACCTGACCACCTGACACCCTCCTGAGTAGCCCCCTGATGCGCAATTTGCGATATCATTCGCGGCTTGCCTGTACGAGAACAAATCATGCTCGAAAAGCTCAAATTCTACATCGACGGCGAATGGGTCGACCCTGTTGAGCCGCGCACCATGGACGTGGTCAATCCTGCGACTGAAGAGGTCTACGGCCGCATCAGCATTGGTTCGGCAGCCGACGTCGACAAGGCGGTCACGGCAGCGAGCCGCGCGTTCGAAAGCTACTCGCAGACCACGCGGGAGCAACGCATCGACCTGCTGCAGGCCATCCTCGATGAATTTGCAAAACGCCATGACGATGTCGCAACGGCGATCATGGATGAAATGGGCGCACCGTGGGAACTGGCACGAGAAGCACAGGCCGCGAGTGGCCCACAGCACATCGAGGGCGCATTGCGTGCGCTGCATACCTACGAATTCGAAGAACGCCTGAACGGCACGCTGATCGTCAAAGAACCTATTGGTGTCTGTGGACTGATCACGCCATGGAACTGGCCGATGAACCAGATCGCGGTGAAGGTTGCCCCGGCACTGGCCGCAGGTTGCACGATGATTTTGAAGCCGAGCGAAATAGCGCCGTTTGACGCCATTATTTTTGCCGAGATCCTGCACGCCGCAGGCGTTCCTGCCGGCGTCTTCAACCTGATCAATGGCGACGGCCCCGGCGTCGGTACCGCGCTGTCCGAGCACCCGGGAATCGCGATGGTGTCATTCACCGGATCCACGCGCGCCGGCGTCATGGTTGCGCAGAATGCGGCAGCAACCGTTAAGCGCGTTGCCCAGGAGCTCGGTGGCAAGTCAGCGAACATCCTGCTCGACGATGCCGATTTCGAGTCACAGGTTAGCAACGGCGCGATAAACGTCTTCGAAAACACGGGGCAGTCCTGCAACGCACCAACGCGGCTGCTGGTTCCTGCCGATCGGATGGATGAGGCAGCTGCTATAGCCGCTAAAGTCGCTAACAGGACCAAAGTCGGTGATCCGCGAGCCGCGGGCACCGAGGTGGGTCCGGTTATCTCAGAGCTTCAGTTTGAGAAGATCCAGGCGCTCATACAAAAGGGCATCGACGAAGGCGCCACCCTTGCCGCTGGCGGCACCGGGCGTCCCGAGGGGCTCGCCAAGGGCTACTACGTGAAACCAACCGTGTTCAGCGGTGTCAGCAATGACATGACTATCGCGCGTGAAGAAATATTCGGCCCGGTGCTGACGATCATCCCCTATGCGGATGAGGATGAAGCCGTGGCCATCGCCAATGACTCGCCCTACGGCCTGTCTGGCTGCGTATCGTCGTCAGACCTGAATCGCGCCCGCCGCGTCGCTGCAAGACTGCGTACCGGCATGGTGCACATCAATGGCGCCAGCCTGGACGCAGATGCGCCATTCGGCGGTTACAAACAATCGGGCAACGGTCGCGAATGGGGAGCTCACGGCATCGATGAGTTTCTCGAGATCAAGTCCATCTACGGTTATGAATAATTCTATGAAGAAGATCTCCCTGCTGCTATTGAGCGTTGCTGTCCTGTTGACCGCGTGTGGCGAATCACAATTGCCGTCTCCGACCGGCAAAGGCCGCATCAGTGCCATTAACGCAATCCCGCAGTCGCCATCGGTACTGTTCCTGATCGAAGAGCGCTCACTGGCCAATGTGAACTACCAGGAAACCAGCGGCACAACACGCTTCGACAACTTCTCCTACAAGTTCAATTTCGACATTGTCGAGCCGGGCGCGATCGAACGCACGCGCGTCGCAACAGAAGAATTCCAGGTGCAGACTGACAAGGACTACATCCTCCTGCTTACCGGGCAGCTGGACGCGCCCACGGTCACCGTTTGGGAAAGCGACATCCCCGAATTTGCGAGCGATGCAACCAACCTGCAGATGCGTTTTGCCCACACCGCGGCGTCCTACAGTGGCATGGACTTCTACCTGACTGAAGCAACACTTTTGCCTGATCTTGGTGCAATCCACGCAAGCCTGACGTTCGGTAACATTTCCGACCCGGTCAGTTTCGAGCCAGGCAGCTACGTCATCACCCTGACTGCCGCTGGCGACGCGGGCGACATCCTCTACCAGTCTGTGCCCATCACTTACACCGAGCGTTCAGACGTCGTCATTGCGCCGTTCGATGGCGATGAAAATGACATCGGCCCATTGTCTGTCAAAGGCATCTTTGCCGGCGGCGGGGCGGTCAACTATCCGAACCCGAGCGAACAGTCCACCAGCCGCTATATCAATGCGGCGCTTGATGCACCTGCTACCGACGTCTATATCGACGACGAGCTGCTGGACCCGGTGCTTGAGGGCCATGCGTTCGGTGATGTCACAGACGATCTGCCCGACGACGGGGGAACGCGCACGATTACGTACACGGAAGCCGGCAACAGCGGCAACATCCTCGCACAAACGGCCATTCTGCTGACGGCATCCGTGCGCGTTGAGAACGTGTTAGTCGGCGCGGACGGTACCTACACCGTTCTTTCCAGCACACCGGATCGGCGCTCGATATCGAATGCAGCAAGAGTGCAATTTCTGCATACGGCAACCAACTTCGGCTTCCTCGACATCTATGCAGTCGAGTCTGGCACGCTGATTGACGAAGAGTTCCCGAGTCGCTCCGGAGTGGGTCTCGGAGCGGACGAGCAGCTGTTTCTTGCAACGGGCCAGTACGATCTGTACATCACACCGTTCGGTGACAGGACGACCATCCTCGAAGGCCCCGTCCCCATTGATGTCGTTCTTGGCGACGTGCTGGACCTGCTGATCCTCGACAAGGTCGAAACCTCGGAAGTCGAGCTGCGCTTTATTCCTGTGCCCTAGCCCGCCGCATCGTGGATGCGGTGCAGAGCATCTTCGAGTTGTCGGGCGTCCATACTTTCCACCGGCAATTCGGTAAGCGCCTGAATGCGCGTGTGCAGCTGTGCATAGGCGCGATCGAATGCGGCAGCGAGTTCCTCCGCTGGCGCGTCCGCCGGATCGGGAATGCCCCAGTGAACCGTCAACGGCGCACCGCGCCATAGCGGGCACGACTCGCCCGCGGCATTGTCACAGACCGTAATGACGAGATCGATCAACGGCGCCTCGGCGCCGCTGAACCTGTCCCATGATTTTGAGGAAAGGCCATCGATCGAGTGGCCTTCTGCCTGCAGTTTCTGCAACGCGCCGGCGTTCACGACACCGGTAGGATTGCTGCCTGCGCTGAATGCCTGAAAACGCTCGCCGCCAAGATCATTGATGAGGGCTTCGGCGAGAATACTGCGGCAGGAATTGCCGGTGCAAAGGACGAGAATGTTCATTGCGAAATCCTAACAGATTTCTGCTACGACGCGATTGCTGCCTCAACGTAGGCAGCGCGATCGTTCGCGGCCTGCTCTTCGCCCATCGCCTTGGCGTTGTACATCGCCTGGTCGGCGACACTGACAAGGTGCCAGAGGTCCTGGCCGTGCTTCGGCATCAGGGCGATTCCAACGCTTGCGGTACAGGTAATTTCTTTACCCTGGATGATGTAAGCATCAGACGCGGTTTTCACCAGCCGCTCGGCAACATGCTTGGCATCCTCGACACTGACGCCGGGGAGCACAATGACGAACTCGTCGCCACCGAGCCGACCGAGGACGTCTTCGCTGCGCAGGCAGAATTCGAGCCGGTGACCGAACGCCTTCAGCAGAGCGTCACCCGCCTGGTGGCCGAAACGATCGTTAATAGACTTGAAGCCGTTGAGATCCAGGTACAGTACCGCGCCGGTCTCCTGCTCGCGCGTGCACGCCTGCCCTTCCTGCTCGAAGCCGCGGCGATTCAGTACCCCGGTCAGCGGGTCACGCAGTGCGTCTGCAAGCATCTTGTCTTCATTGCGCTTGCGTTGTGTAACGTCGATGACCGTAACCGAAAAGTCGTCGCCGACCGGCTCACCGACAACGCGTAGCCAGACTTCTTTACCGCCCATCTGCGTGCAGGTCTCGAAGCTGATGCCGGAATCGGCGGTTTCGGGGTTTTCGAAGTGCTTGATGAGCTTGTCGGGTTCGATTGCATCCAGCTTGCGCATCGGCATGCCAACCAGCGTGCCGCGGCTGTCCGCAAGGAACGATTCGGCCGCCCTGTTGGAGAAGACACAGCGGAAACCATGCTTTCGTTCGTCGCTATCCCGGGAAAATCTCAGGATGCCGTTCGAGGACGTTTCGATCAGCGTTCTTACGAGGTGTTCGCTTTCCGCCAGTTTTGTCTGCGCATTGCGCCGCTCCGTAACATCACGGCAAACGACGACCATGCCCAGCTGCTGCCCGCGCTGTCCGGTCAGCGGCGCGACGCTGACTTCGAAGATCGCTTTCTGGTTCAGGCGCAGTGTTTGCGTCAGATCAAGTTCCTGCGCCTGCTGCAATATTTCCTGCGCCGCAGGAAAGTCCTGCCACAGCGCGCGTCCAACCAGTTCATTCTCGGGCGCACCGAGCAACTCTTCTGCGGCATTGTTGGCACAGATGATGATCTGCTCGTTGTCCAGCACGATGATGGGATCGCGCACGTGATTGAATAGCGTTTTGTATTCCAGCGGGTTGAAGTCGTAGACCTTCATGGTCACCGTTGCGTACACGTACAACGGGAACAGCATGGTCAGCGACGTCGACGTGAACGGAAATTCCTGATCGCCGATACCGAGGAAAGCATTCGAAAATGCGACGGCGTACGGCATGATCGCACAACCAACCAGTATGACTATCGTCTTGCGGTGTGCTGCAGCCAGTGTAGGCAGACGCAGTATCAATGCCAGCGCGGAGTAACCAAACAGGCCATAAGCAAACGGTGCATGCACGCGCATGAACCACCAGTGCTCGGTCAGGCTGGATACCTGCAGACCGGAAGTCGACACCTCGATGCTCCACAGCATGCCGTGCATCGGGTTTGTTATCGCCAGCGCAGTTGTCGCGACCGGTATGATCGACAGCACGGCGAGGAACAGCGAATTGGGCACGCCGACCGTGAATTGCCGGTAGATGTAGTAGAACGTCAGCGGCAGAAAGCTCGCTGCAAAAAAACTCAGCACACGGCCGAGCCCATAGGTATTTGCATCGACGGCGCCGTAGGAGAAAGCTGAGCCGCCGACCATCACACCAATAAGCAACACGAAGAAGCTGATGACGTTCTTGCTGCTCTGGTCTGACGTCTGCGCGATGTACACAGCCAGACACGTATACGCGAACGCAGAGAACCCGAGCAGGAACGGCAGATAATTTGTCAGGACTTCAGACATCCGCTAATGCTATAGCGGAGTCGCTCTACATAATATGACGTGGTGCGCATTCCGTGCGTCGAAGTGTGACGCAGCTCACGATTCAGACACCAATGGCCGTATCTGCGATCAGCGTGTCCACCACAGACTTCAGAGCCTCTTCCTGGCTGGCCCCGGCAGCCCGCTCCAGCTCATAGTCTTTGAGCTGACGGTGAGCACTGGTGCCGCGTTGCATGATGTTGCGAACCGCACCCAGCTCCTCCGTGCAGCCGAGCGCTTCGGCGTCTTCGGCGACCAGCGAAAGCAGTTCATCGATCAGATCGGCGAACGGCACAATTCTGCCTTTCGCCAGGTCGACCAGGCCCTCATCAAAACTGTAGCGCATCGCACGCCAGCGGTTCTCGCGGATCAACATGGGCGTATAAATGCGCCAGCGCTGATTCTTCATTCGCAGGCGCCACAGCATGCGCATGATGCAGGACAACAACGCGGTCAGTGCGATGGTGTCATTCAGGCGCGTGCACACATCCATGACCCGCGTCTCGAGCGTGGGAAAACGGGCACTGGGCCGCAGGTCCCACCAGATTCTCGTCGAGTCTTCGATGAGTCCGGCATCAATCATGATCTTGACGTGCCGCTCGTACTCGGCCCAGCTGCTGAATCGTTCCGGCAGACCGGTGCGCGGCAATGAGTCGAAGATCGTCAGGCGGTAGCTCTTCAGCCCGGTGTCGCGCCCCATCCAGAAAGGGGAGGAACAGGACAATGCCAGCATGTGCGGCAGGAAGTACGACAACTGATTCATCAGGTCGATGCGCAGTTCGTCGTTCTCGATGCCGACATGAACATGCATGCCGCAAATCACCAGCCGCCTTGCTGCTGCCTGCATCTCCACGGTGAGCTCCTGGTAGCGAACCTTCTCGGTTTGCTTCTGCTCCGCCCAGTGTGCGAATGGGTGCGTCGAGGCCGCAATCGGCGCGATATTGTGCTTGGCTGCAACGTCGATAACGCTGCGGCGAAGGCAACGCAGCTCTTCGCGTACTTCCTGTACGTTTTTGCAGACCTTGGTGCCGATCTCAATCTGCGAACGCAGCAACTCAGTCGTGACCTGCGAGCCGCAGCGTTCTTCGGCTTCCGCCATAAGGTCTTCGGGGGGATCGATGATGAGTGAGCGCGACTCTTTGTCGACCAGTAGGTATTCCTCTTCCACACCGAGTGTGAATGCCGGTTCGCCGTTTGCCATTCCCTGCTCTCCTGTAGCAGTGTTGTTCTTCTTATGCTGACTCGCGTTGCCTGGCTATACCTATACGCTCCGGGATCGACTCGATCAGCTTGTGCATGACCGCCGCTACCTCCGCGACGCCCTCTTTGCTGTCCACCATGTCCTGACGGATTTCAATGCCGATATGGCGCAATCCCCTCGCCTCTGCGTGGTGGTCAATGGTGAAGTCCATGGGCGCTTTGCCCGAATACGGTTCGTTGTCGCCGACGTAGTAACCCGCGTCGCGCAGGACTTCGAGAAAAATAGTGCGCATTTCCTCATCCTTGTCCCACAACACGCCCATTTGCCAGGGTCGCGCCTCGCCGTTCAGGACGGGCGTGAAGCTGTGGATGGCGATAAACACCGGCGGTGGCCCAATAGTTTTCAGTCTCGCGATCTGTGCATCGACGGCGTTATGGTAAGGCCAGTAGATGGCCTCGGCACGCTCATCCTTCTCTTTCTGATGCAGGTTGCGATTGCCCGGCACGATGATGCCGTCGCCATACTCAAGGAACGCTGTCGGGTCCATTAGCTCGCGATTGCAGTCCACGATCAGGCGCGAGTAATTGGCGAGAATCGCTGTGACGCCAAGGCTCTCGGCAAGCGACTCGGTCAAAGCGCCGGCACCGATATCCACTGCCAGGTGGCAACGACGTGCGAACGGGTCGAGGCCCATATCGCCCAGCGATGCCGGGAAGCGACGGCTCGCATGCTCACAATTCAGCAGGATCGGCGCCTCGGATAGATGGTTCATCAAGCGGAACGGTCGTGGCTCACTGGCCGACAACAGCTTGTTGGGATGCTCGTTCTTGTTACCGGTGGCCATCGCAGCAGTTTACCCGAACACGACTACGGTACAAGTTGCGGATGCCGTGGATTGCGCTCAGGCCAGCAACTGGCCCTCTTTCTCGTCGCCCCAGGGCGCGAATGACTGCACCGATTCCGGCCGCGCGATGTAGTAGCCCTGCGCGAACTCAACGCCCAGCGAACCCAGCTTGTCCAGCACCTCCCTGGACTCGACGCGTTCGGCTATGGTCTCGATGCCCATTGCATGCCCGACCTCGCGGATGGCCTTCACCATGCTCTCATCCACGGCGTCCTCGGCAACATGGCTGATGAACTGCCCGTCGATCTTGAGGTAGTCGACCGGCAGGTTCTTGAGATACGTAAAGGATGACAGGCCGCTGCCAAAATCGTCCAGAGAGAACTTGCAGCCAAGTTTTTTCAGCGTTTGCATGAAATATACGACACGCGACAGATTCGATATCGCAGCGGTTTCCGTGATCTCGAAGCAGATCGCACCGGCGGGCAATTTTTGCGTTTTCAGCTCATCGATGACGAAATCGAGAAAGCGATCCTCGCTCAGTGACGTGCCCGACAGGTTGATTGCCAGTGTATAGCGCGCCTCGCCCTCGTCGGTGCGATCGGCAAGCTGCGACAGCGCCTCATGAATCACCCAGCGATCCAGGGTCGACATCAGGTTGTAGCGTTCCGCGGCCGGTATGAACTGGTCCGGACTGATCAAGACGCCCTTCTCGTCACGCATGCGCAACAACAGTTCGTAATGTCCACGGTGTTTGCCGTCTGCATCGCCGATGCCAATGATCGGCTGATAGAACAACTCGAAGCGACCGTCTTCGACCGCACTCGTGATACGCGACACCCACTTCATTTCTTCATGACGCAGCGACGCATCGCTGTCGCGGTACAAGTGAATCTGGTTGCGACCCATGTCCTTCGCGGAATAGCACGCGACATCCGCGGCACTCATGAGGTCTGCGGCGGCTGCGTTCTCACTGGTTACGATAACCACACCAATCGAGCAGCGGATGGTCGTGAACGAATCCTGCCACTCGAAGCGGTAGCCCTCGATGGCGCTGCGAATTTCCTCGGCAACCTCGACTGCACGTTCGTCGGAGCAACGCTCCAGGAGAATGCCGAACTCATCACCACCGAGACGGGATAGCACGTCACTCACACGGATCTTCGACTGGATGATCTCCGACACATGGCGCAACAGCGCGTCGCCCGCGACATGGCCAAACGTATCGTTGACGACCTTGAACTGGTCCAGATCGATGTACAGCAATGCATGCGTCTCTTCTGCATTGCCGCGGATATGGTCGAGTGACACTTCAATACGATTTTCGAATTCGCGCCGGTTGATCAAACCGGTCAATGTGTCGTGCGATGCCTGGTAACTGAGCTGACGGAACATGCGCGACTCTTTGCTGACATCATGGAATACCATGACCGAGCCAATGACGTTACCGATGCGGTCGCGGATAGGCGCGGCAGAGTCCTGGATTGGCACTTCCTCGCTGTCTTTCGTAATCAGGACCGTGTTCTTCGGCAACGTGATCATCCGGCCTTCCTTGAGGCAGCGAATAACCGGGCTTTCCACCGTCGCTCGCGTGTGTTCATTAACCAGCATCATGATGTCGGATGCCGGCTTACCGCGGGCACTGCGCATATCCCACCCGGTGAGATCCTGCGCGACCGGATTTATGTAGTCGACATTGCCATTGGCGTCGGTCGTGATGACACCATCGCCGATCGACTGCAAGGTGACCTGGGCGCGCTCCTTCTCCTCAAACACCTGTGTTTCTGCGCGCTTGCGCTCGGTGATATCGGTAATCGTGCCCTCGTGAGCAATGACCTTGCCAGCGTCATCATGAACCGCACGCGAATTCTCCAGCACGACAATCTCGCTGCCATCCTTGCGTCGCAGCCGGTACTCAAAATTCTTGACGAACCCTTGTGCCTCGAGCCTGGCAAATACCCGCTCGCGATCGATCGGGTTGACGTACAGCATGGTTGTTCGTCCGATGGACTTCAGATCATCTGCACTGTCATAGCCAAGCATGTGCACCAGCGCCGGGTTGACCGTGATGATGTCGCCCTCGCGAGTCGCGATGTAGACGCCATCGACGGTGTTTTCGAACAGGCCGCGGTAGCGCGCTTCGCTGCTACGCAGCTTCTGCTCGTCCATTTGTCGGCGAATGGCGATGCCCGCAAGCCGCGCCATGCGGCTCAGCGTATCGAGTTCGTGCGTATCCGGTGCCCGTGCCTCATTACAGTAGACGTCCAGCGTGCCCACCACTCGTCCGGCAGCGCCGTATACAAGGAACGACCACACGGCCGCAAGCTCGTGCTTTTCCGCGAGCTTCCTGAAGCCCTGCCAAACAGGTGCGCCCACCAGGTCAACCGAAATTGCGTCGTGCTCATGATGCACGGCAGCGCCGCAGGTAATGCTCTCGGGGCCTACCGGCACAAAGTCCAGTCCGATCTTGAATTCATCCGGCAGCCTGGGTGCAAGGGCAACTGACAGCGTCTGCGACTTCGTATCGAGCTCCATGATGGCGCAGCGAAAACCGTCACTGACCCTGTCGGAAAACCGGCAGATGGCGCGCAGCGTTTGTTCGTGCGGCGTATTCGCCGCAATCATCTCGAGAATCTTGTTTTGTGCGTACGACAGCGTTTCGTCACGCTTGCGTTCGGTAATGTCTGTGATGCTGACGCGAATGAGCCTGCGGTCACCGGCCGGTAAACGGCTGAAGCGGACCTCGCACGGAAACTCCCTGCCACTGGAGTCCTTGTGCAGCCACTCGAATGTCGGATGTTCGCCGGCAAGCGCGCGATCGACGAGACCGCGACGAATGCCAAATGATGGTGTGCCGTCAGGCTGCTTCTCCGGACTCATCGCCTCGGGACCAACCAGCAGCAAGCGCTGCCGCGACAGGTTGAAGAGTTCGCAGGCCTTGTCATTGGCATCGACGAATTTACTCTCGTCGACATCGAGGACAACGATGGCGTCCGGCGCATGTTCGACGAGAGCACGGTAGCGTTCTTCGTTTTCCTTCAGCGTGGCTTCGGCCACTTTGCGCGCCGTAATGTCGCGCAGGCTGATCACGAATACGTTGCCTGCCGTAACGACCAGCTTGCTGGCGTTGATCTCGACGTCGAAGCGTTCGCCGTTCTTGCGTTCGGCTTCAATCTCGCCACTGGCGATTTTGAGACTGGTGTCTCCAAGGCTGGTCAGGAACGGTTCGAGGAATTTCTTTAGCTTCTTGCCCTGCAAGTCGGGAATCAGGTTCGCAAGCGGCGAGCCAACCAGTTTCTCTCGCGGTGCGCCGAAGTAATTCTCACAGACCTGGTTGCAGTTGCGGATGACACCGTTGTCACCGACGGACAGAAGAGCATCCGTAACACTGTCAAATATGGCTTCGATGGGCGCATTGCTCTGCAACGACTGCGTGATGGTGGCTTCCATCCGGTCGTAATGCTTATCAATAAGCTGCAACAGCTCCAGGAAATCCAGCTTGGTTATCCCGGATTCCTCGGTTGCAGCTTTGATCTTTTCCCTAAGCTCCTGGTTCATAGGCTGACCAGTCCCATCCAATGCGAACGTAAGCCTTTGAACAATAATCGCAACAGCCGGCCACGACTGTGATGCAGATTCAGTTTTGAAATCTATTTTGGGAAATTATTCCCGGATACGTCAAAACGACCGCAATCCGGGCCTGCGGGCCGCTTTTTGGCGCTAGTTGGTCTTCGCCGGCAGGACACGAATCGATTCGCCCTGCTCGTCTTTACTCAGCTCGCCATTCTCTTGCAGGTCCACCCTGCCGCCCTTGCCGACCTGTATCGGCAACGCCATGACCATGGATCGCGAGCCTTCCTCGGTCTCAACCGACGCGGAGACATTCAGGTACAGCCGGCCCTCGCGCTGCGGCACGACGGTCACCATTTGTGAAATGAAATCCTGCCCGTCGAGCGGTGACACGTTGACGCTGGCCGGCTGTGCATCCGGAAATGCCAGCGCCGTTGTGTCGTTGATTGCATAGCTGACCGTGATCGGCTCGTCGCCCAGTGTCGACCTGACGTTAAGTTCGATCGGCAACGGGTAACCGATGACGGGCGTGCCAACAATCTTGTAGTCAAACTGGAACGGCGCACCGATCTTCACGCCCTGGCCCTGCTGCTTGTACTCTGGCTTCACAGGCGTCGCGGCGTCACTCTGCTGGGCTGACTGTTGCGAGCTGACTGCCGCTTCCTCAACGTCCCCGTTGCCGCATGCCGGCAGCGTGGCAAGTCCGAGTGTAATGGCCGCGAATAGAGGAATCTGTTTCATTTGTCGTTACCTGTGCCGTTAATTGGGCGTCACTGTAATGTCGTAGCAGACCCGTTCCGGGTACGGACCTACCGTATCATCATCAGCATGCCGGTAGTCATTCACGTCCATGACGTACGTGCCTTCGAGCAGTTCGTTGGATACCGTGATTTCGGAATTTGCGTTGCAGGAATAGCCGCCCCACACCTGCTCCTCTTTGAGGAACAAACCGAAGTCGGGATCGCTGTAGGTATGCGTCAGCGGATCGTCGGGATTCGCCTCAAACAGCGCGACGCAATCGAACCCAGGTGCAGGCGTCGATGGCGGCGTTTGCAGCTCTCCCACGCCGACCGTCGTGACTTCGAAACGATACGGGCGCGGATCTGTAATCTCCAGGCGCAGGTAGCGATACTCGCCGACGTTGTTGCCGTCCCTGCCATTATCAAATTCACTGGTCGTGCAAATATTCAGCGGCGTGCCGTTGGGCTGGATATCCGTGTAAATGGGCAGGACCTCGGCAGAACCGGCATCGTTCGCATCGTTGTCCTCAGTGCTGCCCCAGATGTCGAGACCAGCAGAGTTGATGTCCCTGTCCTCCAGCAGCGTATCAAGAGCGGCCTGTTCTGCCGGAGACAGCGACGGCCGCAGCTCGGCGGCGAAGGAGTGCACCGTGACGAAAGCCTCCGTCGCAACAAGTGCGTCCGTCATCGTGCCGTGCACCGACTCCCAGCCCAGTGACAGGCTGTCATTGCCATCGGGGTTATCGTCCAGCAAATCGTACAGGAAGGTGATGACGTCGACTTCGTTGTACCAGCCACGTTTGCCGTAAATGTCCGACTCGGCATTGATGCCAAAGCCCGAACTGGCGGGACGAAACGTGTCGCAGTATTGCGGCTCATCGAACACGACCGATGCGAACGCCGTCGGCCAGCCCTCACCCCACGCAAGTCGCGCGTCTATGCGCTCGCCGAGCGCATGGCTGCCGCCGATAGAATCGGAACGACCGGTAAAATTGTGAAAATAGTGACCCCACTCATGCAGCACTACATGATCATCAAATTCTTCAGTGTCAGCAACAGCATCACCCTGCAACACCATTGACCGATTGACGATGCCGTCTTCATCCGGGTCGTTACTGTAGTACGAGACCGGAGCCTCACCATTGTCGATATCGAAATCAGGCGCCACTTTGTTGTTGACGCTCCAGTAAATGTCGAGCTCGGGAAAGTCGAGATTCGGCTCGCCCTGCAGCACGTACTGCATACCGGTATAGGCGACATCGAGAATCGCGAACGGTGCCGCGGCGCGATCCGAGCCGTAGCTCGCGCCGGTCCAGCCAGTCTCAGCGGTGAGATTGACCGTCCGGTTGCTGGACCCAGTATTGAACGTCGCTCCATCAAGCGCATACTGCGGCCGGCTGGTCAGCGGCTCGGGATTGGCACTGGTATCAACGTTGTCACGAACCTCGACATCCCAGGTCGGCGAAGCACCGCTCTTCTTCAGTTCGGCCAGCACGCGGATCCGGAAGTTGGTATTCGCAGCCACGCTCGGCGAACGCATAACTGCCGCTGTCGCTCGCTGTTGTCGACGCCTGCACGGAGCCGTCCGAGTCGCGCAGCAACTGTACCGTCGCTCCGCGAATCGGGCGCGTGAGCGTCGCCGAGAAATTCAGCCCATTGCAACCCGGGTTGGGCGGCGGGAACTCATAGGAAAGCGTGCCCGAAACCTGCACCGGAGAGCCGCCAGTCGGCGGTGGCGTCGTGCCTCCGCCGCTACCGCCGCCGCCGCCTCCACCACAGGCGGTAAGTGACGCGAGCACGGCTGCGAGGCAAGCTGTTCTTGCTAATAAGCTCAATCTCGACTCCCAGGCGAAGATTGCTGCAAATGGTGGGTTATTGTAGCGGTACAGACTGAACCGGACCACAACGTCACACCCTCAAGTGCGATACAGGTCCGTTGCACGGCGTCCAGTATTGCTAAACTCAATTGTTTGAACCACAGCAAGGTTCACAGTTCCGGATACAGGAAAGAATTCTGGCATGAGCAACAAAAAGATTCTGGTTACAGGCGGCGCCGGCTATATCGGCAGCCACGTCGTACGGCAGCTGGGTGCGTGCGGCGAGGACGTCATCACGCTCGATAACCTCTCGACAGGGTTTCAGCAGGCGGTAACGGCCGGCGAGCTGATCGTCGGCGATACGGGTGACGCGGCGCTGCTCGACAATGTCTTTTCCAGCCATGACATCGACACGGTGATGCACTTCGCCGCCCACACGGTGGTGCCTGAATCGGTATCCGATCCGCTGAAGTACTACCGCAACAATACCTCCAGCAGCAGGACCCTCCTGGAGGCGGCCAACCGGCATGGCGTGGCGCACATCGTGTTCTCATCAACCGCCGCCGTGTACGGCATCCCGGAGGGTGGCAGGGCGGCAGAAGATTCACCGACCCAACCCATCAACCCCTATGGCACGTCCAAACTGATGACCGAGTGGATGCTCAGGGACCTCGCATTCGCCGGCGGGCCGCGCTATGTCGCCCTGCGTTACTTCAATGTGGCGGGATGCGATCCAGGCGGCGTCATCGGTCAGTCAACGCCCAAAGCGACGTTGCTGGTGAAGGTCGCCTGCGAGGCCGCCACCGGCAAGCGCGACAAGGTGAGTATTTTCGGCACCGATTTCCCGACACCCGACGGCACCGGCCTGCGCGACTATATTCACGTCGAGGACCTGGCTGCGGCACACCTCGATGCGCTGCGTTATTTGCGCAACGGTGGTGATTCGACAGTGCTGAACTGCGGCTATGGCAAGGGCTACAGCGTTCGCGAGGTGTTGTCCGCGGTCGCGGCAGCAAACGAGGCGCCGCTGGTTATCAGCGAAGAGGCCCGTCGAGCCGGCGACCCGCCGGAGCTGATCGCGGTCGCCGACAGAGTCCGCGACGTGCTGGGCTGGACGCCACAGTTTGATAATCTCGATACAATCGTAAGCACTGCACTTGCCTGGGAGCGCAAAATAGCTGCCAGGGACCCCGGAGCCTATTTTTGAAATTCCCCCGCCCACGATCGCTAAATGGACTGATTCTGGTCGGTTTCAGCATCGTGGCTGTGCCACTGCTGCTGGCGGTGATCTGGGCAATCGTGAGCCTCGATCGGGTCGCGGAACAGAGCGAGCAACTGGTCTTCACCGGCGTGAAAGCCGCCGAAGACAATCGCAGGCTGGCCGAGATGGTCGGCTCGCTGGATCGCGTGGCACGGCAGTACCAGGTCCTGAAAAGCCCGGATTTGCTGAATCTGTTGCAGCAGGACCTCGTGGCACTGGAAACGCTGCTCGCGGAAATGAGCATGCTTACCGAGAAGGCCGGCGCGACGCCGCTGGCCGAGTCCATTAGCAGCGGCTCGAGATTTATCGTCGAGACGCTCGGCAGCGACAACTACAACGAGGAACAGGCGTCCGCCGCTATCGCGACCTTCACGCCTATTCGCGGACGGGTTTCGAACCTCACAGGCGTCGTCTCGGCGTACGTGGACAACGAACTGCTCGAGCTGCAGGCAACCGCACGCCGGGCGCAACAGGTGTCCGCGTGGCAGGTTGCGTTACTCATACCAGCCACGATCGTGCTGGTGATCTTCTTTATCGTGCTGGTGTCGCGCCCGATCCGGCAGCTTGACGGCGCGATCGGCCAGCTTGGCGAAAGCGGCTTCTCCAAGCCGATCAAGGTCAAGGGGCCAACCGACCTTGAGCGCCTCGGGCGGCAACTGGAGTGGCTGCGCATACGCCTGCTGGAGCTGGCCCAGGAGAAGAACAAGTTCCTGCGGCACATGTCGCACGAGCTGAAGACGCCGCTGGCCAATATTCGCGAAGGCACCGAATTGCTGCTCGACGGCTCGGTCGGCGAGCTGCAGCAACCGCAGCGAGAAGTCACGGACATCCTGCGCATGAATGGCCTCAAGCTGCAGCAGCTTATCGAAAACCTGTTGAGTTTCTCGGCCTGGCAAACCAAGAGCGAAGTACTCACATTGTCAGATTTTCCATTGCGACAACTGGTCATATTCGTGGCAAAGGCGCAAAGACTGGCTTTGAAAGCCGCACATATTCAACTTAAGCTCGAAGTTGATGACATTATTGTGAACGCAGATCGCGACAAGATCCGCGTTGTGCTTGATAATCTGCTATCGAATGCCGTGAAATTTACACCGAAAGGTGGCTATATAACGATTCGAGCGTATGAATCCGGCAAGAGCTTCGTCATCGAGTTTGGCGATACCGGTCCCGGCATACCGGAAGAAGAAAGCCCGCTGATTTTCGAGGCATTTTTCCAGGGTCGCCGCGAACAGGGTGGACAGGTGGCCGGCACAGGTATTGGATTGTCAGTGGTCCTGGAGTGTATCCAGGCCCATGAAGGCTCGGTAGAACTGGTGAACTCGGAGGAATTCTCCGGGGCACATTTCCGCGTACATATCCCGCAAAAACGCAGGGTCGCGCAACAAAAGATGGCAGCAAATGGCTAAAGGCAGCTTCACAACAGGTCTGACAAAGGTCGCCGCGGCAAGCGTCGCGCTGGCAATGCTTGCCGGTTGCTCGCAAACCAAGAGCTGGCTCGCGGGCAAGGATTCGGGTGGCAACGACGGCCCGGTTATTCTTGGTGCCCCTGAGGCCGAGGTCTACCTGGACGAGTTGTACCGACTCGCAACGGGCGACCCGGCAACGCAGGCGGAAATCTTCCTCGACGCCGAAAGTGCCGCCAAGCTGACGCCGGGGCCGTCAACGGAACTGCGTTTTGCGCTGGTACTGGCGACGCCGGGGCACTCGGAGAGCGACCCCGAGCGCGCCCAGAGCATGCTGCGCGAGCTGCTGATCCAGACCGAGTTGCTCACGCCGGCCGAAATGTCGCTGGCCATGATCCAGCTCAAACACGTGGAAGAGCTGATGGTGGTCGAGTCCGAAACGAATCGCCTGCGTTCAGCAAGCTCGCGACAGCAGCAGTCCGAGCAACAGGCGGTGAGCACACGGCTTGCCACCGTAGAATCCGAAAACCGGCGGCTGAAGAAAGAACTCGCCGAGGCAGAAGAGAAACTCGACGCCATCACCAGCATCGAGCGCTCGATCCGCGAACAGGAATAGCTGCAGTCGCATGACTTCGGTATCTGGTTCATAATTAACCGATGGCCAACAAAAAATCCCCAGGCAAAGGCAAGATCCTGCTCGTCGATGACGATCCCGGACTATTGCGCCTGCTGAGTATTCGACTGCGCGCCGAAGGTTACGAAGTCGAAGCCGTGGAATCCGCGCACAAGGCGCTGGGCGTACTGAATCGCTTCAGTCCGGACCTGGTCATCACCGACCTGCGGATGGACAAGATGGACGGTATCGGGCTCCTGAAGGAGCTGCAGACGCGCTCACCGGGACTTCGCGTCGTCATCGTCACTGCACACGGCACGATTCCGGACGCGGTGACGGCGACACAGAGCGGCGCATTTGGCTTCCTCACCAAGCCCATCGACAAAGATGAGCTGATGACCACGGTGGAGCGTGCGCTGAAAGTCTCGGGCACGGCCGACGTCGACGATGGCTGGGCGAGCGCGATCATTACGCGCAACCAGTCGATGAAAGAGATCCTGCAGCAGGCCAAGATGGTCGCTGCGACGGATGCCCGGGTTCTGATCAACGGCGAGTCAGGCACCGGCAAGGAATTGCTCGCACAGGCAATACATGACGCCAGTGACCGTCGCGGCAAGCCGTTCGTTGCCATTAACTGCTCAGCCATGGCCGAGAACCTGCTGGAATCGGAACTGTTCGGCCATCAGAAAGGTGCCTTTACCGGCGCTACTCGCGACCACAAGGGGCTGTTCCAGTCAGCTGAAGGCGGCACCCTGCTGCTGGATGAGATTGGTGATATGCCCATGCGCCTGCAGGTGAAGCTGCTGCGCGTGTTGCAGGAACACCAGGTGCGGCCGGTCGGCGGCACTGACGCCATCCACATCGACGTGCGCGTAATCTCGGCGACGCACAGAGATCTGCAGGAGCTGATGACCCAGGGCAAATTCCGCGAGGATCTCTATTACCGCCTGAATGTTGTCAATATAAAGCTGCCGTCGCTAGACGACCGCCGCGAAGACATTCCGTTGCTGGTTGCGCACTTCCTGCAGGTCATCGCCAAGGAAGCCGGCCAGGAGCGCAAGGTTTACGCCCCCGAGGCGGTTGAGATGCTGGTGACGGCCGAGTGGCCGGGCAATATCCGACAACTGTTCAATGTCGTCAGGCAGAACATCGCGCTGTCGCGCTCACCTGTGATCAGCGCTGAGCTGGTGCAACAGTCGCTCGGCGAACATGCCGGCAAACTGGCGTCGTTTTCGGATGCGCGCGAAGAATTCACGCGCAATTACCTGTCACAGATCCTGCAGATCACGCAGGGCAATGTCAGCCAGGCGGCGCGACTCGCGAAGCGCAATCGCACCGATTTCTACAAGTTGCTGGCGCGGCACGAGCTGAACCCGGACTCGTTCAAGTCCCGCTAGTAAGCCCCTGGTAAGCCGCTCTAGTACCCCCCTAGTAAGCCCCTCTAGTAAGTCCCCCGCTAGTGTGAATCCCGCTGGAAAATCCCCATAGGCTTGGATTGGTGCCTGTCGAGGGGCTTTTTATCGCTGGCGTCGGCGATACGCGCTAAAAAGCCCCTCGACAGGCACCCTTAGCATTGGCTATGGCAATAGCCACTAAAGCCCGCGGCTAAGAAACGGCTGGAAATCGGCTAGGAAACCGCTTTCTTCGAATAGCCTTCGGCGCTGACGCCGTATTTGCTGAGCAGGTCGTAGAGCGTCGGTCGGGTAATCCCCAGCATCTCTGCCGCTTTCGAGATATTGCCGTAGCTCTTGGTGAGGGCAACGCGGATCGCTTTTGATTCGGCCTCGGCGCGTACCTCGCGAAGGTTTAGCGAAGCGCCCTCGTCCTCGGCGGCGGTCAGGCCCATGTCTGCAGCGCTGACCAGCTTGCCATCGGCCATGATGACAGCGCCTTTGATCTTGTTCTCGAGTTCGCGCACGTTGCCGGGCCACTTGTAGGCCTCGATCGCCTCCATCGCGTCCTCGGTGAAGCCGTTGAGGGCACGTTTCTGCAACTCGCAGAATTTCTGCAGCAGCGTTCTGGCGAGAATCAGGCGGCCCTCCTCGCGCTCCCGGAACGGCGGGATGTTGATCGTGATCTCGCTGACGCGATAGTAGAGGTCTTCGCGGAACAGGCCTTCCTTGATGAGCCCTTCGGGATTCTGGTTGGTCGCGCACACGACGCGCACGTCAACCGGGATCTCCTGCCTGCCGCCAACGCGTTCGATGACGCGTTCCTGCAGGAAGCGCAGCAGTTTCGACTGCAGCGACATCGGCATGTCGCCGATCTCGTCGAGAAACAAGGTGCCACCGCTGGCCAGTTCGACTTTACCGATGGTCTGTTTGTGGGCGCCCGTGAAGGAGCCCTTCTCGTGACCAAACAGCTCGGATTCGAGCAGGTTCTCAGGGATAGCGGCGCAGTTGATGGCAACGAAGTTCTTCTCACTGCGCGGGCTGAGCCGGTGCAGCGCTCGCGCCAGCAGTTCCTTGCCGGTGCCGCTCTCGCCCAGCAACAGGGTGGTAACGTCGGTCGGCGCCACTTTCTCGATCATGCGGCAAACCGCCAGCATGCCGTCGCAGGAGGCAACGATGCCATCCAGCGGCGAGCTGTGAGACTGGCTCTGCAGTCGGCGGTTTTCGTTCTCGAGCTCGGCGATATTGAACGCGCGATCGACCAGCAGCTTCAGCGTGTCGGTATCGACCGGCTTCTGGTAGAAATCGTAGGCGCCCTGCGCGACGGCGGTCAGTGCGTTCTCCTGGTCGCCGTTACCGGTGACAACGATCACCTTGGTGCGCGGAGCCAGCTTGAGAGTCTCTGAGAGCGTCGCAAGGCCCTCCTCAACGCCCTCAGGCTTCGGCGGCAAGCCGAGGTCCTGGAGCACGACCGTGGGCTCGTGGCGGCGCAATTCGGCAATGGCCGACTGGCGATCCTCAGCCGTGTAAACGTCATAGCCCTCGAAGCACCATTTCAGCTGCTTCAGGAGGCCAGGGTCGTCCTCGACGATGAGTAACTTGCGGCTTTCTTCAGGCATCCGGCAATGATGCCATGAAGTTGGCGTTGGCGCAGGGTCTCGGTCACATGCTCAGTGTGATCGAGCGCCGTTCGTCATTGGCTCCGATGCCATGCGGTGCACGCGTCGGCAATGCGGCTCTGGCAGGCACATCGAACGGGCATCACAATTCTCACTTCGAGTTGTTGACAATGATTCTCATTTGCGTTTATATCGTACACAAGCTATAGAGGACCTCGTGACTGTGTACATCTGTATATGCAACGCCATTACTGATAAGCAGGTAAGAGCCGCCGCCGAGAACGGCGCCAGCAACCTGTGGCACCTGCAGAACGAGCTTGGTCTCGGCAGCAATTGCGGCAGCTGCAAGCACGCAGCGATGGAGATTCTTCGAGAGCGACAAGTCGCCCTGCCCGTCACTCAGAAAAGCCCCGGCTAGCGGGGCTTTTTTTTGCGGCGCATGATCGCGAGCCTGGGTCTGTCCGGGCAATCAACGCGATCTTCTTGTCAGCGCATCCTGCTATCATTGCGCACCGATATTAGAAGCCCCAACGGAGAGCACAACATGCAAGGCGACGCGACGGTCATTGAACACCTCAACAAGATCCTGAGAAATGAGCTTACGGCCATAAACCAGTATTTCCTGCACTCACGCATGTTGAAGGATTGGGGTATCAACAAGCTCGCTGACAAGCAGCACGAAGAGTCCATCGATGAGATGAAGCATGCCGACCAGCTTATCGAGCGCATCCTCTTTCTCGAGGGCCTGCCGAATTTGCAGAGCCTCGGCAAACTTCGCATAGGGGAAGACGTCAAGGAGATGCTGGAATGTGACCTTCAGTTAGAAATGGACGCAATTCCCGACTTGAAAGCCGCGATCGCCTACTGTGAGGCCCAAAGCGACTACGGCAGCCGAGATGTCTTCGACGCAATCCTCGTCTCAGAGGAGGAGCACGTGGATTGGCTGGAAGCCCAGCTCACGCTGATAGAAAAAGCGGGTCTCAAGAACTATATCCAGGCGCAGATGTAGGGTT